>DATJPV010000049.1:0-10983 GCA_035506195.1 Patescibacteria group bacterium | reverse complement strand
CGTTAGAGGCATTGATCAAAAGAGGCTGCCCCGTGGAAGTATTGTACGTCATTGCCTGGATCGAGCCCAACGATAAAGGCCCGCCCGCATTCGTATAGCCTCCTACCCCGACGCCGATGTCGTTTGAACCCCGGAAAAATGCGGTGTGGTAGCCTCCCAGCCTGTCTGCGCGGACGTCAAAAACAGTAGCGGGAGAAGAAGTGCCGATCGTAAACCTGCCGGAAACCAGCAGGTTCCCGTCGCTAAGCCCTTGCCCGCGATAGGCGCTTCCTACCGTGCCCCGGTCAATCCTGAGCTCGACATAGGTAGCATAAGGGGAAGGCAGATAAGTAGTGATATTGATGCTCTCGGCAGCCAAGGCCGGGCACACCCAGGACAAAAGAACAAGTACGGCAATAACTTTTTTGGGCATCGTTTCTTATACCCTTAGGTCAGCTTAAGAACACGCGCTGCGCAGCAGCTACCCCGGCCCCCACATTGAAGGCATACCCCATGTGGGCCAGGACTTTCTCGACGCAGGCGATGCCGATAATGATATCAAATTCCTCGATATAGCCCATGTGGGCCATGCGAAAGACCTTGCCTTTCAACTCCGACTGGCCGCCGGCAAGGGTGATACCGTAGGTATCCCGCATGGTCTTGACCATCTTTTCCCCGTCTATGCCGGCGGGGACCTTGACTGCGGTGACCACATCGGATGCCGCGGTAGGCGCAAAAAGCTCTAAACCCAGCGCCTTCATTGCCTGGCGCGTAGCTTCTGCCATTTTCTTGTGCCGGGCAAAGATATTCTCCAGGCCATCCTGGCGCATCATCTTCAGGGCCTCATTAAGCGCTATCACCAGCGAGATCGCCGGCGTATAAGGGGTATCGGTCTGATCAAGCGCCTTTTTGGCGGCCTTCAAATCAAAGTAATATTTGGGGCACTTCGATCCGCTCGCCTTTGCCCATGCCTTTTTGCTGACGGAAATAAAGGCCAGGCCGGGCGGCAGCATCAGTCCTTTCTGGGAACCGGACACACAGACGTCAACCGACCAGGCGTCGGTCTTCAGGTCGATCGCACCCAGGCCGCTGATGGCATCCACTACCAATACCGCATCGGAATCCTTGACCGCTTCGCCCAGCGCCTTGATATCGTTGGTTACGCCGGTAGAGGTTTCGCACAGCGTCGCATATACCGCCTTTATCTTGGGGTTGGCCTTGAGCCTCTTGGCAATCTCATCCGCCGATACCGCCGTGCCCCAGGCGACTTTCACTACCTCGGTATTGACCCCGTATGCCTGGCATATCTCCGTCCAGCGCTCGCCGAATTTCCCGCCCTCGATGGTGATGGCCGTATCCTGGGGGGACAAAAGGTTGGCTACCGCCGTTTCCATCGCCCCGGTCCCCGACGAAGTAAGGATAAATACGTCCGAGGCGGTCTGGTATATATATTTCAGGCCTTCGGTTGCTTCCTTGAGAATAGCCTGAAACTGCGGGGTGCGGTGGTGGATGATCGGCCGGGCCATTGCCTGGCATACCTCGGGAGGCAGCGGCGTCGGTCCGGGCGTCAATAAATAATTCTTTCTCATGGCGGATGTTCTCCTTTTGTTTTATTTGTTTATTTTCTGCATAATGACTTCATCGATCAGGCCGTATTCTTTGGCCTCCTGCGCGGACATAAAATAATCCCGGTCGGTATCTTTCTGTATCTTTTCCAGGGGCTGTCCCGTATGGCGCGCCAGCAGTTCATTGATCTGATCGCGCATTTTCAAGATCTCTTTGGCGTGGATAGAGATGTCGGAGGCAGTACCCTGCATCCCGCCCCAGGGCTGATGGATCATGATCCGCGAGTGCGGCAGCACGAAACGTTTCCCCTTGGTCCCGGCGGCCAAAAGGAGCGCCCCCATGCTGGCGGCCTGGCCGACGCAGTAGGTCGCCACATCGCACTTGACAAACTGCATCGTATCGTATATCGCCAGACCCGACGTCACCGAACCTCCGGGGGAGTTGATGTATACGTTGATATCCTTGCCGGCATCTTCCATCTGCAAAAAGAGCATCTGGGCAATGATAAGGTTTGCCACAAAATCATCGATCGGGGTGCCGATAAAGACGATGCGGTCCTTAAGAAGCCGCGAATAAATATCATACGCCCTCTCATAGCCACGATTGGTCTGCTCGATAACCATAGGTACCAGCGTTTGCATTCTTTCGCTCATCGAACACCTCCTGTTATTATTCCCACTTCGCCTCTTTAAGTAAAAATTCCATGACCTTGCGCGGCATATGATCGTCAACGGGGATGTGTTCTTTTTTGGCGATCTCCGCCAGGGTCAGGTATATCTTGACCTGTTTTTTTGCCTCCGGCTCAAGGTGCGCGGTCAACTCCTTTTCCTGCTCGTCGATCTTCTCCCGCGGCATGCCTTTTAAAGCCATGTCCATCTTGGCCTGGCGCAGCAGGTCCTGCAGCTGCCGCTCTACCAGGGAATGCGGAATCTTGAAATCAAGACCGGAAATAAGATTTTCGACGATCTGCCCTTCGATCTTTTGCCGCTGCGCGTGCTCCTTTTGCAGGAAAAGCTGCCTTTCCATCGTCTTTTCCAGTTCCGCCGTATCCGGATACCCCAGAGACTTAGCGAAGCTATCGTCCAGCGCATCGGCCTTGCGGGCCTCCTTGAGGGAATCGACGCTGCGCTTGAGCTCGTCGGGAGCCACCTCGATCCGCTTGTAATCAAGCTTAAGCCCCTTGTAATTGCCCAGCTTTATCTCGGGCGTCACCTCTACGGTGGCCTTGAAGGAAAGGACATTACCGTCAAGCTTGACCTCTGAAATATCGGGCAGGTCTATCACATCCAACCCCTCCTTGCCTACGGCCTGATTATATATATCGGGGATAAGCTCCCTGAGGACCATCTCGTGCGCGTGCTCCGAATAATTCTTTTCCAGCATATCGCGCGGCGCATGCCCAGGCCGGAACCCCGGGACCTTGGCGTCCTTGCCGATCTTCTCGTACACCTGTGTAAATTTTTCCTTGACGATATCGCCGCTGACTTCGATACTGATCTGCCTTTTGGTGCTGTCTATCTTCGTGACTTCGGTCTTCATGTGTGCAACCTGCCTCGCTTTCGTATATGTCGTTGGTACGATTACATGCTAAACTTCTCTCCCAGGTAGATCTCCCTGGCCTTGGGGTTATTGATCAGCTCCCCGGCGGTACCCGAAATAAGTATCTTGCCGTCGGCGATCAGATAGGCCCGGTCGGTAATCGACAGGGTCTCCCGCACATTGTGATCGGTAAGCAATATCCCCAACCCCTTGCCCTTAAGTTCCTTGATGATCTCCTGCGCCTCGCTGACGACGATCGGATCGATCCCGGAAAAAGGCTCATCCAGCAGTATGAAAGACGGGTTGGTGACCAGCGCCCTGGTAATCTCCAGCCTTCGCCTTTCCCCTCCCGAAAGGGTGTATGCCTTGCTCCTGGCAAGGTGGGCGATGTTAAGCTCATGCAGCAGCTGCTCCAGCCTGCGCCTGCGCTCGGACCTGCCGATCGGCAGGGTCTCCAATACCGCCTGGATATTCTCTTCGACGCTGAGCTTGCGGAATATGGACGGCTCCTGAGAAAGATAGCCGATGCCGTAACGGCTGCGCTCGTGGATCGGCAAGGCGGTGATATCGAAATTATCGAATATGATCTTGCCGCGCCGGGGAGGGATGATGCCGACGATCATATAGAACGTGGTGGTTTTACCCGCCCCGTTAGGCCCGAGCAGCCCGACGATCTCGCCGCGTTTGACTTCGATACTGACGCCCTTGACGACTTCCCTGCCGTCGTATGCTTTTACCAACTCCCTGGTCTCAAGGAGATGCATGCAGCCCCTCCGTCGAATAAATAACCAGCTTCGGCTTGCCCGACAGGGTGATCTTGCGGTCGCCTGAAGTGTATACTGCCTCTTCGCTGTAGGATATATTTTCTCCCCGGACGATCTTCACATTGCCCCGGGCGACGATCCTGTCCACTTTGGTAGCCACCAGGTCGTTGTTTTGCTGCGCGGCATCCTTGTTCTTTGCGCCCTTATTGAAATACACATCCATCTGGTCGCTGTATATCTCGGAGTCCTGGTTTACCACCTTGACGTTATTTTTGAATACCGCGACGTTCTTGGCGTAATCCACTTCCAACGGGCCATCGCAGGTAATGACGATCTTGTTTTTGAGGCCATTCTCTTCGGGAGTTTTGGCCTCGGGGTTGAAATTAACCTGCACATCCTTAAGCAGGGTCACCTTATTCAGGTTCGGTTCTCCCTGGGCGCCCTGGGCGACGCTGACCATGTTGGCCTTTTCGATATTGACCAACTCATCCGTCATCACCATATTCTTTTTCCTGTCCCAGTCCAGGGCGTCGGTACTCATCTTCGTCCCCGAAGAAGTAGTGACCACCACGTTCTGCTGGAGGTGCACTTTGCCATCGGCCTTATTGAAATCGCCCTTATCGGCGACCAGCCGGATAGTGTCGTTCTCGGCATAAAAATTACCGACAATGTCCTTCAGCTTGACCACATCGCTGAAAATATCGGCGGTCTTACCGGCCAGGTCCCAGCTCTTTTTGCCTTTCTCTCCGTAGCCGGCCAAAGAGAAATCGCTGATCTGCTGGTCGGATTCCAGGGGAACGGCCTTTTCGGCAAAACCGGCTCCGGCGCAGGAGAACAGAAAACTAACGCACAAGAAAATACGCCTATACATCATAAGCCTTGAGCGCCTCCTCCCACTTCCCCTTGGCTTTCAAAATGAGCTCGGCGACCTCGCGGACGGCGCCCCGGCCCCCGTGACGCAGGGTGATATACGAAGCTGCCTGTTTTATTTCCGGCGCGGCGTTGAATACTGCAACGGGAAAGCCGACCCTCTTAAGGAGGCAAAGATCAACCAGGTCGTCTCCTACAAAACATATCTCTTCGCTGGTAACCTTGTATTTTTTTAAAATCTTATCCAGTGCGGAGCTTTTAGGCGATACGTTTTCCAGCACCTGTGCGACGCGCATATCTTTGGCGCGAGGCCTGATGGCGCCTGAGCCCTTGGCGGTAATAAGGACGGT
This sequence comes from Patescibacteria group bacterium, assembly GCA_035506195.1. Taxonomy (GTDB): domain Bacteria; phylum Omnitrophota; class Gorgyraeia; order Gygaellales; family Profunditerraquicolaceae; genus DATJPV01. Next base: position 5,915 of record DATJPV010000049.1, on the reverse strand, counting down.
GGGGATCCCCGCCCTGTGCAACAAGTATACGCCCATGCCGTCGTGGACATCGAACAGCTTGGCATCGCGGCCGCGGCAATCATAGATGATCCGCCCGTCGGTCAAGACGCCGTCCACATCCAACACCAACAACCTGACCTTGCCTGCTTTCTTTGCGATGCGCTCTTCCACGTCTAAATCAATCCTGCCCTGAGAAGGTCTTGTACGTCTACCAGGCCGGCGGGACGGCGGTTTTTGTCCACCACCGGCACTTCGTCGATCTTTTTCTGCTCCAGGATGCGCATAGCCTCGGCCGCAAGCGTGCCCACGGACACGGTAGTCGGGTTCCTGGTCATCACATCCTTGATCCGGCGCCGCGTCAGTTGCGGGTCGCTTTCCAGGTGGCGGCGCAGATCGCCATCCGTAAAAATGCCGGTCAACTGCCCTTTTTCATCGACAATGGTCGCGCTGCCGGCACGGGCCTGGGTTATCTTGAAAAGGACCTCGGAAACCAACGTCTCTTCCTTGATCACCGGGTTTGCCGCCCCCTTGCGCATGATATCTTCGACTTTAAGCAACAGCCTCTTGCCCAGCGCGCCGCCCGGATGATAAAACGCAAAGTCTTTCTCCTTGAAACCTTTGAGCTCCAGGAGGCAGACCGCTAACACGTCGGTCATCGCCAGCGTCGCTGTCGTCGATGCGGTAGGCGCCAGCCCCAAAGGGCAGGCTTCCCGCTTGACCGAGACATCCAGTACGATATCGCTGTATTTGGCCAGGATCGATTTCTTGTTTCCGGTAAGGGCGATAACCTTGGAGCCGATCTTTTTCAATAACGGCAGAAGCTGCTTTATTTCCTCCCCCTGGCCGCTGTTGGAAATGAGGATAACTACGTCATCAGAAGTGATCCGGCCCAAGTCGCCGTGCACCGCCTCGGCGGAATGCACGAACAGGCTGGGGCTTCCCGTAGAAGCAAGGGTCGCGGAAAATTTCTGGGCGATGATGCCGGTCTTGCCCATACCGCTGACCACGATCCTTCCCTTGGTCTTAAGCATCAGCTCGACTGCCCGCAAGAAATGCCTGTCCAGCCGCGGCTTTAAACTCCTGACCGCCTCAGCTTCGATATCCAGGACCTGCCGGGCGCGCTTAACGATACCGGTTCTCATAAGGCCGCCTCAATTCTCTTAAGCTGGCGCAAGAGCCTCTCCAGCGTTTTAAAATCGATCATATTGGGCCCGTCGCACGGCGCATCTTCCGGATGAGGGTGTACCTCCAAAAAAAGGCCATCGCAGCCAAAGGCAACCGCGGCGCGGGAGAGCCCCTCGACGAATTCCCGCTGCCCGCCGGAGCAGCCGCCCTTGCCTCCGGGCAGCTGGACGCTATGGGTGGCGTCATAAATCACCGGATAGCCGAAATCCCTCATGATCTTTAAACTCCGAAAATCGGAAACCAGATTATGATAGCCAAACGATACTCCCCGTTCCGTAATCAGGACTTTTTTGTTGCCGCAAGAGACAACCTTCTTGATGATCGAGATGATATCTTCGGGCGCCATAAACTGCCCTTTTTTGATGTTCACGGGCTTGGCGGTTTTAGCCGCAGCCACCAGGATATCCGTCTGGCGGCACAACAGCGCCGGGATCTGAATGATATCCAGGACCCGGCCTGCGTCTTTCGCCTGGTCGCTGGAGTGGATATCGCTTAAGACCGGCACTCCCACCTTTTGCTTTACTTCCGCCAGAATATCCAGCCCCTTGGCAAGGCCCGGGCCGCGATAGGAATCGATGGAAAGCCGGTTGGCCTTATCAAAACTTGATTTGAAGATAAAGGGGACACCGTGCCTGGCGGCGATGCCCTTGAGCCTTTTGGCTGCCTCAAGGCAGGAACGTTGCGATTCGATCACGCAGGGCCCGGCGATCAGGACCAGCGGGTTACCCGCGCCGATCTTAATGCTGCCCGCAACGGTCACTGTGTGCATCAGGCCTTCTCCCTTTGCAGAAATTCTTTTACTCTTTCCAGGTCCGCGGGGGTATCTACGCCGATGGTTTCGGATTTGGTTTCCAGGACCTTGATCTTATAGCCCTCCTGCAGGACCCGCAACTGCTCGAGGCATTCGATCTTTTCGAGGCTGGAAACCGGAAGGTTACGGTAGATAAACAGGAAATCTTTCGTATACGCGTAAAGGCCGATATGCTTGTAATAGGCCAGGGTCTTTACTTCCGAATTCTGGGCATGGTGCGGGATAGCCGCCCGGGAGAAATATAACGCAAAATTATTTTTATCGACGATCACCTTGACTACGTGGGGGTCATGGATCTCGGCGGTGTTTTCGATCTTTTTCATGATGGTCGCCATGGAGACCGTCTCGTCTTCCAGGAGGCTGCGGGCAGCCATATCGATCATCATCGGATCGATCAAGGGCTCATCCCCCTGGATATTCACTACGACTTTTACTTCCCGGGGGTTGACCACTTCAATGATCCTGTCCGTTCCGCAGGCATGCCCCTTGGCGGTAAGCACGACATTGGCTCCGAATCCCCGGGAGGCGTCATAAACCCTCTCGTCATCGCAGGCGATGATCAGCTCATCGAGGATCTTGGCCTGCTTGGCCCTTTCCCAGACATGCTGCAGCATGGGTTTACCGAGGATGTCCGCCAGGACCTTGCCTTCAAAACGGCTGGATGAATAGCGCGCCGGGATCACTCCGATGACGTTCATCTGTTAAGCTCCGATCTTTTCTTTTAGTTCCTGCGGGTTGGTAACGGCAGTCCCGACCTTGCTTACCACGATACCGGCGGCAAAATTGGCCAGATGCGCTGCTTCCAGCTTGGTGGCGCCGCAGGCAGCTGCCAGCGTAAAGGTTGCCACCACCGTATCCCCGGCGCCGGAGACATCGAAGACCTCCTGGGCAACGGTAGGGATATGGGTTATGCGGCCGTTGTTCTCGAAAAGCCGCATCCCCTGTTCCCCTAGCGTTACCAGGATCGACTCAAGCCCCAGGTAGGACATGATCTGGCCTGCCGCCAGCTCGATATCCTTGTCGGTAAACAACCGGTCGGTATTCACCCTGAACCTATTGGTGGTATCTTTGATCTTTAAATTGCGGATCGCATTCTCCAGTTCCTTGCGGTTGGGAGTAATGGTGGTGACCCCGCGGTAATATTGAAAGTGGTCTTCCTTCGGATCGACCGTAACCGCCTTCTTGCGGGCATGCACAAAATCGATAAGCCCTTTGAGCAGCTCGGGGTTAATGACCCCCTTGCCGTAATCTTCGATGATCACCGCATCGAACTTATCGATGTGGCGCTGGACGAACGCACATATCTTCTCATTGAGCTGCCGCGGGAGCGAATCCGTATGTTCCCAGTCAACCCTGACCACCTGCTGGTGCCCCGCGATAATGCGGGTCTTTACCGTTGTGTGCCTGCCGGCAGCCACAAACAGGCCCCCTGCGGGGATAGAGCGCTTTTTAAGTTCAGACGCCAGGATCTCGGCGTTCTTGTCGTCGCCGATAACCCCTACCAGGCAGACATTGCCTCCGAGGGCGCAGATATTGTGGGCGACGTTGGCGGCCCCTCCGGGGACATGGGTGCGCTTCTTGGCCCACATTACCGGCACCGGCGCTTCCGGAGAGATCCTGTCCACGCTGCCCCAGATATACTCATCCAGGATCAGGTCTCCGACGACCAGGATCTTGGCCTTATGAAAACGGTTGATGATCTTTTTGAGCTGTTTCATAGCCTTTCGACGATTGCCTGGCCGATCAACGGCAACATGATCTCATGATGCCCAACGATATAGAAGCCTTTTCCGCTGCCGGAGACGGGGCGGCTGACCACATTCTGGAATGAGCGGTAGTGGTGGATCATGTCGAAATTGGCCGTGGTAAAATTATGCACCTTGAATCCGAGGTTGCGCGCCAGATTCAGCGCCTTCAGGAACACTTCCGGCAGGATCACCGCCGAGCCGAAATTAAGCACCACGCCGCCGCCGTTCAAGCCGCGGACCGCTTCGGTCAGCCGGTAAAAGTCCCTCTGGCTTCCTTCTCCGCTGCGGCTGCCGTCAAAAGAGGCGTGTTGATGTATGATGTCGGTACCGAAAGCGACATGCACGCAGACGGGGACCTTGTGGGCGTATGCCTGATACAACAGGCTCATCTGTTTAAAGGGGAGCCTGCCTTGCGCGATCTTCCGCGCTACCGCTTCCCCAAAACCTAAGCCTTCCAACACCCCGTCATTAACGGCGTTGTTGATGAAATCCGCGGTCTCGCGGCCCATGCCGAATTTCCCGTCTTTAAGGCCTTCGCCGACGTCCTCCGAGGTCTTACCCTGGAACGCAAGCTCGAAATCATGGATGACCCCGGCGCCGTTGAGGGCGATACAGGTGATGACGTTTTTTTTGAGCAGTTCGATAAGCACGGGGTTGAGCCCGCACTTTATCACATGGGCGCCCGCCATAAAAATGACCGCTTTTGCTTTCCTGCGCGCCGCGACCACCGCTTCAACTACCGCACGGATGTCCTTTGCTTTTAGTATGTTAGGCAAAGAGGCGTAAAATGCGGCGAAACTGCGCTTGCGGCCGGGCGGCCGGGCAAAATCGCCAAGCGAGACTTTGCTGTATCGCTTTTTTACCGAATATGTTTTGACTTTATGGATGTTTATCATACGAGTTAATTAGTGTAGCATAAGTGGCGGCGTAAATCAATCTGAATTTAACCTTCAACCGGACGCCTATTCTGCCGCATAGCTTACCGGCCCGCGCAAAAGTTTTTTCTCTGCGTGCCTGCGTTTTGCGTCCAGGATTTTCGCTTTTGCGCGCCTTGACCTGCGGCGCTTCTGGCGCCGGATCTTTTCGATGCGCTGCCTTTCCGAAGACATCCTGCCCAGGATACGGGTCTCGATCTTCTGCAACAGGAGCTTGCGGGCAAGGTAACGATTCAAGGCCTGGGAGCGCTCCTGCTGGCATTTCACCTCTATGCCGGTAGGAATATGCTTTACATACACGCAGGTGGAGACTTTGTTGACATTCTGGCCGCCGGGCCCCTGGGCCCGGATGAAGCTTTCCACGATATCTTCGGGCCGCACGCCCAGGCGCAACATCTTCTGCGCAAGCGCCTTTTCTTTATCCAATCCTACGCCAAACTCAGCCATGCGAGCCCTCCTGCAGGATTGAATCAGCGGCGCCGAGGACATCTTCGACGGTAATCGCCTTCAGGCAGGCGAATCCCTTGGCGCAATTATGGGCCAGGCATTCGATACAGCCCGTTTCTTTATGAATGAAGCGGTCCCGAGCGCCCACCGGGCCCCAGCGCTTAGGGCTTAACCCTTTCTGATTCCTGCCGAAAATAGAGATTACACAGGTCCCCACTGCCGATGCGATATGCACCGGCCCGTAATCATTGGAGATGAACAGCCGGCACCTCTTCAGGAGGCTGGCCAGCTGACTCACCGAAATCCTGCCGGCCAGGTTAATTGCCGGATGGCGCATGTGTTTTACCAGAAGCCTCGCCGCGGCAATATCTTTCGGCCCGGCGATAATGACGACCTTAAAACCGTATTTTTCTGCCAAGCGGTCCGCAACTTCCGCAAGCCTTGCCTGAGGCCAGACCTTAGAAGGGCAGCTTGCCGCCGGATGGATCGCCAACAGCCGGTCTGCCCGGCCGACCCCTTCTTGCTGCAGCAGCTCCTCCACCAGCCTTTCCGATTCCGGTTTTATAGGCATGAAGATACGCCTGTCTTTCGGTTCGATACGTAAGTGCCTGACCAGGTCAAGGGCGTATTCCAGCTCATGCTTTTCACCCAGCTGTTTGGTATGCGCCAGCCTATCGGTGAGTAAAAATCCGAACTTGCGGTCATACCCGATCCTTCTCGGTATGCCGGCAAAAAAAGCGATCAGATGCACTCGGTTCGTAGGATGCAAAATAAGCGCCAGATCAAATT
>DATJPV010000048.1:0-94814 GCA_035506195.1 Patescibacteria group bacterium | reverse complement strand
CCGAAACAGGCGCGGTCGCTGTTGTGGTTAAGGTGCAGGGCCTTGTTGAACCAACTCTCGGCCTGAGAGATATCTCCTTCCTGTTTATAGAGCCACCCCAGCTCAACACAGGCCTCATCGTGGCCGGGATTAAGCTGCAGGACCTGCTTAAAAAGAGCCTCGGCGGTAAGGAAATCCCCCGCGTCTCGATAGAGCCGGCCTAACTCGAAACAGGCGCGGTCGCTGCGGGGATTAAGCTGCAGGGCCTGCTTGTATGCTGCTTCTGCTTCAACGGATTTGCCCTCCTGCGCCAGGCGCATACCTAGGTCAATGTAACCGGCTTCATCGCGGGCAACTGGCTGCAACGCCTGCGCACAGGCCTGCGGCCTATAGAGCCTACACGCATTGATCTGCCTGATCTTAACCGCTGTATGCAGCCACAACAGCTTTGCCAGTTTATACACGCGCATAGACTTCCACACGCGCCCGATCCCGGATCCGGAATCAAACTCATAAGGCATATGGACGCCGGTATCGTTTATCCCCATCATGGTAATGACCATATCGGGGTGATAGCGGTTGAGTTCATACCCCAGGCGCGCCACGATAACCGAGGTGTTAATCGCCGGCATCCCTTTATCGATTATCGTAAAACGCGTACCGAGATTGCGCCGATTGAGCGCCTCCTCAAGGAACGCCGGATAGGCACCGGCAGTGGTAGATTCGCCCAGGCAGAGTATCCGGTAGGTATCCTTGCGGTGCAGGGAAACCCGGTTCCTGCATTCCTGCGTAAATAAAAATAGCGCCCCTGCCAGGCGCAGGGATATCTCAAGCGCTATCACCGCTAAAAGGAACGAGGATACCAGGAGGGCGATGTTTTGCAACTTTGCTGAGCGCCAACGCATGATATACCTGCCTATATATTCACTGTCTGCCTGACCACATACAGGGGCCTGTTTTTGACCTCTTCGAATATCCTGCCCACATATTCACCGATGAGGCCGAGAGAAAGCAACTGGATACCGCTGAAGAAAGTCAAGGCGATGAATAGCGAAGTCCATCCCTGCAGGGCCTTCTGAGGAAGGAAAAATTTGGAGACGATCGCGTATGCCGCCAGTATCACGCTGCAGGTTATCCCCATGACGCCCAGATACGTTACGACCTTCAGCGGCCGCGAGGACAAAGAGGTGATGCCGTCCGATGCCAGCCCTAATGACTTCCAGAAGCTGTATTTGGGTTTGCCGGCAAAACGGCACGGGCGGTCATACTCCAGCGTCGTCTGATTGAAACCCGCCAGCACCACCAGGCCGCGCAGGTACCTGTGTTGCTCTTTGAGTCGGCGCAGGTACACTACGACCTCCTTATCCAGCAATTTGAAATCGCCGGTGTCTGCGGGTATCTTCACGGTTGAAAAGACATTAAGGAGGCGGTAGAACATCTTGGCCGGCGCTCTTTTTAAAAATCCCTCCCCTTTGCGTACCCGCCGTTTCATGTGCACCACTTTATACCCCTGTCTCCAGGCACCGATAATCTCCGGGATAAGTTCCGGCGGGTCCTGAAGATCGGCGTCCATAACGATAACCGCCTCTGCCTGCGTATAGTCAAGGCCGGCAGAAATGGCAACCTGATGGCCGCAGTTGCGCGACAAGCTTACCAGTTTGATCTTTTTATCCTTTGCTGCCGCGGATGCAAGCATGGAGAATGTCGCATCCTGGCTTGCGTCATCCACGAATACGAGCTCATAGTCGTCTATTTCCCGGCGGCCCAGGCAACCGGCCATCACCGCGCTGAGCCTCTTGAGCAATTCCTGCAGCAACGCCTCTTCGTTATAACAGGGAACCACCACCGCAATCTTCATGTTATACCCTCCTCGAGCTCCTTAAGCCTTTATTCAGTGAAATCTATCTATTCGGCACCAGCAAATATATCGGCTCGCGATACACATGGCGGCCGATGGTGTCCGGATGCCAGTCTTCGTTCAGGTACGAGTCGACCAGAAACGCCCGGAAGCCCTTCTGGATAAATTTTCTGAGGATATGGCAATAGTCGTAGGAAATGGCGGTATACGTAAAATAAAGAGGCCTGCGCGCAACAACTACGGCGCTGACCTTCTCAAAAAATGGCCTCCAATCGTTGGTAACACATAGCGAAGGCGGGATAATCACGTCGCGACCGGCGTAATATTTGAAAAAAATCCATTCGTCCTGAGCAATAATCACGCTGCCGGGGGCGGTAACCTCTCCCAGGTGCCGGGCAAAATCGACCTGCAGGGCGCGCTGGTGGCGGTCGTAGATCGTCGGCGCCACCGGCCACAGCATGGCCGTCGCGCATAACAGGCAGGCCGGAAACAGACGCCATGCCTTTTTAAAAACGAACTCAAACCCTGCGGCGATAAAATACGCAAGAAAGAATACCGGCACCGCAAGATAGCGCAGCTCATTCAGGGCCATCTCGAAGTTCGCCACCAACGTCAGGCAGACAAAAAACGACACGAAGAACAAGAGCATGTCCTTGACGCTTTTCTGCCTGATCTTTGCGAAAAGGCCGAACGCCAGGAACAGGGAACTTACCGACAACAGCCGCAAGACGGTCAGCACATGCGCGAATGCCTTCCTGATGTCGACCTGCAATATAACTACGGTGTCCAGCGGGTCTTTTTTACCGAATTGCTTGGCCATCAGATTCATGACGATCTGGTCAAACCACATGCGCCGGCCTAACGCAAAGCTCAATCCCAGCCATACCAGGGCGGAAACAAAGAAAAGGATCAAGACGGCCTTTGTTATCGACCATAACTTCGTTTTCAAGGGAATGGCCTTGGCCTCAAAGACGTCGCAGGCCGCCCAGATAAAGAAACCCGAAAGCGCAAATGCAGCCTCGGGCCGGGAAGCGATGCTCAAGCCGGTGTAGACGGCGCAGGCAAACCATTTTCTCTGCAGCAAGTAATACAGGCACAAAGGAAGGAATACGAAGGCAAGAGCATGGTCTATCCTGCCGAAGGTAGTAATCGAAAAGAAAACGGGGAAGAAAGATGTGACCAGCGCGTATGCTACGGCCGCGGATTCCGTCAGGACCTTGCGCAACACCGCGTAGATGACGACCGCAGCCAGAGAGGCCACCCCTGCGGTAGTAACCAGCACCAGGCTAAGATCGGTTACGGCCGGCCATAGCGCATCGCGCAGATACGCTAAGGCGATCATCAGGAAGGACGGCAGGGTGAACATGACCGCATGGTCCGTAAATGCCTTGCTGCGCATGCACACCATCAGGTCCAGCGTATCGTAATGGAAAGGGCCCTTACTCAACAGCAGCAATCGCGGCAGGAAAGTTACCGCCAAAATAAGCGCTGCGGTAGTAAAGGGCCGGTACCAAGGTTTAGGGTCCATATGGCTATTGGTGTGCCTTATCCTGGATATTGATGAAATCTTTAAAGTCCATCTCTTTGCCCATCTCCTCTTTTACGATCCTGATACGGTCGGGAACATAGGGATGGGTCCGGTAATAGGAACGCTCCCGGCTGGGTTTTCTGCGACTTATATCCTGGAGCTTCTTAAGAAAGGTAACCATGCCTTCGGGGTTATACCCGGCCAGCTTGGTATAACGGCTGGCCAGCTGGTCCGCCAGCAATTCATCCTCCCTGCTGTAGCCCATGATCAGCTCCGTAAAGGCTGCGTCTGCGGCAGTGCCCACTGCCGCCGCGCCCGGTGACTGTGCAAAAACGATCCGCAGCAGCGAATAGCCGGTGGCTGCCTGGAGCTTCTTGACGCTGTGCCGGGCAACGATGTGGCCGACCTCATGCGCCAGGACCGCGGCAAGCTCATCGTCGCCGGAGACTTTATCGATGAGGCCCTTAAAGACATAGACATAACCGCCGGGAAGGGAAAACGCGTTTACCTCATCGTCATTGAGGACCCTGAATGTGTAATCGACGTCCTTGCGGTCGCAGACCGCGGCGATCTTTTTTCCGATATCCTCCGTGCGTTTCTGTATCAGAGGATCATCTACGGGTTTATACTCTTTTTCCACTTGTTTGGATATGACCTGGCCTATCCGCACTTCCCTGTCGGTGCTATACCAGAGGGAATCTTCCTTGCCGGTAGCGATATTGTATTCGGTCGAACAGCCGGCGGCGATCAGGCAAAACAGCAGCACGAATATCTTGATGTCCAGTTCCTTAAGCATAAGATAAAGCCTGCGCAGAGGCAGGCCTACGACGTTATAGAAGCAACCTTCGATGCGCCTGATAAAGAATGCCCCCTTACCCTGAATATCAAAACTGCCGGCCTTATCCAGGGGCGATACCCGGCCGAAATACCGGTCGATCTGGCTGTCGCTTAAGGCGTCCATATATACCTTGGTCTTTTCGTAACTGGTCCGGGTTTTGTTGCGGTCTTTGTCGACTACCGCAATACCGGTGTAGAGCCACTGGGGTTTTCGGGAGAGCCGCTTGAGCATCGCGCGGGCATCCGCCATGTCCCGGGGCTTGCCGAATATCCTGCCGTCCTGCACGACGATCGTATCCGCCGCGATGATGACGCCGCCGGAAACCCGGCCGGCGACCTCTTGGGCCTTACGCAGGGCGTTGGTCTGCACCAGCTGCGCATAGGACAACCCCCGGCGTCCGGCCTTTTCTTCTGCCCGGCTGGGCAGTACCGTAAATTTTAAACCCAGGATATCCAGGATCTTTTTTCTTGCCCGGGAACCCGAGGCTAAATATATTTTTCTCATTTTACCGTAATGCCGCGCTTTCTCCGGCAAGATAACCCGTGGAGAACGCCGCCTGGAGGTTAAAACCGCCGGTATCGGCGTCGACGTCGATAATCTCTCCGGCAAAATACAGCCCTTTGACCAGGCGCGATTCCATCGTGCGCGGGTCGATCTCCTTCAAGGAAACTCCGCCGCGGGTAATCATTGCCTCTTCGATAGGCCGCGGCTGGCTTATCTGCAGGCGAAAATGTTTCAGCAATGCGACGATGCGCTGGCGTTCATCAAGGCTAATGTAGGAGGCGCGCTTGTCCGGGTCGAACTTTGCCAGTTGTATGAAAATATCAATCAGCCTTAAAGGCAGAAGCGCTTTAAGTATGGTGCGGATACCCCGGCGGGGGTTTGCCTTGAACTCCCGCAAGAGGCGGTCATGCAGCTGCTCTTCGGAAAGCGCAGGTTTCAGGTCGATTTCCATGCCTACGCGCCTGCCTTCCTGCAGCCAATCGGAGATCTTGCCGCTTAAGGTCAGCACCAGGGGCCCGGAAACGCCAAAAGCGGTAAACAGCATTTCTCCGATCTCGGAAACTATGCGCCTCTTTCCGTCGTCGAAGGCAAGCCGGATATTTTTCAACGCCAGGCCTTCGAGCTTGCGCGGATAGTCTTCCTGCGTCTGAAGCCCGACCAGCCCCGCTCGCAAGGCCGTGACGCGATGCCCCAGGGTACGGGCGATCTGGAGGCCTCCTCCGTCGGAGCCGGTAAAGCTATACGACACCCCTCCGGTTGCCAGGATAACCCTGTCCGCAGGGATACTCTGTCCGTCTTTAAGCGCCAGGCCCGAGACCGCGCCGGCATCAACCAATATCTTTTCTACCGGCGCAGAACAGATAAGCGTTACGTTGCGCGCGGCCAGCTGCTTTTTAAGGACCTCCAGGATGCTGGCTGATCTGTCGGTAACCGGAAAGACGCGCAGCTGCCGCTCAACCTTCAGCTTCAGGCCGTTGTCTTCGAAGAAACGGATCAATTCCCGGTTGAAGAATTTCTTGAACGCATCCCGCAGGAACTGCCCGTTGCCGCAGAAGCGCTCCAGGAAATCCTCCAGGCCGCAGGCATTGGTAAGATTGCAGCGGCCCTTGCCGCATAACAAGAGTTTCTTGCCGGGGTGGTTGTTCTTCTCGAAGAGGGATACTGTCTGGCCGAGCTGGCCGGCGCGGATGGCTGCCATCATGCCGGCAGGGCCAGCGCCAACTACCGCTATTTTTCTTACAGGCACCGGGAAATCCTTTTTAGAGGCCGAAATCTGAGATGTGGAATATCGCTTCCAGCTTCAGGCCGGCGGCTGCCAGGTTCTCCTTGGCGCCTTCGCCCCGGTCGACGATAACCATGGCCTTCTCGACGCGCACGCCGATGGCATCCAGGGCGGCCTTTGCCTCGACCAGAGCCTTGCCGGTGGTGGCGACATCGTCGACGATGATGACGCGGCTTCCTTTTGCCAGGGCCGGCCCTTCGATCTGGCGCTGGGTCCCGTGCTCTTTTGCGGCCTTGCGCACGATAAAGGTTTTCAGGGGCGGGCCTTCGATGTGGCTAAGGCAGGCGACTGCACCTACGATAGGGTCTGCGCCGAGGGTCGGCCCGCCGACGGCCGCAACGTTATCGCCTCTGATCGAATCCAGGATGATCCTGGCTACCAGGTATGCGCCTTCGGGGGTCAGGGTGATGATCCGGCCGTCAAGGTAATACGTACTGGTCTTGCCCGAAGAGAGCACAAAAGAGCCGGTCTTCAAGGCCTCGGATTTCAACAGCGTAAATAACTTTTCCTTCAGTTCCTGCTTGGTAGAGTTTGTCATAGTCCCCTCATTTTACTATCCCGCCGCAGCCCTGTCAACCCTCAAGCCGCGCCCCGGATACGCAGGAGCCTGCCGGCGACAAAGGCCAGAAGAAGACAAAAGAAGCTCATCAGCACGATGACGGCTCCCGTCGGAAGATTGAACGCAAAGGAAACGAATATCCCCAGCACCACCGCGCAGACCGCCGCTAAGCCGGCGATAAAAAGCGTGGCCTTGAACCCCCTGCCCAGCTGCAGGGCGGTCACCGCAGGCAGGATCAGCAGGCTTGAAACCAGCATGATACCCACTACCTTCATCGCCAATACCACCGTCAGCGAGGTCAACACGACCAGCACGCGGTTGACGGCACCGGTTTTGATGCCGGAAACCCGCGCGTAGTTCTCATCGAAGGTCACAGAAAAAAGATCGTAATAAAAAACCGCCACTGCCATGATCAGCCCAAGCGAGAGTGCGACCGAAAGTACAACTTCCGTCCGGCTTATCGCAAGGATGTTGCCGAACAGATAGCTAAACAGGTCGATATTGAATCCGCCGGCAATGCTTGCGACGACGATGCCGATGGATATGCCCAAAGAGGACACGATGCCGATAGCCGCATCGGCGTGGATCCTGGCGCGCTGAGTCAGTCGCAGGATCCCCAGGGAGCTTATGCAGACCAGAGGTATAGAGGCATACAGCGGATAGATCCCCCAGAAAAGGCCCAAGGCTACGCTTCCGAAGGTAACGTGGGCCAGGCCGTCGCCGATAAGCGAAAAACGCCTCAACACCAGAAAAAGCCCCAGGACGGCGCAGAGGATCGATACGAATATCCCCGCGACAAGCGCCCGCTGGATGAAACCGTAATGTAACGCTTCGATAAGCTGCATACCCGGTTAATTCCTTTCTTTACGGTCGTGCCGGTGGCAGATGATATGTTGAGAAAATTCCCCGAAATAATTCGTCACGTCATGAGAATAGCAAAAATCGTCGAAGCCGCCGTAGAAAATGACCTTTTTGTCCAGATACAGAAGGCGCGAGGCGTACTGTCCGATGCCGCCTATGTCGTGAGTGACGATAACCACCGCCGTGCCCTTTTCTTTGTTCAGGCCGGCCAGGGCATTGAAAAATCTTTCCCTTATTTCCGGATCGAGCGCCGCAGTCGGCTCATCAAGGACCAACATCTGCGGCTCGGCCACCAATGCCCGGGCGACCAGGACGCGCTGCTGCTGGCCTCCGGAAAGCTCGCCGATCAATGTATGCTTAAGGGGTACGATATCCATGACCTCCAGCGCCTTCTGGACCGCTGCAGCGTCGGATTTACCGATGCGCCTGGGTATGTGCTTGCGGGAAAGCAGGCCCAGCGAAACGACTTCCTTGACCGTCGCGGGGAAGCGCGTGCTTAAGGCAGGAGGATTTTGCGGCAGATACCCTATTTTGTGCCAATCGCGGAATGCCTGCGTCGGCGTCCCCAGGAGCGTGGCGCTGCCCCCGGAAGGCTTAAGCAGGCCCAGGAGTACTTTGATAAGCGTGGTTTTCCCGGAGCCGTTAGGGCCGACGACCGCCAGGTAGTCTCCGGCGTGTATATCCAGCGATATGTCGCTGAGCACCGTGGTCGACTGATACGTAAAGCAAAGTTGCCTCAAAGAGACGACGCTTATTGGCATTCCAGGCCTTTTTTCAGCTGCTGGAGGTTGTCTTCCATGATCGAAATGAAGCTTATCCCCTGCGCCATTTCTTCTTTGGTGAGATTGTGCGCGCCGTTAAGCAAAAGCACCTCTGCGCCGGTCTCTTGCGCGATGACCGAGGCGATCCGGGGAGATATGAACTTGTCGCAATACACGTATTTTATGCCGCGTTGATGCATGATCTGGGTTAATCGTGCCAGGTCCCGGGGCCCGGGTTCGGTGTTGGCGGCAAACCCCGGATACGCAGACAAGAATTCGAGATGATATCTGGCTGCCAGGTATCCGAAGGCAAAATGCCCGCCGTGGATAAAGGTGCGTTGCGCGCAGTTGGCAAGCCCTTTTCTAAAGGCCAGGTCCAGCTCGGCCAGCTTTACGTGATAGGCCCTGGTATTGGCAAGATAGGTGGACAGATACTCGGGGTCTTTGGCCACAAAAGCCTGCATGATGTTGGTAACCATCTGCCGGGCATAGGAAAAATCGAGCCAGATATGCGGATCCGCTCCGGCGGAAAGCTTGATGCCGGAACTTGCGTTTACCACCAGCAGCGAAGGGTTATCCAGGCCCTTGAGGACGTCCCGGACCCACGGCTCCATGGAAGCGCCGGTATAGATGAATATATCGGCGCGGTTGATGCGCATGATGTCCGCAGGCGTAGGCTCGAAACTGTGCGCTTCCATCCCCGGGGCAAGCAAGAGCGAGACCTCCGCCCTGTCCCCGGCAACCTGGCGGGCAAAATCATAGAGAGGAAAAAGGCTCGTTACTACGCGAATCTTTTGTGCTTCTGCCTGCGCAAGGCAAGGCCGACCACAGAACAATAGCGACGCCAGTGTCACAGCCGTCACCAGCGCAAACGGACGGCGCGTTATTTGCAGCGGCAGCATAGTCCCTCCACTTGTACGAAGTGCGATTCGGTTTTGGCCTGGAGCCTGTCTTCGATGAACTTGGCGATATCGCCAAAGTTACAAAATTCCACTTCCTCCACCCGCTTGCATTTCCTGCAGATAAAATGATGGTGGTCGTGTTGCGGCGCCCTGCAGATGGTGTAATAGAGCCGGCGGCTGTCCCTTTTGATCCTGATGAGGATGCCCAGGTCAGTCAGTTCTTCCATGATGCGATACACCGTAGGAAGACCGAGCTGCTTGAAACGCGGCCGCAAAAGCGTGCGGGCTTCCGGAGGGCTTAAGTAGCGCTCCTTTTTAAGGAATAACTCCAGGAGCGCCTTTCTTTTCGGGGTTACTTTTAGGCGGCACTGTTTGATTTTGTGAAGGTATGCTTCGATAGTCATGGCCTTATAAATAGAACTGATTTCTATTTATATTATACCCCCTTGCGCCCCTTTGTCAAGAACAACCAGAAAACCCGGGACGTTTCTGGTTTTTTTCAAAAACCTAGAAACGTCCCGGGTTTTCGCGCGGTTGACAAAGGCGCAAGAAACTGTTATCATAATCGCTGTGTTCGGCAAAATAATACGCGATGTAATCGATCTGGTGTATCCGCGAACCTGCCTGGTCTGCAAAGCCAAACTGGAACACCACAGGTGCGTTGACGATCTGGTCTGTGCCGGCTGCTGGGCCGGGATCAAAAGAAACCAGCCTCCCTTTTGCCGCAGGTGCGGCAGGCACCTGGAGGCATCCGAGGCTACGCGCGACTACATCTGCTCCCGGTGCAGGCAAAAACAAGTGTATTTTGACCGGGCGTTCAGCCCCTGCCTCTACGAGGGGGTCCTGAAGGAACTCATCCATGAATTCAAGTACAAAAACAAGGACTACCTGGGGAAACGCTTGAGCACATTGCTGGTCGAGTTCATCCGGGAATACAACGTGCCCATGCAGCACATCGACGCGGTCATCCCCCTGCCGTTGCACCCGGCGAGGCTGCGCGAAAGGGAATTCAATCAGGCGGAGGTCCTGGGCCGCCATGTAGCGGATGCGTTCGAAAAGACAATGCTTGCGACGGCCCTGCGCCGTCACCGGTATGCCCGGCCGCAGGTAGAGATGAACCGGGAAGAAGACCGCCTGCTGAACGTGGCGGAGAGTTTTTCTCCCGACAAAAAGATAGACTTGAAAGGCAAAAATATCCTCCTCGTAGACGACGTACTGACGACGGGGGCGACCTCATCGGAAGGAGCCCGCGCGCTCAAGGAGGCGGGCGCGGAGATGGTGCTTGTATTAACCCTGGCCAATTAAACTATGCGGATCTTACGAAACTATTTTCTGAAAGAATTTATCGGGCCCCTTATCCTGGGCCTATTGGTCCTGACGTTCGTGATGATCCTGGGCAACCTTATCAAGATCGCAGAGCTGGTCATCAACAAGGGCGTGGACATCTTCAGCGTCACCAAGCTCTTCGTGTTCATGATCCCGTACCTGCTTACCTATACGTTGCCTATCGCCGTATTGTCGGCGGTGCTGTTGTCCCTGGGGAGGCTCTCCAGCGATAACGAGATCGTCGCCATAAAAGCAAGCGGGGTGCACCTGTTCGCCCTGATCGCCCCGCTTCTGGTCGTCAGCCTGATCATAAGCCTGGTCCTGGTCTTCTGCAACGACAGGCTCATCCCCTACGCGCACTTCGCCTCGCGCAAGACGCTGCTGGAGATCGGGGTCAAGAACCCGACCGCGGCCCTCGAGCCGGGGGTCTTTATCAACTCTTTCCAGAAATACGTGCTTTTCATCTACCGCATCGAGAAAAACAGGCTGCTGAACGTGCGCATCTACGAACCGCAGGAAGGCAAGCCTACGCGTACGATCGTTGCCAAGCGGGGGGAATTCATCGCGCTTCCGGAAAAAGGCGTGGTCAAGCTCAAACTCATGGACGGCACTGCGGATGAGCCCGACCCGGAGCATCCGGCCAACTTCTTCAAGCTGAATTTCAAAACCTACTTTATGACCCTCAACCTGGCTCAGGCACAGGCGCAGGGAGACGTCGAGAAAAAGCCCAAAGACATGACCATCCGCGAGCTCCAGCAGGAAGTCAACAAACTCAGGCAGGAAAAGATAGACCCGGCGCCCCTGCTGACCGAGATAAACAAAAAAATATCCCTGGCCTTCTCCTGCCTTGTCTTTACGCTGCTGGGGGTGCCTATGGCGATCATCACCCGGCGCAGGGAGAAATCGATCAACTTCGGCATTGCCTTTCTTATCGTCGGGATCTACTACCTGATCCTCCTGGGATCAGAGGCGCTAAGCCTCCAGGGGTACCTTAACCCGCGGCTGGCCCTGTGGCTGCCGAATCTTGTCTTGGGAACATTCGGCGCGATCATGACCTATAGAGTATGCGTATTCTAGACCGCTACATATTAAAATCCGTAGTGCGCATTCTCCTGCTGTGCGTCCTTTCGTTCCTGCTGCTTTATGTCATCGTCGACGTCTTCGCTAACCTCGACGACTTCCTCAAGCAAAAAACGAACCTGGCCCTGATCATCAGGTATTATCTGGCGTACCTGCCGATCATCTTCGTCCAGGTCGCCCCGATCTCCTGCCTGCTTTCCGTGCTGTATACCTTCGGCAAGCTCAATCGCGACAACGAGCTCATCGCCATGCGCGCCTCGGGCCTGAGCATCTTCCAGATCGCCAAAAGCGTCATGGTCCTGGGGGCGATCGTCAGCATCCTGGTGTTCTGGGTCGGCGACAGATTCGTGCCCCGCTCTTTGTTCATGACCCAGAAGATCAAGGCCTACATGGAGGTCGGCAGCAAAAAAGCGCAGGAAAAAGAGAACGAGACCATTACCAACCTGTCGATCTACGGCCTTAAGAACAGGCTTTTCTTCGTGAACAAATTTTCCCCTTCCTTGAATACCTTGGAAGGCATAAGCATCCTGGAGCACGATAAGAATCAGAATATCGTCAAAAAGATCGTCGCCAATAAAGGGGTGTACAAGGACGGGCTCTGGACCTTTTATCAGAGCGTCACGTATGAGTTTGACGAAAACGGCCAGGTCAAGGGCGAGCCTAAATATCTCGATGAAGAAATCGTCAGCATCCCGGAAAGCCCGCAGGATTTCCTCGGCCAGAAACAAAGCCCGGACTTTATGACCATCGCCCAGCTTGATTTCTATATCCAGAAACTCTCCGGCAGCGGCGCCACCGGCGTGATCAGGAACCTGACCGTGGACCTGTTCCAAAGGTTCTCCGCTCCCCTGACCAGTTTCATCATTATCCTGATCGGGATACCTTTTTCCCTGGTCATGAGAAAGCGGGCGACGGGATTGTCTTCGTTGGGAGTGGCGATCATGGTGGGATTTCTGTACTACGTGGTAAACGCGATCAGTATTGCCCTCGGAAAATCCGGCATCCTGCCTGCGCTTCTGGCGGTAACGCTCAGCCACATCATGGCGCTCGCCGCAAGCCTGTATCTTATCTCAGCGCTTCCTTAATCACTTCACATACACGCGGGGAACACGGCTGCCCAGGCCGCAGACGATCTCATAAGGGATCGTCCCGGAAAGGCGCGCCAATTCCTCGGTAGAGATCCTCTGTTTCCCCTGGGAACCGATCAAAACCACCTCATCCCCCACCTTGACGGGGAAGCTGCCTACATCGATCATGATCTGGTCCATGCATACCATACCGCTGATCTTTAAGAGTTTGCCCCGGATAATGACCGGCGCGGCGTTGGAAAGATTACGGGGATAGCCGTCGCCGTAACCGATAGGCAGCGTAGCGATATTGGTGGAGCGTTTGGTCACGTAGATATGGCCGTAGCTGATCCCCCAGCCGGCAGGCACTCTCTTGACGTAGATAACCCTGCTTTTCAAGCTCATTACCGGTTTGAGGGTAATATCGAGGTTCTCCCGGGGATACAGGCCGTAGAGTACCAGGCCGGGCCGGACCATGTTGAAATGCCCTACCGAATAATTGACGATCCCCAGGCTATTTGCCGCATGGAACAGGGGGATATGTATGCCTGTCCGGCGCAGCTGGTCGATGAGCTCTTCGAAAACGCCGATCTGGTAGTCGGTAAAGCTGCGGTTTATGTCTGCCAGGGCCAAATGGGTGAATACTCCTTCGATGCGGATGTGCTTGAGGCGACCCAGTCTGCGGATGAACCGGAACGCTTCCTCGTGCAAAACGCCGATCCTGCCCATACCGGTGTCGATCTTGACGTGCACCGGCGCAAGCCGGCCTTTCCTGCGGGCCATGGCATTCAGGGCATCTGCCAGCTCGTCGCTGCAGACGGTCTGCCTGAGACGGTAATTAAAAAGCGGCGCGATATCCTTCTTGAGCACCACTCCCAATACCAGGATCGGGCAGCGCAGGCCGGCCTGGCGCAGGCGTATCCCTTCATCGATCGAGGCAACGCTTAAGAAATCAACGCCGGAAGATATCAGGCTCCTGGCAACCGGGACCAGCCCATGGCCGTAGGCATCTGCCTTTACGCAGGCCATGACCTTAACGCCCGGCTGAAGGTGTGATTTGACCTGATTGAGGTTGTAGGCCAGGTGCGAAAGATCGACCTCTGCCCAGGTCGGCCGGTAACCTATTGTTTTGTCTTTATTTGGCATTCTTTCGGATACAAGTAAAGCGGTTTGACGGTAAAAGGATCGTCGAGCTTGCCTGAGCCGATCCGTTCAAGGGCCCTGTCGATAAGGAAACGGCCCTGCGGAAACCAATACTCGCGGTCGAGGATCGTTACGCCTTTTATCCGGCGCAGGATGTCGTCTTTGTATAAAGCGCAGGCGTCTCCGGCCAAAAGGCTGCGGCTTGGCGCCTGCCGTAAAAATGCCTCTTGGCTCAAGAGCTTGTAAGGCCGGATCCGGGTAAGCCGCCCCTTCTTATAGCGGTAGGCGCTGCAATAGACCAGGCCTCTTTTGGCATCGATCGCAGGCACGATCGCCCTGTCCTGCGGCGGCTTGACGCTTGCGGCCAGGATATCCAGCGTCGATATGCCGATGACCGGCTTGCGCAAGGCATACGCAAACCCCTTTATCGCCGCCAGCCCGATACGCATGCCGGTAAAGGACCCCGGCCCGAGGCCGCAGGCAAAATAGTCGATGTCGCCGATGCCAAGCCCCAGCGACTCCAGGGACTGCGTAATGACCGGTACCAGAAGCGAAGAATGCCTCCTGCCCAGCTCCACGTTATACTCCGCGACTTTTCCGTTGTCGTAAAGCGCCAGGGCCAGGAATTTTGTGGTGGTGTCAACCCCTAATATCTTCATGTATCTCCTCAATCAGCCTGCCGTAGCGGCTGCCGCGCGCCGTAAACGCCAAAATCCTTTTTTTGTCCTTGCGTATACTTAATTCTATCCGTAAATGCTCTTCAGGCAACAGGTATTTCAGGCGGTCCGCCCATTCTACTACCGTCACACCGTCATCGTAAAAATATTCCTCATACCCCAGCACCAGGATATCCGAGGGGCTTTCCAGGCGGTACAGATCGAAATGATACAGGGGCAGGCGGGCATGCGGATATTCGCGGATGAGCACAAAGGTAGGACTGACAACCTTGCCTTGCGCGATCCCCAGCCCTGCGGCAATGCCTTTGGCCAATACGGTCTTGCCGGCTCCCAGCTGGCCGCAAAGGCAGACGATATCGCCCTTGCACGCATGGCGGGCAATGGCCTTGCCGATCCTGATCGTAGCCGCGGCTGATCCGGAAAGTAAACGCATCTTAAAAATGGCGGTAGCCTTCGGGTTTGATGTCCGTTTCCCTGCCGTTGGCGCCGGCAAGCCTGAAGCCTAAGTCTTTGCCGGTAATAAAACCGATGGGGTAGTATTTTCCCTGCCCCTTGGATAACAACTTAAGCGCATCCTTCGGCGGCACCGTAAACAGCAATTCGAAATCCTCTCCCCCGCTAAGCGCATCCTTCAAGCAGAGGCACTGCCTGCTCTGCGGTATCATTTTTTCGTAGAGCACCGCTCCGACCTTGCTTGCTTCCAATATATGCCACAGGTCCTGGGCGAGGCCGTCGGATATGTCGATCATCGCGTGTACCGTAAAATGCGCCGTCAGGAAACGCGCTTCTTTCAGGCGCGGGATGAACCGGAGGTGCTTGCCGCGGATAGAGCCGCCGAGAGGGCCGCTTACGAAAATAATATCCCCTGCCCTTGCCCTGCCCCTGGTGACCAGCCTTTTCTTTTCTACCAAACCTAGCATGCTGACGTCGATGGTCAAAGCCGCGGCCTTGCTCATATCGCCTCCGACGATATTGAGGCCGAAGGCGCGGGCCAGGCGGTTCATTCCCCGCCAAATTTTCTCTATCTTTTCAACCGATACAGCCGCAGGCAGGCCCAGGGACACCAGCGCATAGCGCGGCACCCCGGAGCAGGCGGCGATGTCGCTGAGGGAGACCGCCAGTGCCTTCCTGCCGATCAATTCCGGATTCTGGCGCGCGGTAAAATCCACGCCTTCAACCAGCATGTCGCAGGTCAAAAGCATGTACCTGGTCTTATCATACGCAACCACCGCGCAATCATCGCCCGGGCCGCGGATAACCGAAGCGTCGTTCTTGATAAAGCGGCTGAGCCTTTTGATCAGGCCGAATTCGCCTATTTTTTCTATCTTCATCTGTGCCTGCCCAATACTCTTGCGATATGCCGCTCGTAGGGCGGCCGGATAACGCCTTTATCCGTGATGATCGCGGTAATCAAGCCGGCGGGTGTCACGTCAAAAGCCGGGTTACATACTTTGATGCCGGCGGGCGCAATGCGTTTCTTGAAAAATAATTCCGTGACCTCGGCGGCAGGGCGCTCTTCGATCGGGATCTGCCTGCCTGTCTTGATGCGCAAGTCAAAAGTAGAAGCGGGTGCGGCGATATAAAAAGGGATCCGGTGATATTTTGCCAGGACAGCCAGGCTGTAGGTGCCGATCTTATTGGCGGCATCGCCGTTTGCGGCAATACGGTCAGCGCCGGCGATGACCTTGGTGACCTTGCCCTGGCTCATGAGCGTAGCTGCCATGTTATCGCAGATCATGGTCACATCGATGCCTCCGCGCGTCAATTCCCAGGTAGTCAGGCGCGCGCCCTGCAGCAGGGGCCTGGTCTCGCAGGAATACACGCTGATCTTTTTGCCCTCCTGGACCAGCCGATAGATAACCCCCAGGGCTGTGCCATAATCGATGGTAGCCAGGATCCCGGCGTTACAGACGGTCAGGATGCTATCCCCGCTTTTAAACAGCCGTGCGCCGTAGCGGCCGATACTGCGGCAGGCAGCGCGGTCTTCTTCGATGATGCGGCGTGCTTCGGCAAGAAGCGCTTGCTTGATCCGGAGGACGCTCAACCCCTGCGAGGCATCCAAGACCTTACGCATCCGGTCCAGCCCCCAGAACAGGTTCCTTGCCGTGGGCCGGCAAGAAGCAAGATAGCGCATAACCCGGTCGCAGTACCTGCGCAAAACCGCAGCATTATCGGTCTTTGCGTCTTTGACCCCCAGATACACGCCCAGGGCCGCTGCCGCGCCCAGGGCCGGAGCGCCGCGCACCTTTAAGACCTTGATCGCCTTCCAAAGCGCCTTGATGTCTTTGATAGCCAGATACTCCAGGCGCGACGGCAACTTGGTCTGATCGATGATCTTTATCTGATTGCCCTGCCAGGCGATCGTTCGGATATTCTTCATAGCTTCTCCTCTAAGGATTTTATCTGCGCGCTGACCTGTTGGCGTATTTCTTCACAGCGGCCCGGCTTTAAAAATTCCAGCACTTTCCGGTATGCCGCAAGCGCGCCCCGGATATCCCCCAGGTTTGCCAGGGCATCCGCAAGATTATCGTAGGTGACTGCCCTGTGCGGCTCAAGCTCCAGGGCTTTTTTAAAATACGCGATCGCTTCGCTGTGCCTGCCGATGTTATTCAGGAGCCAGCCCTTGTTGTGATAGACGGTAGCATAATCCGGCTCGACCTCGATGCCCTTATCGAAATAACGGAGCGCCTCATCGATGGTGCCCATCTCGACCATGCACAGGGCCCGGTCATTATAGGCGGCGCCGTCTATGGGGTTGTGCTTGATCGCGGCGTCGAAGTGCTCGATGGCGGCGGTGAAACGCTCATTAATCAAGGCGATCTGGCCTTTGAAATATTCTATTTCGCCGAGCCATCCGTATACCTGCGCTTCCTGCAGCCCCTGCTGCGCCAAGGCAAGCGACTCCTCCGGCGTGCCGTAGGTAATCGCCTCATCCAGCTTGATCCGGGTTTCCGGAAGATAGGCGTGTGTGCTCATCGGATAGTCTACAACCCTATGACTTTGGCGCACAGGCTTTTCTTGATCCTGATCGCCGAAGAAGGACAGGTCTCCTGGCAGCAGAAACAGGAAATGCAACCCCGCCGGTCGATGCGGGTACGCGCCTGCCTGATGCTGATCACTTTTGCGGGGCAGACCTTGACGCAGGCGGCGCAGCGGGTGCAGACGGCATGGTCTATCTGCGGATAAAAACGGATCAATCTTTGCACTGCCGGCACCAGGGGCCGGGGCAGGCGTACGATGACCGACGCCTTGGGCAAGCGAAACGGCCCGCCAAAAACATCCTTAATCTGCCGGCCGCATATTTCGATCGCATCCGGGTCCGCGGTCCCCAGGCCCCGCAAGGCCGCTTCTTTAGTCGTCAGGATATCCAAAGGTTCCAGGCCCATGATCTTTGCCATGACGCTGTCTATCGCCACGCAATCGGAGCCGGCAAGAACGACCCCCGCCGGCCGAGGCGTGCCGCTTGAGCCCGGGCCGTCCCCCTCCATGGCGAGGATCCCGTCGACGATGGTCAGGCTGGGCCTGACTGCGGCGTAGATATCCACCAGGACCCGGGAGAAATTGACGGCATCAAAGTGTTTCCGATGCAACTCCGTCTTGAATGTCCCGGCGACCAGGCCATACATATTCTTTATGCCGCCGGTCAAGGTCACCAGCTGATGCGTCTTGAACTTCGGCAGCGAAAGCACGTGGTCGCATTCATCCAGAAAACTTACCAAAGGGAACTGCCCCTGCCAGCGCCGGCCGGTAAAAGTAACCAGCTCCACCTTTTCCCGGGCCGCAACTTCTTTTATCCCCGAGCGCTCGTACACCCGGTCTACTTCCTGATTGCCGAACAGGCTGGGGCCGTCGCCGATAAAGACCCGGCAGTCCATTTCTTTCAAAAGCTTCACTGCCGCCCGTACCACCTGCGGGTGCGTGTCCACCGCGGATGCGGGGTCGGCGGCGGAAAGCAGGTTCGGCTTGACCAATACCCTGCTTGCCGGCTTGATGAAAGCAGCCAGGCCCCCGAGCAGGTCTACGGCACTGCGCAGCGCATGCACTACCAGATCCGGCTCGTACGACCGGCATTCAACCAGCGATACCCGTGGCTTCATGCGATATTAAAAAATGCGCGGGCATTACGCGAAGTAACCCCGGCGACTTCTTCAAGGCTGACCTCTTTGATCCGGGAGATCTCCTGCGCCAGTTGTTTAACGTAACAGGGCTCGTTCCTCCTGCCGCGCAACCCTTCGGGGCTTAAGAAAGGGGCATCGGTTTCCAGGAATATCCGCTCAAGAGGCGCCAGCTTTACCAGGTCCCTGAGGTCCTGGGCTTTTTTATAGGTGATATTACAGGTAAACGATACAAAGAAGCCCATGGCAAGGCAGCGCTCCAGAAAATCCCCGTCTCCGGAGAAGCAATGAACCACCGCCTTGACCGGCATCAACTCGCTCAGGATAGAAAGGGTATCCTCCTGCGCCTGGCGGCTATGGATGACCAAAGGCAGGCCCAGGTCTTTGGCAATGCCGGCCAAGGACAAAAAAAGCGGCCGCTGGTTTTCCGGCCGGGAATAATTCTTGTAGTAATCCAGGCCGATCTCTCCGACAGCCACTACTTTCTCCCGCTGCGCCAATTCCCTGATGAGTTGCCGCGCGGGCTCTTTTGCCTGGTCTGCCTCGTGGGGATGTATCCCGACGGTAGCATAGACGCAAGGATAGGCCTCGGCCAGCTCCAGCGACCTCCTTGAGCCGGTCAGGCTCGAACCGATATTGATAAGGCAGTCGATGCCTTCCTGACGGCTGCGGGAAATGACCTGGTCCCGGTCAGCGTCGAACTCGGGAAAATCAAGATGACAATGGGTGTCGATGAACATCTTCGATGCGAGGGAATAGAGGCCTGCCTTTGAGAATCCTGTCCTGGCCTATCTGCTGGAGGATCGCCTCGGCTGTCTGAGGCATGAATACCGCGATCTCCTGGCTGGCCTGCCTGATCACGTCAACCAGCAGGCGGATAAAAGCGCGCAGCTCCTGATCCTTATGCTCTTTTGCCAGGTTCCACGGCTTTTTGTCCTCAACGTACTTATTGGCCATACCGATAAGCTCCCATATCTTTCCCAGGGCGATGCTGAAATCGAAATCAGAGGAGGCGACCAGGGGAGCGGATGCCTCCTGCGCGATGCCGCGTATTTTATCTTCGATCTTAAGGCCCTGCGCATCCAGGGCGCCTTTCGCGGGGACTTCCCCCTGGAAATATTTCTCGACCATCGTCAGGGTCCGATACACAAGATTGCCCAGGTCGTTGGCCAGGTCCCCGTTGAAACGCTTGACGATCGCCTCTTCCGAAAAGTTTCCGTCTGCGCCGAAAGAGACGTCGCGCAGCAGGAAATAACGGTATACGTCTATCCCGTATTTATCCGCCATCTCCAGGGGAGAGACGACGTTGCCGCGGGACTTGGACATCTTGTCCTGGCCGATCATCCACCAGCCGTGGGCAAAGATGGTCCGGGGCGGCTCGATACCCAACGCGCGCAGCATGATCGGCCAGTAGACCGCATGCTGCCGCAGGATGTCCTTGCCGATCAAGTGCAGGTCGGCCGGCCACCACTCGGACACATAGGCGTCGCCGGCGTCGAACTTTCCTACCGCGCTGATGTAGTTAACCAGCGCATCGAACCAGACGTAGGTGACATGGTCCTTGCTGAAAGGCAAAGGTATCCCCCAGCCGAGGCGCTCTTTCGGCCGGGATATGCACAGATCCGTAAGCGTATTGAGCTTCAGGAAGCTCAATACTTCATTGCGCCTGATTTCCGGCCGAATGAAATCGGGATTGCTCTCGATATACGACGTCAGCCACTGTTGATATTTGGAGAGGCGGAAGAAAAAGTTGTTTTCGCTTATCTTTTCCACCGGCCGGCGGCAGTCGGGGCAGTTGCCCTCGACGATCTGCGTCTGGGTCCAGAAGGTCTCGCAGGGAGTGCAGTACCAGCCTTCGTATTTCTCCTGGTAGATATCCCCCTTGCGATACAGGATATCCAGCACCCGCTGGACAAAGCTTGTATGCCGGGGCTCGGTCGTGCGGATAAAATCATCATAGGAAATGCCCAGCTTCTCCCAGAGCTTTTTGAACTGCAGGACGACCTGATCGGTAAATTCCTTGGGGGTCACCCCCTGCTGTTCTGCCGCCTTCTGGATCTTCTGGCCGTGTTCGTCGGTGCCGGTCAGGAACCAGACGCGATCATGCCCTAGCTTCTTGCGCATCGCGCGGGCCAGGGTGTCTGCGGCAAAACAGGTGTACGAATGGCCGATGTGCGGAGAGGCATTCACGTAATAGATGGGAGTGGTGATATAGAATTTTTTCTGCATGCGGGCTATTTATTATAGTTTAAATGGATGAGCGTGCCGTCTTCCAGCTCCACGGTCACCATGCGCTTGAAGACATTGATGCCGACGACCTTGCCTTTGCCTTGCGCGGTGGTAATGCGCTCGCCTTCCCGAGGAAGCCCCCGGGAAAGGATCTTGTAGGTCTCGTATTCAAAATTAAGGCAGCACATGAGCCTGCCGCAAAGGCCCGATATCTTCGGCGGGTTAAGGGGCAGGCCTTCCTCTTTGGCCATCTTGATGGTCACCGGCTCAAAGTCTTTCAGGAACTTAGCGCAGCACAGCTCCCTGCCGCAGGGGCCGAAACCGCCGAAATGCCTGGCCTCATCCCGCACGCCGATCTGCCTCAGTTCGATCCTGGCCTTAAAGATCTTGGCCAGGTCCTTGACCAGCTCCCGGAAGTCCACCCGGCCGTTAGAGGTAAAATAAAAAATGATCTTGGTGCGGTCGAAGGAGTATTCCGCGTGCACCAGTTTCATATCCAGCTTATGCCCTTCTATCTTGCGTTCGCAGGTCACGAACGCCTCTTTGGCTTTGGTCCTGTTCTCGGCGATCTGCCTCTGGTCGCTAGAGGTAGCGATGCGCAGGATTTTTTTCAGGGGGTCTTTCGATTTGCTGTCGCAGCGCACGTCTTTCGGAGAGACGATCTGCCCGTAGTCGATGCCCCGGTCATGCTCGATGATGACGTAATCGCCTTCCTTGGCCTGAGGGTCCTGGGTGTTATACGAGAAGGCCTGGCCCGAGTCTCTGAGTCTTACCAGTATTGTCTTTTCCATGGTCTTATATCCTTGTCAGCTCCGCCCGCAGGTTCGACAGGAGCAGTTTGATGTTGACGTTTTGTTCAAGATACAATATGGAATTCGAAATGCAGACGACGATCTCGTCGATGTCGCCGAAAGAATACTGCTGCATGGAACCTAACAGGTCGCTGCGGCGGTCGTAGTTGATCAGCTCCGAGTGGGGCATGCCGATCTTGACCAGCGACATGTCCCTGAACCAGGTAGCCAGGATGTTCAGGTAGCCGCGCAGTCGGCTCTTGTCTTCCAACGAGAGCTGCCCCTCCCGGCCGCTGGAAAAGAAGGCATCCAGCACGCGGTTCTTCTCACCCAGGATGTCGCCGTCCTTCAGGCGCAAGGCCTGGCCGATCCTGCCTTCCGAAAAATACGCCAGGAACCGGGCCGCCTCATCCCGGAGGCCGTATTCGCTTTGCAAGATTTTCGCCAACTCCGCACGCTCTAACGGCGAAAATGTTACGGCCCGGCAACGCGAGACGATGGTCTTGAACAACAGCGTCGGTTTTGCGCTGACCAGGATGATCAGGCTTTCCGCAGGCGGCTCCTCCAGGACCTTAAGGAGGGCGTTTGCAGCCTCTGCGGTAAGGTGATGCGCGTTATCGATGACACAAACCTTGCGCCTGGCCTCGTAAGGCTTAAGGCTTATCCTCTGCTGCAGCTGCCTGACCTGTTCGATCTTGACGACTTCGTCTGTGTCGGCAACGAAGAGTACGTCGGGGTGTTGATAAGCGTCTATCTTCCTGCAGGACGGACAGATGTCGCAGGAATCAACGGATCCGGCCTGGCAGTTGACGGCCTTGGCCAGGGTCCGGGCAGTCAGATGCTTACCCAGGCCCTCCGGCCCGACGAAAAGATAACCGTTGGCCAGGCGCTGATGCCGCATATGCTCCTGTAGAATGCGCAGCGGCTGCTGGTGGCCTTTGATATCCTTGAACGCCATTACTACTTGCCTTTCAAAAATGCCTCAACCAGGCAACGGATAGCCTGTTGGGTCGTGTCCTTGTCGGGAGCCAGCCTTACTACTTTAATCCTGCGCGGCTCCTGCCGAGCCTGCGCAAGATACCCTTGCCTGACCCGCTGGTGATAATTGAATGACCTTTTTTCGATACGGTCTTCCGAGCCGTTACGGTGCCGCAGTCCTTCCTTGACCGGCAGGTCCAATAAAATGGTCAGATCCGGTCTTATGCCTGCGGTGGCAAAAAGGCCGATACTGCGTATGGTTTTAATATCGATGCCCAAGCCGTACCCCTGGTAGGCCACCGTAGAGTCCAGAAACCTGTCGCAGATAATGACCTTGCCTTGGGCAAGCGCCGGCCGGATCACTTCATCGACCAGCTGGGCCCTGGCTGCCATATATAACAGCATCTCGCACGCCTGCGACATGCGGTCGCTCTTATGGTCAAGCAGCATCCTGCGGATGCTTTCGCTTATCCCGGTGCCGCCCGGCTCGCGCAAGTATACCACGGGCCAGCCCCTTTTTTTAAGGTAAAGATACAGGAGCCTTGACTGGGTGCTCTTGCCGCAGCCCTCGGAACCCTCGAAGGTAATGAACCTGGTTTTCATGGCTTTTTACGCAGACTGGTGGTGCCGTCCTTACTATCCTCGACGATGAAGCCTTTTTCGGTCAACTCTTTGCGGATCCTGTCGGCCGCACGGAAATCGCCGCTCTTGCGCGCAGCGTTACGCTGCCTGACCAATTCCGCCACATCCGCAGGCAGGGTATCGCTGCCGGTATCGGACGCAGAAACCCGGACCACGACTTCCTTGCGCTTGAACTCAAGGCCCAATATGTCTTTTAATTCGTACAACAGCTTCCTGGCCTGTGCGACAAACTCCAGATTGTCGATCTCCTCGTGGATGAGGCTTATCAAATGATGGATGGCCGCCAGGGCCTGCGGGGTACTGAAATCATTATCCATCGCGTCTACGAAATGAGCCTTGAGCTGATCCAGCTCCCGGAACCTTCTGCTTTCGGCAGGCAAGCTAAGGCTGTCGATCCTGCCCAAGAGGACCGCGACCCCTTCCAGGGTCTTGCTTGTTTCGCCGATCTTCTCATCGTTATAATCTATGGGGTGGCTGTAGTGGGCGCTCAAGAAAAACAATTTCAACAGGTCTGCTTCCTTGTACTTGGCGAGAAAATCCTTTATGGTCACGAAGTTGCCCAGGGACTTGGACATCTTCTGGCCGTTGATGGTCAACAGGCCGTGGTGTATCCAGTATTTCGCAAAGGGCTTGCCGGTAAGCGATTCGGCCTGCGCGATCTCGTTTTCGTGGTGCGGAAAGATCAGGTCCCTGCCGCCGGCATGGATATCCAGGGTTTCGGTCTCCAGGAATTTCTGGCTCATCACGGAGCATTCGATGTGCCAGCCGGGCCTGCCCGGGCCCCAGGGGCTGGGCCAGGAAGGCTCGTTTTCCTTGGAGCGCTTCCACAACGCAAAATCAAGAGGGTCTTTCTTGGACTCCGTCGGTTCGATGCGGCTGCCGGAGCGCATCTGGTCGATGCTCTGGCCGGAGAGCTTCCCGTAACCCGGGAAGGTGCGCACGTTAAAGTAAACGTCGCCGCCGGCCTCATAGGCGTGCCCCTTATCGATAAGGATCTGGATGTAGGCGACCATGTCGGGGATGTTTTCCGTAGCGCGCGGCTCCCAGTCGCCCTTCCTTATCCCCAGCGCCCGGGCATCCTGATAGTAGCTGTCGATGTATTTGTCAACCAGCTCCTTCCAGCCGACCTTCAGTTCGTTGGCGCGGTTGATGATCTTGTCGTCGACATCGGTAATGTTGCGCACGAACCTGACGCCGAAACCGCGGTATTCCAGGTAGCGCCGCATTACGTCGAATGAATACAGGCTGCGCGCATGGCCGATATGGCTTTCGTCGTATACGGTAACCCCGCAGGTATAGACAGTTACCCCGGGGGCGCGCAGGGGAAGGAATTCTTCTTTTTTCCGGGTCAGTGAATTGTAGATATACAAGGCCATGGTATTACTGTTTTTTCTCCAGTTCTTTGAGCCTTTTCTCCAGCTCTTCGATGCTCTGCATGATCGGGTCAAGCACGTGGGCATGGTCGAGGCTGACGTCTATCTTCTTGCCGTCCTGCTTGGTGATCCTGCCGGGCACGCCTACCACCGTGGCGTTCGGCGGCACGTCCTTGATGACTACCGCGTTTGCGCCGATGTAGGAATTATCCCCGACGGTAATGTTGCCCAGGACCTTGGCGCCCCCGCCGATGACGACATTGTTGCCGATGGTCGGATGGCGTTTGCCCTTTTGGAGCCCGGTGCCGCCCAGGGTCACCCCCTGGTAGAGGAGCACGTCGTCGCCGATGACCGCAGTCTCTCCGATAACTACCCCCATGCCATGGTCGATGAACAGCCCCTTGCCGATCCTGGCCCCGGGGTGTATTTCGATGCCGGTCATAAAGCGCGCGAACTGGCTAAGCAGGCGCGCGATAAAGAAAAGGCGCGCCTGGTAGAAAAGATGCGCGATGCGATAGGAAACCATCGCATGCAGGCCCTGGTAGAGAAGCAGTATCTCAAGCCAGCTGCGGGCCGCAGGGTCCTTGCCCCGGGCGCTTTTGAGCTCATCCCGGAAGAATACCGCGATCAGCAGGATCTTCAGCAACGCCAAGCCCAGAAGTATCAATAGCACTTTCAGGCATATACCCATTATAACCCTCCTTGAACACCTTGGTTTTGAATTTAGTGAAATCCTGGCGAGCGCGTCAAAATTACCCGTCCTCGTAAGGGGACCGTAGGGAATTTTGACGCATATTGCGAGCCAGGGTTGATATTATTTATACACCACCGCTACCGCATACGCGGCGATGGCTTCTTCATTGCCGACAGCGCCCAGGCCTTCGTTGGTCTTGGCCTTGACGCTGACCGCCTCTTCTTTGATCTTCAAGATAGCGGCGATCCGGTCGCGCATCTGCTTTTTGAAAGGCACCAATTTCGGCTGTTGGGCGATGACCACCGAATCGATATTACCGATCGAAAAACCATTATCTTTAAGGAGCCCGGCGACGGCCTCCAGCAGCCGGCTGCTATCGATACCTTCATACTGCGGGTCGGTATCGGGGAAATGTTCTCCGATATCCCCTAAGCCTGCCGCCCCCAAGAGTGCGTCGCAGACCGCATGCAGCAGCGCATCTGCGTCGGAATGCCCCAGGAGCCCTTTGACATACGGTATCTCTATCCCCCCGAGGAAGAGGGGCCGGCCGTCAACCAAAGGATGAATATCGTAACCGATACCTACGCGCGTTTCCATGTCCGTATGATCCCTTTCGCAAAAGACAGGTCTTCGGGAGTAGTCAGTTTGATATTGCGGTAAGACCCCATTACCAGTTCCACCCCGGAGCCCAACCGTTCAACGAGCGCTGCGTCATCCGTAACAAGCCTGGCACTGAAACGGCGATAGGCCTCCAGGATCAGGTCTTTTTTGAAAACCTGGGGGGTCTGTATCTCCCACAGGCTGCTGCGGTCAAGGGTTTCTCCTACCTTACCGCCGCGCGCCCGCTTGATCGTCGCCTTTACCGGCACCGCCGCTACCGCCGCCCCACACCTGCGCGCTCTTTGTATAACCGCAGAGACCAGGCCTGCGTCGATAAAAGGCCTGGCCGCGTCGTGGATCAATACCGTATCGGCCTGGGCAGGCAAGGCCCGCAGGCCGCTACGCACCGAATCCTGGCGCCGGGGCCCTCCCAGGACCAGGCGCGTTACTTTTTTTCCCAAGCGGTGCGTACGCAGCGCATCTGCGATGCTCTTTTTGTTGCCGGCGTTGACGACAATAATGATATCTTTGACGTACGGGTGTGCGCTGAGCGTGCGCAGACAATATGCTATAACAGGACGGCGACCCAGGGTAACCAGCGGCTTGGGGATCCTGGACTTAAAACGCACCCCTTTTCCGGCGGCTACGACTATCGCGGTGACATGCATCGGTATGTGTGCCTGCTATCTATTCTCGAGCTTGGTAAAGATCATTCTGCCGGCCTGTGTCTGGAGTACCGAAGTAACCAGCACCTTTACTTCCTGGCCGATGAGGCGGCGCGCGTCCTCAACGACGACCATGGTGCCGTCATCCAGATAACCTACCGCCTGATTGTGCTCTTTGCCTTCCTTGATCAATTTCACGCGCATCTCCTCCCCGGGAAAGACTACGGGTTTCAGGGCGTTGGCCAGCTCATTGATGTTAAGCACCTTGATGCCCTGGATGCTGGCGACCCGGTTAAGGTTGAAATCGACCGTCAGGATCTTTGCGCCCAGGAGTTTGGCAAGCTTTACCAGCTTGGCATCGACCTCCGCGGTCTCCGGGAACTCTTCCTCATGCAGCATGATATCCTGGCCGGCCTCTTTCTGGATGGTATGCAGTATCTCCAGACCCCTTCTGCCCCGCTGGCGCTTGATCGGGTCGGTCGAATCGGCGATCAACTGCAGCTCCTTGAGCACGAAGCGCGGTATCACGATCTTTCCGTCGAGGAACTTGGTCTTGCAGATATCCACGATGCGGCCGTCGATGATGACGCTGGTATCAAGCGCTACCAGCCCCTCAGACTGGTCCTGGCGCCTGAGGCGCACGTACGGGATGATGATATTGAATTCGTCTTTCCCGCGCAGGCCGATGACCATCCCCAAATAACAGAATACCAGCGTCGCGATAGTGCTGAGGATCTGCATCTGGTCTCCGGGCAGCTGCGCAAGGCTGAAAGCGTCGGTGACCATCTTGGCCATGATCAAACCCAGGATCAGCCCGAATACCGCGCTGGACAGCCCCCGCATGGAAACCTTGCCCATGCCGAACTCCGCGACGATAATGATCCCTGCCGCCAGGGCGCCGAGCAGTACCCCCATCAACCCCAGCCCTTTGATCGCCATTGTCTGGTAACCGATGAACGCACTACCGAGGATAAAAAGAATACGTAATAATAGTAGATTCATATACTACCTCCTTAATAATATGTCTAAGGCCTCTTTTAAGGTCGACACCGGGATCAGCTCTATTGAGCTGTTTTTATTATGCAGGCTCTTAAAGTTGTTCTTGGGAAGCAGGCAATGCTTGAAGCCCAGCTTCTCCGCCTCGTTGATGCGCAGGGCAACCTGAGAGATACTGCGGATCTCTCCGGTCAAGCCCACCTCTCCCAATACCACTGCATCGGCCATAATCGCCTGCTCCCGGAACGCAGAGGTTATCGCCGCGCAGACCGCCAGGTCCGCTGCCTGGTCTTCTACTTTGATGCCGCCGGCCACATTCACGAATATATCTTCGGCCTCAAGGTGCAGCCCCATCCTTTTTTCCAGGACCGCGACGGTCAGGCTCAGGCGGTTATAATCGAACCCCTGCGCCCGGCGCCTGGCGTAGCCGAAGGCGGCTTTGCTTGTCAACGCCTGGATCTCTACCAGGATCGGCCTGCTGCCTTCGAGTATCGAGGAGACAACCGAGCCGGAAACATCTTTAGGCCTCTCCGCCAGGAATATCTCGGAAGGGTTCTTAACCTCCCGCAGGCCCTCCGGCCCCATCTCAAAGACGCCGATCTCATTGGTTGAGCCGAAGCGGTTCTTGACTGCGCGTAGCAGCCGGTATACCGCAAACCTGTCCCCTTCGAAATAAAGCACGGTATCAACCACGTGCTCCAAGAGCCGCGGCCCGGCCAGGGTCCCTTCTTTGGTCACATGCCCGATGATGAAAACCGAAGTGCCGGTAGTCTTGGCCAGCTGGGTAAGCATTCCGGCGCATTCCCTGACCTGGCTGACGCTGCCCGGGGAAGAGCTGATCCCGGGGTCGTATATCACCTGTATCGAGTCGATGAACACCACCTCCGGCTTGATCTTTTTGATATACTCGATGATCAGGGTCAGGTCCGTCTGATTGACGATATACAGGTTGCCGTCGCCACAGGACCCCAGGCGCCTGGCCCGCAGCTTGGTCTGCGCGACCGACTCTTCGCTGCTGACATACAAGACGGTATGCCCTGCCTTGGTGAGCTGGTTGGAAACCTGCAAGGCGATGGTGGATTTACCGATGCCCGGGTCGCCGCCGATCAAAACCACCGAGCCGGCAACGATGCCGCCGCCTAAGACCCGGTCAAGCTCGGTGATAGCCGTCTTTACGCGCTTGTCTTCCTGGGCCTCCACGTCCTTAAGCAGCATGGGGCCGTCGGTATACGACAGGAGCCCGTCCCTGGCCTTGCCGGTCGGCTGCGCGTAGTCTTCTTCGACAAAAGAATTCCAACTGTTACAGTCCGGGCACCTGCCCAGCCATTTCGGCGACTGATGCCCGCATTTTTGGCAACTGAAAACAGTCTTGGATTTAGCGGACTTCATTTATTTTTTAGGCGGCTTTTCTTTGGTCTTCCAAAAGAGCTTCCAAGGGTTGGCCCTGACATCGCTAATCAGGCCGTCTAAGTTGGTACCGACGTTGCCGATGGTAGCCTGCAATTGCTGGCGCAAGGCAACGATAGAAGCTTCCAGTTCTTTGTAGAGGGACTCGTCAGACAGGAGTTTGCCGATCGTGCCCTCGTTGTTCTTGATCTTGACGATGACCGCATCCAGGTCCATGACGACATTCTTGGCGATCTCTCCTAACTCGTGCATCGCCAGCGGGTCGTTGCCGACCAGGGTATCATTATCGACGACGCAGTCCGCGTAATTCTTGCCGGGCATGATCTCGATATACTTCTCCCCCAACAGGCCCAGCGTGTTGACCCAGACCGTCGAATCCCGGGGGATCTTGACGTCCTTCCTGATCCAACCGGTGAGCCTGACCTGGGTCTTATCCTGGTCTTTGGAGGTTATAAAAACAATATCTTTGATCTCTCCGATGTCCACTCCGGCAAATCGCACCGGCGCTCCGGTCTTGACGCCGTTGGTAAAATGGAACACGAAATTCACCGGGTGCCCCATAGCGGCGGTCCGGAAATCGCCGATCTTCAGGATGAAGATGGTAAGTATGATGAGGCCCACAAACACAAAGATACCTACCTTCAACTCGAGTTTAGTTTGTCCGAATATCATTTCGAACCTCCAGTTGTAATGAATATGTCAGGTAATACAAATATCTCCCGGCCGGCAGTGTTCGATGGTCTCGGTGATGGGACCATGGGCCAGGCCGTTAACAAACTGATGCACCACGGGGTGCTGGCTGTGCTCGATCTCCGCGGGCGCCCCTTCGGCGATGATCTTGCCCTGGTACATCATCGCGATCCTGTCCGCGATCTTATAGGCGCTTTTCATATCGTGCGTCACGACGATCGAGGTAACCTTTAATTTATCGTGCAGGCTCCTGATAAGCTCGTTGATACTATCCGCGGTGATGGGGTCCACTCCCGTCGTCGGCTCGTCATACAGGATGATCTCCGGGCGATTGCATATCGTCCGGGCAAGGGAGACGCGTTTTTTCATCCCGCCGCTAAGTTCCGACGGCATAAGGTTGCCTATGCC
This sequence comes from Patescibacteria group bacterium, assembly GCA_035506195.1. Lineage (GTDB taxonomy): Bacteria > Omnitrophota > Gorgyraeia > Gygaellales > Profunditerraquicolaceae > DATJPV01. The sequence goes on along the minus strand of DATJPV010000048.1, from coordinate 64,861 downwards.
GTGAAGGTCGACCATCGCCAGCGATTCCTCTACCCGCTCCAAAAGTTCCGTACGGTCCACGTGGCCGTGTTCGATGAGGCTAAAGCCGACGTTCTCGCCTACGGTCATATAATCGAACAGTGCCGCGCCCTGGAACACCATGCCTACCCTTGTGCGCAAGGCGTTCATTTCGTCGGTATTCAAGACGGTAACGTCTTTACCGTCAATATAGATGTGCCCGTGGTCGGGCTTCAATAAGCCGATGATGTGCTTTAACAGGACGCTCTTGCCGCAGCCGGAACGACCGATGATCACCAGGGTCTGGCCGGTCTCGATCTTCAGGTTGAGGCCGTCTATGACCTGGCGGCTATTGAATACCTTCGATAGATTTTTTATGTCGATCATGCTAAGGGAAAATAAAATAGAACAAGGCCGTAAAGAAACAGTCGGCGGCCAGGATCAGAATGAACGTAGTGACTACCGCACGCATGGTCGCCCTTCCCACGCCTACCGCTCCGCCTTCGACGTTAAAGCCCTGATAACAGCTGACCAGGGCGATGATCATGCCGAAAAACACGGTCTTGGCAAGGCCCGTGAAGACATCTTTATACAACAGGGAGTCGAAGGTTATGGTCATGTACATGCTGCCGGGGATCCCCAGGCGGTATACGCAGATCATATACCCGCCGAGAATACCGATGATGTCCGAGTATAAAACCAGGATCGGAAGCATCAGGCTTAACGCCAGGAACCTGGGCACCACCAGGTATTTAATGGGGTTGGTGGCCATGGTCTCCAGCGCGTCTATCTGCTCGGTCACCTGCATGGAGCCGATCTCGGCGGCGATGGCCGCGCCTACGCGGCCGGCCACTACCAGCGCGGTGATCACCGGCCCCAGTTCCCGCACCAGGGAAAGCGCGACGATACTGGCGATATACATTTCAGAGCCGAGTTTCTGCATCAGGTATGCGGTCTGGAACGCCAGGATCACGCCCATAAAGAAACCGATCAGCGAAACGAGCGGCAAGCTGTCGACGCCTGCCCTCTTGGCCTGCTCGAATATCCGTTCTTTCTTGTACGGAGGCACGAAGGCCCAGTAGAACGTCTCGAAGGACAGCCGGCTTAAGCCTCCCAGAAAATACCCGAAGGCTATCGCCCTTTTGCCGATCAAGATAATCGACGCCGATATGGGGTTGCGACTAAAAATCATACCTGTTCAAAAGTAAGCTCTTCGTTTTTACGCAAGAGCTTGACCGTTGCTCCGGTCTGGAATTTCTTGGAGATGATATCCGAAGCCAGAGAATCCTCGACGAAGCGCTGAATGGTCCTTTTCAGGGGCCTGGCGCCGAAAACCGGATCAAAACCTTTTTCGATGAGAAAATCCCTTGCCTCCGGGGTAAGCTCAAGCTTGATGCCCTGTTCCTTGAGCCGGTCAGCGACGTAGCCTATCTCGATATCGACGATCCGCTGCAGGTCTTCCTTAGTCAACGGCTTGAACACGATGACGTCGTCGATACGGTTAAGGAACTCCGGCTTGAAGGTCCGTTTTACCTCTTCCAGGAGCTTTTCCTTCATCTCCTGGTAGGTGATCTCTTCTTTGCGGTTGGCAAATCCCAGGGAGCTTGCCTTGCGGATCAATTCCGCGCCGACGTTAGAAGTCATCAACATCAGGGTGTTGCGGAAATCCACTTTTCTGGCAAAGCTGTCGGTGAGCCGACCGTCCTCAAACACCTGTAACAGGAGGTTGAATACGTCGGGATGCGCCTTTTCGATCTCATCCAACAGCACCACCGAATACGGCCTGCGCCTGACCCGTTCGGTCAACTGGCCCCCCTCTTCATAGCCTACATAGCCGGGAGGCGCGCCGATGAGCCGGGAGACGTTGAACTTCTCCATATACTCGGACATGTCCAGCTGCAGGAGCGCGTCCTCGTCGCCGAACATGACCTCGGCCAGGGCCCTGGCCAAAAGGGTCTTTCCTACGCCGGTGGGCCCCAGGAAAATGAAGGAGCCGATAGGCCGGCGGGGATCCTTGATGCCCGCGCGGGACCTGCGGATAGCCGAGGCGATGGCGCGGATGGCCTCTTCCTGGCCGACAACGCGCACGTGCAGCTCATCTTCGATCTTCAAAAGCTTGGCGCTTTCTTTCTCCTCGAGACGGAAGATGGGTATGCCGGTCCACTGCGAAACGATCTTGGCGATCTCTTCGTCGCCTACCTGCGGCCGCATCTTATCCTTTGCCTGGGACCATTCCTTGTTGAGCTGCTCCAATTCCTGGCGCGCTGTCCTTTCCTGGTCGCGCAGGGCTGCCGCTTTTTCAAAATCCTGGCTCTTTATGTATGCCTCTTTTTCCTTGCGTAAAGACTCAACCTTCTCCTCCAGCTTCTTGATATCCGGAGGCACGATGAGGACGTTGAGCCTTGCGCGGGAACCCGCCTCATCGATCAGGTCGATGGCCTTGTCCGGCAGGAACCTGCCCGAGATATACCGGTCGGACATCTTCGCCGCGGCCTCCAGGGCTTCGTCCTTGAAGGTGACGCGGTGATGGGCCTCGTATTTATCGCGCAGGCCCTTGAGGATATCGATGGTCTGCTCGACCGAAGGCGGTTCAACCATGATCGTCTGGAAACGGCGTTCCAGGGCAGCGTCTTTCTCGATGTATTTCCTGTACTCATCCAGGGTGGTGGCGCCGATACACTGGATCTCTCCGCGGGAAAGCGAAGGCTTCAGGATATTGGAGGCGTCGATCGCCCCTTCCGCAGCGCCCGCGCCCACCAGCGTATGCAGCTCATCGACGAAGATGATCACTTCCTGAGAGCGCTTGATCTCTTCCATGACCGCCTTGATCCTTTCCTCGAACTGGCCGCGGTATTTGGTGCCGGCGATCATCAATGCCAGGTCCAGGACCACGATGCGCTTGCCGTGCAGGATCTCCGGGACGTTACCGGCGATGATCGCCTGGGCCAGGCCTTCGACGATGGCGGTCTTGCCGACCCCTGCCTCGCCGAGGAGCACGGGATTGTTCTTGGTCCGGCGGCTTAATATCTGAATGACCCGCTCGATCTCCATCTTGCGGTTGATGACCGGGTCCAGTTTATTCTCTTTTGCCAGGGCGGTCAGGTCCCTGCCGAAAGCATCCAGGGCGGGGGTCTTGGTTTTCTGCGCGGTCTGGCCAAAGCCGGGGAGCGCCGAACCGAGGATATCCATGACCTCATTTCTGACCGTATTCAAATCCAAGCCCAGGTTCAGAAGGACCTGAGAAGCAACGCCTTCTCCTTCGCGGATAAGCCCCAGCAGCAGGTGCTCGGTGCCGATGTAATTATGCCCCAGGGAACGGGCCTCCTCCGCCGCCAGCTCCAGCGCCTTTTTGGCCCGGGGAGTAAAGGGGATGTCTCCGATGATCTGGGTCGTAGGACCGGGCTGGACGAGCTTTTCGACCTCCAGGCGGATGTTCTCTAAGGATACGCCCATCTTCTGCAACACGGTCGCCGCCACTCCCTCTCCTTCGCGGATAAGCCCCAGCAGGATGTGCTCGGTGCCGATGTAGTCGTGGTTGAAACGCCGTGCCTCTTCCTTTGCCAATATAATGACCTTGCGCGCTCTTTCCGTAAAACGGTTAAACATTCAGTGCCTCCGTGGTTAGGTTTTCAATTTATCGCGGATGATCTCCGCGCGTTTTAAGTCGCGTTCCTGGGAATTCAATCTTTTGTTCTCGATCTTCTGCAGGTGCGCCGGCTGGGTGACGATGAAAAGCTCGTTTATCGACCGGCGGTCGATATCCTTGAGCAGGCCGAGGTCGCTGCCCAGCCTTACCATAGACAAAAGCTCGATCGTCTCCTGGCTGGAAATGATGTGCGCGCTCTTGAGGATCCCGAAGCCGCGGCTGATCCTGTCTTCCAGCATCGCCTTGCTGCGCAGCATCAGCATTTCCCGCGCCTGATTCTCCTGCTCGATGATCTGCCGGATCAGGCCGTTGATGTTCTCGATGATCTCGTCTTCGCTATGGCCCAGCGATACCTGATTAGAGATCTGAAAGAAATTACCCGTTGCTTCCGTGCCTTCGCCGTACAGGCCGCGGGTAGTAAAGCTTAATTTAGAGATCGCCGCCAACACGCGGTTGATCTGACGGGTCATCACCAGGGCCGGCAGGTGCAGCATAACGGAGCCGCGCATCCCGGTGCCGGTATTGGTGGGGCAGGCCGTCAGGTACCCCCACTCCGGAAGGAACGCGATGGGCAGCTCCTTTGCCAAGGCATCGTCTATGCTGTTGATGATCTCCCATGCCCCCCGCAGGTTAAAGCCCGACTGCATGACCTGCATGCGCAGGTGGTCCTCTTCGTTGACCATGATCGCCACGATCTCTTCGCTATCGATGATGACCGCTTTATGGTTTGTCTTCTGGGCGTGTTCATGCGACATCAGGTGCCTTTCGACCAGGAACTGTTTATCCACGCTGTCTAAGTCCGCCAGATGGAATACCGTCGTATTCTTCAGGTACTCTACGCGCGAAACCGCCCCTTCGATGGCAAGCAGGACCTCTTCGCCCTGCTTTTTAGACGCCCAGTGCGGAAAAGGGAATTTATCGAGATTCCTGGCCAGCCGGATGCGGCTTGAGATAACGATATCGGAATTGGGGCCGGTACTCTTCAGCCATTCGCTGGAATGATGCAGCAATTCATCAAGCGTCATGTTCCGTCGCCTTTCCTTCGTTATGCTGCTGCCTTTCCATTTCTCTGATCTGGTCGCGCAGCCTTGCCGCCTCTTCGAAATCCTCGGCTTCGATAGCCTTCTGAAGCCCGGCGCGCAGTTCCTGCAGGTCGGCCTTTTTCCTGACGGCCTTGCCGCCCGTCTTAAACGGGGTCTTGCCGAAATGTTGGCTTGAGCCGTGGATCCTTTTTAACAGGGGGCTTAAAAACCTCTTGAACGTCACATAACAGTCGCCGCAGCCGAGCCGGCCTATCTTTTTGAAATCCGCGTAGGTAAGCTTGCAGCTGGGGCATTTCAGGTTCAAGGCCTCTTTTTCCGCGTTGGGCTTTTCGGACTGCGCCATCCCAGCCAAAAGGTCGCTTAAGCCGAACTGCTGCTCCATCTGGGCGCTCTTCTGACGGGCGCATTCCTCGCACAGATGCAGTTCGTTCATCTGATCATCGATGATCTCGGTCAGATGCACGGTGGCCTGGTTTTTATTACAGATATCGCACAGCATCAATATTTGACCCCTTCGGTCTTGGTGACCTGCCGGAACTTTTTGATGAGGCTCAACGTCATCTTGCCCGGCTTGCCGCTTCCGATCGTCCGGCCGTCGACCTTGACGACGGGAATGATCTCCGCCGCGGTACCGGTCAGGAAACATTCGTCGGAAATGAACACCTCATGGCGCGTCAGCACGTGCTCGTGCACCGGGATCCTGTCCCGCCTGGAGATCTCCAACACTGTGTCGCGGGTGATACCGCGCAGGGTCCCCATGCATTGCGGCGGCGTGTAGAGGTGGTTCGATTTGACGATAAAGATATTGTCTCCGGTGCATTCCGCCACGTAGCCGAGGGAATCGAGCATGATCGCCTCGTCGGAGCCGGAATTGATCGCCTCGATCTTGGCCAGGATATTGTTCAGGTAATTCAGGGATTTGATCTGAGGGTTCAGGGCCTCCGGAAGGTTCCTGATCGTAGGCACGGTGATGATGGAAAGCCCCTCTTTATAGAGCCGTTCAGGGTACAACGCCACCTTGTCGGCGATAATGATGACGGTCGCATTCCCCCTGCATTTGCGCGGGTCAAGCCCGAGGTCGCCTTCGCCGCGGGTAATGATAAGGCGGATATAGGCGTCCTTGAGATTATTCGCCTTCAGGGTCTTGACCACCGCATTGATCATCTCCTGCTTGGCCATCGACACATCCAGCATGATCGAATGGGCGGACTCGTAGAGCCGGTCGATATGCTCTCTCAATTTAAAGACCAGCCCGTTATAGGCGCGGATGCCTTCGAAGACCCCGTCGCCGTATAAAAGACCGTGGTCAAACACGGAAACCTTGGCCATGCTCTTCTCATACATCTTGCCGTTAATGTAAACTTTCATAGACCCTCCTTGAGAACCTTAAGCTTTTATTCAGCGAAATCTGACGAACAGCCCAAAATTATCGCAGAGAATTTTGGGCTGCGCGTGAGTCAGGCTGAGCATCACGCCAATACTCCGTCGTTTAATCTATAAATATGGTCCGCTGCCTTTGCCAGTTCCGGGTTATGCGTCACCAGCACTACCGTCATGCGGTTCTCTTTATTCAAGCGCTTGATGAGCGCGATGATCTCGTTGCCATTGGCGGAATCAAGGTTGCCTGTCGGTTCGTCGCATAAGAGCAGCTGCGGGCCGTTGACCAGGGCCCGGGCGATCGCAACCCGCTGCTTTTCCCCTCCGGAAAGCTGCGCCGGAAAATGGCCGGCCCTGGCGGCCAGTCCCACTTGCTGCAACAGCTCAAGGGCGCCGCGGTGCGCTTGCGCGCTATTGCCGCGCTCCTGAGAGTTGATGAGCCCCGGCAGGAGTACGTTTTCCAACACCGTAAACTCGGGCAGCAGATGATAGAACTGGAATACAAACCCGATACTGCCGTTGCGTATCCGGCAAATCTCGGCGTCTTGCAGGCCATACAGGTTGCGGCCCTCAAAGACGACCTCTCCGCGGCTGGGATTATCCAGGCCGCCGAGTATATGCAGCAGGGTCGACTTGCCCGCGCCCGAAGGGCCGACCAAGGCAATGAAAGCCGCCTGCTCTATTTTTAGGTCGACTCCGCGCAAGACGTGCAAGGCCTTGACGCTGTGATTATACACCTTATGGACATTTCTTGCTTCGATAAGCGGCATCACCGTTACTCGTATCTTAAGGCATCCACCGGCTTCAGGCTTGCAGCTTTAATCGCTGGATAGATAGTCGAGACCAGCGTAATGCACATCGCCGCCAGCACGATCAGGATAATATCCGGCCACAGCTGCACGGAAACCGGCAGGCTGTCGATATAATATATGTCCTGCGGCAGCTTGATGAACTGGTAGCGCTGCAACAGCAAACACAGGCCCAGGCCTGCGGCAGTGCCCAGAAGCGTCCCCAGGACGCCCATGATCAGGCCCGCATACGTAAAGATCCTGCGGATACCCGAGGCTTTCATCCCCACTGCCTTCAATACCCCGATATCCTTGGTCTTCTCGACGACCATGACGATGAGAGTGCTGATGATATTAAAGGATGCTACCAGCACGATCAGCGTCAGGATGATGAACATCGTCAGCTTCTCAAGCTTCAATGCCGCGAAGAAATTCGGGTTCATCTCGATCCAGGTCTTCAAGGCATATTCCGAGCCTACCGCCGCGCTTAATTCTTTTCTGACCTTATCCGCGGCATAGGCATTATCCAGCCTTACCGCCACCACGCTGACCTTGTCGCCGGCACCGAGGATCGCCTGCGCGGTCTCAAGCGGGGTAAAGACAAGGTTCATGTCGTAATCGTACATCCGGGAATAAAATATGCCCGCCACGCGCAAGGTATGTTGCTTGCCCACGGGCGAATAGACCGTCAACGTCGAGCCGACTGTCATCCCCAGGGACACCGCCAGCTCTTTCCCGATAAAGACCGCTTCGGGGTCAGCCTGCAGCTGGTCGATATTCCCCTGGATGAGATAGTCTTTGAGCTTGGTGACCTGCGTTTCTGTATATGGCTTTATCCCTTTGATGGTCACGGGAAAAAATTTGCCGTCGGCCTTGATCAGGACCTGCCCCAGCACGTAAGGGCTGATGCCTTTTACGTGCGGGTTCGGGGCCACCTGCAGGATGATGCGGTCGTATTCTTTTGCGCCTATGCCTCCGTAACCGGATATCGAAATATGGGAGTAATTGCCGATGATCTTGTCATGCAGGTCACGGTCAAAGCCGGTCATCACGCCGATAACGACGATAAGCGCGCAGACGCCGATGGCGATCCCCAGGATCGAAATGACGCTGATCAGGGAAATGAATTTCTCTTTTCTCCTGGTGAACAGATAACGCCACCCTATAAAAAGTTCGGTCTTCATTTCTTTTTAAGCCTCGGGACGCAGGAGCGGGAAAAGGATCACGTCCCTGATCGAGGCCTGGTCCGCAAGCAGCATCACCAGGCGGTCGATGCCCACCCCCAGGCCGCCTGCGCAAGGCATGCCGTGTTCCAGGGCGGTCACATACTCTTCGTCAACGCACTTTTTTTCTTCTGCCGGAGCGTCTTTGATCTCTTCTTCAAAACGCCGGCGCTGTTCCAGGGGGTCGTTCAATTCGGAGTAGGCATTCGCCACTTCAAGGCCGGCGATATAAAGCTCGAAACGCTCCGAGATCAACGGGTCGTCTTTCCTGGTCCTGGCTAAGGGGCACAGGCTGGTAAAATAATCCGTCACAAAGGTCGGATTCATGCTCATGTCCTGCTCCAGGAGGTCTTCGATGATCTTGGCTACCTGGGAACGGGTCAGCCGGCTTTTGTCTTTGGCAAAACCCTTGGCCTGCAGTTTTTGCAACATCTGAGCCGCTTCGTCATCGGCAGATATCCCGAACTTCTCTTTGACCATCTGCGCAAAGGAGCGCCTGGTCCAGGGCGGCGTCAGGTCAATGGACTTGCCCTGGTAGGCGATCTGGGTGCTACCCAGCACCTGCGCGGCTACCGTCGAAAAAAGTTCTTCGGTCAACTGCATCATGCTATGGTAGTCGGCATACGCCCAGTACACCTCAAGCATGGTGAACTCCGGGTTATGCCGGGTAGAGACCCCTTCGTTACGGAAGCTGCGGTTTATCTCGTATACGCGGTCAAGGCCTGCCACCAGAAGGCGCTTCAGGTAAAGCTCGGGGGCGATGCGCAGGTACAGCCGCCGTTTGTATTCGTTGTGGAAGGTCTCGAAAGGCCTGCCTGCCGCGCCTCCGGCGATATCGTGCATCATCGGGGTCTCTACTTCCAGGAACCCCCGGCTATCCAGAAAATCCCTGACGGCCTTGATGATCCGGGAACGCAGGACGAATACCTTTTTGACCTCTTCGTTGGCTACCAGGTCCAGATACCGCTGGCGATAGCGCACCTCCACATCCTTGAGGCCGTGCCACTTCTCCGGCAGGGGCCTTAAGGACTTGGCAAGTATGGCAAAATCTTCTACCTTGACCGTGAATTCTCCGGTGTGCGTCTTAAAAAGCTCTCCCTTGACGGCGATAATATCGGCGATGTCCAAGTTCTCAAGCAGCCCAAACTTTTCCTGGCCCAGAAAATCGGCTTTCAAATACAACTGGATGCGGGCAGTAGCGTCGCGCAGGTCCGCGAAGACGACCTTGCCGTGCGAACGCTGGGCCATAATCCTGCCGGAAAGGCTAACCTTTTTGCCTTCCTGAAATTCGGCCAAAGCTGCGGCAATGTCGACCCTGGCCTCAAAGGGACCGGCGTGGACCGGCACGCCTTTAGCCACCAGCGTATCCAATTTATGCTTTCTTTGCTGGATAATTTCACTTATATCCATAGTTTTATAATTATATAGTAGAATTCGGGTTATGTCAATGAAAAGGGGACGCTTCTGCCGAGAGAAAAGCGTCCCCTGTAGGGCCTACATTCCGGATTTAAGCTCTGGGATATTCAGAGAGCCTTTTGATGCGCTTAAGCATATTCGGATGGGTGCTCAAAAGCTCAAGCATCTTGTCTCCAAAGCTCAAACGTATGGTTTTACTGCGCAAAAGGGCCAGCTCATTCGGGTCAAGGGTCCCGCTTTTATCCAGGTCAAGCTGCCTGAGCTCTTTGATCTCATTCAACGCCTGAGAAGGATCGTTGACAAAGAAGGCTTTGAGCCCTTCGGTCTCCTTCAGGGTCTCCTGGTCCATGCGCGCCGAACCGTATACCAGTTTATAGAGGCTGGAGGCAAGGGCGGAAGGGCTGTTGCCGAGCAATACCGAGCCTCTATCGGCAAAATATTCGCGGATGCGCGAGGCGTACAGCACCAGAAGATTGGTGATAAAGTAGAATAAAAAGGCGACCAGGCCGATCAATACGGTATTGCTGCCCCGCTCATCGCGCCGGCGGCCGAAAAACAGGAAATTCCAGGCGATGCGGTACAGGATCATCGGGATGACCGAAAGCAGGGTAATGGTCAGGACATCGCGGTTTTTCAGGTGCGTAAGCTCGTGGCCCAGCACTGCCCTGAGCTCATTTTCATCCAGGAGCCGCAGGATGCCCTCGGTGACGCAGACGCGACCGTCATTGACGCCGCGGCCGAAAGCAAAGGCGTTGGGGATGGCAATCTGGGCTATGCCGATCTTCGGCACGGGGATCCCGGCCTTGTTGGCCAGGCTTTCCACCATCTGGAACAGGCGCGGGTATTCCTGCCGGCGCACGTACTTGACCTGCATGGTCCATTCCACGATCTTTGGCCCGATCATATACTGCAGCAGCATCATTGCCAGCGATATGGCCAGGTAAAAATAGAACCCGCCAAAACCCATAGACGTGCCGAGCATCGTGATAACGGCATAGATGATCGCAAAAAGTACCGTAACCAGAAGCCACATCCTTAGTTTTAGAAAAAACATTCTGACCTCCTTGAGCACCTAAAGCTTTTGTTTAGCGAAATCCTGGCGAACGCGTCAAAATTACCTGTCTTCGTAAGGGGACCGTAGGAAATTTTGACGCATGGTGCGAGCCAGGACAAATCTACTGTACCTCCATCGTTATCGTCGCGGTAACGGTGAATTTAATGACCGAATTGTTAAGCGCATCGGTATACACATAGACGAACTGCGAAGTATGCCCTGAGTATCCTTTCGTATTAAAGGTGACCTCGATCGCGGTGCTTTCTCCGGGAGCAAGCAGTGTCTTGGTCGCCCGGAAAGCGGTGCATCCGCAGGAAGTGCTGATATCCTTGATCGTCAGGGGTTGTCCCGTTTCATTCTTCAGCATAAAAGTATGCGTCAGCACTTGAGCCGGCCTGACGCGGCCGAAATCCCAAAGGTAGGGGTCCTCTGACTGCGCATAAGAGCTTACGAGCATACACGCCAGGAATGCCGCGGCCAATAAACCGTTCCTTTTCATGTCTACCCTTTCCCCAGAAGCAAGAAAGCTCCCAGGCTGAAAAATAAAACCGCCATGAGGATCTTTACCGCCAGGAAATTTCGGCGCAGCACGTCGGAGAACTTGGCGGAAGTAACCCCTAACAGCGCAAAGAGGAATATTGCCACCAGCGGCGCAATGAACATCGCATTATACAGCACCAGATACCCCAGGGCTTGTATTTTTAAGGACGAGGTCTTCATTACAAACGTTATCGTCGGCAGATACACCTGCCCGGTGCATACCGCCTCCAGGATAGAAACCAGGAAGCCGGTCACCAGGGCGCTGGCCAGTAAAGGGGCCAGAGGCCGGTCGGCGACAGGAATGACCTGGCCGTTTTCCTTGCCCCGGCGGTAATAACGGCCGATAACCGCATGGATCTGATTTTTAACCGCCTGCGGCAATTGCAGGGCCATGCCGTCGGTCTGCTTTGTCTTCTTAAACCTAACGAGGTCGTACACAGCCAATACGCCCAGCAGCAGGCTTAAAACGCCCACGGAAAGATTGAACGCTTTCACAAAAATCCAGAAATGCCGGAACTGGTACAAAAAGCTGAACAACCCCACCCCGATCAACAGGTAAGTCAGGAAGACCGCCAGGATAAAGACCAAACCGATCGCCGCCAGCTGCCTCCTGCGGTACCCCTGCAGGGCAAGAAAAGAGATAAAGAAGACAATGACCGTAAAGGCGCAGGGGTTTATCCCGTCGATGAGGCCGGCGCTGACTACCGCCAGGGGCGCAAAACTTTTAAAATGCGCGACCAGGTCGATATTTTCCGCATCCGGCGCAGCCTGGGCCTGGCCGGAAGAAGCGCTCAGCAGCCACTCCAGGGCGGCCCGCACATCCCCTTCTCCTGACAGAAAGTGCCCCTGGAAGTAGAATACCGGCAGGGCCTGAGAGCCCTTCACGCCGTGTTTTTCTTTCAGGCCCACCAATAATTTATAATTCTGGATATCTCCGATCTCAAAATACGCGACATTGACCTTACCGGCGAATTTCTTTTCGATCGCGGGGAGCACCTGACTCCTTAGCTCTTCGCAACGATGGCAGCTTAAGGAATAGAAGACCATGAGCGTAGGCAGCTTTGCTTGCTGTTGCTGCCCGTATGCGTACGGCAGGCCGCAGGAGCCCAACAGCGTAAAAAACAGGCACACCGCTATTTTTTTATACATATCCGTGTATGTTGTTGGTCTGGTGCAAAAGGCGCGAGGCGGATGCTTAATGCGTAGACTGGCTGCTTATCCCGGTAACGATCTTCAGGATCTCTTTTTTGGTCTTTGCCCTGCGTAAAAGATCGACGATGAACTTATCCTTTACCAGGCGGGATATTTCAGCCAGTATCTTTAAGTGCCCTCCGACCTCGTCTTCGGGAGAGGCGAGAGTAAAAAACAGATAAGACTTCTCCCCGTCCAGGGCCCCGAAATCGATACCGTCATCCTTGCGGGCAAAGGCCAGGATAAAGTCGCGTACAGACTTTGATTTTGCGTGCGGTATGGCGACCCCGTTACCTATCCCCGTCGAGCCAAGCTTTTCGCGCTCCAGCACCGAACGCACGCACGCCTTCTTGTTCTTGATCTTGCCGGATTTGGCGATAAGGTCGACCAATTCAGTAATAACTTCGTTCTTGTCGGTACCCTGTAATTCTAAATTGATGAACTTCTCTTTCAATAACCGAGACAGAGTCATATCACTCGCACGCTGCGCACTCATACAGAATGTCGTTAGATTATTCGACCGGGATGGTTAGTGTCTGACCGACCTTGAGCTTGTTGGGATTTTTGACCTTGTCTTTATTGAGCTCGTAAAGATATTTCCAGCGGTAAGGCTTCCCGTATTCCTTCTCCGCGATCTTCCATAAGGTATCGCCTTTCTGCACTACGTAATCTTTGGTCGAGACCTTGATCTGGCCGGTAACCTCTTCTTTGGTTTCCTGAAGGTACTTGCCCTCCTCGATCGGCTGGGCTTCGGGCGTGGGCGGTTGTCCCGTATAAGGGATCATGACCTCTTCGACCTCGGCGATCATGAATTGGGCATTGCGGTCTTTCTGCATCCCCACCAGGTCTTTGACCGGCGCTACCGCGTCAAGCTTGCCGCGGCTGACGATGCGTATCCTTTCTTCGGGTATCCCCTGGTCCAGAATGAACTGCCTGACTGCCTGGGCCCGCTGTTTACCGAGCTTTAGATTATAAGACTCGGAGCCGCGCGCGTCGCAATTGCCGGTGATCAAGATGCTGGCTTCGGGATTGCTCTTTAAGGACTTGGCCGCCTGCCTCAAAATAGAGGAAGTATCGTCCCTGATGTCGGCTTTATCGTAGTCGAAATAGACCTTGACGTTCTTAATGATCTTTTTGATCAAAAGCGAAGGCCTGAGTTCCTGCGGCTTGGGAGGAGGAAGCTCCTCTTCCTTATAATCGAAGATGAGCTTGCGCACATAGCAGTAACCGCGGTTGCCCCACAGGGGGCCTACCTGGCCGGGCTGCTGAGGCCACCACCAGTATCCTCCCCTTTCCTGATCCTTTACCGGAGCAGGCTGGGCATCGGTGGGCCACCACTTAAAACGCTCTTGCAGCGCCTGTTCTTCCTTCTTCTTTTCCTCCGGGCCTTGAGCGGCCAATACCCAGGAGGACGACAGAACACACAACAGCGCCGCACAACTGATCGCTAGTGTCGCATATCTTTTCGTATACATAGTATTCTCCATTATACAATAAAAAAAGGTTTCTGCAATTACTTTTTTACGCGCAGGAACGCTACCGGGACTTCCACTGGTATTGGCCCCCTGATGCATCGAGCACTTCGATGGGCGTGCCTGCCGGAGCGTCCGACTGCAGGCGTTTGGCGTGCATCTTCTGGACCTGGTCGACGGCAACGCCGTTCTTGGCGGCGACGGCGCGGTAGATGACCATGCGGTCGCTGTTCTCTTTGCTGACGAGGCTGTTGACGCCGGCATCCGCCGAAGCGGCATCCCTGACCTCAAGCAGTCCCATCCTGTTCTCGCCGATCACCTTCTTGCTCTCCCAGGAGACGATCTCGGCCTTTCTGTCTTTGCGCCGGCCGGCTGCCTGTTCCACCTCGGAAGAGAAGCCTTCCTGGGCATAGGCGGTAGCCGTAATGTACTCAAGCAAACTGTGCTTGTCTTTGCCGGAAACCATGTTTTCGATATCGTTGAGGTCGTTCTGCACGTGCTGATAGATATCCAGGCGCATGGAGATATCTACCTTGATAGGCTCTTTCGGAGCCTCCACCCTTACCCGCGCACAGCCTACCCACAGCAAAAGCAAACCCACCGCTACGAAAGAATAGACTCTCATCGTGCCCCCTTTCCGATAAACTGCATGTCGTGTACTACTACTTCAAGATTGCGCTTGCCGGCTTTGCCTTCAAGGTCAACCGCAAGCACCAGATCGCCCTGTGTATCAAGGAATAATTTTACCACGCCCGTATCGAAATTGTAATCTTTAAAATTTTCCACCAGGATATCCATGGACTGCTGGTTATTCTGGGCCAGGCGCTGCAGCATGTCGGTATCTTTAATGGTAAGGTTGCCTGCGCCGCCGGTCAGGGAAAAACCTCCCGTGACGTTGTGCATCGTAAGGTTTTGGCCGGCCAGCTCCAGCGCGCCGGAAAATTTTCCGCGCATCTGGACCTTTTCTCCCAGCTCGAGGTCGCCGGTGATCCGCTCCAGGGCCACCTGGGAAGCGGATAGCCTGGCACGGTATGACGGGTTCTTGTCGATCTGAAGGTCAAGGTCGGCGGTCAGGCTGCCGCCGAGGGCCTGGCCGGTTACCGATTTAAAGGAAAGGAGTCTATCCGTCAGCTCCACCGTGCCTTTGATCTGTTCTATTTTGACCTTGTTGTATTTCAGCCGCTCGACGCGCACTTCTCCCGGCGATGAGCCGCGGTCAACCTTGAGAAATACATCATCCAGGCGCAGGCCCTGGCCTTGGAGGTAGGCGCAGGCAAGCCGCAGACCTACCAGACGCAATGCCAGCGGTTGCGCTGTTACCGAAATACTGCCCTTGCACTGCCAATCCTGCGTGTCGATATCCCAATCGATATCCGAGACCCGGCAGGAGGCGATCTGCACGCTTGCGCCCCGGCCGCTGCCTAAGACAAGTTGTTTGGAAAACTGGCTGAGTTGCTGACCGGGGGTAGTAATATTGACCGAGCCGCCCTGCACGACGACCTCGGGGATGACCCCGCGCAACAGCAAGGGCAAGCTATAGTCAATGCGCAGCTGCTTGAGGCAGAACGCATAGAGGCGGCCTTTTTTGATGTTGATATCCGAAAACGCCAGCCATCCGGCGAAACGATGACGGCAGCCGCCTATGGTTACCTGGGCGCCGGGGAAAACCGACCGCAGCCGGCCCAAGGCATAGTGTGCCGCCACCGTCGGCAGCGCTACCGCTACAGCCCCTGCGCACAATACAACGATAATGAAAAAAATGCTTAGCCGTTTCACGGATTATCCCCGGCCCCTATCTTACTCTATAGGCCCAGGCTCCGCTATTAAGCCTGACCTTTTCCATGGAAAAAGCCCGTTTGAGTATGGCAAGGTAGGGATAGTCGCCGTCCTGGGCAAACCATTCTTTATTCGAAGAACTGTAGGTAATATTATCCATAACGCTGGTCCTGTCGACGACCCAGCCTGAGCGGTCGCGGTACAGGAACACCGGACCCAGGTCTTTATTGTCGGGATAATAGATGACTGCGTAGCTTCCCTCGATGCGGCTCATAAAAGGCGCGTCAAAACCCTGTGCCGTCTGGCGGTAAGCCGAAGAAAAAATGATTTCTCGGCCCTTCCTGCGCCAGTCGGGGTCAAACAGCGGCAGGTCATAACAATACATACCCTTGAGCATCAACTCATATTCCAGGCGGTAACTTGCCTCGGGGCTGGACTGCGGGATATAGGTACGCCTTAACTCTTCGTAAGAGACCTGCGAAGCGCGGCAGGCGATGCCGAGAGGAAAGGCCTGCACGCATGCGCACAACGCGATAACCGTAGCGATCCTTTTTACCATCTTAGGCGATCTCCTCTTCCAGTTTCTTTATGAGCGCTTCGGCGTCCTTGATAACCGAGGCAGGAAGCAGCTTTGCGCTTTCGATCTCCTGCTTAAGGCCCTTAAGCGCTCCCAGGAACCTCTTGACGGTAGCCATCCTCTTTTTTTCCCAGGCCTCTTGAGGGTCGAGCTCCTGCCTCTGCCGGATAAGCGCGGACAGATCTTTCTTTATTTCGCGGGCGTCCCTGCCCTTGTCGAATACTTCTTTTTTAAGATGGTCGTAATCCTGCGCGTCCAGTTCTTTCTTATTCTTGGCCAGGCGTAAAAGGTCCACCGATTCGTAGGCGGGAGCGGAAACCAGGTGCGCAGGCTCTTCCTTTTCCAGGAAGTAGTAAGAACGCAGCAGCTTCAGCGCGGTCTGTTTACGTATGCCGATCTCTTTGGCTGTGTAGGCGTCAAAGGAAATGAAACCCCATTCCTTGAACATCTTGTCTTTCCATACCGCGTACAGGGACCTGCCCAGCTCTACCCAGGAGGTCTTGAAATTTTTTGCGGTAGACAACACGTGGTACCGGAATGACGACTCATCCATGTCTTCCATCTTCTGCTCGATGCCTGCCATGGTCCTGGTTTTATACGCACCCATGATCACCTCATAATGCTTTTTAAGAACTCCGTCAACCCCACCTTGTCTTTGTCTTCGATCCTGATAAAAGAGATCCCCAGGCGGTATTCCTTTTCGTCCAGCGGGACGTTGGAACGGACCTCCCCGCGTATCCGCATCGGACCGTACATGCCTACCGTGCCTTCCTTGGTGATCCTGGTCAGGGTGAAGCGTATGTCCAGAAGCGTCCAGACGGGAAGGTTGTATTCGGTAAGCAGGCCCATGCCGCCGAGGCTCAAGTTGAGCATCGTCGCCTCTATCTCCCTGTCTCCGACGGTGGCGCGGATGGTCAGGGGCTCGGCGACGCTGTACATGACGACCACGTTCAGATCAAGCCGCTGGAACCTGCGCCGGTCATTCCCCGAATATTTCCGATATCCGCTTAGCATTGAGCTCCTTGATTTTAAATCTAGCGAAATCCTGACGAGTACGCTAAAATTCTCGTAGAGAATTTTAGCGTCGTTTACGAGTCAGGGCAGACATCTCTTTCTCTATCTTCCGCGCGGCCGCCAGCGCCTGCTGCGCATTCTTGACCTTGCCGATCGCCTGCAGCTCTTCGATCTGAAGCAGTATCCTGCCGACAAGCGGCGAAGGAGGTATCTTGAGGCTGCGCATGAGCTGATCCCCGTTGATCAGGCGCGCAGGAGAAGCCTCTTTCTGCCTGCGGAAATATTCCTTGATCAACTGAAGGCATGCCTTCTCATGCTGAAGCCGGGATTCCCGGGTGGTCAGCGGCCCGCAGGTCGCGCGCTGGTCTGCCAAAGAAAGCAAGAGCACGGATGCCCCCTCTTTCTGCGTGTCCCGGAAATACCTGAACTTGGCGCGGCTGCTTATCTGCGCATTATCCGCAAGGTAGCCGGGGCGCAGGTGCCACATCACCATACGCTCAAGCGCCTGTGTTTCGTCGTTAGAGAGCCTCAGGCGCCTGCTGATCTGGCGCGTGAACCCGACTCCTACCCGCTCGTGGCCGTGAAATATCGTCTTGCCGTCTCTGCGGCGCAATGCCTTGGGTTTGCCGATATCGTGCAGCAGCGCCCCTAATTTAAGCAACCCCCGGCGTTTTCTCGTCGAAGTAATGGCTTCGTCCAGATACTCCTTCACATCCTTGTTACGGCGAAGCTGTTGCAGGAGCATGTCGAGCTGTCTGACGGTTTCCAGGCTGTGTTTCCAGACGTCCAGGTGGTGATACGGGCCTTGGCGTACTCCGCGCATCATCGCTATCTCCGGAAAGGCCACCGGCAACAGCTTCAGGCGATCCATCTGCGTAAGGGATACGCCGGCCTGGGGGCTCTCCAATATCTTGAACAATTCTTCGCGTATGCGCTCGAAGGAAACACGGGATAATTTCGGCGCAGTCGCCCGTATGCAGCGCAGGGTCTGCGGATGGATCTTGAAGCCGAACGTGCAGGCCAGGCTAAAGGCCCGCAGCATCCTTAAGGGGTCCTCCTGGAAGGCCTTGGGGTTGACCATGCGGATCAACTTGCGGCCGAGGTCATGCCTGGCGCCGAAAGGATCGATGAGCCCCCCGTCAAGGCAACGGCTGCCTAAGACGGTATTCAGTTCCGCGGCCATGGCATTGATGGTAAAATCGCGGTGCAACAGGTCATCTTCAAGGCTCGGCCCGCGAAAGTCCGTAAAATCAAGGGTACAAAGGCTGCCGTCTATCTTTTTGACCAGCCGGCAACAGCCGTGCTCTTTATCCAAAACCACGTAGCCGCAGGAAAGCTCCCTGGACAGCTGCCTGCCGAAGCGGATGGCCCCCTGCGCAATGGAAAAATCGATGTCGGGATTTTCTTTTTCCCGTTTCAGGAGCATATCCCGCAGGAACCCGCCCACCACGTAGACGGCGGCCTTTTTCTTCGCGGCAAAAGAAGCGGTGCCTTTCAGGAGCGTAAAAATTTCGGGGGATAATTTCATGTGGAGGTATCTTATAAGGTAGTGTGCTTTCCGGACATCGTTTCCAGGTCCACGACCGCAACCGTCGATTTACCGCTGAGCCAGCCGCCGCATTCACCCGGATTGATGAGCAATTTATCCTGCTGCTTCAGCGCCGCCTGCCTATGCGTGTGCCCGAAGACGATCAGGTCCGCTTCCTCGGTCTGGGGGTTGATCGAAGCGATGTCGTGGACAACGGTAATCTTGCGGCCGCCGAGCGTAGTCCTTAAGGGGCCTTCCTGTATCCGGCCTTCCGAAGCGGCAGCCAGGCCTTTCTTCTCGCCGTCATTATTGCCGAACACCCCGGCCCAGGGGCAGGAGAGCTCCTGGAATTTGGCGATGGCAAAAGGAGCGACGAAATCCCCGGCATGCAGGACAAGATCAACCTGTTGGCGGTTAAACAGCGCGATTGCCTTTTCGATCTGGGGGAGGTTGTCGTGCGTATCGGAAAGTATGCCCACCTTCATAGGGTTTTATTGTTCTGATTGAAGGTCTCCGATTGCTTGACCACATCGTCTTCCACGAATATGGATACGTGCGCCCTGACCGCCAGGGCGATGCTGTCCGAAGGCCGGGCATCGATGATCTTGGTCTTGCCGGATTCGGTCCTGACGACCAGTTTTGCGTGAAAGGTATTCTCTTCGAGCTTGTCGACGATGACCTTCTCGATCTTGGCTTCCAGGCTTTCGATGGCGGAAAACAGCAGGTCGTGCGTCATCGGCCGCGGAGGGTTGAAACCGCTGATCTTCAGTTTTATCGCCGAGGCTTCGTTGAGGCCGATGACGATGGGCAGGATGCGGCTGCCCCCCTTTTCTTTCAGGACGATGAGCTGGTCATGCCTCTTCTCGTCGATGACGATCTTGCTCAGTTCCATTTCTACCATCGCGAAAACTTCCCTTTCTATTTTGACTTCTTGCCGGTGTCGGTCTTGAGTATGTCTTTAAGTTCCGTCATGAACTGGCCGATATCCTTGAACTGCCGGTATACCGAGGCAAACCGCACGTAGGCCACTTCATCCAAAAGCTTCAGGCGTTCGATCACCAGTTCCCCGATCCGCGAGGAAGGTATCTGGCGGTCGGACCTCTTCTGTATGGCACGCTCGACCTGCGTGACGATCTCTCCCATCTTTTCCATGCTGATGGGCCTCTTTTCGCATGCCTTAATAATGCCGGAGAGGATCTTCTTGCGGTCGAAGGGCTGGCGCCTGCCGTCCTTCTTGATGACCATCAGCGATACTTCTTCGATATACTCGTAGGTGGTAAAACGCTTGCCGCACTTTAAACATTCGCGGCGGCGGCGGATCGCCGACTCCTCCTGCGTGGAGCGCGAATCGACGACCTTATCTTCCTTGTGGTTGCAAAAGGGGCACCTCATATCAACATTTCCTCACCTTGATGCCGGCTTCTTTCAGGAATTTCCTGGCCAGCTCGTCGGGGTAACCGTCGGAGATGACGATCTCGCAAACTCCGGCGTTGATGAGCATCTTGGCGCAGATCACGCAGGGTTGATTGGTCACATAGAGAATGCTGTCTTTGGTGCTGACGCCGTAGAGCGCGGCCTGCAGGAGCACGTTCTGTTCGGCGTGCAACCCGCGGCAGAGCTCATGGCGCTGGCCCGAGGGGATCTTGAGCCTGTCGCGCAGGCATCCGGTTTGCGTGCAGTGCCTGACCCCCGACGGCGCGCCGTTATAGCCGGTAGCCAGGATCTTTTTGTCTTTTACCAGGACCGCCCCCACGTGCCTGCGCAGGCAGGTCGATCTTTTGGCAACAAGGCAGGCTACCTCGAGAAAATATTCATCCCAGCTGGGGCGTTTATGCGGTTGTGTGCGTGCGCTCATTTTTTCACCCACAATTCCGGATAGAGAGGGAACCTCCCGGTCAAGGCCAGGACTTTCTTTCTGATGGCTTGGGCGCTCTCCGGGTAGTTGCTTGCTTCTATCGCCTCATCGATGTATTGGGCGATCTGGCGCATCTGGGCCTGTTTCATGCCGCGGGTAGTCACTGCCGGGGTCCCCAGCCGTATGCCGCTGGTGGTCGCCGGGCTCTTACGGTCATAGGGGATCAGGTTCTTATTGACGGTAATGCCGGCTTTTTCCAGCACTGCCGAGGCATCCGCGCCGGTGATGCCTTTGGCGGTCAGGTCTACCAGCATCAGGTGCGTATCCGTGCCCGATGAGACGATCCGAAAGGCCTTCTTCGATAATGCGCGGGCAAGCTCCTTGCTGTTTGCCACGATCTGTTTCTGGTAACTTTTAAAGCGCGGGGTCATCGCCTCTTTAAAGACGACGGCCTTGGCGGCGATGACGTGCATCAGGGGGCCGCCCTGCATCCCGGGGAATACGCGGGAATCGATCTTTTTGGCAAAGTCCTTGCGGCAGATGACGAACCCTCCCCGGGGGCCGCGCAAGGTCTTATGCGTGGTGGAGCTCACGAATTCGGCGTAAGGCACAGGCGAAGGATGGATGCCTGCGGCTACCAGGCCTGCGATATGGGCCATATCGACGAACAGGTATGCGCCGACCTTATCGCAGATGCCGCGGAAAGCCTTGAAATCGATCCTGCGCGGATAGGCCGATGCACCCGCCAGGATCATCCTGGGTTTATGCTTCTTGGCAAGGCTCAAGATATAGTCGTAATCAAGGAGCTCGGTCTTCTTGTCCACCCCGTAGGTCACTATGTTGTAGAACATCCCGGAAAAATTATGCGGGTGGCCGTGCGTCAGGTGCCCGCCGCAGGCAAGGTCCATGGCCAGGACCGTATCCCCGGGCTCCAGGGCCGCAAAGTAGACCGCCATGTTCGCCTGCGAGCCGGAGTGGGCCTGGACGTTGACGTGCTCGGCATTGAACAATTTCTTTGCGCGCTCCACCGCCAGGGCTTCGACCTCGTCGACGTTGTCGCAGCCGCCGTACCAGCGCGCATGGGGATAGCCTTCGGCGTATTTATTGGTGAGCACCGAGCCTTGCGCCTCCAGCACCGCCAGCGACGTAAAGTTTTCCGAAGCGATCAGCTCCAGGTTATCTTCCTGCCTTCTGACTTCGGCGTTGATCAACGCGTAGATATCCGGGTCGACTACTTTAAGATGTTTTAAACTGTCCATTTTCTTATATCCTTTTCGATTGCCTTTATCTGGTTGAGCCGCCTCTGGTGCCTGCCACCGGCAAAGGGCGTCACAAGCCATACCCCTGCGATGCGTTTGGCCTGGGGGAGCGTGACGAACGCGGAAGCTAGAACCAGGACATTGCTGTCGTTGTGCTCGCGGGTCAGTTTTGCCGCCGAATAGTTGTAACACAGCGAGGCGCGCACGCCCGGAAGCCGGTTGGCCACGATGGAATTGCCGATGCCGGTCTTGCAGATCAACACCCCGCGCGCATAGCGTTTTTGCGAGATCTCTTTTGCCAGGGCATAGGCGGTAGCCGGATAGTCGCAGCGCTGCGTCGAGTAGGTACCTAGGTCTTTAACCGCATACCCTTTTTTCTGAAGGTAGGGCTTCAGCTTCTCCTTCATCCTGAACCCCGCGTGATCGGAAGCGATAAGTACGTTTTTCATATGATATTGCTTACCCTTTCTACGGATTCCTTGATGACGGCGCAGGTCTGCCGGTAAAATTCAAGAGTCGTGCCGATGGGGTCATCGATATTGAGATTGTTATCCTTTATTTTAGCAAATTCTTTGAGTAAAAAAACCCTATTTTTTATCCCGGGGACCAGTTGCAAGAGCCTTTCTTCATGCAGCTTTTCCATGACCAGGATGATATCGGACTTCAGGGCCAGCTCCTTGGTTACCCGCTGCGAGCGGTGAGCGGAGACATCGATGCCTTCTTCCCGCAGGACCTCCTTGGTCGGTTCGCTTGCCCCCAGGCCGGAGAGCATCATGATGCCCGCCGAAAGGACCTCTACGTCGGTGCGGCCGGCTTCCTTGAGCTTTTTCTGAAGCAGCGCCTGGGCCATGACCGAACGGCAGGAGTTTCCCGTGCAGATAAAAAGCACGGTCTTGGTCCGGACAACCCTTTCGATCTCTTCCTTCTTGATCGCGCCTTCGCGCAGGACCGCCACGGTATCGGAGCTGACGTCCACTACCGTCGATTCGAGCCCGAGTTTCGTGGGCCCGGCATCTATGGCATACTCGACCAGCCCCTCAAGGTCCTGCAGCGCTTCCCGGAAACACGTCGGCGCGGGCTTACCGTTTAAGTTTGCCGACGGACAGACGACCGGCACATCCGCAAACGCGATCACTTTTTGCGCGATCTCGTTATCCGGCAGACGCAGGCCCACCGTGCCGTTATCGCGCGCTTTGAATACCAGCGTCAGCGGCCCCGGCCAAAAAGCATCCATGAGTTTATAGGCCTGGATGGGTATATCCCTAGCCAGGGCCTCGATCTTTTCCTTCCTATCGATGTGCTGGGAGAATGGCTTATCCTTGGGCCGGGCCTTTATCTCGGACAACCGCGCCACCGCTTTTTTGTGCAAGAGGTTTGCGCAGACGCCGTAGACGGTCTCCGTAGGAATGACCACCAGGCCTCCCTCCCTCAAGACGTCCGCCGCCTCTTTTAAATATTCTTCCCGGGGGTTGATCGCATCGACTGAAACAATCCGAGTCTTTATCATATGGCGAGTTTTGTCCGGGCGACCTTAAGACGCATTGCCTTTTTATGCGCCGCCAATTTTGCCCTTATCTTCGTATCGGTAGCCCCTAATATCGCCAGAGCGAAAAGCCCCGCATTTTTCGCCCCTGCCTTGCCGATCGCCATGCAGGCAACCGGGATGCCCGCAGGCATCTGCACGGTCGACAATAACGAATCCAGGCCTTTGAGGCTGCGGGTCTCGATAGGGATGCCGATAACCGGCACGGTCGTGTGCGCGGCAACCACGCCTGCCAGGGCTGCCGAGCCGCCGGCAGCGGCGATAAACACCCTGGCCCCTTTGGCAGAAGATGCCTCCACGTAGGCGGCCAGCTCTTTGGGGCTGCGGTGCGCGGATAAAACTTTTGCCTCGAAGGAAACGCCGAATTCCTTAAGGACGCTTATTGCTTCGTTGACTATTTCCAGATCGGATTGACTGCCCATGATCACGCTTACCGCCGGATATTTCATATACACCCCTTTTTGTTTATAATGCCCGCGCCGCAATGTCGTGCCGGTACTGCATGCCTTCAAATTTTATTTTGTCCACTGCCTGGTATGTCCGACCGATCGCCTCTTTGACCGTCGAGCCCAGGCCGGTAACGCCCAATACCCGGCCGCCGCTGGTGACGAAACGCGACGGCTGAGCTGCCAGCGCCGTGCCGGCGTGGAATACCACCACGTCCTTCATCCCGGCGGCATCCGCAAGGCCGATGATCTCTTTGCCCTTCTGATAATCCCCGGGATAGCCTCCGGAGGCGACTACGACGCATACGCAGAAACGGTCATCCCAGCTTAAGCCGCCGGCCTGGATGATCCGGTACAGCTTATCTTCGCTTGCCGCCGCCATCACTTCCACCAAATCGTATGTCAGCCGCGGCAGGACCGCTTCGGTTTCGGGGTCGCCGAAACGCACGTTGAACTCAAGGACCTTGGGGCCGTCGGCAGTAAGCATGATCCCGGCATACAAGACGCCGCGGTAGCCGATGCCCTCTTTGGCCAGGCCGTCGATAGTACGGTATATGACACGGTCAAGGATGTCGGCGAATAATTCCCGGGTGACTACCGGAGCCGGCGAATACGCACCCATCCCGCCGGTATTCGGCCCGGCATCGTTATCAAAGATACGCTTGTGGTCCTGGCTGGAGGCAAGGGGAATAATGGTCTTGTGGTCCACCAACACCAGTATGGAGGCCTCGGGCCCTTGCAGGCAATCCTCAACCACTATCCGGGAGCCTGCCTGGCCGAAGGCCTTCTGTTGCATCATTGCCTCTGTTGCCTTAAGCGCCTCCCCGGCATCCTTGGCAACAACTACGCCCTTGCCTGCGGCAAGGCCGTCTGCTTTTACCACACAAGGGGTATTTCTTTTTTCAATGTAGCGCTTGGCTTCGCCGGGATCGTCAAAGACCTTGAATGCGGCGGTAGGAATGCCGTATTTTGCCATCAACTCCTTGGCAAAGATCTTACTGGCCTCCATTTGGGAGGCCTTTTTGTCCGGTCCGAATATTCTTAAGCCGTATTTTTTGAATTCATCGACAATGCCGGCGGCAAGCGGGGCCTCCGGCCCGACCACGGTCAGCCCGATCTTCTCCTTACGGGCAAACTCAAGCAACCCGGGGATGTCTTCGGCTTTTATATCGAGGCAGTCTGCCTGTTGCGCGATGCCGCCGTTACCCGGCGCGCAGAAGATCTTGTCAGTCAATTTTGACTGCGCGATCTTCCAGACCAGCGCATGTTCCCTGCCGCCTGAGCCAACAACCAGGATGCGCATATTATTTCTTTTCTTTGTCCTCTTTTTTCAAGGGCAACACGCCCGCAAGCTCGCCGATCACGTTGACCAGCTCGCTGTTGGTCGGAATGACGACTTTGGCGTTCTGTTCAAGAGACCTCTCTACGGCTTCCAACTTCCTTAAGACCTGGGCATTGCCTACGAAGTATCTTTCCGCGGCCTCGTTGACCAGCCGGATCGCCTCGGCCTCTCCTTCCGCCTGCAGGATCCTGGCTTGCTTGATGCCTTCGGCCTTCTTGATCTCCGCCCGCTTCTGGCCGTCCGCCGCCGTCTCGGTGGCGGTTGCGAAATCGACCGCCGCGATCTTTTCGTTCTCGGCCTTGACGACCTTGTTCATGGTCTCCTGGACGTCCTTGGGAGGATCGATCTCCTTTAATTCGGTCCTGACGATCTCGATGCCCCAGCTGGAGGTCTCGTTCATCAGGGTATTATGCAGTTCATCGTTGATCTTGCCGCGCTCGCTGTTGGCGGACTTCAAGGTGAGCGTGCCGATGATGTTCCTGAGCGTGGTCCGGGCAAGATTGACGATCTGATACTGATAATTGTTGACGTTATAGATGCAGCTTTTGGCGCTCTGTTCGTCGGTCTTGACCTTGAAATACACCTGGGCGTCGACCCTGGCATTGAGGTTGTCAAAGGTGATGATCTCCTGCGGCTCGGCATCCACCATCTGCTCGGTGATATTGATCTGATACATCTTGTCGATAAAGGGGATGATCCAGTTGAAACCCGGCGCGGCAAAGCGGTGGTACCTACCCAGCCTCTCGATGAGCCCCCGGTGCGTGGGCCTGACGATCCTGATCCCCATAAGGAATATTGCGACTATCGCGACGATGACGACATACAGCGTATCCATGATACCCTCCTCTTTTAGGCGACCGTTACTGCCTTGCTGCCCTTGGCCGCCTCCCCGATGACCCAGCTTTTCAGGCCCGATCCCAAAAGGCTTTTTCTGATGCCGGAGACATCCCCGGCGTCGGCGATCAAGACCATCCCGATACCCATGTTGAACGTATGGTACATTTGCTTTTCGTCGATGCCGCCCTTGTTTTGAATGAGCCGGAATATCTTAGGCACAGCCCAGGCGTGCTTGCGGATCAGGACATCCGTATCGCCGGGCAGGATCCTTGCGATCTTGTCATAGAAGGCTCCTCCGGTAATATGGGATATCCCCTTGACGTCATATTCGCGCAAAATGGACAGCACCGGCTTGACGTATATCCGGGTAGGCTTAAGCAGCTCATCGCTCATGCGCAGCAATTCGTTCCGGGAAAGGACCTTGCGCACCAGGGCATAGCCGTTGGAGTGAATGCCGCTTGACTCCAGGCCGATGACGACATTGCCCGGCCTTATCCGGGATCCGTCGATGATGCGCTCTCTATCCACTACGCCCACGCAGAATCCCGCCACATCGTATTCGCCGTCCGGGTACATCCCGGGCATCTCGGCGGTCTCCCCGCCGATAAGGGCGCAGCCTGCCTGAAGGCAGCCGCGGTTGATCCCCTTGACCACGTCTAAAAGGACCTGCGGGTCGAGCTTGCCGGTAGCGATATAATCAAGGAAGAACAGGGGCCGTGCGCCCATGCACAGGATATCATTAACGTTCATGGCAACCAGGTCGATGCCGATGGTATCGTGCGAGCGGGCAAGGAGGGCGATCTTCAATTTTGTCCCGACCCCGTCGGTAGAAGACACCAGCACCGGATGGCGGTACTCCTGCCCGGGAAAGTTAAAGAGGCTGCCGAAACCGCCGACCCCTTTCAATACCAGGGGGCCGCAGGATGTCTTGACCAGGGCAGCAATCTTTTTCTTAAAGAGGCTGGCTTTCTCGATATCCACGCCGGCCTTCTTGTAGGTCATATTCTTCATAACTGGCTCCTCAAGCTAAATCGTTATGTCCCCCTGCCTGTAAAAATCAACTTCAGCTGCATATATACGTATCGCACTTGATCAACGCTAGCAGCCGCTACACCGTGATATCTCCTTGCCCGCAGCAGTGCGTTTCCAGGGAGAACTTGCCGTGCTTTTTCTCCGCCCTGATCGGGTATCTGCCTGTCCAGCAGGCGGCGCAGTAGCTGTTCTTGTCGTGCCTGAGGCAACGCAGCATCCCCTCCAGGCTCAGGTACCCGAGGCTGTCTACCTCCAGATATTTGCGTATATCATCCAAACACGCATACTTGTTGGCGATCAGCTCCGAAGAACGGTGAAAGTCGATCCCGTAAAAACAAGGGAACCGGTGCGGCGGACAGGATATACGCAGGTGCACCTGCTTTACTCCGGCGGCGCGCAAGTTGCGCACGCGGATCTTGGAGGTAGTCCCCCGGACGATGGAATCATCGACAATAACGATGCGCTTGCCTTTTAAGACGTCTTTGAGGAGGTTGAACTTGACCCGCACGCCCAGGTCCCGGGAATCCTGCGCCGGCTGGATAAAGGTCCTGCCGACGTAATGGTTACGGATGATCCCCATCTCCAGAGGTATCCCCGAAGCGTGCGAATACCCCATCGCCGCGGAGAACCCCGAATCCGGGACCGGCACGACAAAGTCGGCCTTTACCGGGTGCTCGCAGGACAACTGCTCCCCCAGCTTGCGCCTGACCAGATGCACCGTTTCGCCGAACACCACGGAGTCGGGGCGGGAAAAGTATACGTGCTCAAAGGTACAAAAGGCGCGCCGGTGATTTGCATGGCCGTTTAAAAGGCTGCTTGAACGCACGCCGTCCTTGTTGATGAAAACGATCTCGCCCGGTTTGATCTCTCTGACAAGCTTTGCGCCGATGAGGTCGAACGCGCAGGTCTCCGAGGCCAGGCACCAGGCCTTGCCCAGCCTGCCCAGGCACAGCGGACGGAACCCGAAGGGGTCGCGTACGCCGATAAGGCTTTTGGTATCCATCATCACCAGCGAATAGGCGCCCTTGATCCTTTTGAGCGCGTACACGAGGCTGTCCTCCAGGCTCTGCGTCTTGGCCCTGGCCATCAGATGGATAATCAGTTCGGAATCCGTGGTAGTCTGGAAGATCGAGCCGGTCTGTTCCAGGTACTGGCGCAGCTCCAAAGAGTTTACCAGGTTGCCGTTATGGGCGATGCATATCGAACCCTTGGCGTAATCGATAAGCAGGGGCTGGGCGTTCTTCAGGACGCTTGAGCCGGTCGTCGAGTAACGGACGTGCCCGACCGCCGCATGGCCTTTGAGCTTATTCAGCACCTGGCCGGTGAATACGTCGCTGACCAGACCCATCCCTTTATAAATATACAACGTGCCGTCTTCATTGACGGTGATACCGCAGGCTTCCTGCCCCCGGTGCTGCTGGGCGTACAGCCCCAAATAGGTAAGCCAGCTGGCCTGCGCATGGCCGTATATCCCAAACAAGCCGCAGTACTCTTTCGGGTGGTCGTTACAGGTTTCTTCGTGCATATTCCACTCCGTTTCTGATAATAAGAATGCCGTCGCCGTCTTTGCCTGTTTTCTGGCCGGTCCAGCGGGGGTGATGCGTAATATCGACGTGCCTTTCCGGGTGCGGCATAAGCCCGAGGATCCTTCCGGACTCATCGCAGATGCCGGCGATGTTGTCGACTGAGCCGTTGGGATTCCAAGAGTAGCCGTCCGGCTCTCCTTTGGGCGTACAATACCGTAAGACCACCTGGCCGTTCTGTTTGAGCTTCTCCAGGGTCTTCTTATCCTTTGCGACAAATTTGCCCTCTCCGTGAGCTACCGGGAGGTAGATGACTTCGGGCAGCCCCTTGCTCCAGACGCACCGGGACTGGCTTGCCTTCAGATACGCCCAGCGGTCTTCGAACTTGCCGGAATCATTGATGATGAGGCTGGCCTCCTGTTTGAGTTCGGGGTTGCCCGGCAGGAGCCCGCTTTTGACCAATACCTGAAATCCGTTACAGATGCCGATGATGGCCTTGCCTTCCTGGACGAACTTTTTTATCTGGTCGAACAGCTTACAGCGTAATTCGTTGGCAAATACCTTTCCCGAGGCGATATCGTCGCCGTAGCTGAAGCCTCCGGGTATTGCCAGGATATGATAGGCCGCCAGGTCTTTTTGGCCGCTTACCAGGCTATTCACATGCACCAGCTCCGGGTCTGAGTCGGCCTTCTTGAAGGCGGCGGCTGTTTCCTGATCGCAGTTCGTGCCGGCGGTGCGCAATACGCAGACTTTGACTTTCTTCATCGCTTCAACGCTTGTGATTATAGAATCTGTTGATGATCTTGACCACTTCTTTGGGGCTATCGGTGGTCTTGAAAAGGAACATATCGTCGGGGCTGATGTTCTTTTCCCTGAGCACTTCGCTACGCAGCCAATCGGTGAACCCTTTCCAGTATGCGCTGCCGAACAGGACCACGGGGAACGACGGGATCCTGTGGGTCTGGATAAGGTTGAGCGCTTCGGTGAGCTCATCCAGAGTACCGTAGCCTCCGGGGATGATCACGAAGGCCTTGGCGTATTTTACGAACATGACCTTGCGCACAAAGAAATAATGAAAGTTCAACAGCGTATCCACGTACGAGTTGGCCTTCTGTTCCATGGGCAGTTGAATATTAAGCCCGATGGAATGCCCTTTTGCGCGGCGCGCGCCTTTATTGGCAGCCTCCATGATGCCGGGGCCGCTGCCGGTAATGATCGCATAACCTTCCTTGGCTAAAAGGTAGGCGATCTCTTCGGTCAGTTTATAATATTTATTGTCGGGCTTGCTGCGGGCCGAACCGAATATGGAAACCGCCTTTTCCACCTTGGAAAGGACCTCAAACCCCTCGACAAACTCCGCCATGATACGGAACATCCGCCAGGTATCTTCCTGGGTAAAATCGTCCCTGATGGTTCTTTTAACTTTTTCCATTCTGCCTCCCCGGGCTAGCGCTACCAACGTAACGTCTCCTGCCAGTGCCGCTTGAGCTCGTCGATTCCTGCCTTGATGCAAGGCTTGCCATCCAAGCCGTATACCTTGAATTCTTTATCATGCGAAACGCAGCCCACCAGGCCAAAGGCTACCCCCTTGAGCATCGCCTCGAATGCCTTCTGGGCCTTCTTGTCTATCGAAACGATGAAGCGGGAATGGGACTCCGAAAAGAGGACGCACTCATTGCGGCCTGCCTGATTATCTTTATAAGGGACCTCGGAAATGAACAGCTCCATGCCCAGGCCGCCGCTAAAGGCCATCTCGGCGGCAGCGACCGCGATCCCGCCCTCCGAACAATCGTGCATGGCCTTGACCAGCCTCTGGCCGCAGGCCCTGCTTAAGGCATTGAAAGTATGCTTGGCCTGTTTCGGATCGACGCGCGGGACGCTGTTGCCCGTGAAACCGAGGATGTCGTAATAATGCGAACCGCCCAGCTCATTGAAGGTCTGGCCGACGACGTACACCAGGTCCCCTTCTTTCTTGGCATACATGGAAACCGCCTTGCCGACATCTTCCATCACCGCCATACCCGAGATTAATAGCGTTCCGGGAATGGCGATCGAGTTGTGCTTAACGGTATATTCGTTATAAAAACTGTCCTTGCCGGAAATGAACGGAACGCCAAAGGCCTTGGCAATATCATAACAGCCGTAGGCAGCCCTGACCACGCCGCCCAACCGGTCGGGTTTATCGGGATTGCCCCAGCAGAAGTTATCCAGTATGGCCACTTCCTGCAGGGAGCCTCCCGAGGCGATTATCTGCCGAAGCACCTCGTCGATACAGCCGGCAGCCATCCAATAGGGGTCGATGAAACCGAAACGGAAATTGATGCCGTTGGCGATGATCAGGCCCTTGTCGGAATCCGGCAACGGCCTGACGATACTGGCGTCGGAGGGGCCGTCGTTGGCGCAGCCGACCAGGGGCTTCAGGACCGAGCCGCCCTGGACCTCGTGGTCATATTGCCTGATAATCCACTCCTTGGAACAGATATCGTAATGGGAGAGCAACCGCAACAGCGCAGGGGTCAGGTTCTTGGCGGACCTGTCCTTTGGCTCCTGGTGATGCGCCTGTATGAAAACCGCCTTTTTCTCTGTCTGGGGCAAGCCGTGATGCAAGAACCGCATATCCAGATCGCAGACCGGATTGCCGTTATACAACAGCTTCAGCCTTTTGTCGGAAGTAAATTCGCCGATGACCGTGGCCTCAACGTTCTCCGCGGCAAAGACCTCCAGCAGCCGCTCGATATTCTGCGCAGGCACCGCCAGGACCATGCGCTCCTGGGATTCCGAGATCCAGATCTCGGTATAAGAAAGCCCCTGGTATTTAAGGGGGACTTTTTCCAGGCAGACCTGCGCGCCCAGGCCTTCGCCCATCTCGCCTACCGCGCTGGACAGCCCCCCGGCGCCGCAGTCGGTAATGGCGCTGTACAGGTTCTGGTCGCGCGCCTGCAGGATGGTATCCAGCATTTTCTTTTCCTGGATGGGGTTGCCGATCTGCACCGCGCCGCTGGAAATAGTTTCGGATTCGTGAGTGAGCTCTCCGGAGGAGAATGTCGCGCCGTGTATCCCGTCCCTGCCGGTCCTGCCTCCTACCACCACGACCAGGTCACCGGTACGGGCCTGTTTAAAGGATTTATCTTTCGGCATGATCCCTACCGTGCCGCAATACACCAGGGGATTGCCGGTAAAGCGTTCGTGGAACAGGACGGCGCCGTTTACGGTAGGGATGCCCATCTTGTTGCCGTAATCGCGCACGCCGGAAACAACCCCCTTCATGATCCTCTTGGGGTGCAGCGTGCCCTTGGGCAGCTTGCTGAAAGGATAATCCGGAAGGCCGAAACAGAATACATCGGTGTTGAGTATGGGCTTGGCGCCCAGGCCGGTGCCCAACGGGTCGCGGATGACGCCGCCGATGCCGGTATTGGCGCCGCCAAACGGCTCCAGGGCCGAAGGGTGATTGTGCGTTTCTACTTTGAAGCATACGTTGTGCCGGTCGTCGAACGCGATGACCCCGGAGTTGTCCTTGAAAACCGACACGCACCAGGGCTTGTTCAATTGCCGGGTCACCTGCATCACGGTAGATTTTAGGAGGTTGTCGATCTTGAGCCGCCTGGGCTTGGAACGGAACAATTTTTCCCGGTAGTCGATCTTGCCCCTGAAGGTCTTGTGCCAGCAGTGTTCCGACCAGGTCTGGGCGATGGTCTCCAATTCGCAATCGGTAGGGTTACGGCCGAGTTTCCTGAAATGCGCCTTGATCTGCATCATCTCCGCCGCATTCAAAAAAAGCTGGCCCTGCCGGCTGATCTTGGCCAATTGCGCGGCGGAGGCATTCAGCAGCTCCACGGTGATCAACTTAAAAACATAGGCGGGCTGTTGAGCGCCGAAAGGCGCATACCCGGCGTCTTTAACGATATGCTGGATGAGCTTGTTGTAAAGCAGTTTTTCGGAGATGGTCGCCAGCTGCGAGGCGGTAAGCGAGCCGCGGATGAAATATTTCTTGGCAGTCCTGACGCGCACGGCCCCTTCTATCCCAAGGTCTTTGATGCCTTTGCGCACCGATTCCTCGGCCGGGTCCATCACGCCGGGGTTATAGGCGACTTCGACCACTTGTTCCTTTGCGGCGCGGCCGGAAGGTTCAAGGCGGGGATTGACGGCGTATTCCTGGACGATATTGTCGGTAATGAGCTCTTCGCAGATCTTCTTGAGCTGATCGCCGGAAAGGTCCCCCTCAAGCAGGTAGACCTGGGCAAAGCGGACTTCCTGGACGGTTTTGATGCCTAAGTCCAGGATATCTTTTTTGATCCCCTCTCCGACGGAATCAAAAATACCCTGTTTATCCTTTATTTCGATCTTCCAGACCATCGATACCCCAAAGGTAACGGCAGGAAAGGCGCAATGCGTTTTTAGGCAAGATCTATCAAAGACCCAGGCGTTTATAGATCTTATGGATATTGCGCAAATAATACGTCAGGTCAAACAGCGTTTCCAGTTCCCGGGCGCTCACATACCCGGATGTTTCCTTGTCTTCCAGCAGTGCCCGCTGAAAATCTATTTTTTCCTTCCAGGTGCGCATGGCCGCACGCTGTACCATGTCGTAGGCGCGCGTCCGGCTGAGGCCCTTGGACATAAGCTTCAAAAGGACCCGCTGCGAAAAAATGAGCCCCTGTGTCTTGACGAGATTGGCCAGCATATTATCCGGATATACCGTCAGGCCCGCGATGACGTCGGTAAACTTGTGCAGCATGTAATCAAGCGTAATCGTAGAATCCGGCATGATCACCCTTTCGGCGGAAGAGTGGCTGATGTCGCGCTCGTGCCAGAGGGAAACGTTCTCTATGGCCACCAGGGCATTCCCGCGCAAGAGCCGGCTGAGGCCGCAGATGCGCTCGCAGATGACCGGATTACGTTTATGCGGCATGGCGGAAGAGCCTTTTTGCCCTTTGCCGAACGGCTCTTCGGCCTCCAACACTTCCGTCCTTTGCAGGTGCCTTATCTCGGTGGCGCATTTCTCCAGGCTTGAGCCGATGATCGCCAGCGCCGCCAGATACTGGGCATACACGTCCCGCTGGATGATCTGCGTCGAGATGCCGGCGGGCTTAAGCCCCAGCTTCTTGCACACATAGGCTTCGACTTCCGGCTCGATATTGGAATACGTCCCTACCGCGCCGGATATCTTACCCACTGCGGCGGCTTCTCCGGCCTGGCGCAGGCGCTCCAGGGACCGGCCGGTTTCATCAAACCAAAGGGCCATTTTTAAGCCGAAGGTAGTCGGCTCGGCGTGGATGCCGTGCGTACGGCCGATACACACCATATCCTTGTATTTTTTCGCCTTTGCCGCCAACAACTGCTGCAGCCGTTTCAGGTCATCGATAAGGATGGCGGTTGCCTCCTTCAACTGCACTCCTAGGGTGGTATCCAGGAGGTCGGAAGAAGTAAGGCCGATGTGCAGGTACTTGGCGTCATCCCCAATATTTTGTGCTATATTGCTGACAAAGGCCACTACATCATGTTGCGTCTTCTCTTCTATGGCCCTGATCGCAGCAACGCTGAAGCGCGCCTTCTTGCGGATCCTTTGCACTGCCTGAGCCGGGACCTTCTTTTTTCTGGCAAGCGCCTCCAGGACATATATCTCGATGTCCAGCATAGTCTTGAATTTGAATTCGTCCTGCCAGAGGCCGGTCATGCGGGGTAGGCTGTAGCGTTCGATCATAGGTTCTCCTTGTAAGAAAATCTATTATATCAAAAATACCGGTTTTGGCAAATAAAAACCCGCCAAAAAAGACGGGTTTTTACGTGTAGCGGGCTGCCCCTAAAACGCCTTACTTCTTGCGTCCGAACAGATAAAGCAGCAGCGCCCCTACGATCATGGCGGGGGCAGTGCAAGAGACCATAAACCACCAGGCCTCCAGAGGATCAGGTATCGCAAACACGGCCCAGGCATACAAGAGACAGAAGACAGCCGCTACCAGCCATGAGATAATGACCTGTCTTTTGTTCAAGTGCGCCCTTTGGGAGCCCTTCTGCAGTATGCGAAACCCGGCGATCGCCAGGATCGCGCAGATCGCCATCGCCACCATAGATTTGGGGCCGAGGTAATTAAGAGGCCTTTTCATGATGATATCAAAAAAATACACAAAAACCCCTCCCGCTATGCCGCACGCGAGTAAAAATATGCCTTTAGCCTTCATTCTTGCCCTCCTTTGTAAGGCTTACTCCTTGATCTTAGTGCGCAACTCGGCTACCGCCGCCTTTAACTGCGCAAGCTCTCCCTGCATCTGGGCCTGGCCGGTTTCGATCTCTTTTAAACGCTTGTCCATCTCTTCGAACCTGCGGGCTACATACGTATCGAGCTTCTCGACCCTCTCGTACGAGCCTACCGGTATCAATTTCATGCCCTTGGGGACAAGGATCTTATAGCCATTACTTACCTGGATATACTCCATGCCATCCGGCGCTGCCTGCTCCTGGTTATTCTGGGCGAGCACGAACAGGCTGCCGCAAAGAACCAGGCACACCACTATAAAGAAAACGGTCTTTTTCATCCCGGGGCCCTCCGTTCTTATTTAAAGGTAACTTTGCCGGCGACGTTCTTGACGACATCGCTGAACACGCTGTCGGCATTAGAATCAAAAGCCCACACCAGCAACTGTATGCCTGTTCTTTGATACACGCTGTAAAGCACAAGGTAGCGGTAATGGAACCCTTCCGACCAAACGCCGTATTTGATCTGGAATCCGGCCTCTCCATACGGCGAGGCAAGATTATTCTCCAGGACCTCCACTCCTTTTATGCGCTTGGCATTTTCCAGTACCGCGTTACGCACCATTTGAAGGTCATAAGCCGTGCCGTAACCTTTAAGCTCTTCCGGGATGAGCAGGCAATACCCGGTCCCTTCTTTATTGATCATGGCGATCTCGGCATCGGTAGTAAGCAGGGACTTGTCTACCTTGCCAAAATCGCTGCGTTTGATGATCTTCCAGTTCTCCGGCGTAGTAATGCGGTAACCGAATTTTTCGCTTACATACTCACGGGCTCCCGCATTGATAACCTGGGCGGCGATCTTGTTGTAGTTGGCAATCGCCTGGAGATTATTGAAACCGATGGCGGCGATCAAACCTATCGCCGCCACTCCCAGGACCCTGGCGACCGGCTTTGCGACCCAGCCGCTCAGAAGGGCGATGATCGCGCCGAAGAAGACCACCTGCGTGACCGCGCCAAAGGGGTTCCTCTGGTAGACGGAAACTCCCACCCATAGAAGCGCTCCCAGGACAGAGCGCGCAATAACCCACGGCCGCGCCCATAGCTTCTGCCGAAAAAGCGCAAAAGCAAAAAACAAATCTACCAGGATGAACGCCATGCTCCTGCCGGTAGTCGGCCCCACGGCCCTGGCGTATAGACTCCACAGAAAGTACAAGGTGCTGCCGGCGGCATTGCATACCAGGATCAATGCCACCATCCTAAACGCGAACCGGTCAGGTTGTATATGAGCAGATTCCATATTCTTATATTATACCACTATTTATCCGTTCCGGAGGCCTTTTTCAGGGATTCAAGGAACCGGGGGTCAACCACGGCCCCTAATGCCTCTGCCTGGTGCACATCCGCCCAGGCTTTGCCATACTCTGCCGTGCGATAATACGCAGCGCCTCGGTTGTTGTAGGCAGGGGCAAAACGAGGAGCCATTTCAATGACCTTGGTATAGTCGGCGACGGCCTGGGTGAAATTGCCTTGTTTATGATAGGCAAGGCCGCGGTTATAATAGGCCTCGGTATACACGGGGTTGACGGCAATAGCTTTGGTGTAGTCGGCGACGGCCTGCGGAAGGTCGCCCTGCTTATCATAGGCAAGGCCGCGGTTGTTATAGGCCTGTTCGAGGTTGGGGTTTATCTCAATGGCCCTGGTGCAGTCGGCAATGGCTTGCGCAAACTTGCCTCGCGCGCCATAGGCAACGCCGCGGTTATTGTAGGCCGCTGCGTAGTTGGGGTTTAAGGCAACGGCTTTGGTATAGTCGGCGATGGCCTGGGTAAAATTGCCTTGCTTATC
This sequence comes from Patescibacteria group bacterium, assembly GCA_035506195.1. Taxonomy (GTDB): domain Bacteria; phylum Omnitrophota; class Gorgyraeia; order Gygaellales; family Profunditerraquicolaceae; genus DATJPV01. The sequence goes on along the minus strand of DATJPV010000048.1, from coordinate 28,348 downwards.
ATAGGCGTTTGCGCGGTTATAATAAGCCTCTGCGTAATCCGGATTTATTTCAATGGCCTTGCTGTAGTCGGCGATGGCCTGGGCGAGGTTAGCCTGCTTACCATAGATAACCCCGCGGTTGTTGTGGGCTTTCTCAAGGTTGGGGTTCAGGGAAATGGCTTTGGCGTAGTCGGCGACGGCCTGCGGGAGGTCGCCCTGTTTATCATACGCAAGGCCGCGGTTATAATAGGCCTCTGCGTAATCGGGGTTTATTTCAATGGCGCGGATGCAATCGGCGATGGCCTGAGCGAAATTGCCCTGCTTATTGTAGACGTTCGCGCGGTTATTGTAGGCCGCTGCGTAAGCGGGGCTTATGGCGATGGCCCGGGTGTAGTCGGCGATGGCCTGGGAAAGATTGCCTTGCTTATCATAGGCGTTTGCGCGGTTATAATAGGCCTCCGCGTAATCGGGGCTTATGGCGATGGCCCGGGTGTAGTCGGAGATGGCCTGAGCGAAATTGCCCTGATCCCCATAGGCAACCCCGCGGTTATTGTAGGGCCTTGCCTTCCCGGGCGATTTCTGCACCGTATCATTCCATAAGGTAAAATCGTTTCTCCAAACCATGTTCCTTCTGTAAGAAAGGACCCCGTAACACGAAGTTATGATGAAGAGCGCTATGACCGCCGGCTTCAGGGCCCTGTTCTCAAAGAGGTAATATATGCCGCCTACCGCAAAAAAACTAAAACCCACCATCGGCAGATAAAGCCGGTGTTCGAAAATGATATCCCTGATCGGGATAATGCTTGATTCAACCGACAGCGTCAGGAAAAACCAGAAAATGCCGAAGGAGAGCAATCTGTATTTAGAGCGCATGCGGATCGCGGCGGCCAGGAGCGCGGCTAAAAGAACGAGGCTGGACAAAACGGGCAATTCCAGCAGGCCTTTTGCAACGCGATAATCATAGTCAAGGTTCTGGCGTATCGGTATCAGCAGAAGCCTGAGGTAGGTGGCCATGACCTGGAACTGCGTACAAAGATACTGCCAGGGGGAAATGCTGGTAGGGGCGGATCTCTGGACCAGGCGGATCCCCATGACATCTACCGATCCGGTAATAAGCATCGTCAGGGGAATGATCGACAGGGCCGCGAAAAAAGGAGCCAGATGCTTCCAGTCCAGCCTTTCTTTGGTTTTTAAGAAACAGGCCTCGTACAATAAAACCGCAAAAGGGATGGTTGCTGCCGTCTCTTTCGTGAACATGGCGATGACCGCGGCGATCAACGAACCGGAATAAAAGAGCCTTGAGGCTGCGGGGTTTTGCCCTTGTTGCCGTAAGAGCCTTGAGGCAACATAGAAGTTCAGCGACGCCAGATAAAACAGGGTTGCCAGAGAAGCCGCTCGCTGGATGATGTAGGTGACGGCCTGGGTCTGGAGGGGGTGCGTCACAAAAACCAACCCCGCAAAAAAAGCGATAAGCCTGGCATGCGCGGCGATCTTGCGCCCCCTCATTGCCGGGGTAGACAGGGTAAGCAGCATAAGCCGCCAGGTCAGGACTGCCGAACCCAGGTGGATAGCCAGGTTCAGGAGGTGATAACCGAATACGTGCAGATGGTTGAAGCGGTAATTGAGAGCTATCGACAGGTAGGTTATAAAACGGGCCGGGCAGAAATTCCAGATAGCCCGCAGATCCAAGATGTTCCTTATGGCGGGATTCTCGATGATGGAGGCAACGTCGTCGAAATGGAAAGAACTGTAAAAAGTGCCGGAATAGACAAGGGCGCCCGATAACAGCAGCGCGCCCAGGACGAATGCGTTATATTTTTGATTGAACATTCTGGCTATCATACAATTCCCCGGCGCAGGTTCCTAAGGAAGGTGCGCAGCAAGCCAGGCCTGATACTCGTCTTCGGAAAACTGATAATAGCTGTCCTCCCAGAACAAGAGCCCTCCTGCGCCTGAAGCATATATGTCGCTTAAGGCATCGTCGATGCGCATATCGACGTCCCCAAACTCCGTGAAGACTACCGGTTTGCTGCCGAAGCCGTAAGCGCCTACCGGTTTAGACGGGTCCAGGCGTTCGATATTCGGATAGCGGTGGACGGAAATGACGTCAACCTTGTCTTTCCAAAAACGGAACGCGCTATCTACGCTGAGGCTGCTGGTAGTAACTTTTGCGCCGGGGGCATTCCTGCGGATCAAGTCAAAAAACCGGTCATGAAAACTGGCTACCCGCGCAAAATCCGCCGCGCAGACGGCCTCCGGCTCATTCATAACCTCCCAGAATGAAACGACTTCGTTGGGGCTATACGCCAGGAATCCTTTCGCGTATATTTTGGCAAAGAAACCGCTGAACAGCCGCACCAGCGCGTTCTGAGCCTTGCGGTCGGTGAGTAGTTCGGGATGTTCTCCGACTGCCCAGCTTGCGTCGCGCGTGCCTTCCCGGCTGATATCGTCGGCGATGCGAAAGTCGAACAAGCCGACTGCCGCCTTCATGCCCGTTTCATGGAGCAGGTCAAAAAACGCTTTCACGTCGGCGTATACCTTGCCGTCAAACTGCAGGTTGCCCCGCCTGTCAAAGATAAAGTTGCCGTTTGAATCCTGGAGTATCCCCGTGCGCAGGTCCCCAAACAATGCCATGAGCCTGACGGTCTTGATGCCCTTGCTTTTAAGATCAAGCAGCCCCTGCCTAAGCTTTTGACTGCCTGCGGGAGTGCTGAACCCTTGGGCCTGGCCCGTCCCCCAGATAGAAGGAAATTCCCCCACGCACCAGCCGTAATTATATTCGTCGAAATTAAGATTGCGGCCGGAAGAACCAACGAATTGCAGAATATCGACCGGAGGGGTATCGGTAACTACCGGCGGCTGCATATCGGATTCTCTGCCGGCTTCGATCATGACATTGCGTATCCTCAGGCCATCCCCCTGGTAGCGGCCGCTTCCCTTATTAAAGGCAAGGCCGAACTCCCAGATCCTGACGGGATTAAAATCCGCATCCCTCCAGCTGGCCGGATCCCGGGCGGGGTTTAACTCCACGGCCACCCAGGTGCCTTCGTCTGCATAGCCGATTTTTCTCCAGATGCCGTAGCAGGATTGCCAATTATCACCGCTCTTGGCGAAGAGGCGCAGATGTTCCGGGTTCTTGGGGTCGCCGACGAACCCTGCGGGTATGAACACCTCCATCGCCAACCTCTTGGCCTTCATGTCCAGCTCTGGCTGCCCCAGCTCGGGTATGTCGCCGGGATAGATATAGACCTCGCCTTTACCGTAAAGAGCCCGGGAGGCGTCAAGATCCGCCTGCAGGACGAGCTCGTTTTTGCCGGTATCGACCGAGCTTGAAGTGATCCCGCGGGAATCATTCCAGGGTTGATCCGCCGTTCGGACCTGCCAATGAGCGCTGGCGGGAATGGGTGTCACGAAGCGCGATTCGATCGCCTGCAAATAACCCCGGATCGGCTCGATCTGGCCCTTCTGGAGGCTGGTGCCGATATCATAGGCGGTATTGACCGCCCCGAGCATCAGGCGTATCGCTTCTAAATAATCCTGGGCCTGGGAAGGCTGGATGCGCTGTATGACATCTTCCAGTGCTTTCGGGTCGATGAGCAGGATCTTTCCCGAATTCAAGTCAAGCTGCGCGAATGAGCAACGGCGGGGGTCTTCGGGGCTAAAGGCGCTAACCGATAGGCTGCCTGCGGCTACCCGGATATATACGCGGCGCTCCTTTTCCTGCGGGTCGACTACCCACAGCCAAACATTCTGCAAAGCCGCCGGCTGGAGGACTACATTTGTAGCGGCAGTGGCTTGCGCTTTAGCGGCAAAAGATATGCCGCCGGAACAACACAAAAACAGGGCGGCTGCGGATAGGATAAGAATGGCTTTCTTCATTGCGCAGTTCAAGGCTCCCGCTTCTCCCGGTGACACCTCTCACAAAGCAGCTGGATGTTTATCTCGGCGGTGCTGCCGCCTTTTGCAACCGGCGTGATATGATCAAATACAAGGTTCTCCTGCGCGCCGCAGACGATGCATTTGCCGCCGTCCCTCTGCCATACCAGCATCCTTACGTTATCGGGGATGGGGCTTCGCGCATCGTCGGAAGGAATATCCCCGTACATCTGGTCCGCTTTTTTGATTATCTTTCCTATGACATGCTGGAGCTTTGTCTTCTGAAGGCCGTCCTCCGAGATCTTTAAGAGGCCTTCTGCTTCGCTCCAGGAAAACTTGTGGATATCCGTCAGCAAGAACCTCTTGTCAACCGCGTTGAGCGCGCCGTGAAAGACAATCTCGTCAACGTCAAGATTGCCGTATTGCGCCTTGAGCTTTTCCCTGCGCTGGGCCTCCTGCTGCTTCTCTTGCGCATGCGCTTCGTGGCGCCTGGCCAGATCCTCTTCTGCCATCTTTGCCGACAGCTGGCGCTGTTGTTTCTTGTAATCGATATAGAATCTAACGCAGAGCATCAACCCCATGGCGGTAAGCGCATATATTGCGGAGACGGTCAACTGGATACGCAGGATATTCGGGTTTACGGGAGGGTCGCTGGCAAGATACCAAAGCTCGATCGCCGCAAAGGAGACGGCAAAATATTGCAACAGCCTTTTTATCCTTAGCAGCAGTTTATCCATCGGCATCTCCTTTTCATACCCCATAATACTATTTGCGGCGGGATAAGTCAATCCAAACTTGTAAGGATGTAATGCCGGAAAGATGCGGGCCAGCTAAGGGGTTAGCGCTTGCGCAAGGCGGCGATGATCCCGAAGATCTCCGTCACCAGGATCACGGCCAGCAGTGTCGCCAGGCCGAAAGTAAGCGCAGCGATGCGCAAAAGTTGGGGCACTTCAGAGGGTGCGGAGGAAGACAGCTGATGCGCGCAGTGCAGGATATGGGCCAGGATCCATGCGGTACACCATATGCCGGCCAAGATGCCCAGCGAGCAGAGGGTCTGGCGGGAAACCTTACGCCAACGCGCAGGCCTGCTGCGCCCCAGGACCGTATAGATGCACTCATTCACCGGCATCAGCAGGGCGCTGAGCAGGTAAAAGAATCCGCCGATACCGGTTCCGGGAAGTCCCGCAGTCATGCGTTAGTGGCCTTTCTCATAGGTGGAGAATGTGTGCTTCATGACCAGCTCATTCCAAAAAGCTTCGAGCATAAAAATGCTGTTGACGGCCCTGAGGAAGAAAAACGAAGGAACGCTCGAAAGGATGCGGGGGATCTCCTTTCTTTTCTTGATGTTCAAAAGGATAGGCACCAGCACTACGGGAGCGTCAATGACGTAACCTAAAAGGAACAAGGGATTCCTGAACCACAGAGCCAGCAACGGAAGCAGGAAAAGATAGGCCAGAGACGCGACCGTCGCGTCCCATAATGCCACGGCAATGATGGAACGCAAATACGAGACTTCCATGACCTTCCACCAGTGCAGGCGCACGTTCTGCATAAAACCGTGCGACCAGCGTTTCAGCTGCCTGCGCATAAAGAGGAAATTATGGGGTTCGATGGGATAGCAGAATGCCTCGGGCACAAAACGGACGCCGTGGCCCATCTGATAGAATGTCCAGGTCAGGTCCATGTCTTCTGCCAGGGTGCGCGTGGACCAACCCTTATGCAGCTTCAGGATGTGGGTGCGGTAGATAGAGAAACAACCGGAAGAGATCAGCGGCTTTTCGTAATAATCCTGTATCTCCTTGAAGAACGAAAAGGCAAACAGGTATTCGATATAGCGGCCCCGCTCCCAGACCGTCTTGACGTACCGCGGCACCACAAAGCCGCAGGCCGCAGCCATCCCCTGTTCGGATAAGGCAGCCAGCAGCTTCTCGATGGCATCCGGAGCAAGCGTCGTATCGGCATCAACCGCCATGACGAATTCCGTCTCCACGAACTGCAAGGCAAAATTCTGCGCTCCTGCCTTGGAACCGGTATTGCAGGCGGGTGAGATCACCCTTGCCCCCAGGCTGCGCGCGACCTCGGCGGTCGCATCCTGAGAGCAGTCGTCGATGACAATGATCTCATCGGCGGCGATCGTCTGAGCCTGAATGCTGCGGATGGTATCGCCCACAGTCTTGGCCTCGTTGTACGCAGGGATGATAACGGTAAGGTTGCTTTTGCGTTGGGGGTGCATGCGGGACTCCATAAAAAAAATCCGTATTTATATCATACGGATTAAGTAATCACTTTTTAAATTAACCGTAAGCTATAACTGGCCTTCGTATTAGATATAGTATACTACAAACAGAGAAAATTTCAAGGGAAATTTTTAAGCGCATGCCATTCCGGGGAAAAACCTTGTTCAGGAGAAGCGTAACATATTGAAATTAATGGTCATACGCGCAATAAAACAGGCCGTAAATGTGTTATACTTTATGTAGGAGGGATGACATGTGTACCCTGGGCAGAAGAATACTGATCCTTGCCTGCGCATTGCACTTTACCGCGCCCCCTCTTTGCGCCCAAAGCAAACTGTTCTTCTCTCCCTCAGCGCTGCCAGGCGAAACGCAGCTGATACCGGAACAAGAGTATGAAAAAGACGTCTCGCTGCCGCTGCCCTCTCGAGCCGCCCCTGCGCAGCCTGCGAAGGTGAAAAAATACCGTTCTTTTCTCGGTTACATCGACAAGAAGGTATACGATGACACTATGCCGATAAAAGAGGAAAGAAGGATATCAAGGCAGCAGTGGCAAGAATTCCTGGGGGTAGACATCTTTAGGCCTTACTTCCAGGCCAAGGAAATCGAAAATAAAATATGCGACAAAACTAAGGTAGAGATATTCCACATAAAGGGCCGCCTGAATGTGGAAGGGAAAAATAAGGTACGGTATACCTTCAAGATAAAATTCTAAGGACCCTCCCGTTAATTATGATTTCCCGGCCAATCTGAGATTGTCGATAAATACCTGGCCTTCATACGCCGGTTTCATATTCGATTCGATCCTCACCCCGAGCTTACGGACGTCTTTCCGGAATGCCTCGTCAACGGTAGCCCGAAAATCGGTACTCCCCGACAATAGATTAGCGGTAACGGTCGTCCACTTACCGGGCTCCAAGGGAGTGCTGCGCGCCATCTCTACCCAAAGCCATGATTCCCCAACGGTTAGAATAAGCTTTGATTTCAGGCCTGTCGGCGCAGTGGGAGGCAGATAGACATCTACGGAAACTGCGCTATACGCACTCCAGTCAAAGTACTGCTGTATCTCGACATAGGCGGCCGTCCATTTACCGCCCGGGAACTTCACGTCCATCTTGAGGGAAGATTTGCCTTCGTCGGCATACGTCGAATCCACCGCGATCTTCTTGGCCACATAATCTTCTTTTTCCATCGCCCAATCCGGGATCTCCCATCCGGAGACGTCTTTTTCAAAGCCGAACAATACCGTTTCCGCGGCAGAAGCTCGGCTGCCCGTCACCAACAACAATGCCCCCAACACCATGACTAATAGCAATTTTGACATATACACACCCTCCTCTCGGTGTTTACTGCCACGGCCCTTCTCTTCGCGGCCCGGCATGGCTCCTGATCTTCTCCTGGAATGCTTTATACTGCTGCGGCGTCAATATCTCTTTTATCGCAAGGATGCTGTCGACCCGGTCCTGGAGTTTTCTTGCGGTCAACGTGTTGATATCGGCAACAAGCGCATTGATCAGCTTCCTGTCGGGGACCTCTTTTTCCAGCTCCTGCTTCAGCTTCAGCCTTTTCTGCCGCAATTCATCGCCTGCTCCCCTGTTCTTCTCAAAGTGCTCGTTACGCTGTTTCTTGATCTGTTCCTGCTGTTGAGGGGTAAGATTCAGGTCTTTGATAAAATTATCCAGTTCTTGGCCCCTGTCCGCTTGCGGCCCCTGACGGCCGGCGGCCTGCTGCGCGTGCGCAAGCGGCGCCCAGGATACAAAAGCCGCCGCAGTCGCATATATGCATAACCGTTTCACCATGGTCTTCATTTTTTTCCTCCCGTCATCTTAGACATGCGCATCAGGGAAAAAGTTCCCCTTTAGAGAAAACTTTTTTCGATCTTCGTGGAAAGAGAATCATACGCAGCCGTCCTGGGCTCTACTTTAAGATCGGTAATGAACTCTACTTCCTCCTGCAAATACCTGTTTACCGTCCTTTGCTGTTGTGCCGGAAGCCTTGCGAAGGCAGCTGCGGCCAGAAGCACCAGCATCGCTGCGGCAGTGGCATATACGGGCCGGGGAAGGGAATAGGCGCCCTGCAGGAAGTCGCGCAGGCGTTCAAGCACGCCGGCCGGCCGGCGCTCTTCTTCCAGGATGAGGGCCTGTTTTATCCGCTGCCATACGGCATCCGGCGGCCCGATCCGCTCTGCCTTCTTAAACGGCTCAACGGCGGTTTTGCGTACGGCGTCTGCCAGCTGCCGGCAGGCAACGCAGGCGGCCAGATGCGCCCGGACCTGTTCCTGGAGCCTGGCGTCGATCTGGCCGTCGGTGTAACCGGTCAGAATGAGTTCTTTTATGTGTGCGCAATCCATCTTAGCCTACCTCGCTTTTCCTTGAAGCCAGGAGGGTTTCCCTGGCCCTCTTAAGCCTTGAGCGAACGGTATTGATATTGATCTTTAAAGCCTCGGATATCTGTTTGTAGCTAAACCCTTCGATCTCCCTTAATACGACGCAGGCGCGCTGGTCCGGGTTAAGCGCGCTTAACAGCGACGCAACGGCCCTCTCATGGTCGGCCTGCGTAGCGCGCGCATCTGCGGTTTCAGGGGCGCTCTGGGTCCTGACCGCCGTATCGTAATCGCCGCGCCGGCTTGTTTCCTTAATCGCCTTCTTACAACTGTTGAGCGCGGTATTAACGGTGATCCGGTATATCCACGTCCGCAGAGAAGAGCGGAACTGGAATCCGGGAAGGCTCCGGTACACCTTCATGAACACGTCCTGGGTGACCTCCTCGGCATCATGGCTGCTGTTGGTTATCCTCAGGGCCACATTGTACACAAATCCCGAAACAGCCTTGTATATATGTTCGAAGGCTTCGATGTTGCCCCGGGATGCCCGGATCAAAATATCTCTGGGGATATCCTGCATGTATCCTCTGTAGTATTAGACAATCAAAAGGAGGAAAAAGTTCCCTGCCTGGGCAGGCCTTGTTTATTCGACAGCTGTTTTCGGTATACGCTCGCCGCGTAATATCGCAGGGAGAGACTGGGTATCGATCCTCATGCCGCCGTCGTGTTCTATCTTTATGGTATAGAGGGTGCCCGGAACGAACATGGTTCCCGGAGCCTCGATCTGAGCATTTTTGATCCCCATTTTCTTGGCTTCTGCCGCATTCAACGCGTACTCCCAGAATCGCTTCCAGAATCTTCTTTCGAAAGGCCGGACCTGCCTGTCTATCTTATACCCTTGAGGGATCTGGTCCATCCTGGTTATTTCGAACTCCCTGGTATTGGCTCCGTCAAGCATAAAGACCTTCCAGAAAAGATATACGCTTTTGCCTCGCAAGGGGTCGTTGGTCGCGATATACAGGTCGTTGAACCGTATGACCAGTGACTGGAACTGGATGATGTTGCCGGGAAAGGTAAAATAGCGCGGAGCAAGGGGCCTGCCCTTGGTGTCGTATTCCAGGAATTTGATCGTGGTCAGTTCTTTGCCGGTTGTTGCATCCGGCCGGACATCGGTGACCAGGACTTCCGCAATCCGCGAATCTGCCTGGAGCCTGGCGATTATTTCTTTCAAGACCTTATTCTCTTGTACGCGCCGGATAACATACTGGGAGACGAAGAGCACGCAGACAACGGCAAAAACGAAAAGAAAAATGACGGGGATTTTTTTCATGTAGGCCGAGATGGCAGGCGGCAGGCTTAATATCCGCCGGTGCCTCCCCAGGTATCGAGGTTATTGAGCAGGTCTGACGTGAGAATAATAGTCGCTCCGGCAGCGCTTATTCCTTGAGGGGGCTTGCCGCCGCTGGCACAACGCGTCGCCGTCCCTATTATCACGCCCAAAGAAGGCGAAACGACCGAATAGCTGAACCAGTGCGATTCCCGGCAGACGCCGGGAATTTGTCCTAGGTCATTACCGATGTGGGCAAGCATGGCTATCGGCGCAAACCCCACGCAACTGCCGTATTCCAGGTAATACCCTATGCCCAGCGTGCGGATAGTGCCTAAGATGATCTTTGCCTCAGCGCCGCGCGACTTCTCGATGATCGTCGCATATTGGGTGAAGCCAAGGATTGCCAATACGCCCAGAATGATGACAACTACGATCAATTCCAGCAGCGTAAAACCTTTTTTCATGACATCCTCCCTGTGCGCAGCTACGCTCCCCCACTATTCAAAGCATACCACATCCCGGATGCTTTTTAAAGCCGAATCATCCCTGCGGGGCGTCCTGAGCGTTCTCTTCCACGAATTTCTTGATCTCCTCGATATTCTCGAGTATGAGCTTTGCCTTGGTGACGCCAAAAGAAAAAGGGAACTTATCGTCTTCGCCTCTCTTGAGGACGATCAACGGCTTACCTTTGTATTCGCTTCTCTCGATCATTCCGGGTCTCCTTTTTGCCTATTATACCACTTTCTTCCAAAAATAGTATACAATTCAGCCGTGCGTCACTGCCGGTTCTCTATCTTGGAAAGCACGATAGTAACCTCCGTGAATACCGGGCCCTTCACGGTAGCCAATAAGGGCAGCCTTCTTTTTTCGCAGCTGAAATACGCGCTTACGTTGCCTTTATCCACCTTCTCCCCTTTAAGCTTGGCGTAAGGCTGAATGAGAAACGCCTCGCTCTCCTTCCTGCCCAAAGCAGGCACCCGTATCAATACCTTAGGCTGGATAAGGCCGAGGAACTGGTAATTGGTCTCGTTATTGCATACGGAATACTCGATCTTATCCCCTACCTTCAGCGGCAAAAGCATGAAATAATAACAGGCGCTCAAGATATCGTGGACCCCCGCGGGTATATCAAAGGTTTTCTCCGACATATCCAGGGAATTCTTGAAATGGGCCTTATGGCTTTCCTGGTCGAACTCGGTGACGGCGTCCTTTTTGTATGCGCCGTCCCTGCGGTATACCTCGTGCCGTATGGTATACAACTTTTGCGCGTCCACATAGGAAACAAAACGGTCCTCTATCTTGTAGATGCTCGAAAAGAACGCGCTTGTCTTCACGGTGGCCTCAAGGACATATACTTCCCTGTCCCGGAACTGTTTCCTTTCGACTATGGAGGCAGTAAGCGTGCCCACGCGCAGGCCGAGCCACCTGATTTCATAGGTCAGTTTTTCGTAATCCGGCAGGCGCGCGTCCGGTATGGGGATAGCGGCATCGTATGCCTTCTGCGGTACCCTTATGCTGGGCAATCCCGCACAGCCGGCCACCAGCAACAATGCGCACAGGCAGCCGTAGCTGCCGGTTATTATTCTTACCGCTTTCTTACGCAATATTTGCACCTTTTGATCTTGGTCAAAGACCAGCCGGGAAGCGCCGGCTTGATCTTGCTTAAGTCTACGCCGAAATCTTCAAGTATGGTAGGGGCGATATCTATCCTCCTGCCGTCCCGTATAACCTTGCGATTATTGGTCGCCAGAAAAATAAAAGGCGCGTCGCGATGGCTATTGCCTATTGTATCAAGCCCGTGATCGGCAGTGACATAGATCCTCGTCGTATCGTATATCTTGTATTCCTTCAGCTTCTGCACCAGGGCGCCTAAACAGGCGTCGCATGAGATAACCGCATTAGCCACCTGCGGGGCGTTTACTCCAAATTTGTGCCCGGCGCCGTCGATATCGCCAAAATGCACGAAGAAGAAAAACGGCTTCTGGCGGTACTTCTCAAGGAGCCGCAACGCCTCCTGCAGGGTGTTACTATTGGAACGCAGGTCATTCACAAATACGTCTATCTTGTCTTTTATGCCGGCGAACGGCTCGCCGGGAAAATATACGCATCCCTGGCCATCCGGATTAAGCTCGGTCCTGACGGTGCTTTGATAATCTTCCGGCACATCCTCGATCCTGTCATATCTCTGCGGAGGAAAGCAATCCATGTGGAGCTTCTTACTGATCACTGCTACGGTAATGAAATTGCCTTTCCCGAAAAAATCCTGCAGGCGCTCGAAAACGGTATACCCCTGCGGTATCTGCTGATACATGTGATTGTCGTGCGTACCCGTTATCTCCGGAGGATAGCCGGTCAATATCTCCGTCCAGCCGGCTTTAGTATCGGTTATTCTCTGGACATCGATATCGACGAACGCGCCGCCGGAAACCAGCGCCGCAAGGTTCGGAAGCCTGCCTTGAGCCATGAGCCCCTGGACGGTGTCCCGGGAGGCAGCGTCCCAGCCCACAAGAATGATGCTGCGCGGCCTCTTGCCGATACCCGCGGTAACACACGTAACCGCCAAGGCGCATGCCGCAGCGATCGATACGCAGACAGCCAGTATATACACATATGTACGTTTCATCATGGGGCTCCTTTCGGCATGTTTTGCGGTTGCACGCTGAAAACGTTATATTTGAGTTTCTTGAGCACTGCCGCGTTCTTTCTGACAAACTGCGGTTCTTTGTAAAGGGCCTGCAAGACATCGTCTGATTGAACCTCGTAGTCAACCAGCACAGACGCGGCTTTTTGGTAAAGGCTTTTTTGTACTTGCGCATAGGCAAGGTTATTGAAAAAAGAAACGGGAGCGCCGATAACGATCAGGCAGGTAAGCACGGCGTATGAGCCGGTAACGACAAAATTGCCCCTCACGGCGAAGCGCAAATTCAACATCAGCATATACAGCGAGGCAACGATAAGGATTGCAAAGATCTTATACCTGTGCGCAAGCCCTTCCGCCAGGTCTGCCCTTGCGCAAACCCTTCCTACAAAGATCAACAGGGTTGCGCAGGTCGCGAATAGCAGGATACTTAACCACAGCGCGTTCTGCCTCCATTGGCCATATGCATATAGCAAGGCCAGACAAACGGCCGACAATGACAACAACGAGATGCCCCAAGCCAAAGAATTGAATCTTCCGGTTACCGCAGAACCAAGGAATAAAGGGAAAAAACTTAGGTAGCCAACGTGGTTGGCGGCGGGCAGGGAGGCTGCGCCGGCAAGCGGTTTTGCGAGCATCTGCGCAAGGAACGCCGGGGTATGAAAATAGAACAGCGATTCCAACAAGCCCAGGGCCGCCCAGCTACCGATGACGGGCCGAGGCCGGCGGCCTGCTAAAAAACACCCCGCAAACCATACGCACATGCCCATCGACAAGGAAAAGGTGGCGACGGTAGCCAAGAGCATGGCTACGATGAGGGTACAGGTCGCCTTGCGCCTGGCGGGCTGCTTCGTGGCCGAATAAAGAAAATAGAGGCTGGCGATGGCGCAGGTATGGACCAAAACCCAGCTAAGCCCGGCCCCATACAAAATATTGGCGATTTGATTCGGGCCCAGCATCAAATAGGAGATCGGCGCAAGAAAAAACAGGTTCCCAACAAGGGGAGCGCGCTCTTTGAGAGACGCCAAGACTACGCAGAATGACAACAATAATATGCACGCATTCACATACATCTCAACGCAGGTATTGTAGTGAGTCAGGCGGGCCGTGACAAGCGTGATCACCGTGCCAAAAAATTCGCGCTGCTCAACAATGCCTTCAAAAAGGTGGGAGAACTGCAGGGTGCCGTTAAGATACCTCGCCAGGATAGGGACTATCCGCCACTGGTCCCAATATAGCACATTTACCCCAAACCGAAAGATGAACAAGAAAATTACGGGGATGGGTATGCACACAAGCAACAGCAAGGCGAGCCTCCTGATCCAGCAGGCTATCCTGGTCTTTGCCCCTATTACATAATAAGTAATAAGCCCGATGCCCCAGGCGCACCATTGCAGAGGGCCGAACACGCTGAAATAACTGGGGAGCCAAATACGGAAGTGCCTTTGGTGGCCGGAAAGCAGGAAGATCTCCATCATACCGACCGAAAACAGGAACCAGGCAGCTGTAATCTTTAATACCTTCCCCCAGCCCTCTCTTGATCCGATGAGAACCAGCATAACCAGGCATATGGCCGCCAAAAAGACATCCACGCTATTGCCCTTCCTCGCCGCCGGAGCCCTCATGCACCCTTATGCAATACCTGCATCGCTTCAAATTGGTCAAGGCCCTGCCTGGAAGTTCCGGCCTGATCTTTCCTAGGTCTATGCCGAAATCATCGAGTATGGTAGGGGTAATGTCGATCCTGGTGCCGCGCCGGATGACCCGTGCATTATTGGTTGCCAGGAAAATAAGGGCGGCGTTGTGATGCCCGGGACAGACTACATCCTTATCAAGCCCATGGTCGGCGGTGATATACAGCAGCGTCTTGTCGTATATCCCATATTCTTTTAATTTCTGCATTAACGCACCCAAGCAAGTATCGCATGAAATAATCGCGTCGTTTACCTGCGGAGAGATGCCTCCGTACTGATGCCCCGCACCATCGATATCGCCGAAATGTATAAAGAAAAAGAACGGCTTGTTACGATACTGCTCCAACAGCTTCAGCGCTACCTTCAGTACTCTGTCATTACTGCGCAGGTCATTGGCGAACACATCCATTGTGCCCTTCGCATTGGCAAACGGCGCGCCGGGAAAATATACGCCCCGGCCGTCAGGCCTTACGACACCCTGGTGTTCTTGCGGCACATCCTCCATCCTGTCATATTTCTGCGCAGGAGTGCAATCCATGTGGTGTTTTTTGCTGATGGCCGCCAGGGTCACAAAATTCTCTTTCCCGAAAAAATCTTTCAGGCGCTCAAAAACGGTGTATCCCTGAGGTATCGCCTGATAATGCGCATTGCAACAGACACCGGTATCTTCGGGCGGATAGCCGGTTAATATCTCCGCCCAGCCGGCTGCGGTATCCGTCCTTCTCTGCGCGTCGATATCGACTAATGCCCCCCGGGAGACCAATGCCTTAAGGTTGGGGAGCCTGCCCTGCGCCAGGAGGCTTCGGACAGTGCCCCGCGAGGCGGCATCCCATCCTATAAGAATAATATTGCGCGGTCTTTTATGATGAGGCGCCAAGATGAATACCGCCAAGGCCAGCGCGCAGAACACCAACAGATATGCATACCTTTTCATTTGCACGGAGCCCTTCCTGATCCCTTGCTAAAACCTTTCTCTTTGTTCAAGTATAGTCTAAATACGACCTTGCGCAATACATTTTATTACGGGCGCCTAAAGCCTCCTGTAGACTATTGCCCGGCTTCCGTCCGGAAGGCCAAACTGCATCGCCGCTACATAGAGGCGGCGGAACTCTTCTTGCCGGCGCTCCAGGACGGCAAGCGTGGCTTGCTGGGCAAAGGCTTCCCTCGTGAGAGGATTTAAGCGCACCCCGTCCCTTACCACAATATAATCAAAGGGAGAGTCAAAGATAGCGTCATGCAAAGCGGCTAGATTCGCGTAAAACTCAAGGCGGGTATGGAAGGCATCGACAAGCATGACCTTATCGTGCATCCGCAGATTGCAATACTCAAATTGGCGATAGCGAAACAACTGAGAGGTCCCTACCAGCAATACCGCGGGTTTTTCTTTGCGCGCGTCTTTGGCGCGATCCTCGACTATAAAATCCAGTATGTCCTTATGCCGCCAGTTTTCCTGGCTAGGCAACAGGGAAACCCTCTGGAGGTCCGTAAGGAGGACTCTTGCCAGCCGAAGCCTGCTGGACAACGGATGGCGCAGCGAAAAAGACGTCTCTATCTGTAAGGGCAGGCTCTTTTGCGCAGGCTGCCGCAGGAAAGGCGCACAGAGATTAATGTACCAGTAGGGTAATGCAACGGCGGCGGTAGCGCAAAGAAATAGAATCCTGGCGCTGGCGGGCCGGATACGTAAGAGCGTAACGCTTAAGGCAAGCGCACAGGCGGGCAGGACAGCCAGCAGGTGCGAAGGATGGCGTATTCCCGTAAAAACGGGCAGGCAGAGCGTAACGAAAGGTACGGATATCCATAAAAAAAGTACCAATGCCCCAGGGGAAACGGCAGCGCGGCCTGCCCGATGGAAACAGCGGTACGCAAGGCGCCAAGATCCGGCGCACAGGAAGATAAGCAGGTAATTGAGGTCCATGTGCGCTTTTACCGAGGGCACCGCAATGCTTTCCCGAAAATAAGACCGGCAGTTATGCAGGAATGCCGCAAGGTTTGCTTTGGTGAATAGGAAATCCCTGGGTGAGGCGTCGAGTTTATCGATATGGAAACGCATCCACGCATCCCGCATATGAGGAATGTACCATGGCAGGCTTAGGGCAAGCGCGATGAGGATAGACAGAAGAAAGTACCGTTTCGCCCGGGAAGGATCTTTGCGCAGGCATCCGTATCCGGAAACCACCAGCAGCGGCCCGGCGACAAACGGAAGGAAACTCCATTTGGTCAGTGCGGTCAGGCCCAAAGCCAGCCCAAAAAGCACCGCGTATGCGCGACGCGAAAAATATTCGGTTCTCACAAGCAGCCAGATGCTTAAAGTTACCATGCCCATAACGGCAAATTCAGTGAAGCCGCGCCGGGAATAGGCAAGCGTGCCGGGGAAAGACAAAAAGAGCGCCACCGCTGCGACCGCAACAAGCTCGCCATACAAGGCCCTGGCCAATCCATAGAGCGCGATGAGAGCGATAACCAGAAACAGGGTATTGACAAGCATCTCTTTGCCGGTGTGCAGCCCCCAGATAAGAAAGTACCCGGTGTACAGAAGGTGCGTCAACGGAGGGTATTGCGGTTCAAAAACCGCGGCGAAATCGGAGAACCTGAAACCATGATCTTGCCAGGCCAGGTAAAAGCGCATGCTTTGCAAAGGAGGGGTGATTCCGTACGGAGGGGTATTATCGCGCGCCAGCCACACATAACTGGCCGCACAGGTAAGTAGCACCAGAAACACAAAGATGCTGACGCTTAGAATATTCTTAAAACGCGGCATGGGATGCATGATCAGGAGTAAATACCCGACGCACGATCGTATCGGCGATATTTTCAGCTAAAAGCCGGTTGCCCTTAGCGGTGCAGTGGCCGAAATCGCCTGCGAACGTATCATCGAAATACACATCATAGCCGTCTTTTTCAACGGCGTCTTTAAATATCCGCTCATTATCTACAAAAACGATCCCTTCTGCGCGGCCCTGGAATATTTCTTGTAATGCCCCCACGGGACGCAGGGGATACTGGACGCAAACCAGGCGTATACCCTTTTTGCTTAAGATATCCTTAAGCCTCCGGTAGTTCTGAATGGTACCGGCTTCGAATCTTCTTGCCCTCAAGTTAGCCGCTTTTTCAGCATACGCTCTTCCTAACTCCGGCTTGTTTATATTTTCGTATACTTTCGAGAGCGCTTCATACGGACGCTCGTCTTGAGGGTTCAGCGCGACGGCCTTTTGAAATGCCTCCTCGGCTTGCGAGAACTTGCCCTGGGCCTGGTAGCTCCACCCCAACTCCGTATATGCGCGCTCGTTTTGGGGTTTCAGTGCGATGGCCTTTTGAAATGCCTCCTCGGCCAAAGCAAACTTGCCCTGGGTTCGGTAGTTCCGCCCCAGCGGAACATATGCGCGCTCGTTTTGAGGCGCCAGCGCAACGGCCTTTTCCAACAACTCTTGGGCCCCAGAGAGCTGGTGCGCTTTCCCATACAGTGAACCTAACATAATATAGGCGTGTTCGTTTCGGGGGTTTAGCGCGATAAGTTTTTTAAACGTATCTTCGGCCCGGGCCAGGCCTGCCGGCTTACCATACAACCACTCCAGTTCTATATACGCAGCCTCCTCCTGCGGATGTGCTGTGATGGCTTTCTTGAGCGTATCCTCAATGCGCGGATAGTTCTGACGGAACCGCTCGAATTGACGGTGCGCACGCCCGCTTTGCGATTCAAGCTCTATGGCTTTCCTGAAGGCGCCTTCGGCCCTGGAGAAGTTGCCCCGGCTTAAAAAGGCCTGCGCTAAACGAAGGCAGGTATCGACATCTTGAGGCTGAGGGTCTGCGTCATACGGCAAGGGGCTCTGTTGCAGGCCGGATAGCTCCAGCTGGCCATAGTTAAAACCACGGCCGGATTCCGCGACTTCCTTTATTTTTTCGGAAACACGCTCATACACAAAAAACATGAGGCGGAAAACCCTTGAACGCAAGAATAGCCTTGTGTATACAGCAGAAATGCCTTTATAGCACATCAACTGCCGATCATTAACCCCCATCATCGCAATTACCATATCCGGGGTATAAGCGGCAAGGTTCGGCAGGAGCCTAGACATGATAGCGTCGGTCGTAGTGCCCACTACCCCCTTGTCAATGACACTGAACCGCATGCCGATGTTGCGCCGGTTGAGGATCTCTTCGAGCAGGGACGGATACTGGCCTACAGTGGTAGACTCGCCCAAACACACGATGCGGTAGGATCCCTTATGTTTGAGGGATTGCAGGTTACGGTGCTCCTGAATAGACAATAAGGTAAACCCTGCCAGGCGCAAGGCTGCCTCAAGAAGAAGGACAAACACCAAGAATCCGAACAGGATCAGTGATATTTTCGTTTTCAGCGGCGTCATGTCTTGAGCTTTTTTTCTTCTTGCCTGTGGGCAATCTTTGCCTTAACGGGCAGCTCAAAAAGCAACACGTAATTAACCCAAGCTAACTTGCGCCATGTATCCAGAAAAGAAATAACCCCGTCCCGATGCAGGTCCTTGATCTTGGAATACATCTGGCGGGATCTCTTGAAAAACGCGCAGTAGTAACGCGGCAAAGACGTTGCCTTTGCTTTCATGTAAATCCAGTTCAGGTGATCGCCGATCCTTTTGTTGATCCTGCGGTATGATGCGGAAGCGGGGAAATGCCTTACTATCGCCTTTCTCGTATACCCTGTCTTATAGCCGTGATGCCGCATCCTTGCGATAAGATCCGTCTCTTCGTGCATAGGGGCCCTGTGGAAAAATAAATTGGCGTCAAAGGAAAACCTGTCGAAAACGGCCCTGCGAAAAGACATATTAAAACCGAATATGTCTTCGGGCGATGAGCAGGGCTTATCCGTATCCGCCTCATACGTAAGGCCTCCGGCGGCCATCAGCTCGTTATCTTCCAGATACATAAGCACCAGTTCCTTTAACCAGTTTTTTTCCAACATACAGTCGTCATCGGTAAACGCGATGATCTGGCCCGCTGCCCGCTGGACCCCTGCCTGCCTTGCGTACGCTACCCCTCTGGGAATAGGGTGACGCACAACCTTAAGGTTAGCTGTCCGGCCCTGGAGAGAAGCAAGAAAATCATCGGTGCTATCCTGCGAGCCGTCAACGACAACGATCACCTCGTAACGGGGATATGCCAATTCCAGGGCGGTGCGCAGAGAGTAATTCTGGAGGTATTCTTTCCTGTTCTGTGTACAGATAATAACCGAAGCAAACGGCAGCTCTTTATTATTCATGCCGCGGGCCTCTTTTTGAGAAACAGCGCTCCCAAGAATGGCTTCTCAGGAAAGGCGTCGAGCCACTGCTGGTTGCCCATGACCTCTAGGCCGGAAGGCTGAATGATATCGCGCTCGATCTTATCCCTGTAGGCAAAACGCAAACCCTTGTCGGATAACCCGCAGGCGCGGGGAGGGTCATAATCAAACGTCAGGGCGAGCCTCCCCGCGGGTTTGAGCACCCGTCCGATCTCCCGCATTACCTGCCGCCTCGTCCCGCAGAAAAGATGTTCAAAAACGCATATGGAGAATACCGCATCGAAAGAAGCGTCTTTAAAAGGCAGGGGCCTGGCCAGGTCATGATCGTAGGCCCTGATATCCCAATGCATTTTCTTGCCTACGTAATTCGTATTATAGATCGTCCCGCAGTTTCCCCAATCATTATCGATCACGCGCACGCTGCATCCCATACCGGCTAAATAAAAGCTAAAAAGGGTTGAGGCGCCCCCCAGGTCAAGCACTGCATCGGTCGGGCTGACGCCCAGATGACGGATAGCCCAGGCATTTTCCCACATTTTTGTTTTTGACGTGCGTGGCAGATAGGTTCCCGGAATGAATGTCCCGGCCGGGCTGCAATAACGCAGGCGCCTTGCATTCAACGATGCCCTCAAGGCGGCAATGTTATCTATACACTCCCTGATCGCCGGCTCCTTAAAATCATCGTCGATCCAGAATGCGGCTTTATTTATGGCGCCGACAGGGTTCTTTGGTTTATCTTCCCGGGCCCAATGGCCCGGCCCATCCTCGCATTCCCCGGCAAGAGGGCTCTTGGCGGTCCTTGCCTCCAAGCGCCGCAACGCACGCTGCCGGATGATCTTTCGCAAGATCAAAAAGACGATATAATAAAAAGGCAGATAGCGAGGATATCTCTGATGGAATTTTGTCTTCATAAGGAAGTTCGGCTTAAGGCGTTTTATGTACGCATGAGCCTTGCATGACGGCATCGGCGATATTTTCAGCCAAGAGCCTGTTGCCCTTAGGGGTGCAATGGCCGAAATCGCCGCCAAGCATATCTACGAAATAGGCATTGTAGCCGTCTTTCTTAACCGCATCCCTGAATATTTTTTCGTTGTCCACAAAGAATATGGTGCCTTCCTGGTCCTTGAATATCCTTCTCAGCGGCCCGATGCTGCGCATGGGGTACTGGGCGCATACAAATCGTATGCCTCTTTTATCCAGGATCTCCTTGAGCTTGCGGTAGTTGGCCGCCGTGCGGGGATCATAATACGCATATCGTAATTCTTCCGCCTTCTTGGCGTATTCCTTTGCCAACGCGGGCCTGCCTGTCTCTTCATAGACCACCGCCAGCGCTGCGTACGCGCGGTCGTTGTAAGAGTTCAGCTCGATAGCCTTTCTGTACGAGCCTTCGGCCTGGGAAATCTTTCCTTCGGCTCGATAAGACAGCCCTAGTTCAACATACGCGCCGTCGTTTTTGGGACTCAACTCGACGGCCTTTTTGAAGGCATCCTCCGCCCGGGAGAATTTACCCTGCTGGCGATAGCTCCATCCCAGCCCGATGTATGCGCCCTCGTTTTGGGGGTTTAACTCGATGGCCTTCCTGAAGGCCTCTTCGGCCTGAGCAAAACTGCCCTGGCCCTCATAGGTCCATCCCAACCCGATATATAAACCGTCGTCCTGATAGTTCAGCGCGATGACCTTCTTGAAGGCCTCTTCCGATTGAGAGAACTTGCTTTGTTCCCGGTACAGGTGCCCGAGTATAAGATACGCATCGCGGTTTTTAGGATCCGCTTCCAAGGCCTTCCTGAAGGCCTCTTCGGCCTGAGCAAATTTCCCCTGGCTGCGATAGCACATTCCCTGCGCGATATACGAAGGCGTTCCGGCGGCCTCTCTGGTTTTAGTCACGATGTGCAGCCACAGGAGCCTGGCCAACTTGTACGTACGCAAAGACCTGAAGAAAAGCGCGGCCTTTGAAGCGGTAGCCGCTTCATAAGGGATATGCGGCCCCCAGTCGTTTATCCCCATCATGGCAACTACCATATCGGGACGGTAGCGATCGAGGTTTGCTTCCAATTCAGCCAATATGACCGACGTTGTCGTGCCGACTACGCCTTTATCGATTACGCTGAACTTTATGCCGCTGCGCTGATTAAGTATTTCTTCCAGAAAAGGAGGGTACTGGCCTGCGGTAGTAGATTCTCCTACACACATGATACGCCGGGTCCCCTTCTGCCGCATAGACTGCAGGTTCCTGTATTCCTGTAAAGACCAAAAGGCAAAGCCGGCCAGGCGCAAGGCCGCCTCAAGGAGCAGAAGGAACAAGAACAGCCCGAATATGAGCAGAGATATTTCCGTTCTGAGCGGTTTCATTTGTTAAATTATACCATGCCCCCTGCGAAATGATAGGCGCTCTATTTATGAAATACCTTTTTAAGAATGGCGTTGGCGATATTTTCCGCCAGGAGCTTATTACCCTTATCGGTGCAGTGGCCGAAGTCGCCGCCGAATGCGTCTCTAAAATATGCGTTGTATCCGTCTTTCTTGAGGGCATCCCTGAATATCTTCTCGTTGTCTACGAACACGACCCCTTCCTGGCCGCTACGGAAAATCGCCTTCAACGGCCCTATGTTACGCATGGGATACTGTACGCATACCAGGCGTATGCCCTGTGTGTCCAAAATATCTTTCAGTCTCTGGTAGCTCTGAGCCGTAAGAGCATTGGGCGTCTTCGACCGCAACCCTTCCGCCTTTTCGGCATATGCCCTGGCCAGTCCCGGTTTACCCGTTTCTTCGTATAAGACCGAGAGAGCTCCGTAGGCGCGATCGCCATAAGTATCATCGTTGAGAGGCTTCAGCGCGACGGCTTGCTTGAGCAAATCCTCCGCCTGAGAGAACCTGCCCTGGGTCCGATAACTCCATCCCAACTCGACATACATGCGCTCGTTGCGAGGGTTTGCCTCGATGGCCTTTTTGAACGCGGCTTCTGCCTGGGAAAGCTTGCCTCGAGTCCTATAGAGCCATCCTAACTCAATATAGATCCGCTCATTCTTGGGGTTTAGCACGATGGCCTTCTGGTACAAATCCTCGGCTTGGGAGAACCTGCCTGCGGCGCGATACAACCGCCCCAGTTCGACGTATGCGCGCTCGTTTTGAGGATTCAGCTCAATAGCCTTCCTGAGCGACTCTTCGGCCTGGGAGAATTTACCCTGCTGGCGATAGCTGCCTCCCAGCTCTATATACGCTTCTTCGTTCTGAGGGTCTGACTCGATCGTCCTTTTTGATTCCGTCTCTCTGGCAAGAAGCTCGTTATGTTCCCGCGTGTCCTCCGTTAACGCGGTATCTGCATGAGTATCCTGCGGCTGGGGGGCATGATGCCGTTTCTTTATCAGGAGGCTGTAAAGCAGCCGCAACAACCGGTAGGTTCTGCAATATTGGAACAGAGGCATGCGAACCTCGGGTATATCGGCATAGTAGGCAACGCGCCGGTCGTTAAACCCCATCATGGCCACCACCATATCCGGCTTGTAGGCTGCCAGGTTCTCTCTCAACCGGCGCAGGATAGCCGGGGTATCGGTGGCGATGACGCCCTTGTCGATGACGCTGAAGCGTACTCCCGTGTGGCGCTGGTTCAGGATCTGCTCAAGGAAAGGCGGGTATTGGTTGGCGGTGGTGGATTCCCCCAGGCAGAGTATACGATACGTACCTTTTTTCGCCAGAGAACGCGCGTTGCGGTACTCCTGGAAAGAAACAAACACAAACCCGCCGAAGCGCAAACCTGCTTCCAGGAAAATAAAAAACACAAATGACCCTAGCAAAACCAGGGATATCTTTTTCTTTAGCGGCATCAGTTCCTGACCATACCTTTAACTTTGCGGGCAATAGACAAAGCGCCGGTAAGCCCCGGGGACTCGATGCCGATAAGGTTTATAAAACCGGCAAGGCCGCAGGCGCTTTCGTCTTTAATGATAAAATCCCTGAAACCCTCCCCCGGCCCCTGAAGTTTGGGCCGGATACCTGCCATGTCCGGGCTTAGGTCTTGCCGGTCAATGAAAGGCAAGAACGTCCTGACCGCTTCATGAAAGGCCTTCGACTTGGATGCGTCAACGTTATAATCCAGCTTCTCTACATACTCGTCATCCGGGCCGAAACGCAGGCCGCCCGCCAGATCCAACGTCGCATGTATCCCCAGTCCGGCGCCTTTCCTTTTAGGGACGGGATATACCAGCCTGTTGATCAGGCCTGCCTTAGCCGGATGGGCCCGGAAATAGTCTCCTTTGCAGTATTTCAATTTGTATTCACCCTTCGACAGGCCGGCCATCACGGCGATCTTATCCGAGAATAATCCTGCCGAGTTGATAAAAATGCGGGTAAAGAATGTGAAGGCCTCTTTGCTTTTATCCCTGACCGTAACCTGGAAACCGCCTTTGGCTTTTTCGATCCCCACGACTTCTGTATTGTATGTAATGTTGCCCTTGTTGTCCTGGAATTGCGAAGCCAGATTTTTCATCAGGCCGTGGGAATCGATGATGCCCGTGGAAGGAGAATAGATCGCGGCTTGCGCCTGCACGCGGGGTTCTAGCGCTCTTATTTCATCCCTGGAAAGCAAACGCAGGTCCTCTACGCCGTTGGCCTGTCCTTGCGTAAAAAGGTCCATCAGGTCCCCGGCTTCGGTTTCGTTGATGGCGACGATAAGCTTGCCTGTTTTTTTGTGGGGGATGCGGTTCTCTGCGCAAAAATCATACAGCATCCGCCTGCCCTCGACGCATACTTGCGTCTTAAGGGAATCCTTGGGGTAATAGATCCCGGCATGGATCACTTCGCTGTTCCTTGAGCTTACCCCCTGCCCGAAAGAATATTCCCGCTCTATCACGAAGATATCCTGATGGTTGCGGGAAAGCTCCAAGGCAACAGCCAGGCCGATAATCCCCGCCCCTGCGATAGTGATCTCTATTCTTTCCATAGATCAACTTTCCTGTTTTAGCGCAATTCTGCTTATCCATCCCAGGCCTGCTCCTAATGCAATACCCAACAATGCCCCTCCCAGGACATCCGAAGGGTAGTGAACGCCCAGGTAGATCCTGGAAATACCGACCACGAAAGCCAGTATATAGAAATAGCGGCATTTCCGGGAATACGCCGATAGCAGGGCCGCGGCCATGAAGATGTTCGTGCTGTGCCCGGAGGGGAAAGAAAAGCTCATTTCCTTTGCCAGCACGTGTACGTGTGCAAGGACGAGAAAGGGGCGCGGCCTGGCAATCCACATTTTTAATGAATACACGGCGCTGCGGCAGATAAACAACCCTACGATCAACGTGATGCCGGCTATTTTGAATTTCCTATCTTTGCCGAAAAGCAGGGCAATGCCGGCGACGATGAGAAATTCCCGGGTTCCCATGTTGCTGAGCCACGGCATGACGGTATTCAGAAAACCGTTGCTTAAACCATTGTTGATGAAATAAAAAAGGGAGTTATCCAGGGCCGGCAAGGGCGTTCCTCCTTATGCAGTCAAACAAAATCTGCGCAAATCTCATATGCGCGTGCGGGTTAGGGTGCCCTTCTCCGGCAACCCAGAAATCTTTGTGGTCAATCCCCGCAAAATAAGGCAAGAGATCTATATAGCCGACCCCAAACTCTTCGCACCATTTCGAGACAACCTGATGTATTGGGCGCCAACGGTAGCACCCGACGAAATCCTGCGTAACATCCGGCAGGATGGCTACAAAGAATGTAATATTCTTTTTCCTGCAAAAAGACACGATATCCTTCAACGCATTCTTCGAGAGTTTCCATTTCGGACTCCCGGGCTCGAATCCTTCAAGATAATTACGCCCTATGCAGTAGGTATTCGACCTGAGAAAAGTCTTGCGAAAAGGGAAATGTACCTTATAAAGAAGCAATTTAAAGTCTTCAAAAAGCCAGGAGGAGGCACATTGATACTTTATTTCCGGGGCAAGAGGAACAATGTTCTGCGGCTCGGCGTCATTCATCACATATGCCAAAATAACTACATCCGGATTGTACACATCCAACTTCTGGCATAATAACTGATATTCCTGAACCGTGTTATACGCGGGGACGCCAAGGTTGACAATTTCGGCGTCGTAGTTATTTTGAAGCAGTAAGTTTTCCAGCTGATGCGGATATGCCTGGTCATCATTCACAGACCAGCCGAACGTGTAGGAATCCCCCAGGAACAGTATCCTTTTATTCTTTGCTCTTGTATGCACGATATTCCTGCCGCGGAAACCGTCAGCATTAATAGAATAACTCCACTTTTTGTCTGGCTGCGCGAGGCTCAGCCTGTTTTCTCTACTGCTGTTAGGCCTCATGCTAAACTCGATCAGGGTGTGCGGCTTAATGATATAAAGAGGGCTGCTGAAGGCTGCCGCTTCTTTCTCGTAGCGGTAACGCAAGTAGCTGCGGTATGCGTATTCCGAAAAAAGAAAAGCCAAAGCAGACGCAAGGCCCGCTAATAGTATTGAGAAAAGGACGGTTTTTGTTTTGCCGCGCATAGATTAAAATACTGCCTTCTGCATATGAAACGCCTCTTTCAAAATGGCGTTTGCGATGTTTTCAGCCAAAAGCCTGTTTCCTCTCGGGGTGCAGTGGCCGAAGTCGCCGCCGAACATATCTACGAAATATGCGGTATAGCCGTCTTTCTTAACGGCGTCGCGGAAGATCTTTTCATTGTCCACGAAAATAACCCCTTCTCCGTCGCCTTCGAAGATCCTCCTGAACGGCTCGATACTGCGCAGAGGGTACTGCACGCATACCAGGCGTATGCCCTTTCTGTCCAGAACCTCTTTGAGCCTGCGGTAATTTTTGGCCGTGAGAGGATCGCAATACAATGACCTTAACTTGCCGGCCTTCTGCGCATACTCTTTGGCCAGCTCGGGCTTGCCCATTTCCTCGCATACTACCGCAAGCGTCCTATACGCACGTTCATTCTTAGGGCTCAACGCGTTTGCGCGGCTGCCCTTGGGGTCCGGGATAATGGACCGGGTGAATAAACTTTCGACCTGAGCAAGCCTGCCCTGTTCTCGATACAGGCCTCCCAATTCAGCGTATGCGCGGCTGTTCTTGGGGTTCAGCGCGATGGCCTGTTTGAGGGCATCTTCTGCCTGAGATGGCTTGTTTTGGTCTCGATAGAGCCTGCCCAATCCGGTGTATGCATGGTCATTGGCGGGGTTAAGCTCGATGGCCTTCTTGAACGCGGCTTCGGACTGGGCGGGCCTGCGCTGTTCCTGATAAAACCATCCTAACTCGGCGTATATACGGTCGCTTTGGGGCCTGGCCGCGATGGCCTGTTTGAACAGGCCTTCGGCTTCCGCGATCCTGTTCTGGTAGCGATAAAACCACCCTAACTCGGCGCATGCCTGATCGTTGGCAGGGTCAAGCTCGATGGCCTTCTTGAACGCGGCTTCGGACTGAAAGGGCATGCCCTGGTCCCGATAGAGCCCTCCCAGCTTAACGTATGCTTCGGCATTGCGGGGGTCTAACGCAATGGCCTGCTTAAAGGCATCTTCTGCCTGAGGGAATTTGCCTTGATTGCGGTAGAGTCGGCCCAACTCAACATATGCGCGATCGTCCCGGGGTTTCTCCGCGATGACCTGCCGGCGGCCGGAGAAGATATGCACCCATAGAAGCCGAAACAGCCTGTATGTCTTACAGTAACGGAACAGCCCTGTCGCGGCTTCGGGGATATCCTTGTAATACAGCATGCTGCGGTCGTTGCTGCCCATCATCGCAACCACCATATCCGGATGATACTGGGAGAGGTTTGACTCCAACCGAGCCAGGATGATCGTAGAGTTGGTGCCGTTGAAGCCCTGGTCGATCACGCTGAATTGCACCCCGACACGGCACCGGTTAAGGATATCTTCAAGGAAAGGAGGGTATTGGTTTGCGGTGGTAGACTCCCCCAGGCACATGATGCGGTAGGTGCCTTTATGCTTGAGGGATTGCAGGTTCCGGTATTCCTGGAGCGAACGCAGGGCAAATCCCCCCAGGCGCAAGGAAGCCTCAAGCAACGCAATCGCGACACACAACCCTAAAATAATAAGCAGGGCCTTTTGGTAAAAAGGCGCTTTCTTATGCATCATTTATGAAGCACTTCCCTTACGATGGCATCGGCGATATTCGCAGCCAGGAGCCGGTTACCTTTATCGGTACAGTGGCCGAAGTCACCGCCAAACGCATCCTGAAAATACGCGGCATAGTTTTCGCCATGAACGGCGTCTTTGAACAGTTTTTCATTGTCTATAAAGATAATGTTCCCTTCCTCGCCTCGAAACATCTTTTTTAGCGGCCCTATACTGCGCATGGGGTACTGTACACATACCAGGCGTATGCCCTGTCGGTCCAAGGTCTCTTTAAGCCTCTGATAGTTCTGAGCCGTAATGGGATTGGATTTCTTCGATCGCATCCTATCCGCTTTTTCAATATACGCTCTTGCCAGTTCCGGCTTATCCATTATTCCGTATAAAATTGCAAGCGCTTCGTATGCGCGTCCGTCATATGTATGATCGTTCTGAGACTCTAGCTCCGCGGCCTTTTTGAACGCGGCTTCAGCCTGAGAGAGCTTGCCTTGAGTCCGATAAACCCAACCTAACTCAATATATGCCCCGCTACTTTGCGGAGCTGTCTCAATGGCCTCTTTGAAGGATGATTCGGCTTGAGAGAGTTGGTTTTGTGATCGATAAAGCCGTCCCAGCTCGATATCCTTCTTACGCTGCGCATCTTGGACACGCAACCGACCAGGCTCCTGGCCGTCTTGCGGCTCGGGGGCATGCAGGGCCTTTTTGACCAGCCGGTTGTAAAGCAGCCGCAGGAGCCGATAGGTCTTGCAGTACTTGAACAGCAGGGTATCGGCCTCGGGGATGTCGTCATAGTAGACGATACGTCGGTCGTTGAAGCCCATCATGGCGACTACCATATCCGGCTTGTACGTTGCCAGGTTCTCTTCCAGCCGCCGCAGGATGGCCGGGGTGTCGGTAGCGATGACGCCCCTGTCGATGACGCTGAAGGTTACCCCGGTGTGGCGC
>DATJPV010000047.1:0-46278 GCA_035506195.1 Patescibacteria group bacterium | reverse complement strand
ACTTCCGGAAAGGCTTCTGATGGAAACTGACCTTTACCATATACACGCGGCACCCCAAAGAAAAGACGTTGCAGGCGAAACTCAGCGCCGAACCCCACTGCCCTGCGCCGGTCTCCGTGGCCAGGCGCCTGACGCCCTCTTTCTTGTTGTAGTAAGCCTGGGCGACTGCGGTGTTGGTCTTATGGCTTCCGGTCGGAGAAACGCTTTCGTCCTTATAATAAATCCTGCATTTGGTTTTCAGGTACCGCTCAAGCCTCTCGGCCCTGCGCAGCGGAGTGGGCCTCCAAAGGCGGTAAATATCCAGCACTTCCGGCGGTATGTCTATCCATGTCTTGGTGCTCACCTCCTGCGCGATAAGGCTGGCAGGAAAGATGGCTGCCAATGCTTCTTTTTCCAGGGGTTTTTTGGTCGCGGGGTTAAGCGGCGGCGGCAGGCGGAACGGTAAATCCCCGGCCACGTTGTACCAGGCGGAGGGTATTTGTTTTTCCGTAAGCACGATTTTCAAGTTCCCCATGTTGAGTCCTTTCTTTTAAGGAGTTTCCTTTGATTCGGACAGCTCCGGAAGCGTTACCCCGCTCCTTTGAAACTCTAAGGCCTGCTGCAGCTGCTCCTCCTTGAGGAAACCGAGCTCCTTCAGCACGTCTCCCAGCGCAACCCCTTTTTTCCAGTGGAGCCTCAAAGCCTCATCCAGCTGCTCATACGAAACGATATTTTTCTCCAGGAGGATCTGCCCCAGCGGCCTATACGGATGCTGCTGGCTTTCCTCTTTTTTATAGATCTGCGGGCCGTAGTCATCCTGGGTCCGCGAGCTGCGGCGGTCAATCATGAATTTACATCCCGGGAAGCTCTTCAGGTAACGCTTGACCTCGGCAACCCGTTCATTGAGTTGAACGATATTGTTCAGGTCCGAAGCCTGGTTGCGGTTAACCACCGCCATGGATACGCTCATCAGCGGTATCTTGTTTATTTTATGGCTGCGGTCCCTGGCAACAATGAAGCCCAGCTGCCTGTCCTTCGGCGTATAGTGGAACGGGATGATATTATCGAACATGCGGATAAAATCTTCGCAAATGAATTTGTAGCGGTCCGGGGTAGTGATAAAGACAAAGTCGTCCCCTCCGATATGGCCGATGAAGTCATCCTTGTTGCCGAAGCGCTTCAGCGCGGTATAAAGCATATAGGCGGTCTGCGTAATGACCCGATCCCCCTTGAGGTAGCCATACACGTCATTGAAGTATTTAAAATTGTCGATATCCACGTGGCCGAAAGAAAAGGTATAATCCTTCTTGATCTTCTCCCTGAGCACCTCCTCGATAATGGTGCCTCCCGGCAGGGCGGTCAGGGGGCTGGAATAGAAAGAGTACCGCGAACGCTTGATCGCGATCTCCATGCGCGTACGCAGGTCCAGCGGGTCCGGAGGCTTGATAAGGTAATCATCCACCCCCTGCTTGATGTTCAGCAGTTGCTGGCGCAGTTCGCGCTTATTGATGAGGGCGATGATCGGTATGTAGGCGGTCATGAAATCGCCCTTGAGCAGGTGGCACAGCTCCAGGTGGGTCTTGCTGGCAGAATGGACGTCGATGACGATAGCGTCGGGGGAAATCTTTTTGATGCCGTTGATATCGGCGGCGTGGTAATCCCGCTGGTAAACCTCGTATCCCCAACCGTCAAAACAGAATTCAAGGACCTCGCGCAGGTCCTTGTCCGAAGATATGATCAGGATCCTCTTGATATTGTCCATTTGAAGGTATTATACATCTGTTTTCGATTTACGCAAGGGTGTTACTTTTTAAAACATTCCTTCAAGATCGAGGCGGCGATGTTCTCCGCGAGCATCTTATTGCCGAGGCTGGTGCAGTGGCCGAAATCGCCGGCGAAACTATCGATGAAATACTGATCGTAACGGGCATGCCTTAACGCATCCTTGAATATCCGCTCGTTATCGACCAAGATGACCCCGGGAGCAGGCGCAAATATCTGCTGCAGTGGCTCAACGCTGCGCATGGGGTACTGCACGCATACCAGCTCCACCCCCTTCGGCCGCAGCATATCCCACATCGCCAGATAGTTCTTGCGGGTGACCGGATTAGGGAAACGCGAACGCAGGACATTCGCCTTTTTGAAATATTTCTGCGCCGAAAGGGGAATGCCGCGCTCCTTATATAATATTGCCAGGATCCCGTAGCCGCGGTCATCCCAGGGATTGATCTCAATGGCCTTCTTGAATGTCGCCTCGGCGTCGTCGAACTTGCCCTGGCGGCTGTAATACTCGCCCAGCTCAAGGTACAACGAGGAGTTCTCCGGGTTAAGCTCAATGGCTTTCTTGAGCATCTCCTGGGCATGGGTGTATTTTTCCTGTTTCCCGTAGCATTCTCCCAGGCGAAGATAGGCCCAGTAATTGCGGGGGTTCCGGGCGAGGGCGTCCTTCAGTATCGATTCGGCAATGGCATATTTGCCGTATTTGTTGTAATACTGCCCCAATTCCACGAATGCCAGGTCGTTATGGGAGTATGTCTCTTCCTGATTCTTCTGGCCGGGCCGTACAATAAGCTCCTGCGTCTCAAGCACGGGGGCCCGCTGCGGGCCCAGGATAACGACCTTGATGTGCATGACCAGCAGTTTCGCCAGCTGATATATCCTTAACTTTTCGAAAGGCGAATCGGTTTTGCTGAAGGCGGACTCTGCGTAGGAAACGCCGGCAATGCCGTCGTTGATGCCCATCATCGCGATGACCATGTTCGGCTTGTACATGGCGAGGTTATCTTCCAGCTGCAGCACGATATAGGATGAATCCACCGCGGGGATACCCTTGTTGATCACGCTGAAAGTAAGGCCGCTATGGGACTGGTTGAGGATGTTTTCCAGCTGCCGCGGATACGAATCCTCAGAATTGTCGCAGAAGGTAGTAGATTCTCCCACGCAGAGGATGCGGTACGTCCCTTTCTGCCGCAGAGAGATCTTGTTGCGGTGTTCCTGGAGGGAAAGGATGAGAAAACCGCCGAGGCGCAAGGCCCCCTCGAGCAAAACCAAAAAAAGCAGAAAGCCGCAGGCCAGGAGTATTGCTTTTTGCCGAAGGCTCGTATGACGCTTGTGTCGTTTCATTATGCGAAGATCATAAGGGCCTCTCTTACCGCCTGCCCTTCATAGATGCCCATTGTGCGCGCGGCTGTCGTGCAGGCACGCACCTGCGCCTTAAGCGCATCTGCGATGGTAGCCACACCCGTAACCATCGCCGCTGCGTCGTTGAATTTTTCGGCGGATGCCATATTCAGGTAGCCGCACATGACGTAGCCTTTTCTGCCCTTTAAGAGTACCAGGTTCTTAGTCAAAAGCCTGGTCGAAAGTGCCTCTACGTAACGCCTTCCTACTTTAATTTTTTTAATGCGGAACATCCAAAACCTCCTCCAGTATCCTTTTGACCCCCGCGATATCGCGCAATATTACGTCGCTATCGAGCCGCAGCCACCGGTAATCGGCCGCCCCGAAATAGCGGTCCTTGCGGCTGTCGCGCAGGCGCCTCTTTTTTACCCGGTGGTCCTTTCCGTCGATCTCGACGATGAGCTTGTGGGGCCAGGTAAGATAAAAATCCGCGATATAGAACGTGGAGGCGGGTTTAAAAAAAATGGCTTGGGGGACAAACCCCAAGCCCATATGCCTTAATAAGCCTTCAAACACTCTTTCGCTCTCAGTCTTATGCTTTAACCTGCCGCCCCTGAACCTTCTGGCAACTTTCAGGAGGATGCGTTTACGCAACCCGGAAGCGCCCTTACTCATCAGTAGACATCAGGGACAGGTTTCTTTCGATGAATTCAAGCAACATCCCCTGGACCTGGGTAGGGATCTTGTAGAACTCGACACCCATACCCGGGCTGACGTGCGTCTGTATCTGCTTGTCCGGTATCCAGACCACCTTGGCCTGGAGTTCAACTTCAATGCATTTCGGAGGAAGTTTGAACCTCAGGATAACCTCATCCCCCAGCTTAAAGCTGTCGCAGCCGTAGATGTAAGCACCCACTCCGCTTAGATTAAGGATATCGACCTTCAAACACAAGGGGCTGTCCTGGTATTTGTTTTTAAGCTCCACCTTGATGTCGATAGGAAGGCGCTTAAAACGGCGCCTCAGCTGCATCTTTTTGATGTGCTCGATGATCTTATCTTCCTTGAATGTGTTGAGCGCCTCTTCCTCCGAGGCACACATGTCGATGACGCGGTCAAGGCCGGTAAGGGAAAGCATGTTTTTAAGGTGCGACGGGACGTTGACGAATTTCATCCTGCCGTTATTATTGATGGTTTCCTTGTATGCCAGGACTATCGCCGAGATTCCCATGTAGTCGATGGAGGTAACGTCTTCAAAATTGCAGAGTATATCGCAATAGCCGTCGCGAAGGCACTGGCCCACCACCTCAACGAGATTGGCGGAGTTGACGTCAACGCGACCCAACAGGTCAAGAATGATCACCGCGCCTTTTTGCCTGGCTTTGATTTCCATAACGTTATACGCTCCTTCAAATTAAGTATATCACATTTACCCGAACCCCGCTATACGGGAACGTATTTTATTATTCTTCGTTTATAATCCCCAGGAATGTATCGACCACCTTAGGGCTGAATTGGCTGCCGCGGTTCTTCTGCAGCTCGCGCACCGCCTCTTCCCTGCAGAGTGCCTGGCGGTATGCGCGGGGAGAGGTCATCGCATCATAGGAGTCGGCAACGGAAAGTATCTGGGTAAACACGCTAATCGCATCCCCGGCATGCCGGTCGGGGTAACCGCTGCCGTCATAACGCTCGTGATGCCCCCTGATCATCGCCAGCATTTCTTTATTCAGTAAGAGCGGCCTTAAGATGTCTTCGGCGATGATCGGATGGTGGCGGATAGACTCCCACTCCTCCTCGGTTAAGGCTTCCTTTTTGTTCAGTATGCTTTCCTGCACGCCAAGCTTGCCTATGTCGTGGATCAGCGCCGCCTCTTTCAACAAGATGATCTCCTGCGGGCCAAACCCCATCTTGGCGGCGATCTTTTCCGCATATCCGCTGACCCTCTCGGAATGGCCGCGGGTATAGCGGTCCCTGGCCTCCAGGATCCGGATAAGGGCCTCAACCGTATGATAAAAATATTTATCCAGCTTCCTGCGGGAACGGTACAGCCGCAGGGCCATCCTGTTGAATGCCTGGGCAAGCTGGTTTATTTCATCCGTGCCTTCGATCTTGACCTTATAACGCAGGTCCCCCTGGGCGATATGACGGGTGCCGTCCACCAGCCTTTCGATCGGCTCGGTGATGCCCCGCGCGATAAGCATGCCTATCACCAAAGACAACACCACCCCCAACAATAACACCAGGATCGCCCTGCGGTGCACTTCCTGCTGAATAGCGTAAACATCGGCGGCCGTCACATCTACGCCCAGCACCGCGATGGCCTTGCCGCCTGAGTCGCGGATAGGCGCGTATCCCGAGAGAGTGATGCCCCATTCGTCTTTGGCCAGGCGCCTGTCGGCAGACGGGCCGTCAAAGGCCTTGAGCATCTCGGGAAAACGGCTGGCGTTGTAGCGGTCTCCCGGGTAAGAAGTCAGCCCCCTGCGGCGCTGCTCCTGGGTGGGGCTTATCGGGTCAACGATGAATTGCCAGATGCCCTCCTGCGAGGTCCTGGTCATGATATAGATATAGGTAATAAGCTGGTTTAAATCCTTGATCTTGCGCAAGGTGCCGGCTACCGTCTGGTATTCAGGCGCCTGCACCCCGTCGCGATTCAACGGTATCCGGCTTAAGGCAGCCGGATCGACCGTCAGTGCGGCGGTCTGGGCGATGACCATCAATTTGTCGCGCAGCTGGCTGAACTGCGAATCGAGGGTGAATTTGTAAATGAGCAGGTTACTGACGACCCCGGAAAAGATCATGGTAACGATCAGGATGAAAGTGACCCGGGTCTGAAAGCTCCTAAATATGAAACGCAGCGTCTTCATGGGTTATAACCAGCCGCATAACGCCAGGGCGCATATCGTTTTGGCATCGATGATCCTGCCCTTTTTAAAGAGAGACCTTACCTGGCGGCCAGACACTGATAACGTCTTTATCACCTCGTCTGCTTCCGGGCAGCTCTCCTGCCTGATAAGGCCTTCTGCCTTATATATGGTTATCTTTTCCGTAGAGTAACCGGGTACCGGGTATATGAACCCCAGCCTGCGAAGGCGGCTTGCCCGATAACCGGTTTCTTCCGCAACCTCCCGCCGGGCGCACTCCAGCGGCGTTTCATTTTTGTTGAGCGTGCCGGCGGGAAGCTCATACAGGTACGCATTGACCACCGGCCGGAACTGCCGCAAAAGAATGATCCTGTCTTTATTCAGGAAGGGCACGATAAGGCTTGCCCCCGGATGCCTGATGATCTCAAGCCTCACGCGCGTCCCGTTGGGCAGGCGCCGCGCCTCGGTAAACAAACTGATCAGTTTTCCCTTAAATCTTATCGCAACCGAACCCATCTTGCAATTCCTTTTTAGGATTTTCTGCGACCACGCGGTTCTCCAGGCACCCGATACCTTCGATCTTGACTTCGACTATGTCGCCGGGCCGCAGGGGCCCTACGCCGGCAGGCGTGCCCGTAGAAATGATATCTCCGGGCAGAAGCGTCATGATCCCGGAAATAAAAGAAACCAGGCGCGGGATGGTAAAGATGAATTCGGACGTAGAAGAACGCTGCCTGACGGCGCCATTGACATACGAAGCTATGGCAACAGACGAGGCATCCAGTGCCGTTTCCACCCACGGCCCTACGGGACAGAAGGTATCAAATGACTTTGCCCGCGTCCACTGCCCGTCCTTTTTCTGCAGGTCCCTGGCGGTCACGTCGTTGAGGCAGGTATACCCCAGGATGTAATTGCCTGTTTCTTTCGGCCGGACATGCCGGGCGGTCTTTTTTATCACCAGCGCCAGCTCCGCTTCATAGTCAAGGCGCGAGGCGGCCTTCGGGTAAACGATATCGCAGCCGCAGGCCGCCAGGGAAGTAACGGGCTTCAGGAAGATGACCGGCTCCCTGGGAGTGCGCATCCCCAGCTCTTTGGCGTGGTCTTTGTAATTGAGCCCCACTAGCACTATTTTTGTCGGAGTTGCCGGAACAGATAGCGCGACATCCCGCAAGGAAACCGTTTTACGCAGAAACGCAAGCTTCCCATAGGGATCGCCTTCTAATAAACGAACACGGGCTGCCTCAAGTACGCCCCAATACCTGCGTGCGCCATACGTACACCGGACCAGCCGCATTGCTCCCGCCTCCCGTTGCCCTAACCTGCCGGACGCAAGGTATACTTCTTGACCATTGCCACAGGGTGATACGAACTCTTTGACTTGCGCAGGCCCTCCACCCCCAGGTCTTGTTCCATATTCACATATACATACCCCGATGCCTCGGCAGCCAGGAATTCCTGGTTGACCGTCTGATAGAGGCCGGCCATCTCAGGATGGGCCTTGAGGATATGTATTACCAAAGTCTTAGGGTTCAGCTTTTCGGCAAGAACCAGCGCGCATATCTTGCCGTCTACGCGGATACCGCCGGCGGTCAACCCCAGAAAAGCACACCCGGAGACCATTTCCCGGAAAGCCTGCCGCTCCTGGCTCAATCCCTGGACCTGGTCACAGCCCTTGATCAGGCACCAGCGTTCTTCGAAATCAAGGCACTCCTGTATTTCCTCCTGCGCCAGCCTGCTGTATGCATACCGGCAGGTGGACTTGAATTTTTTGATAAGATTCCGCTTGCCGTCGTATTTCTTGCCTTTCAGCTGCACGAGGTCCTCTACCGTAAAAAGGTAATCGGAATTATCCCGGTCGTATTCGAGCGCAAAACGCCGGTCGCCGGCAAAAAGCCGGGCGGTTGATTCCGGAAGACGCACGCACACCGCATTGCCTTCCTCCATGAGCGTTTTGATGATGCGCTTTTTGTCGCCGGCGCCTATGGGCTCGTAAAAGCGCGGCCTTGCCGGCTCTATCTGCGAGGACAAAATGATGAAATCGTCCAGACACGACAGGCGCAACGCGTAAACATTGCGCCAGGCATATATATTAGTAAAGGTATACTCGGATATTTCCGGAGGCGCATGCAGGAACGCCTGGTCGAAGAGGGGTTTATCGGCTCTTTCCAGCGGACGCAGGGACGGGTATGTGGGGATCAGCATCGAGAGTTTGCTTTTAAGCGGTAGCGCCGGCGTATTTCAACACGCCCCCGGAAATGATGATCTTCATGGCGTCGGTCACCGAAATATCCGGGAAGCGCACCTCTTCCTTGGGTACAAAGATGACAAAACCGGTCAGGGGGTTTGGGACGGTAGGCACCAGTATCGCCAACATCTGTTTTCCGCAGGTGCTATCGACTTCCTTGAATTGTTCATTGGTGACAAAGCCAAGGGACCAGATCCCCTTCGAAGGATACTCGATCAGGGCTACTTTTTTGAACCCCAGCTCCTTCTGCGCGCCGATGAACTGGACGATCTGTTTGAATACGGGATAGATGTTATCGATAATGGGCAAGCCGGAAAACCATCTTTCCAGCGGCATAAAGATCTTCCTGCCCACGAAACGCTTGGCCAGAAAACCCGCGGAAAGGATGATCAGGAAGGATAGAACAAAACCGATGCCGGGGATGTAGAAGCCGAGTGTTTCCTGAAAGTAAATATTCAGGAACCTGCCCAGGATGCCGTCGGCAAACAGGAATATCGCATACAGCACGTAGACGGTCAGGACCGCCGGGACCACCACGATGCACCCGGTAATGAGATACTGCTTCATTCTCGCCATCATCCCCTCCTTGAGCACCTTGGTTTTGAATCCAGCGAAACTCTGGCGAACGCAGTGAGCCAGAGTTTAATAGCTACATTATATCACACCCCCGCACCCCTGGCAAACCGATGAGGAACGGTTTTTATGATTTTTTCTTCAAAAGGAATGACTTGATCTTTTCCTGAAGCTCGGCAGGCGGGTCCTGGCACGTAAGGGCGTTGGTGATGCGGATGGCCTGCGCATAGGCATCCAGGAACACCTTGCAGCTGTGGCAATCGTCGATGTGCGCCCGGAAGGCTTTCTGTTTCTGCGGGGCGAGCCGCTGGCTGGCATATTCATATATAAAACCAAGCGCCAGGCGGCAGGTAGCGCTGGAAGGAGGCTGTTGCGCTAAGCGGTCATTGAAATAATGCGTCATCTCCGATTTTACGGCAAGGTAGGCCCGGTGAAGCCTGCTTTTCAAGGACCCCAGTTTCAGGTTCAAAACGTCGGCCGCATTTTTAAGCGGCAGCGCCTCGACGTGATGTAACAAAAGCGGCATCCGGTATTTGATCGGCAGGCCCCTGATCGCCAACTCCACCCTCTCCTTGAATTCCTCATCCAGCAACCGCTCATCCGGAAGCTTAGCCCAGTTCACAAAGAGGCTGTGCGAAGCCATCCCCTTGGGGCTGGTCAGAAAATTGGCAAGCCTGAAGTTCCGGTACCTTTTGCGCAGGTACATCAACGCCTCATTATAGGTAACCTTATAGATCCACGTCGACAGCTGCGACTGGTTAC
Source organism: Patescibacteria group bacterium (assembly GCA_035506195.1). GTDB lineage: Bacteria > Omnitrophota > Gorgyraeia > Gygaellales > Profunditerraquicolaceae > DATJPV01. Next base: position 36,741 of record DATJPV010000047.1, on the reverse strand, counting down.
GGAAATCGTCCAGATGCTTGATGATCTTGATGAACGTGTTCTGCGAAATATCCTCGGCGTCTTTCTCGTTCCGGGAGATGCTCAACGCCAGCCGGAAGATCCTGCTCTTATATTGCGCGAATATGGTCTCGATAGTGCGTGCGTCAGCCATCTTGCATTTTTTTTATTTTATTGTAACATAAAGGGAGTTCCGCTACCGCTTCTACCTATGGAGTACTTTTCGATATTCCTCGCTTCTTTTACCATCGCCCTCTCCGGCGCCCTGGCCCCGGGGCCGCTGTTGGCGACGGTAATCTATGAAAGTTCGCGGCAGGGGTTTAAGTCCGGGCCCCTGCTGATCCTGGGGCATGCGCTCCTGGAAATGCTGCTGGTAATCCTGCTTATCCTCGGCCTAAGCCGGCTTATCAATAATCCGCCGGCATTAAAGACGATCGCCCTTGCCGGGAGTCTGATCCTTGTGTACTTCGGAATACGCATGATCGCATCCCTGCCGGGACTTGCCCTCGTCGCGCCTGATCCTGCCCGCGCCCCTGCGCCCTCGAAAAACCTGGTCTTTACCGGAGCAAGCGTCAGTATCGCCAATCCCTACTGGACCATCTGGTGGCTCAGTATCGGCCTGGGCCTGGTGCTGGCAGCGCAGAAAAAGGGCATGATCGCCGTCGGTGCATTTTTTCTCGGCCACATCCTGGCCGACCTGGGTTGGTATAGCTGTGTCTCACTGGCCATCAGCAAGACACAGCGGTTCATCTCTCAAAGAGCCTACAAGGGCCTGTTGTGCATATGCGCGCTGGCACTGATCGGATTCGGAATCTATTTCGGGGCAAGCGCTTTTGCCAGGGGCCAATAGACACAACCTACCTTGGCGTTCTCGGTGATCTTGATCTCCGATTCCGGGGTACGCGTAAGCAGACCGTGCCATACCCCTTTGTTGAGGATAACCGGCTTATCCAAAAAGAACCAGGTAATATCAGCGGCGTCTTTTTTACGCGCCACGCATATCAGGCTCTTTCCGGACATCGGCTCAAAACTCTCAAACGTATCCGGATGCCGCTCCATCCTGCCTACGGCTTTTTCCCGCAACAGGAGATAGGCGATCCTCCAACCGGTCTTTGCGTTTTCGCTGCGCACGATGCAAAAGTGGCTCTTGGACTTATCCTTCGGCTTGGCGCAGGGGCAGGCGATGACCCAGCCGTAACGCCGGAAGTTCTTTTTAGTGATCTTCTTTAGGTTATATTTCATACAGTTCTTCGTCGCTCAGGACATGGAAGCCCTCTTTTTCCAGGAGCCCCTTGGCTACTCCCAGGTCCTTAAGGTCGAGCTCAAGATAACATATCCCCTGCTTGCCTGTGCCCACCACGTCCCCATGTGCGTCCAAGATATTGATCTTATGCTCCAGGAGCACACCGGTAAGCCTGGCCAGGTTGCCGGGCTTGTCCTTGACGGAGATCGCCAGGATCTCTTTCTGAGCGGAGGCAAAGCCCTTTTCGGCCAAAAGCAGGTACGCTGCCTCCGGCTTATCCGCGATGATCTTCATCAGGCCGAAATCCCCCCGGTCCTGGATGGTAAATACCTTGATATTGATGTTGCCGGCGCACAATGCCTCGGCAATCGACTTGACCCTGCCGGGCCGGTTCTCTACGAAAATGTTCAGTTGTTTGGCCATGCTGACCCCCTCTCCTGGCGGTTTTAATTTATAATTTTGGCCTGCTGTCGACAACCCGCTGCGCCTTGCCTTCGAACACCGGCAGGCTTCCGGGCTCATGCAGCTCTACGGCCGGATTGATAACGATCGAGGCACGCAGCTCGTCTTTGATCTTTTCCTTGAGCGCATCCAGGGCAGATAAATCCCCCGTGAACATCTTGGAGTAGATCTCCACTTTCACGATCAACTTATCCAGTGCGCCGTCCTTTTCTACATAGATCTGATAATTGGTGCCGACTTCGGGTATACGCATCACTACTTCTTCGACCTGCGACGGAAAGACATTGACGCCGTTGATAATGAGCATATCGTCGGTCCTGCCGGTGATCCGCGACAGGCGGCGATGGGTCCTGCCGCAGGGGCAGTCGTCCTTATACAGGAAAGCGACATCCCTGGTGCGGTACCGCAGAAGCGGCGTAGCCCTTCTTTTGAGGTTGGTGAACACCACCTCCCCTTCCTGCTCTTCTGTGACAGGCTCTCCGGTCTTCGGGTCGATGATCTCCGTAAGATAGGTGTCTTCCCAGATGTGCATCCCGTTCTTGTAGACGCACTCAAAGCTGACCCCCGGGCCGTTCATTTCACTGAGGCCGTAGGAATTGTAGACGTCGATATGGAAAAGCTCCTCGACTTTTTTGCGCGTGTTTTCCGAATAGGGTTCCGCGCCGAGGTAGCCTTTTTTCAAACAAAGGTCGCTTATCTTTAGGCCGTATTCCGGAAGTTTCGAGGCGATGTGCAGCATATAACTGGGGGTCGCATGCACCACCGTGCTGCGGAAATCCTTCATCAGTTGTATCTGGCGCTTGGTGTTGCCTCCCCCTACAGGGATCACCGTCAGGCCTACCCGCTCCGCTCCGTAATGCAAGCCCAGCCCGCCGGTAAAGAGGCCGTAGGTCATCATATTCTGAAAGACGTCTCTGCGCGTGGCGCCCGTGGCGACGATACAGCGGGCAACCAGGTCGGTCCAATTATCCAGGTCGGCCTTGGTATGATAAATGACCGTGGGAATGCCCGTGGTGCCGCTGGAAGTATGCAGCCGGACCACTTCCTCCAGGCTTACCGCCAACAGGCCATAGGGATAGCCTTCCCTTAGATCGTCTTTCGTGGTAAAGGGGATGCGCGCCAAATCAGCAAGGCTTTTTATGTCCCTGGCGGAGCTTATCCCGCACTTCTTGAGCCGGTGGGCATAGAACGGGGTCGCCAGCGCCGCCTCGACCGTTTCCCTGAGAAGTTTCAACTGTAGCCGCGCAAGCTGAGCGCGCTCCATGGTCTCTGCTTCCTTATTCCAATAGGATATCTCCATATGCCACCTTACAGGTTGATGATTTCTTCTTTTTTAATGACCCGTATTTTGTTCTTGGTCAACGTGCTGATCGCCCTGTCCGGGTCATCGAAACGAAAAACCAGCAGCGCCTTTTCCAGGGCTTTCTCTACGAACCCGTACATGTATTCGACGTTGATATCCTCCTTGGAGAGGACCTCCAGGATATGCGCCAGCCCCCCGGGCCGGTCATCTACTTCAACGGCCACAATATCGGTCAGGCTGGTCACAAAACCGTTTTCCTTCAGGATCTTGACCGCTTCCGCCGGTTTATCCACGACGATGCGCAATACCCCGAAATCCTGGCTCTCGGCGATGGTCAGGGCGCGCATGTTGATCTTGTGCTGGCCCAGCACGGAACAGACCTCGAACAGCCTTCCCTTGGTGTTCTCTAAAAATACCGATATCTGATTTATCCTCATACCCGGCCTCCCCTTGCGCTATATAACGCGTTTATCGATAACCCGTTTTGCCTTGCCCTCGCTGCGCTCAATGCTCTTGGGCTCGACCAGCTTGACCTTCGCGAAGACCCCCAGCACCGATTCTATTTCCTTCCTGATCTTCTCTTCGAGGCTGCGCAACTGTTTGATCTCGTCGGAGAAGATCTTCTCTTCAACTTCGACGTGGATCTCCAGCTCATCCAGCTCTCCGGCCTTCCTGTCCACGATAAGCTGGTAGTGCGGCTGGATCCCCTCGATGCTCAAAAGCACATGCTCTATCTGCGAAGGGAACACGTTGATGCCCCTGACGATAATCATGTCGTCGGTGCGGCCCTTGATCTTGCTGATGCGGGGCGTCGTCCTGCCGCAGCGGCATTTTTGATAATTGATCCGGACGATATCCCGCGTCCGGTAACGCAAAAGCGGAATAGCCCTTTTGGTCAGTGTCGTAATGACCAGCTCTCCGTCCTGGCCGGGCTGCGCGGCATGGCCGGTCTTGGAGTTAATGACCTCCGGATAGAATACGTCCCAGAATATATGCAGGCCGTCCTTGTGGGGGCACTCCTGGGCCACGCCGGGGCCGATGATCTCCGAGAGCCCGTAGATATCCGTAGCCAGCATCTGCCAGGTCGTCTCTATTTCCTGGCGCATGGATTCGCTCCATGGCTCAGCGCCGAATACGCCTATTTTCCAGCTGCCCTGAGCGGGGTTGATCCCCATCGCTTTGGCCTCCTCTGCCATGTAGAGGGCGTAACTGGGGGTACACGCCAGTATGCGTGGCTTGAAATCGGTCATTAGTTTGAGTTGGCGCTTGGTCTGCCCGGCGGAAGCCGGTATGATGGTCAGGCCTAATTCCAGCGCGCCATAGTGGGCGCCCAGGCCTCCGGTAAAGAGCCCGTAACCATAGGCGATCTGGATCTTGTCTCCGGGGTTGGCTCCAGCACAGGCAAGGGCCCTGGCCATGACCTCTGACCACAGCTTAAGGTCATCGCGGGTATAGCCGACAACCGTAGGGTTGCCGGTCGTACCGCTGGAGACATGTATCTCGCTGACATCCTTAAGAGCCGAAGAGAATAAACCGAAAGGATAATTATCGCGCAAGTCGTCTTTTATGGTAAACGGCAACTGCTCGATATCGTCGATGCCCTTGATCCCTGCGGGCCGCACTCCGGCATCGTCCAGCTTCTTTTTGTAGGCCGGGCAGTGGTCGTAGACATACTGTACCGTCTCTTTAAGCCGCCCGGACTGGATATCTTTCATCTGCGCCGGTTCCATGCATTCCATTTTCTCATTCCATATCATTTCAACCCCTCCCTGCCTAAAAGAAAAGCGTGCCTGTTCTCCTGGAGGCCCTTGCCGGCAAACGCGGTCTCCAGAGCAGCCATCCAATTATCCTCGGTAAGCGACAGATGCGCGGAAAGCGCTCCCAACAGGAAAGTATTTATGTACCGGGGGTCCTTGACCAGGATGCGTGCCTGGCTTAACTCCTCCATGAAAGAGATCCCCCTTTTTTTCAAAAAGCCCTTGAGGCGTTCATACTCCTGCGGATAAAAGGACACCAGGTAATCCGCCTTTCCCTGGGGGATAAGCGCAGACCACACCCGGCTTCCGAAGCGTATGTGTGACTCCACCGAACCGCCCCGCTGGGCCATACCATGCACCTCTGTTTTTTTTACGTGGTACCCCTGGCGCATGGCCGCCAGGCCGCAGACCTCGGCCGCCTTTAAGACTCCCTGGCCGCCGATACCGCAAAAAAGGATATTAACGGTTTCAAGATTCTTCATTTTTAAGCAATGCGCCGAAAGCGCATACCTCAACACAAAGATTGCAGCCCGTACAGACGGCGCTATCGATGGCCACAAGGCCTTCTTCGGTCTTGCGGATCGCCGGGCAGTCTATCCCCAGGCAAAGATAGCACTTTTTACAGTTTTCTTTCCGCCAGACGGGGATGGCGGCTCTGGCGCGGTCAAGCAGGCGGCATGCCGAACGGGCGATGATCACCGAAAGCGCATCCTGCTGCATGCGTTCCCTGATGAGCGCCTCTGCCCTGCGAACGTCGTAAGGATCGATTATGTCGACGTTATCCGCGCCGCAGGCAAGGCAGACTTCTTTCAGGTCCAGCTGCCTGGTCGGCTCTCCGCCAAGGGTCAAACCGACGGCAGGATGCGGCTGGCTGCCGGTCATTGCCGTCGTGCCGTTGTCCAAAATGATCAGGACCCCTTTCGTTTTATTATAGGCCAGGTTAACCAGGCCGGTGATGCCGCTGTGCACGAACGTAGAATCCCCGATGACGCCGACCACATTCTTCAGGCCCGCCCTTCGGAAACCTTCAAAAAAAGTAACCCCTGCCCCCATGCATACGCAGGTATGCAGGCTCTCCAGGGGGGACAACGCTCCCAGGGTATAACAGCCGATGTCGCCGGTCACGGTCATCTTGAGTTTTTTCAAAACCCAGAATACGCTGCGATGAAGGCATCCCGGGCACATAACCGGCTTGCGGCTGGCCGGAAGCTCTTTGCCCTTTGGCCGGCCCGCGACGATCTGCGGCAGGAACTCGGGCCTTAATTCGCCGACCCTGAAAGACGGATGCTTTGCCTTGGCGCGGATCCCGCGCATCGACAACTGCTCTTCCAGAAAAGGCTCAAGCTCTTCGACCACAAAAAGGCGTTTTACTTTTTTGGCAAACCCCCTGGCCTTTTTTTCGGGAAAAGGAAAGCTCATGCCCAGCTTCAGGAAAGAGGCCTGCGGGTACATCTCTTTTGCATACAGGTATGCGACGCCGGCGGTCAGGAACCCTAAGCTCTTGGTGCCGGGCTCGACCTTGTTCAAGGAGGTCTTCTCCGAGAAGGCCTGTAATTTTATCAGCTTCTTTTCAAGCTCGATATGCTTACGGTAGGCATTGCGGGGCACCATGACATATTTGGCAATATCCGTTTTGAACTCTTTTACGGCGCATTCCGTACGATGCCCTACGGCTACGTTCTCTTTGGTATGGGATATCCGGGTAGTCATCCTGACTATCACCGGCGTATCAAAGGCCTCGCTTATCTGAAAAGCCTGTTGTATGAATTCTTTCGCCTCGGAAGGGCTGGACGGTTCAAGCAGGGGGACCTTGGCCACTTTGGCAAATAGGCGCGTATCCTGCTCATTCTGCGAAGAATGTATCCCGGGGTCGTCGCAGCTGACCACGACAAAACCGGCGCCTACCCCCGTATACGCCGAAGTCATTAACGGGTCCATAGCTACATTCAGGCCTACCTGTTTGCTGGCATAAAGAGAACGGACCCCCGCGATCGAAGCAGCCAAGGCCACCTCGAAAGCGACCTTCTCGTTCACCGACCACTGGCTGTCGACTTCCTTGAAACGGGATAAGAACTCCAGGATCTCGCTGGAAGGAGTGCCGGGATAGGCGCAGGCGACCTTAAGGCCCGCTTCATAGGCGCCCTGGGCCAGGGCCTCGTTACCGGAAAGAAATTCGAACCTGTCTCCTGCGGCATGTTCCATAGGGATATTATTATAGTATACCAAACTGAATTATCAAACTTTAAAAAATCGTATGTGCTCCAGGTGCCTGGCGGTTGCGCCCTGGTTCTTCAAGATCAGGTTGCGGGCCTCCAGGCCTAAGGCCCGGGCCGCAGACGGATCGGTTAGCAAGGCGCGGATATGCTGCTCCAGCTCATGGCCGTTACGGGCCATGACCGCAGCATGATGCTCCAGGAACAGGTCCGCGACATCCCGGAAGTTGGACATGAAGGGGCCGAAGAGCACCGGCTTGGCCAGAGAAGCCGGTTCCAGGATATTATGCCCGCCTTTTTTGACTAAACTGCCGGCCACAAAGACGATATCCGCAGCGGCGTAAAACAACAAGAGCTGGCCTACGGTATCAAGGAGAAAGACCTGCCTGCCGCCTGCGGCAGGCCCCTGCCCTAACTGGCTGATCCTGAGGGGCTGGAATCCGGATCTCCTGATTAAACCGGAGACCTCGACCGAACGCTCCGGATGACGCGGGGCGATAAGTAGGCGCAGGGAAGCAAAGTCAGACAACAATTTCTTATATATTTCGAGGATAACGGCTTCTTCCCCGGGATGGGTAGAGCCGGCGACCAAAAGCTTTTCTCCTTCAGCGAGGCCAAGCTCGGCCCTGACCTGGCCTTCTGTCTTGGCCGCCTGAAAGGTCATGTCAAATTTCATATTGCCGCCCAGGCGGATGGCGTCTTTGCCCACCCCTAACTGCATGAGGCGTTCGGCGTCCCGGTCGGTCTGAACGCAGAACAGGTTTATTTTGGCAAGCACCGGTTTCAAAAACCACCGTGCCCGACGGTACCCCCGGAAGGAGCGATCGGAGATACGGGTGTTAACTGAAACGATCGGGATGCCTTGTGCGCGCAGGTGCCGGATCAAATTCGGCCAGATCTCGGTTTCGGCAATGATAAAAAGGCACGGGTCGATCTTACGGATGACCCTGCGCACGATGAAACTGAAATCCAGGGGCAGATAGGTCACCACATCCGCGCTCTTGGCCAGGGAGCGGGCAACCTTGTTGCCGGTGGGAGTGACCGTAGAGATCACGAAGCGCTTCTGCGGGTAACTGGCCTTGAGCTTTTCCAGCAGCCCGCGGACGGCCATGACTTCTCCGACGCTTACCGCGTGGATCCAAATAGGCCGCTGGAGGGGCGGCATCCGGGGGAAGATCCCCAACCGCTCCTTGAAACCGCCGTGGAATTTCCGCCTGCACAGGTATGCCGGCAGATACGCAAGCGCAACGATCAAAAATATGAGATCATAAAAAATGGACATCTGCGTTCTTGGTTAGGCACGGGGATGCGCCTTATCGTACACGCTCTTTAGCTTCTCGGTAGTAAGATGGGTGTATATCTGCGTGGTCGACAGATTCGCATGGCCGAGGAGCTCCTGCACGCTCCTTAGATCCGCTCCGCGGTTCAAAAGATGCGTGGCAAAGGAATGCCGCAGCGTGTGCGCAGAGACCCCCTGCTTGATGCTTGCCAGGCGCAGGTATTTATCCACGATATTCCTTGCCCCCCGGGTAGTGATACGCCGGCCGTTCTTGTTCAAGAAGAGGGCAGTGGTTTCCTTTTTCTTCTGCGCCAGGTACGCCCGGATCGCCGCAAGGGCCGTTTCTCCGATCGGCACGATCCGCTCCTTCCTGCCCTTGCCGAGGACCTTGACAATGCCGCTGATGAAATCGACGTCATCCACATTCAGGCCTACCAGTTCCGAGATGCGTATCCCCGTCGAATAAAACGTCTCCAGGATCGCCCGGTCGCGCATCCCCATTTCCTCTTTAGGCAAGGCGACATCGATCAGAGACTTGACCTGTTCCTCGGTCAGGAACTTCGGCAGGTGTTTCTCCTGTTTGGGGCTGGAAAGGCTGGTGATAGGGTTGGCCTTGACGAACCCCTCGCGGGTCAGGAATTTAAAGAAGGTCCTCAAGGTAGACAGGCGCCGGCCGACGGAGCGGGCCTTGAGGTTCTTCTCCTTGAGGCAGGCAAGGTATTTGCGCAAGACCAGGTAATCAACATTCTCCACCGGTGTCTGGTCCAGGAACTTTTTAAAATCCTCCAGGTCCAGGCGGTAATTCAGGACGGTGTGGGAAGAATAATTCTTTTCGATCTCCAGGTACCGGACGAATTTCTCGATGTAACGATCAGGCATCTGCGTTTTCTTCTTCGGCCTCCGCAGCCTTAACAGCCTTATCTTCCGGAAGGGTTTTGGAAACAAATCTGCACTTGGGGTAGCTGGTACAGCCATAGAAGAATCCGCGCTTGGAACGGCGCTGCACCAACTCGCCCGGGCATCCGGGCTCGGGACACTTGACTCCGCTGGTGATGGATTTGGCGTTCTTGCATTCAGGATAGGCGGAACAGCTCAGGAACTTCCCTTTCCTGCCCCACTTGACGATCATGGGCTTGCCGCACTTATCGCAGACCTCGTTGGTAGTGATGATCTCCTTTTTTATGTTCGTCTGGGCAAACTCAAGCGCCACTTTAAAAGGAGCATAGAAATCTTCCAGGACCTTCAGCCGGTTCATCCTTCCCTCTTCTATTTCGTCCAATTCATCTTCCATGTGCGCGGTAAACTTTACGTCCATGACCGCAGGGAAATATTCCACCAGCATATCGCAGACCTTGAAGCCTAATTCGGTAGGATGAAAATACCCCTTGAGCCGGCGCGCGTAATCGCGCAGGATGATCGTAGAGATAATCGGCGCGTAGGTAGAGGGCCGGCCGATGCCTTCTTCTTCCAGGGCCTTGACCAGGGAGCTATCCGAGAACCTTGGCGGCGGCTTGGTGAAGTGCTGGGAAGGCAGTATCCCCTCCAGGTCCAGCACCTCGCCCGGCTCCAATTCGGGAATACGCTTCTCTTCACCCTGATCCTGGCTTTCCTGGTCATGGTTGTACGCGGCGGTAAAGCCGTCAAAGACCAGGGCCGTGCCGCTGGCCACAAACAGGTAGGTGCCCGCCTTGATACCGGCGGTAGAAACCAGATAACGGGCCGGGGTCATCTGGCTGGCCAGGAAGCGGCGGTAGATCAATCCGTACAATTTGTACTGTTCCGGGGTCAGGAATTCCTGAAGGCTTTCCGGGGTGCGGCCGATCAGGGTCGGCCTGATCGCCTCGTGGGCTTCCTGGGCGTGCTTCTTTATTTTATATACGTTGGGGGCCTCGGGCACGTACTCCTTGCCGAACTGCTTGAGGATCAGGGCCCTTACTTCCTTGAGGGCCTCGGGAGCGACCTGCGGAGAATCGGTACGCATGTAGGTAATCAGACCCACCGGGCCGGATTCGCCTATATCGATGCCTTCGTAGAGCTGCTGGGCGATGATCATGGTTTTAGTAGCGTTAAAGCGCAGCTTATTAAAAGACTCCTGCTGCAAGGTGCTGGTGATAAAAGGCGCGTCGGCATTGCGCTTCTTCTCTTTTTTGCCGACGTCGGCAACAACGAAATCCTTGCCCTTCAGGTCCGCGACCACGGCGTCGGATTCGGCCTGGGTCTTAATCTCGGCTTTCTTTTGCGCGATCTTATCCAGCCGTGCCTTGAAACAGCGGTGGTGGCCTTTCTTCTTAAGCTGCGCTTCGATCTCCCAGTATTCCTGGGGGACAAAGCCCTGGATCTGGCGTTCGCGCTCGATGATCAAGCGCAGGGCAACCGATTGTACCCTTCCTGCGCTTAAACCGCGCGCCAGCTTCTTCCATAAGAGGGGGCTCAAAAAGTAACCCACGATCCTGTCTAACACCCTGCGGCTGCCTTGCGCTTCGATCATGTGCGCATCGAAATCGCGCGGGTTCTTGAACGCCTCTTTAACCGCCTGCGCGGTTATTTCGTGAAAGACGACGCGCACCACATTTTTATCCTTGAGCGCACGGTCCCTGATGTGCCAACCGATGGCCTCGCCTTCCCGGTCAGGGTCGGTAGCAATGTAAATGGTCTGTTTGTCGGCGGCTTCTTTTTTGAGCGCGGAGAGCACTTTTTTCCTGCCGGCAAGGACCACGTAATGCGGTTTAAAATCTTTCTCGATGTCGACGCCCAGTTCCTTCTGCGGCAAATCGATGAGATGCCCCATGGAAGAGGTTACGACGAAATCGTCCCCTAATATCTTCCCGATTGTCTTTGCCTTGGTCGGAGATTCCACGATCACCAGATTTTTACTAGCCATGCGCGCTCCTTAAAAAATGTTTACCCGGAAGTTCCTGGATCAGGTTTTTTATCCTCAGCTGCAAAAGCGCTACGGATATGCAAGGGACGGCCAGATGCGCCCTCTCGGCGATCTCATCCAGTGTCAGGGGTTTGTCCGATATTATCTCATATATGCAGGATTCCTCAAGGGTCAAATCCGAAGGCACCTTCAACGGTAGCGGCCCTGCTTCGGGGGCATCATCGAACTCCTCGATAATGTCGCCGACCTCACAGACAAGCTTTGCGCCCTGTTTTATCAGCCTGTTGGTCCCGAAAGAGCCGGGGGAATCCACCGCGCCCGGCACGGCAAAAACCTCCCTGCCCTGTTCCAGGGCAAAATCGGCGGTGATCAAGGCACCGCTGTTCCTGTGCGCTTCAACCACCAGGACCCCAAGGCTCAAACCGCTGATGACGCGATTGCGCCGCGGAAAATTCTGCTTTAAAGGCGGAGCCTCAAACGGGAATTCGGAGACCACCGCGCCGCGCCCTGCGATCTCCTGCGCCAATGCCTTGTTTTCATCGGGGTATATATGGCCGAAACCGCTGCCGATAACCGCAATGGTCCGGCCGGCGCTGCTTAAGGCGCCGCGATGGGCGGCGGTGTCGATACCGCGGGCCATGCCGGATACTATCGTAAAGCCTGCCTCCGCCAGCTCTGCGGCAAAGCGCCGGCTGCAGGATAAGCCATACAGGCAGGCACGGCGGCTGCCGACCACCGCGATACTGCGCGCATCTTCTGCCAGAAGCTTGCCTTGTATATACAATACCAGCGGCGGATCGGGGATCTGCCTGAGACAAACGGGATAATCGGCGTCCTGGCAAGTAATAATCAGGAGCCTGTTGTCCTTTATCAGGCGCATCTCCTGCGCAAGGCTTTCTTCCTTGAAAGAGCGGATACGCCCGGCGATCGTCTCCCCGATACCGGGGACCTGCATGAGCGCCTGTTCGCTTGCATCGAAGACGCGCTCGGGCCTGCCGAAGCGCTCCAGGAGCGCGGCGAGCCTGCGGCCTCCGATGTCCGAGATCATGTTTAACGCGATAAGGGCTTCCTGCGCGGTCATTTCTTGGCGGCCTTTTTCTGCGCAAGGAACCGCGCTATCCTGGCTACGACCTGTTGCACGGGGATCTTTGAGGTATCGATCGTCTTGTCGGCGCCGGCATAAAAGGGGGCGCGCAGTTTCAACAACAGCTCTATCTGCTTCTTCGGCTCAGGGACATTGAGCAGCGGACGGTGCGCGGATTGCGCGGTCCTGGCGAATATTGCGTCAACGCAAGCCTTCAGGCAGATGACCACGCCGCTATCCTTCATCGTCGCGATGTTGTCTTTATTGATAACGATCCCTCCGCCGCAGGCAACTACGAATTTATGTTCCCTGGCTACTTCCTTTAATACTTGGCGCTCGACCCTGCGAAAATACGGTTCGCCGGACCCGGAAAAGATATCGGGGATGCTTCTGCGTTCTTTTAACTCAATGAGCTCGTCCAGGTCCACGAAAAACCATTTCTTTTTCCTGGCCAGCTCCCTGCCGACGGCAGATTTGCCGGTGCCCATGAAACCCACCAGATAAATATTGCCCTTTTTCGTCATGCCCGTGCGCCTGTTGTACCCTGCCTGGCTGCCCCTCCCGTTTGCGGCGGGGGGGGGCAGCCACGAGGGATCCTCTTACTGCGTATACGCCTCCAACACCAGTTCCGTAAGCTCCTGGTGTATTTCCTTGGTGGTAGGATAGACGGTATTATACCACTTTCCGTCTTTACCCTGGTGCTGAGGCATGCCCAGGAATAGCCCTTTTTCTCCTTCCACGATACGCAGTCCCTTGACCACGATGCCGGCCAGTGAAATATCCACAAAGGCCTTCAGCTTGCTGTCTCCGTCAACCTTATGGATACGGCTGACTTCGATTTTTTCTTGTTGAGCCATCTGTCTCACCTCCTCCGCCACAATAGACGAAAGAAGGAGCGATTCCTAACGCAATCTTTTTGAATATGCCTGGTAGGTCTGTTGTATGTCAACTAAGGCATCGCCGCCGAATTTCTCAAGGAAAGCCTGAGCCAATACAAAAGCAACAGCTGCCTCTGCGATAACGCCTGCCGCTTCAACCACGCAGATATCCGAACGTTCCACGGTTGCCTTGGCGGGTTTTTTAGTATGTATATTGACGGAGTCCAGCGGCTCAAGAAGAGTGGCGATCGGCTTCATGCAGGCGCGTACCACCAGGGGCTGGCCGTTGGATATACCGCCCTCGATACCGCCGGCGTTATTGGTCTTGCGATAATACCCTTTTTGCCTGGTATGGTAAATGGCATCATGGCATTCCGAACCGAACTGCTGGGCATAACCGAACCCCAGGCCGAATTCAACCGCTTTTATCCCGGGGATGGAAACGACAGAGGCGGCAATACGTGCGTCAAGCCTGCGGTCCGGCTGCACATAGGTCCCCAGGCCCGCGGGCGCGCCTTTGGCCACGACCTCAAAAATACCTCCTACCGTGTCTCTCTCGGCCATGGCCCTGTAGACCCTTTCCCGCATCCCCTGAAAATTGGTTTCGCCGCCGATAGACAATGTCCGGCTGAAAACTCCTATCCCGAACTCTGCCAGGAATGCCTTACACACCGCCCCTACGGCTACGCGGCTGGCGGTCTCGCGCGCCGAGGCGCGCTCCAGGACATTGCGGATATCCCCAAAGCCGTATTTAAGCGCGCCGGCTAAGTCCGCATGCCCGGGCCGCGGGCAACGTACCTGATGCAGCGTTTCGATACTGCAATCCTTATTGGCGATCAGCAGCGCCAGAGGGCTGCCCAAGGTGACGTCTTTTTTGATGCCGGATATTATTTCTGCCTTATCCTCTTCGATCTGCATGCGCTTGCCTCGGCCGAACCCGGCCTGCCTGCGCTTGAGGTCCTGGTTGATCCTGCGGATATCTATCTTCAGGCCCGCCGGCATCCCTTCCAGAATAGCCAGAAGCGCCTTTCCGTGCGATTCCCCCGCGGTCAAATATCTCAGCATCTTTGCACCTCCTTGAGCACCTTAAGCTTTTATTTAGCGAAACTACTTCCACAACCCCCGCTTATTCTCCCGCGCCTCCTTATACATCTGCGTAAATAACGCGGCATATTTTACATTCGGCGGTATGGTCAACAGGGAAGCAAACCCCTGTTTGACGATCTCGGCATTCACAAAAGTACCGTCGCGCAGGTACACATACGCAAGAAGCCGCCCGTATTTATCGCGTTTTTCTGCGTCGAATTCCAGCCTTACCTGTTTGCCTTCCACCAGCTTCCTGGTAAACTCGTACGCGCGCGTCCCCATGGCCTTGATCGTGCGCACGTCCTGCCTGCTCCTGCGGGCGTCCCGATATAACTTATCGGATTCATGCATCTCGGGAGTATCTATGCCGATGAGGCGGAGCCGGTCGCCGTTGGCCAGGACAAGCGTATCTCCGTCGACTGCCCGCTGTACGACGATATTATTGTAATCGTATTCCCGGCCGAAAGGCCAACTGAATTTAAACGCGCCCCAGGAACCTGGCTGAGCCGAAAAAGCGACCCCGAGGCCGCTGGCCAAAAGAGCCAACAGCAGCGCAAAACTGAAACGGTCATACCTGCCGCCCATACACACTCGCCCCTTCTGGTTACAAGGCGCTGGCAACCATCCCTGCCAACACCACAATATCTTCGGTACAAAAAACACGGCTGATGCTGCGGTCGAAAAGAATACTGGCTTCGGGGCCGAATTCTTCATCCGCCTTCCAAAGCAGCACCATGGCCGGGACTGACGGAAAGGCTTCGATGATAACGCCTACGTCGCCTTCGCTTGCCTTCCTGCCGGGCAGGCGCTCCAGGACCGAAAGCATGGCTTCGGGATCCTTGCCGTATTTCCTAAGCACCGGCTCGATCGACCTCTTGCGGAACGCCGCATAATAGCCTTCTATGCCGGATAGCTCCTTAAAAGAAACCCATTCCCCGGAAAGTTCAGGAAGCCCCCGGGATGCCTGAATGAGGTAATGAATGACCAAAATGGCGGTAAAATCCTTGGCCAGGACATTGCAAGAAAGGGAAAATACCTTTTCCTTCTCCAGGTCCGCCTGGTATTCGTCAGCCAGGAATTTCACGGTGGCGGTTTTACGCGCGCTTAGGCCGCGTAATTCCTCCCAGGATTTTTGCATAGCCGCCTCATAACCCATATCTGTGTTATTTTACTCTTTTTACAAGATTATTCAATAATTATTAGGTAAAACCCCATTTTTAGACTATAATAAAGAGGCAACGTGCGGATTCTGCGCACAAATCGGAGACGCAACCCATGATATACGACCCATTTCAGCAAGAGGCAATTGACTATATAAACCAAGGCTATTCCGTGATCGTCTCCGCGCCTACCGGCGCCGGAAAAACCGCCATTGCCGAACATATCATCTCTTCCGCCCTGCAGGGCGAGGCCGGGGTCATCTATACCGCGCCCATCAAGGCCCTTTCGAACCAGAAATTCCGCGACTTCCAGAAGGATTTTTCCGAGCATATCGGGATCCTGACCGGCGACATCTCCCTGAATCCCGAAGCCCAGATCCTTATCATGACTACCGAGATCTTCCGCAATAAGGTCCTGGATGAGCCGGAAAGCCTGAAAAAATATTCCTGGATCATCTTTGACGAGATCCACTACCTGGATAACTACGAACGCGGCACGGTCTGGGAAGAATCGCTCATCTTCCTGCCGGAGCATATGAACCTGCTGGGCCTGTCTGCCACTATCCCCAACATCGCGCAAGTTGCGGAATGGATATCCTCGATACACAAGAAACCGGTAAAGGTGGTCATCGAGGAAAAAAGGCCGGTACCCCTGCATTTCTTTTTCCAATACCAGAACCAGGTGTTCGACAGCGTCAATTCCCTCAAGAGGCTCAAAGAAGGCAAATCGAACAAGCTGCAGACCTTGATAAATTACATCCGGGAAAAAGACGGCCTGCCCTGCATTTATTTTGTGTTCGGCAGGAAGCGCACCGAGGACCTGGCGTTCGACCTCTACGGCTACAATTTTCTCACCTCTGCCGAGCAGAAACAGATCACCGGCCTTTACGATGAGCTATGCCAGCGCTTCGACCTGGTTAACGAAGAATCCGCGCGCAGGATATACCCTCTGGTACAGCGGGGGGTTGCCTACCACCACGCCGGGATGCTGCCGACCCTTAAAGAGGCCATCGAGCGGCTTTTCACCAGCCGCCTGATCAAGGTAATCTTTACCACCGAGACGTTTGCCCTGGGGATCAACATGCCCAGCCGTTCAGTTGCCTTCGATGACCTGCAGAAGTTCTACGGCCACTACGTACGCAACCTTAAGACCCGCGACTTCTACCAGATGGCCGGCCGCGCCGGCCGCCGCGGCATAGACAAAGAAGGCTTTGTCTACAGCCGGGTGCATCCGTATAAGGTAAGCCTGGAAGACATCAAAAAGATCATTTTCGGCAAGTCCGAAGAGGTAAAAAGCCAGCTCAATACCTCGTATGCCACGCTCCTGAACCTTTACGAAAAATACCGCGAGGACCTTTACCGCATATACCCTTTATCCCTGCACTACTTCCAGTCGCGCAAACACGAACAACGCCAGGCCCTACAGCTTATCGAAGCCAAGGTAGCGCTGCTGAAGGATATGGGCTACATCCAGGACGGCCAGATCACGCCAAAGGGGAAATTTGCCATGTCCGTATACGGTTACGAGCTTATCCTGGCAGAACTGTATGCCGAAAACATCCTGGAGCGGCTCGACGAGTTCGGCCTGGGGATCCTGGCGACCGCAGTGGTGTTCGAACCGAGGAAAAATCAACGGCCCCCCGCGCTCTCCAAGCCCAGCCGGAACATCAAGAGGCTCTGCGAGGCGGTGTATGAACGGATAAAGCAGAAAGAAATAAAATACCGGGTCCACCCCTTCAGTAAGATCCCCTATTTCCATTTGAGCGCGGCCATCGAGGCCTGGCTCAGGGGGACCAGCTTCGATAAGATCCTGCGCTTTACCGATACGGACGAAGGCGAAGTGATACGCTACTTCCGGATGGGTATCCAGATACTGCGCGAGATCAACGACACCAAAGTCGCTTCGCAGCTCCTGCGCGACAGGATACATCAGGCTATTCAGGTGATCAAACGCGATATAGTGGACGCGGAAAAGCAGTTACGCGAAGGCTAGAAACGCACGGTATCCCCGATGTGAAGCCCTTCCTTGCGGGCAAACCCCGCGCTTACCTCAAGCACATAGAGTGCCGCAGCCGCAGGAAAGTATGTCTGGCAGGACCCCTGGCACGGCGGGGCATTGTCTTTTATATCGACGACGGTTTTATCCTGGTTGATCCAGATAATGTCGATAGGGAAAGAAACGTTCTTCATCCAAAAGCCATAACGCTCGGGCCGCTCGAATATAAACAGCATCCCTTCATGATACGCAAGGGGCTTGCCGAACATCAGCCCCGTCGCACGGGATGCCTCATCCTGTGCCAGCCTGACGCGCAGGCGCGCTTTCTTGATGTATACCGTATAGCCCGGCGGCCGGCAGGCGGCCGTACAAACCACCAGGGCTAAAAGGACGACGATGCGGGCTTTCAAGGATGCCTGCCTTTTTTATGGGCCAGGTAATCCGCAAGGATCTTCTGGTGGTCAAAGGCACAAGCCAGGTCTGCGACCCGGGATAACGGTATGACCCGTAATCCTGCGGCGTCGTCTCCTGCTTTCGGCACGCCTTTGCCCTTGGCAAGGAAAACGCAGGCCACGGTGTGGAAACGCGGATCGCGCCCGGGATCCGAATACGTATGGAACTGCCGTAACTCGGTTAACTCAAGCCCTGTCTCTTCCTTCACTTCTCTAGCTGCCGCCTCTTCGAGGCTTTCTCCGTAATCAAGGAACCCGCCCGGCAATGCCCAGCCGAAAGGAGGGTTGCTTCTTTGGATAATGACCACGCCATCCTCGCCGGAAGCAGGCACTTCGATGATCACGTCAACCGTGATATACGGCCCCTGACCCAAGGCAGTCGTCACATGTTCCAGATAGCCAAGGACTCCCTTCTGGAATACGGCGTAGGCTTGGGCATCATAAAGGCAAAAGACGATCTCTTTTAGCCGGCTTTTGTTCTGGCGCAGGTGCCGCAACACTTCCTGGGCCATGATCTTTGCCGCGGCAAGGAGCGGGAACCCTCCCGTACCGCAACCCAGGGCAGGAAAGGCGACGGAAGATACATTAAGCTCTTCGGCAACCCGCAGGGCGCTCCTGCAGGATAGCCTGACCTTGTGTTCGTCGGTCTGAAAATCCATACCCATGGTTGCGGCATGGATCACATATTTGCAGGCAAGGCTGCCCGCGGAAGTCGCTACGGCCTGGCCTATGTCGATCGGCCCCTTCTTGACCGCCTCTGTTTCAATGCCCCTGCCCCCCTTGTTCCTGATCGCCGCGGCAACCCCGCCGCCCATGACCAGGGTATTGTTCGCCGCGTTGACGATCGCATCTACGTCAAGCGCCGTAATGTCGGCCTGGACTACGCTGATCGTGCATCCTTTTATGTTCATAGGTTTTGGTATGCGCCCTGGTAACCTTCCTTAACGGGGTCTATCGCCAGGAAAACAAGCTGGACTAGGCGCGCATTCTGTTTTACTTTTATGCCAAACGGATTTTCGACTACAAGGATGAACTCGCTCCTGCCCCGAAAGCCGGCATCCCAGACACCGTTGTGCACAAAGGCGCCCATGCGTAAAAGCGAACTGCGGGGAAAGGCAATACCGGTCAGGTTATACGGGAGGTTGACGACTTCATTGGTAACGACCTTGTAGCCGCCTTTTTTCAGGTGCCACCATCCGAATGCGTCATCGGGGCGTTCTTTCTGAGGGAGGAGCGCCTTGCCTGCGGGAAGCTGGCGCTGCTTGTTGGAAAAATCCACGGCGCCGGATGAATCGAATTCAAAAATCCCTCCGGCGGTCAGGTCGAACCCGTTGGGGGTAAGCTGAGTTTCGGCATCGATATAGCCCTCCACCAGCTTTTGCGTTTTTATCAAAGCCAGGATCTGTTCTTTATTCAGCATAGCCGTTATGATAACATGTGCCGATACCGCAATCAACAGGTTTATGGCCTGGCAAAATGGCGGCTAAGGACCTCTATCAATGGCCGGTTAGGGGTAAAGTGCCGGGAAAGCCAGAAATCCTTTATCTGTATTTTTTCTTTTTTCCAGAGCGCCAGGTAGTTCTCCCAGCCATACACCGGCCCTTCCCTGCGGATGTAACGGCTATTCGGCAAATACTGATAGAGCCCGTCAGGATAGACCTTGCCGGCCATCGCCTTATACGTCCAGTAGGCGTATCCGAAGCCGAATTCCTCGAATGCCGAGAGCGCGCCTTCGAGCCATTGCGTCTCGCCGAAAAAGCCTCCCCGCCAGTTTACGCCGAATTCGCCCACGAAGAAATTCGCCTTGTAGCGCTGCGAGAACTTAAAATAGGGCTCCAGGTGCCTGCGTATCAGCGCCGCAGACCAGGTTATCCAATCGATCTTCCCCGGGAAGCGGTAATGCGGCGCAAAGTTGAACGTATATTGGAACGGTTCATAAAAATGGATGCTTACCCATACTTTCTCCTGAACCAGGTCCCTCAGGAACGCGATCTTTCTTCCCCAGTCATGCCCCTCAAGGAAAATAATATGCCCCGGGTCAACTGCCCTGACCCGCTTGACGGTGTCCTGGTAGAACTGTTTTAAGATGCTCTCGGGCGCCCAGCCCAGCACCGGTTCATTCATGATATCGTATCCCAGCACTGCCGGCTCGTCCTTAAAGCGGTCCGCGATCTTTTCCCAGAGCGCGCAGGTCCTGCGGCGGTATATCTTGTTTTTCCAGAAAAGGACTTTCCCCAGGCAGTCGCTGTGCCAATCGGGATTTTGCGCGCCGCAGACCGCATGCAGGTCAAATATGAGCTTCAGTTTATACTTTGCCGCCCAGCGGCAGGCGCGCTCCAGGTACGCAAGCCCTTCCTCGCTATAGACAAAAGGCCGGGCCTCGATCAGCCGGTAGTTGAAAGGCAGGCGGATGACCGTTGCGCCCATCCTGGCGATGGCGCGGAAATCATCCTCCCGGATAAAGCGGTCCCGGAAACTCGACTCAAACTCCGCCAGGCCCTTGGCCCCGTAGAGCTTGCAGAAGCGTTTCTTGAAACCGGTCTCGGGAATATTCCTGCCGCCCAGGATATACCCCTCCATAAGCAACCAGCTACCCAGGTTCACCCCTTTTACCTTAATAATGTCTTTTAGCGCCATGTCGTGACTCCTTTTCTTTTGCATAGGCGGCGCACGGAACAAAGGCTGCAGCGCGGAGAAATCGGCGTGCACACGTTTTGGCCGAACGTCACCATAATGGTGTTAAGCGCTATCCAGTGCCTTTTCGGGACGATTTGCCTGAGGGCCTGCTCCGTTTCTTCCGGGGCCCTGGTTTTGACCCAGCCCAGGCGGTTTGAGATCCGGTGCACGTGCGTATCTACGCAGATCGCCGGTTTCCCGTACCCTAAACCCAGTACCAGGTTCGCCGTCTTTAGCCCCACCCCCTTAAGACTTAACAGGCCCTCCAGGGTATCAGGCACCTGTCCCCGAAACGCAGCGATGATCCGCCTGCTGATGTGGCGGATATGCCTGGCCTTGGTGCGGTAAAAGCCCACCGGATAGATCAACTTTGCAATGCGCTGCGAAGACAACGTCAACATCTTGACCGGGGTAGATGCCGCCCGGAACAATCTTCGGGATGCCTCGGTAGTGGCTTTATCCTGCGTCCTTAAACTTAAAATGCAGGATATCAAGACCAGGTAGGGGTCATTGCGGCCGGCAACATCGGTCACGTACGGGACGCGGAATTCCCGCGCCTGCTTCTCCATGAGCCGTATCACCCTGGCCAAGTCGGCTTTCATCATTATGTAGGTAAGATGCCCGCGCCCTGCAGCTCTTTAAAGGACCTTAAGACCACGTCGGCCTTGCCGAGATATTTTCTCGGCAGCGACGTCTCCAGCGCCACGCAAAAAAGCTTCGCCCTTTTGGCCGCCTCTATGCCAAACGGCGCATTCTCGACCACCAATGCTTCGGCCGGCCGCAGCCTAAGCGCCTGCAGCGCCTTCAGGAACGGCTCCGGATGAGGCTTGCCTTTTTTGACGTCATCGCCGGTGACGGTCACTTCGAATAAACGCCGGATCGCCTCCGGCAGGATCCTGCGCATTTCGTGGCGCGAGGTCCCGGTTACCAGGGCCAATTTAAAGCCGCGGCTTTTTAAGCGCCGTAGGAAAGGCCGCGCCCCCTTGACAAAGCGGATCTTCACGATACGCTTAAAGAGCGCTTCTTTTTCTGCCAAGACCTTGCGCGCCTGGGCCGGGTCGAACCTTCTATGGTGTTGGTGGTATAGTTCTTTTATCGTGCTGAAGCCGTCCTGGCCTTCCCGGGTGTACACATCGAAACAATCGACTTTGATCCCTAAGGAAGAAAAAATAGCCTGCCAGGCGTCAAAATGGTAGGGCATAGTATTGGTGATCACGCCGTCCATATCAAAGATAACCGCCCGGTATGCAGACATGATCGGGTTATTCAGCCTCGTATTTCCTGAATATATCGATCACCTGCTGGGCGTTTACGGCAGAAAGAAGCTCCCTGCGGAAGGACTGCTCGATAAGGAGCTTGGAAAGTTTTGCCAGTAATTTAAGGTACAAATTGAGCTCCTGGGGGTTGGTGCCCATTAAAAAGATAAGATTCACGTTCTCGCCGTCAAGGGAGCGGAAGTCGATCCCGGTCGACGAACGGCCGAATGCGATGGCGAACCCCTCTATCGAATCGGTAGGCGAATGCGGGATGGCCACATTATTGCCGATACCCGTAGACCCCAACCTTTCCCTTTCCAGCAGGTCCGAGATGAACTTATCGGTATCGGCGATCTTCGCCGCTTTCCCCATGACCAGGACGATCTCGCGGATCGCCCCTTCCATAGAAGTTGCCTTTACATCCATTATGCAGCAGTCAGCTCTCAAGTAGTCGCTTATCTTCATTTCATAACTCCTTATATAACCGTTCTACTTCCGGGGGGTTCTTTACGACCACGACCGCACACGGAGACTCCCGGAAGATGCGTTCCCCCTCGTCGCAGAACACTTCTTTTCTCGACAGTAATTCTTTCAATTCTCCCATGACCAAAAGATCCGCATTGATCTGGCGGGCCTTATTGATGACCTCGTCATGGACAACCCCGCGCAGCAGCACCCCTTCGAACTCTACGCCCTTGGATTCGGCCATCTTCTTGACCCGCTCCAGGAAGAGCCTCCCCTGCTCTTCGAGATCCCGGTCGTAAACCCTGGCCTCGATCTCAACGAAGATCCTGCTCTTGAGCAGCTCCTGAAGGACGTTCTCGTTTACGACGTAGACGACGGTCAGTTTCGCCGCCATGGTCTTGGCCACATAAATGGCGTATTTGGCGGTTATCAGCGAAGGAGGGCCTCCCGCCAAAGGAACTAAAATATTTTTTATCGGCATCAACCGGCTCCTTTGAGCATGCGCTACTTGCCCAAGCGCTCCTTGATGAGCTTAAGCATCGAAAATGCATCCCTGGATTCCTCATCAAGCCGATCGCCTATGTATTTCAAGGATACCGAATAATAAGGCAGATAGATTTTTTCCAGGGCGTTTACTTTTCTGATGGTCTTCTGCAGTTCCTTGGCCAGCCGCAAAAGGGCGATCTTCTTCTCTGCCAGCTGGGCCAATAATTGTACCGCCTCTTTGAACTTCGTAATGGTTTCGTCAACATAAAAACTTATCGCATACGGGCTGTAGTAGGGCGGGTTTTCCGCAGTCTTCAGGTTGACCAGGGGGATGCTCACACCCATGATCCTGCGCTGGCTCAGAGAAAGGATGCTTTTGATATCGATGGAAAAGCTCAGGCCTTCCAGGCGTTTCCTGCCCATCACCACCGTAGCCCTGTCCAGCAGGCCGTAGGCTTCCTTGAGCTTGGCATCGACATCCCGCTGCAGCCTTTCGGTCATGTGCACGACGGTATTCAGCTCGGTCATGAGGATCTTGCGTTTCTGATCCAGCAGCTCGTACCCTTCCCGGGTCATGGCCAGGGTTTTCTTGACCCGCAAGAGGTTGGTTTTGGTCGCGGCTATGTTGACTTTCATTTCGTTTGCCTTTGGGCGTAGTGCCTGGCAAGGTCTTCTTCCTTGATGCGCAGCAGTTCTTCCTTGGGCAGGAGCGAAACCACTTCCCACCCCAGATCCAGCCCTTCCTCCAGGGTCCGCCTTTCCTGGGGCCCCTGAGAAAGGAACCTTTTTTCGAATTCGTCGCCGAATTTCAGATACAGGCTGTCCAGAGGTGACAGCTCCTCTTCTCCGATGATCGCGGCCAGGGCGCGTATGTCTTTGACCTGGGCATAGCAGGCGAATAATTGCGAAGCAAGCGAAGGATGGTCCTGCCGGGTCATGCCTTGGCCGATATTGTCTTTCATCAGGCGCGATAAGGAAGGCAGGCCCGCAATAGGCGGATAGATGCCGCGGCT
Source organism: Patescibacteria group bacterium (assembly GCA_035506195.1). Classification (GTDB taxonomy): domain Bacteria; phylum Omnitrophota; class Gorgyraeia; order Gygaellales; family Profunditerraquicolaceae; genus DATJPV01. The sequence goes on along the minus strand of DATJPV010000047.1, from coordinate 13,054 downwards.
GTACAACTCCCGCTCAAGCACGATCTGGCCCTCGGTAATGTAACCGGTCAGGTCTGGGATCGGATGCGTAATGTCGTCATTGGGCATGGTCAGGATGGGCAGCTGCGTGATCGAGCCGTTGACGCCCTTGATCATGCCTGCGCGTTCGTACAGGCTTGCCAGGTCGCTGTAGAGATAACCCGGATACCCCTTGCGCGCGGGGATCTCTCCTCTGATAGTCGACAACTCTCTAAGCGCCTCGCAGTAGTTAGACATGTCGGTCATAATGACCAGGACGTGCATATTCTTTTTGAAAGCCAGGAATTCGGCGCAGGTCAATGCCAGCCGCGGCGTATGTATCCTTTCGATCGACGGGCTGTCGGCAAGGCTTAAGAATACGGCAACCTTGTCTAAGACGCCGGACTCCTCGAAGCTCTTGATGAAGAACCGCGCGGTGTCGTATTTGACGCCCATGGCCGCGAATATGACGCAGAAGCTTTCGCCTCTGACCCTGGCCTGGCGGGCGATCTGGGCCCCGATAAGGTCGTGCGGCAGGCCGCTTCCGGAAAATATCGGCAGCTTCTGCCCCCTGACCAGCGTATTCATGATATCGATGGAAGAAACTCCCGTTTCGATGATATTGCGCGGATAGTCGCGCGCCGTAGGATTGATCGCCATGCCGTTGACATCGAGCATGTCTTCGTAGACCGGCTTGGGCATGCCGTCCAAGGGGTTGCCGCGGCCGTCAAAGACCCGGCCGAGCATTTCTTCGGAAACCCCGATCATCAGCGGTTTCTCTTTGAACCTGACCCGGCAGTTCTTCAGCGAAAGCTCAGCCGTGCCTCCCAGGATCTCAACCACCGCGAAGCCCTTGCCTACTTCAAGAGTAAGCCCCTGCCTGACTACGCCGTGGCTATCGACTATCTCGACCAGCTCGTTGTAGCCGACATTGTGGATGTTGCGGATCAAAAACGTAGGACCGACGATCTCTTCCAGACCCAAATAATCTCTCAGGCGGTATTCATTCATCTAGAACTCCAATTCTCCCAGATACTCTTCTACCCTGGCCGGCAGCTGCGCAAGCTTTGCGATATCCTCGGCCGATTCGGAATAACGGGATTTCATGCGCACGATGTCCTGGTACACGGGGACTTCCCTGAGCTCCGCGACGTTGATTCCCTTTTTGACGAGCTCTTCGCTCTTGCGGTAAAAAGTAATGATGGTCTTGAGCATCAGGTACTGCTTACGCGCCGAGGAGTATGTGTCTACCGGATCGAAGGCGGCCTGCTGAAGGAATGCGTTCTTGAAGATCTGGCATACCTCCAATACCAGCCGCTGCGGCTGCGGCAGCACATCCGGCCCGACGAGCTTGACGACCTGCTGAAGGCGCTGCTCTTTTTGGAGCAGCTCCATGATCGCGTACCGCAGGGAAAGCCAGTCTTCGCCGACATTCTTGTGCCACCAATCCTTTATATCGTCCAGGTACTCGGAATAGCTCTCGACCCAGCCTATCGAGGGATAATGGCGGGCATTGGCAAGATCCCTGTCCAGCGCCCAGAAGCAGCGGATGAACCTTTTTGTATGCGAAGTCACCGGCTCGGAAAAATCTCCGCCGGGAGGAGAAACCGAAGCGATAATGGTAATGGATGAGGTGTCGCCGTTTAAGGTCTTGATCTTTCCTGCCCGCTCGTAAAACTCCGCCAGGCGCGAAGGAAGATACGCCGGGAACCCCTCCTCAAGGGGCATCTCTTCAAGCCTTCCCGACAACTCGCGCAGGGCCTCTGCCCAGCGGGAGGTGGAATCCGCCATGAGCGCGACATTATAACCCATATCCCGGTAATACTCCGCCATGGTAATGCCGGTATAGATGCTTGCCTCGCGCGCCGCCACGGGCATGTTCGAGGTATTCGCAATAAAGATCGTCCTTTCGGACAGCGGCCTTTGCGTACGCGGGTCGATGATCTGGGGGAAGTGTAGAAGCACATCCGTCATTTCGTTGCCGCGCTCGCCGCAGCCGACATAGATGACGATATCGGCGTCGCTCCATTTGGCGACCTGGTGCTGGGTAACGGTTTTGCCGGTCCCGAAACCTCCCGGTATCGCTACGCAGCCGCCCTTGGCGACGGGGAACAGCGTATCGATAACCCGCTGCCCGGTGATCAAAGGCTCGTTGGTAGGAAGGCGCTCCCGGTAGGGCCTGGGTTTGCGCACCGGCCAGCGTTGATACATGCGCACTTCATTCTCCTGTTCCTGGTCACCGATCAACGCGATCCGGTCTTCAACCGTATAATCTCCTTCCGGCGCCAGCCATTTGACCAGGCCTTGCGTTCCCGGCGGGATCATGATCTTGTGCACGACCAGGGCTGCCTCCTGCACCTGGCCGATGAATTCTCCGGGGTGCACCGTTTCGCCTTCTTTCTTAAGCGGGACAAAATGCCATTTCTTTGACCGGTCAAGGATGGCGGTATGCACGCCCCTCTGGATATAGAACCCTTCCTGCCTGCGGATCTGCTCCAGGGGCCTCTGGATGCCGTCGTAAATATTGCCTAAAAGGCCCGGCCCCAACTCGACGTATAAAGGAAATCCCTGCGTATAGACCGGGTCGGAGGCCTTCAGCGACGTAGTATCCTCGTATACCTGGATGTAGGCGCGGTCTTCTTTCAGGCGCACTACTTCTCCTACCAGATGGTCCCGTCCCACCTCGACCATATCCAGCATCCGCAATAATGAGACCCCCTCCGCCTCGACTACCGGACCAAGGACCCTGCACACTTTACCCGCTATGGTAAGCATCGTAGCCTCTTAAGCCTCCTTAGGAACTAAAAACTTTCTTTCAACAGCCACATATATACATCGTCATAGCTTCTTTGCAGCCGGCTGCCGAAAGTGTTGTCATAGGCAAAATGCCCGTCATGGGATTGCAGCATAACGCCTATGTCTTTAAAGCCGTCTTTCCTGAAATCGAGCGTGTATTCTTTATTGTACGCATTGCGGACTGCCGTGCGTATGTCCCGCACAAAATCGTCGTTCATGATCTTCTCGTCGAGGAAGGAATAGGCGACCTCGATCTGCGCGGCATCCACTACCCCGACGCCCTCCAGGATAGCCTTCTTTAAAAAAGCCGGGTACTCGCGGGAATCGCGGAATGCCGCTGCCCGCTTCTTTACCGCCTCCAGGACGGAAACCGAGAAGCCTCCTTTCCCTTCAAGGAGCACTCTCTTTTTTTCAAGGTTCAGCGTAGAGAACATCCGTTCCCGCGTCTTCTCCAATTGCTGCCGGGCTGCCTTGTGCAGCTCCTGGATCTGCGCGTCTGCTTCTTTTTTTGCTTCGGCAACGACGCGGTCCGCTTCTTTGCGGGCTACCGAGGCGATCATCTCGCATTGGCGCTCAGCCTCCTGCCGGATCTTAGCGCAAATCTCTTCGGAATGTTCCAAATTCTGCTTAATAAGTTTTTTATCTGTCTTCATATATCGATCCCGATCGCTCTCTTCAGGAAATCGCCCGCGCTGTAGGGCTTGCTGGTTTCTCCGCGCGAAGGGATCTCCAGGATCAGCGGCATCTGCTGCGCATAGGTGCGCTTCTCGATCTGTTCTTTGACGAACCTGGCTACTTTGGTGGTAATCAGGATAACCCCCACATCCTGCGTAGCCAAGGCCAGGCGCAGCGCCTCCTCGGCCTCGGGCCGGGTGAGGGCCTCCCTGGTCTCTATGCCGGCAAGCCGAAAACCAAGGCTGCTGTCTTTATCGGCAATACAAAAGAAAGTCATGCGTATCCTTTAGGCTATATCTTGCCCAGGATCATGATCGCGATGATCAAGCCATAGATGGCGATACCTTCTGCAAGGCCAACGTAAATGAGGGCCCGGCCGCCGATCTCGGGTTTCTCGCTCATCGCGCCCACTGCCGCCGCGCCGACGTAGGCAACGGCGATACCGGCGCCGATAGTGCTTAAGCCCGTGGCGATGGCCGCCGCGACAAAAGCCCACCGGGTCACTGACGGATCGGCCGTGCCCGCTGCCCAGGCGTACTCAACAAAAGAAAGCGCCACCAGCAAAAGTACCGAGGATAAGACGGTGTTCACCAATAATTTCTTTGCTTTCATTACTCCTCCTTTGTGTTGTAGGCTAACTTTTTGTGCTTATGGTCAACGGCCTGTACAGCTGCTTGCCAGAGACAAAGAACTTGGAAAAAAACTCATAATAATTCAACCTGACCGATTGTATGCCGACGACCAGCCCCTCCAGGGCGATCGCAAAAACATTGCCCAGGATCACCGTCACTACCGACAGGATGCCTGCGGCGATATCCCGCTCGATGCGCGACAGCTCGAAGATCGCCAGGAACAGGCCTACGTGCGCCAGCGAAAAGGCGGCAATACGCAAAAAAGAAACGGTATTGGCAAGGTAGCCCATAACGATCTCCAGGATATCCACCGCGCTTTCCGTAAAAGAAATGAAAATGCCTTCGTGCTTCTTGCGGAAGAGGATCTCAACCAGCGGCTTAAAGAACAGCAACACCAGACCCGAGATCAAAACTATGCCGTATGCCGGCGGGACCTGGCTCTTGAACATGAATGCCTTGCTCACCAGGCCTATCCCCGCCCAATATACTACGCCGGCGATGAGGCCCGCCTTGTCAAAGATCGCCTTGACGTAATCCTGGTCCCTGAGGGCATTGAACACGTTAAAGGCGATACCCAGGCTGATCATGCCGATGCCGAAGATGACGCTGACTTTTATAACCTTAAAAATATTCTCCATGGGCTTGATCCATAACGACTGGAACTCGAACCCGAAGGCGCTGCCGTACAGCAGGCCGAACACGCAGGAACTGATGCCGCAATAACGTAGCAATGCCCCGGCCTGGCGAACTTTTTCTTTTTTGCTCCTGGTCAAGAAAAGACTGACCAGGCACAGGACCGCGCCCTGCCCGACATCCCCGAACATCGCCCCGAACATCAGTAAAAAGCTTATCGCGACAAAGATGGTCGGATCGATGGTCCCGTAGCGGGGAATACCGTAGGAATCAATGAGCAGTTCGAACGGTTTAAAGAAGACGTTGTGCTTCAACTGTACGGGTATCTCGTCTTTAGGGACGTCTAAGTCTTCGGGCGCCCTTTCTTCGACGTATGAGGCCCCGGCGACATTTTTGATCTGGGCAACTACCCGCGCCCGCTCCTGCCGGGGGACCCAGCCGGACAACAGCACCGTCTTTTCCGTAGTGCAGCTGTATTTTTTCGCTTCCAGCAAAGAGCGCTTCAGGACGGTAAAAGAGTATATCTGCGCAAGGTCATCCCGGTAGATCTGAGCCGTAGACTTGATCTTGCGGTTGACCTCTTCAAGTTTGGCTTTACACACCTGGATCTCGACCATCAGCTTGTCCTCGACGTCGCCGGATAAACCCTGGTGTATGTCGGGATAATCGACCTTCTGCCAGGCAAGGTCCTTGAGGATGTTATCCAGGAGGATGCGGTCGCGCTTCAGGCCGATAAGCAGCGTGATCAACATGCCCCCTTCTCTCTTGAGCGGATATATCAGGTGCGGGATATTCTTCAAATTCCGCTCCAGGATCGGCATATTCTCTTCCCGGATCTTGCCCAGGCTGACCTCGATAAAGGTATACAGCGACCCCTTTTTGATCGGCAGCGCAAAGTATTCCTTGAGCTGAGAGAAGATCGACTCCTTAGCCTTAAGCTCTTCCAGCAGCTCTTCCTTGCGGCTGAAATGCACGGCCAGGTCCGCCTCGAGGCTGTCCAGGACCGTTTTGATCTTGGCGTCGGAGAAGACCTCCGCGTTCTCTATCGGCTCAAGAGACAGCCCTAGTTTTCTCAAGTCGCCCCGCAGCCTAATCTCCAGCGCCTCCCAGGCTGCGTATTCATGCTCGATCTGATAAATGGACAATCCCTGAAGCTGGCTTTCGATGTGGCGGATATCTACCGGATGAAAAACCCCCATACGCAAAAGATGGGACATGACCGCTTCCGTCTTATCCCTCAGGATCGCCAGGCTCACCAGTTCCATGGAGCAAGAGGTCAACATGCGTTCAATAGGGGCTGTATATCTTCCCGTTTCCAGCCGTAATACTTGGCATAGAGCAGGGAAACGATATTGCGGGTCTCTTTGCGCTTAAGCAACAAATACCCTAATACCGTGCCGATGGTAAAGGGAAAACCTGCCAGGGCCCTTTTTACCTGCCGCAGCAGTATTTCATACAGGAAACCTTCGATAAGGTGTATATTGTCTTCCAGTAGGTCCTTGATCTTGGCATAAGGCCCCAAGGCAACCCCTTCGATCGTTTTCTGCACCCCATCGGCGGCGTAGAGCCCTTTGACCGCGCTTTTGTCGAGGCTGGCGCCTCCGGGAATGAACCATTCCATGATCTCGCCCGTGCTCATCGCGTAATATTTCTTGAGGCGGATCAGCCAGTTTATATTTTCGATGTCGATCTCGATCCCCAGCACCTTACGGGCCACGCTCCTGTCGAGGCTGGCGAACTGCTCGACGAGCGCGGTCAGGCGCTGGTAATAATCGCTGTCCAGGGCGATCTCCAGATAAAAAACGGAATCCCTTTCCTTGAACTTGTCTTTTGCCCTCAGGAGCGGCTCCTTATAGGGCGTCTTATCCAGGAACAGGATAAGCTCTTCGACGGTCTGGGAAGCCAGGAGTTTTTTGAAATCGATATCAAAAGCGATCTTATCCAAAAAAAGGTAATCCGCCGGGTCTACCGCAAGCTTCTTATGCCAGATCCTCAAGGCGACCTTCAATTCTTCCAGCTCATACCGCTGCAGCAGCAAGTGCACGAATTCCTTTTCCTTCTTTGAAGAAAGCGAATCGTAGACTTTCCTATACACAGCCAGGTCATGCGCACGCAGCGCCCTTTCCAGGGCCCTTAGATCCAGGTGCTCGGAGCTTATGCCTTCAAAGACCTGCGCGTAAGCGGTGCCCTTCAAGTTATCAATGAGCTCATATGCGTCTTTTGCTTCCAGAAGGCGGGCGAACAGCTCCGGGCTGATCAAATAAGAGAGCATCGCCCTGACCTTGGCATTGACAAAAGAATAGGTGGCAACTTCCCGTATCATCGGTCTTTGATCTCGATTATACGCGAGAATACCTCATCGGCGATCCGGTCGATATCCTTTTCCCTGGCCTGGCGCAGCGCTGCCGTTTTTTGCCGGGCCTCGGTAAGGAGCGTTTCCTTCTCGGAGAGGAACGCCGCCTCGGACTCCTCTTGCGTCTGTTGGATGGAAAGCCTGGTTTGGCGGATAGCAGCCTCGGTGTCGTCCTGGGCTTGTTTCTTTACCCGCTCCAGCATCTGGCTGTTCTCCTGCTCGACGGCCTTGATCTTCTTGCGTGTCTCTTCTTCCTCTTGGAGGATCTTATCGACGATCTCTTTCATCTTTTTTTGTCCGCCCTAAAATGAAAAAAGTGTCCGCATTCACTCGCTGAATTTTTGGACACCATAGTCACACCGAACATAGATAACCCTATGTTTTGCATAACTATAACACAATCTCATCGTTTGTCAAGAGATAGAATTGCATCGCCGCGGGAATAATCTATTGACCTGCCGATAGAAACAGCCATGGTTTCCAGGCACCCGGCGCATGAGCCCACCGGCTCATCAACGCAGCGTTTATGAGGATATATTTCATACATCCTGCGGTAAGGTTGCGGCGTAAAATTCGGCATGACCACGTTGGCCCCGCTTTGCAGGCCTTCCGGCCGGAAGTCTTTTTCCAGGCTGCCCAAGGCGCTTGTCGCCGGCAGATGCGCGCGCTTGGTCACGATCCTGGCCAATGCCAGCGTTTTGAGAACAAGCCGGACATCCGCAGGCACACATTCGGACAGGCCGGTCTGAGGGTGAGGGATAAAAGGCCCGATGCCGATCATGTCGAAATCATGCTGTTTAAAAAAGAGGATATCCTCGGCGATCATCGCAATGGTTTGGCCTTTAAGGCCGATAATGTTCCCTGAGCCGACTTGATAACCCAGTTCAAAGAGGTCGCGCAGGCAACGCAGCCTGTTCTCGAATGATTCTCCGCCGGGATGCAGCGCCCGATACAGCAGGCGGTTACCGGTCTCGATCTTAAGCAGGTAACGGTCTGCGCCGGCATCCTTCCATGCCTTATAATCCCGGCGCGGCCTTTCCCCCACAGAAAGGGTTACGGCCATATCGAAGCTGCGTTTTATTTCCCGGATGATATCCGCAAGCCAGGCAACGCTGGGGCCCTGGTCTTCGCCTGACTGCAGCACCACTGTCTTTATTCTCTGGGAGGCCGCGTAGGAAGCAGCCTCCAGGATCTCCTGGCGGCTAAGACGGTAACGCGGCAACGTCTGATTATGCGCATTGAGCCCGCAATACAGGCAGGAGTTTTTGCAGGCGTTGGAGAACTCGATGATAGCCCGCAGCAGGATGCCTTCGCCGGCAAACTCAGCCCTGACCTTGTCGGCAAAGGAAAAAATGCCCTGGAGTTCGGCTTCGCCTTGACAGGAAAGCAGGAACACCAGGTCCTCCCTCTGTGGCAGCAAGCTTTCGTATACCCTGGATAAGGCCTGCGCTACTTTAGACATACTCATCGCGCACCCCCTGGTCTATGTCGGCGAACATCCTGGCCAGCACAGACCTGCTTTCGGCATTCAGGCTGCCTTTGAGGCTCCGGATGAGGCTATAGCCTTGCCTGCGCACGCCGTCGGAAGCAAAATCATCCAGATATTCCTTAAGCGTAACCAAGGCATTGATCTGGCACTTTCCTTTGATGGTGCCGGGCCTGGCCAAGCGCATGAATTTCTCGCCGGTCCTTTCTTTTCTGTAGCAGGCGGCGCAAAAACTGGGGATGAAATTTTTCTCAAGGAGAGAAGCGATGACTTCGTCGAGGCTGCGCTGGTCGCCCAGAAAAAACTGCCCGTCCGCATCGCCAGGGCGGCTGCCGCAAGAGGAATAACCACCGGGGGAAGTACGCGATTCCGCGCTTACCTGCGATACCCCCAGGCTGAATAACTCGTCCCGCAGGGAAGGCGTTTCCCGCGTAGAAAGGATAAGCCCGGTATAGGGCACCGATAGCCTCAAAACCGCGACAAGCTTTTTGAAGTCTTCATCGCGCACCCGATATGGCATTTCATCAGTGAATTCGACGCCCAAAGCCGGCTCGACCCGCGGCACGGAAATGGTGTGCGGGCCCAGGCCGAATGTTTTTTCCAGGTACTCGATATGCATCAGGAGCGCTAATGTCTCGAATCTCCAATCATACAAACCATACAGCACCCCCATGCCTATATCATCAATGCCGGCTTTAAAGGCCCGGCCGGCCGCCTCCAGGCGGTTATCCGGGTCGCTCTTCGGGCCGCGCGGATGCACCTGCCGGTAAGTCGGTTCATGGTATGTCTCCTGGAACAACTGATACGTGCCTATCCCCGCATCCTTGAGCTGCTTGAATTCTTTAATGCTTAAGGGGGCGCAGTTCATATTAACCCTGCGGATGCGGTTGCCCCTGACGCTGACGGAGTATATCGCACGGATGGATTCGACGTAAAAGTCGATGGCAGGGCGGTTGTGCAGCCCGGATTCTCCGGCAACCGCCAAAATGCGTTTATGGCCGCGGCCGAGCAGCCAGGCAACTTGCTCTTTGATCTCCTGAGGCGTCAGCGCTTTCCTTTTTATCAAAGGATTGTCCGACTTGAATGCGCAATACAGGCAGGCATTGTCGCAGATGTTGCTTATATAAAGCGGGGCAAACAACACCACCCTGCGGCCGTAGATCCGGTCTTTTACATACGCGGCGGCACTGAAGAGCTGCGCCAGCTGTTCCTTCTGCGTCACCCGCAAAAGAAGCGCCGTCTCTTCAAGGCTCAGGCGACCAAGCCCCCTTGCCTTGGCCAGTATCGTATCAAGCTCAGGCCCCCTGACAGGCGCAGCCGAATGCAACAAGCCGTTTATTTTCTGTTCGTTGATATAGAGCATGCGGTCCTTTCAAACGCGTCATACGCCGCCGGAAAAGGCGAAAGCACGCGGTGGAGGGCGCCTTGCAGAAGCGCTATGCATATCCCGTAGTTGGTGATCGCCACTTTTTCTTCCCTGGCCTTCTGGATACGGAAAAGCATTTCCCGGCGCGTAAGCATACAGCCGCCGCAATGTATCACCAGGGTATAGTCTCTCAGGTTCTCGGGGTAATCCTTGCCGCAGGAGACATCGACCTGCACATCGGCGCCTACGTATTGCCGCAGCCAGCGGGGGATCTTTACCCTACCGATATCATCTTCGATGGCATGATGGCTGCAGGCTTCGGCAATGAGCACTTTATCGGACGGGCCGAGCCTTTCGATGGCTGCCGCACCTCTTGCCGCTTCCAACAGATCGCCCTTGTAACGGGAGAAAAGTACGGAGAAGGTCGTGCAGGGCACAGACGCAGGGGTATCGGCTACCATCTTCAAAACAACCTGAGAATCGCAGACCACGATATCCGGCGGGTTTTTCAGATTTGCCAATGCCGCGGCATACTCCCTTTCCTTGACGACCAGCACCGAGGCGTCATTATCCAGGGCATCCCGGATAGTTTGGACTTGCGGCAGGATCAGCCTGCCGCGGGGAGCCTGCAGGTCAATGGGGACCACCAGCACTGCCAGGCCGCCGCAGGGCAGCAAGTCTGCGATCAGGGCCGGAGGGCTCAGGAATTCATCCGGACAGACTTCGATGAGGTATTTTTTGAGCAGGTTCACGCAAGGATCGCGCCTGAGCGGGTCTATGCTTGCGCACAAAAGGATGCGCGGCACTTTCGCTCTGATCATTGCCAGCGCCTCTTCGCAAGGCTGCGCCAGGTCGACCTTGTTCACCGCCACGATGACCGGTATCTGCCTTTTTTCTGCCTCCTCCAATACTTTTTCTTCGTACGCGGTCCATCTGTCCGGTTCGGTGATCAGGACGATGACGTCCGAGCGGTCGAAGATCCGGGCCGTCTTTTGCAGGCGCGCGCCGGCAAGCTCCGAAATATCATCCAGGCCTGCGGTATCCAGGAATACCACCGGCCCCAAAGGAAGCAGCTCCATGGTCTTTTCTACGACGTCGGTGGTCGTGCCGGCGACCGGCGAAGTAATGGCGACGTCCTGGCCGGCGACAAAGTTAAGGAAACTTGATTTGCCGACGTTGGTCCGGCCGAACAGGCCGATATGCAAGCGAAGCGACTTAGGCGTTTTTCTCATCTTTATACCCTAAGGAAACCAGGTTATAGGGGCTAAGGACATTATCTACCATCTCTTCGCCGAGTGCGTCCTTCAGGAACTCCCTCAGGTTGCTTTTCCCCGAGCCCTCAAATTCTTTCAGAAGCCGGCTGGCCTTATCATAGCCGATGCGCGGGATAAAAGCGGTGACGATGGCCGGGCTTCTCTCGAAATAGTAGCGGCATTTTTCCGGATCGGCCTCTATCCCCTGGACGTGCTTGCCGAACATCGCATCCGCGGCTTTCAGCAGGTGCAGCGATTCCAATATCGCAAAAGCCAACAGCGGTATGAACTCGTTGATCTGTAACGTGGCCCGGGAAGCGCAATCGGTGATGATGGCGTCATTGGCCGTTGCCTTGATCCCGGCCTGCATTACTGCCTCCAGGATCACCGGATTGACCTTGCCCGGCATGATCGAAGAGCCCGCCTGCAGCTTCGGCAGCCTTATTTCCTCCAGCAGGCTTAAGAGCCGCAAGTCGTTGGCGATCTTGACCAGATTCTGGGCATGGGCTTTTAAGATGCCGGAAACCTCCACGAAGGGGTCGCTGTTGGCAGTCGGGTCCATGACATTTTCCCCCCGGGACAAGCCCAGCCCGGTCAGCTCGCGCAGCTTCTCGATGACCAGGAATATGTAGTTGCGCGGCGCACCCAGCCCTGTGCCGACGGCAGTGCCGCCGAGGTTAACTACCCGCAGGCGTTCTTCGGATTTGAACGCACGCCAGCGGTCGCGGCCGATGGCTTCCGCAAATACGGAGAACTCCGCTCCCAGGGTGATCGGAACGGCTTCCTTCAGCTCGGTCCGGGCAATTTTCACGATCCGGGCGAACTCCTTCTCCTTTTTTTGGAATGCGCCCTGGAGGCCTGCGACCTCCTGGCTTAAGTCCCGCAGAGAGAAAATGCAGGCGATCTTCAATGCGGTAGGATATACATCATTGGTGGACTGATGAAGGTTGACATCCTCGATGGGATGCACCAGGGAATAATCGCCTTTTGTGCCCCGGAGTATTTCAATGGCGCGGTTGGCAAGCACTTCATTTACGTTCATGTTCGTAGAAGTGCCCGCTCCTCCCTGGAGCGCGTCAACCGGGAATTGGCCGGCGAGGGAGCCGTCGATGACCTCATCCGCCGCCTGGATGATCGCCCCTGCCTTAGCCTGCTCCATATACCCTAACTCAAGGTTGGCAAGGCAGGCGGCTTTTTTTACCGTTGCCAGCGCCTTGATGAAAACAGGGTCCAGCCTGTAGGAGCTTAAGGTAAAATTCTCCGCAGCCCTGTGGGTATGGATCCCCCAATAGGCATCCCGGCATATGTCTTTTTCGCCCAAAAAATCTTTTTCCCGACGGTATTCCATATTACTTCCCCTTGCTCAGCGCGGATTTGACCGAGACGCCGTCGATCAAGCCCAGCTTGCCGGTCAGGCCGCCGACCTCATCGGTAGTGGCGTCTACGATCAAGGTGATCACGCAGCAGTTTTTTTTGGCGTAAGGCAAGCCGACGCGGGCAACGATAAGGTCCCCGAAATCGGAAAGGACCTTGTTTACCGATCCTGCCGCCTTAAGCCTGTTCTCAATGATAATGCCGATAAAACCCAATCGTTTCTGTTCCATGCGAACCTCCTTTGCGAAATGTCCGTTTTCTGCGAAGACGACCAAAAAAAATCCCAACTGTACCTTGCACATGCATGCGGTAAAGTTGGGATGCCTTATTGCACCTTCTTCTCCCTTGGCTTCAGCCAACGCCTTACCGCAGGTAAAAATCTATGTTACTTGCTGTAGATGGGCCTTCCTTTGTAGCGCGTATGACAGATATGCTCTGATTTTTCGCTTAAAGGGCTGCCCAAAAATTCTTCATAGAGCTTTTTAACGT
>DATJPV010000046.1:0-7182 GCA_035506195.1 Patescibacteria group bacterium | reverse complement strand
TAAAACAAATTCTTTTTTCCGAGAGGTTCGAGAGAGAGAAGGCGATTATTTCAAAAGATAATGAGTTTATACCTTCCTTAAAATTACATATATCAAGATGTCAAACAGCAGATAGCCGTGATAAGTCTATCTATAATCTTCTTAACATAGATATTAAGCAAGTTTAGATGGGCACATTTTGGGCTTAACTTGTTATGCAGTCCGTGTAGCCAATTGTATTGCATACGATAGAGTAAAGTGGTTTCGAACAGCATATTCTAATACAGGCTAAGAGCGAGATCTTCTGAGCAGAATCTAAAATGGATAAACCTGATTTGAAGCAAACCGAAATTTCCGCTAGTCCTAAACAACTCTCCAAAAAAGGTGCTTGGTTTTTAGGCAGCATTTTTATTACGGCGGGATTGTGGATAATACTAATCAGCCTAAAAATACTCCCCGTAGACCCATCGAAAGTTCACGCTCCTTTGTGGATTATATTTTGTGCAGGTTTAGTGTTTACGCTCTGCGGAACCGCGGTTATTAATGGTTATGCTTTTAGTAGTCCTAATGTTCTGATTTCAGATCTAGCTGGATTATCAATTGTTGGATTGATGCTTGTAATTGATGGTTGGGTTGCTTTTGGACCTGGAGAGCGGCATTTTACAACCGGAAAAAATTCTTCATTTGGAGCCGGGATTCCAGTTAGTTCAGGAGAAGGAAGATTTTTCTTTGGTATCGGATTTGTTTTCTTGCTGGCTTTTTTTATTTATGGAACTGTAAATAGCATTAAGAAGCTTATGAAGGAGAAATGAAAAAACAATTAATAGTTGCTGGGGTGGAGAATAGTATATTCCAATACAGGCTAAGAGCGAGATCTTCTGAGCAGAATCTAAAATGGATAAACCCGATTTGAAACAAACCGAAAGTTCCATTGAATTCGAAGCCGAGCTTCTTGACAGGCGGAAAAAAATATCTCTTTGGAAATTGCAAATATAAAAATGAAGAGAACATCCGCAGCCTCCTTATTTCAAAACATTTTGATATTGTTTATTTCCGTATGTTGCGTTTTATTATTTTTTGAATTATTAATGCATGTATATACTTTTGAACATGTAGACTATTTTGCAATCAAGGGCATAAAAGGAGATTCTCCCCTGGTAATATCTCCGCATTCATTATTCTATTTTAGAAATAATAAAAAGGTGCCCCTCCGGGATATAAAACAAATCAAGAATGTCTCAGATCAAGACTCGATCATGTGGGATAATATTCAATACGGTGCTGATCGAAAATGGCGGGATGCCGCAGAAAGGGAATACACTATTTGTATTTTAGGAGATTCTGTTTCTGTTTTTGATTGGCGAGAATTTAAGGACTTGATAGCCACTCGGTGCGGTTTGAACGCCACAGTGTGCGTATTTGCCTGGCCAGGGTATGATTTACCGCAGCTCCGTAATGTTTTTGAATTCGGGATATTGCCGTTAAAGCCGAACGTCGTTATTTACAACTATTACCAGAACGATACAAATCAACATCAATTCGTTGAAAAAGACGGTACGCTTTTTATTTGCTATTCTCATTCTAGTATTCCTTATATATTTGAAAGCCCGTTTAATAATTTTTTGCTTGCGCATTCTAAACTGTATAATTTCATAAACAAGCGGATCGCCGGGTATCTGCAAAGCCGTTTTAGAAGTTATCAGCCAAAATATTTTTATCCCGGTTATCAGCGATCATACCAATGCTTATCGGATATTATTTCCTTATGCCAGAAAAATGGTATTATACTGGTGATGGTGAATTTCCCGGATATAAGAAAGAACTTCCCTACCGATGATTTCATCAAACGAATAGCAGAAAATTACAATTTGAAATATTTTGATATACGAGACAAGTTTATCGCGCTTGGATATAACAACGACGAAAACTTCCTTAAGATAAAAGCTCCTGAACAAAACTACGCACATTATAACGCAGCTGGCTTCTCCTTAATTAGAAATCTATTTTTTGATTATTTGCTAGAACAAAAGATACTGGCTCTTAAAAAGTAAACTTTTGATAAGCAGGGCTATTGTGATAATATAGAGTTATAAGCATGGGTTTCTAATCGCTGGCCCGGGAAAAAATATGTCGCACGGTAAAGAATTTGTCAGATTGGAGTATAAGACACATCGGGTTAAAGAATGAATCAAGATAACTACTATAGGTTAAGCGATATATTTTTAATGGCCTTGCGTATTGAGAAAAACGGCTATGCTTTTTATTTCGACCTTGCGAGCACCACATTAAAATCTGATCTTAAGAAAACTTTTTTTCTTCTCGCTCAAGAAGAATCAGAGCACATTGAACTATTCAAGAAACTTTATGATGAATGCCGTCAACATGTCGTTGAGTCTTCGACTTCAGCAGGAATAAATATTTTCGAAATAGATCGCGTAGCAAATCAACATGTTTTTCTGCGCAGCAGTTTTGAGGAAATCAAAAGCAAGCTGAAGACCGTTGATGATATTCTTGCCTGCGCTCTTTCCTTTGAAGAAGACACTATTCAATTTTTTAAGCAATTATTAAGTAAGGTCGATGCGGGGCACCAGGAAATTCTTCAAGCCCTTATCGCGAAAGAAGAAGAACACAAAGTTACTTTGCAGAACATGGGAAAGAGGTAGGGTAATTAGCGATTAATGGAAAACGAAACGTTACGGACCATTAGGGACCGGCATAGCGTCAGGATGTTCCTCGATAAGCCGGTGAGCGATAGCGACCTCAAGGCGATCCTGCATGCCGCAAATCAGGCCCCCTCAGCCCATAATCAGCAATCGTGGCGGTTCATCGTTCTAAAAGGCAAAAAGAAGGATGAGCTGGTCGAGCTCATCAGCGCAAGGTCATCCGATTTTCCCCGGCCGTCTTCGGTATTGCTGCGCATGGCGTCGCGCAGCATCGCCGGCGCGCCCGTCGTCATCGCCGTAGCCAACAGCGGCGAGCTTATTACCAGGGGAACCGAACTGTTCAAGGTCGACAAGAGCATTGCCCATGATTTCTTCCGCATCATGGAAATACAAAGTTCTGCGGCTGCCGTCCAAAATCTATTGATCTCCGCTACGTCCCTCGGGCTGGGCACGGTATGGCTCGGGGTGCTCATCCTCATTAAAAACGACATCCTGCGTTTTATCGGCGAGCCCGAAGGAGAATTCATGGCGGTTATTTGCGTCGGGCATGCCGCCAAGCAAAGCAGCGGCCCGAAGAAGCAGTCTTTAGATATGGTGGTAAAATATCTCTAAAGCGCAATAATATTTATTGACAATCCCCTGTTTTTGAGTAAAATCTAGTACTAATTATATCGCGTAAGTAAAAAAAATACTGTAGAGCGACGTAAATGTCTCTCTCGTAATCGGCGAGGGAGACTTTTTTTATTACCCCAAAAGAAAGGTCACTGCCATGATGCAAGGACTGAGTTTCTTTGAACAAATAGCTATTTTGAGCGTTTTGGGTATTTCTGTCGTGGGCTTACTATACGCGCTATTTTTGCGTCGTCAGGTCTTGCGTGCCGACCGGGGAAGCGAAATGATGGAGCACGTCTGGTTTGCCATACGCGAAGGAGCGGATACGTATCTTTCAAAGCAGCTTAGGTCGATCCTCCCGCTGATCGGCGTCCTGACGTTCGCGCTTTTTTATTCCGTCTACATCGTGCCGCCTTCTCCCGAAGCATTGCAGCGTTTTAGCGGGTATCCGGAGGTAACGGTGCGCCTGTTTATAGGTATAGGCAGGGCCGTCGCGTTTGTGTTCGGGGCGTTTTTTTCGTTATTAGTCGGCCAGCTGGGCATGCGCATGGCGGTCCAGGCGAATGTCCGCGTTGCCCAGGCTTCCAGAAGGTCGTTTGGCGAGGCATTAAAGATCGCTTACCGCGCGGGCACAATTACCGGTATGCTCACCGACGGTTTGGGGCTGTTGGGCGGGACACTGATTTTTGTTATATTCGGCATCGCCGCTCCCGACGCCTTGCTGGGTTTCGGTTTTGGCGGAACGCTTCTGGCTTTGTTCATGCGCGTGGGCGGCGGGATCTTTACGAAAGCCGCCGATGTCGGAGCTGACCTGGTCGGTAAAGTAGAGGCAGGTATCCCCGAAGACGACCCGCGCAACCCGGCGGTTATCGCAGACCTGGTGGGCGATAATGTCGGCGACTGCGCCGGCATGGCGGCGGATATTTTTGAATCATATGAGGTAACGATTGTTTCCGGCCTTATCCTGGGGCTTGCGCTGTATAATATCACGGGCAGCTTATCCTGGATCATCTATCCTCTTTTAGTGCGCGGGATAGGCGTATTGTGTTCCATCATCGGCACCTATGCGGTAAAGACCTCGGATAAAAATTCCAATGCGATGGCAGCGATATTCCGCGGGTTCTTGACCTCTGCGGCGATCTCAGTGGTACTTTTCGGGGCGCTGGCATTCTTTTATCTGCGGAATATTACGGGCGGCTGGTGGAGGCCGTTTGCCGCAACCAGCGTCGGCGTACTTCTTGCGGTCCTGGTTGACCGGCTGACCGAATATTTTACCGGCACGCACACGCCTCCGGTGGATGAGATCCGCAAAGCCGCCAAGACCGGCCCCGCAACCACGATCCTTTCCGGCCTTGCGGTAGGATACGAATCGACCGTATGGGCGATAGGCCTTATCGCGGCAGCTATCTTTGGTTCGATCCTCATTTTCGGCTCGATACCGGGGATAAGCGGCGCAGCGAAAGTAACGTATATCCTTTACGGGGTTGCCATGACCGGTATCGGCATGTTGACGCTTACCGGCAACAACGTAGCCATGGATTCTTTTGGGCCGATTGCCGATAACGCAAACGGCATCGGCGAGATGGCCTGGCATGGCCAGCAAGACGAAGATACAAGGTATGCCCGCAAGACCATGGCCGAGCTCGATGCGGTCGGCAATACTACCAAGGCAATTACCAAAGGGGTGGCGATCGGTTCGGCGGTTATCGCCGCGGTTTCTTTGTTCGGCTCGTTCATGGTTGATGTAAGCAAGGTCCAGCAGTCGCTTGGGATTCCTGAATCCGGCTGGTTAAGTTCCTTAGGCATCAGGGTCTCGGTCCCGCAGGTATTTATCGGGATGTTGCTGGGCGGCGCTTTGCCGTGGCTGTTTTCTTCGTTTTCCATCCAGGCGGTAAGCCGCGCGGCTTCTTTGATCGTTGAAGAGGTCAGGCGCCAGTTCAAGGGAGGGGTCCTGGAGGGGAAAGTAAAACCCGATTACCGGCAGGCAGTCGCTATTTCTACCGCCGCAGCGCAAAAAGAACTGAAGAACCTGGCGGTTTTAAGTATCGTAGCCCCTATTTTGGTCGGCATGGTGCTGCAGGTCGAAGCGCTGGGAGGTTTTCTGGCGGGGATCATTCTTTCCGGCCAGCTTTTGGCAGTATTCATGTCGAACGCCGGAGGGGCCTGGGATAATGCCAAGAAGACAATCGAAGATGAGCGCAGGAGCCCTGAAAATAATACCGGCAAAGGCTCCGACCGCCATAAGGCCGCAGTCGTGGGCGATACCGTCGGTGATCCGCTGAAAGACACGGCAGGCCCGGCGTTGAACCCGATGATCAAAGTGGTTAATCTTGTTTCGGTGATCATTGCCCCGATCATTGTCCAGCAAACACATCCTTCTTTCGCAAAGCATGCGGTCATCGTGATCTTGATCGCCGCACTGGCCTGGTCGGTGAAGCAGAGCAAGAAACCGGCCCAGGAGTTGCCGGTATCGGCTATCCGCGAAGACGAAATATTGAAGGCGTAAATTAAAGAGTAGCTTCGTAACTTATAGAGCAATTTCCTCAATTGAGGGAATTGCTCTATTTTTTAGAAAAACGCCCAAGCCGTATCGTACCGCCGTATAATCCGATTTCACCTTTGCCGGCAGCGTGGTATAATTTAAAGAATGAAGCCGCGCCTCAGAACCAAGCTATCCCTGGCCCTTGCCGGGGCTTTCGCATTCCTGGTCCTGCTTGAAGCGTCCTTGCGCCTGGGCGGGTACCTGACGCGCTCTGCGCAGGAATACCGCAACAGCCAGTCCCTCAGGCAAAAAGGCTCATGCCGCATCCTGTGCCTGGGCGAATCCACCACCGCAGGCCAATACCCTGCGTATCTGGAAAAGACCCTGAACCAGCGCCGCACCGGCTTGACGTTCAGCGTCATCGACAAGGGCGTCAATGGCACCAACTCCTCGATTATCGTGTCCCGGCTGGAATTGAATCTTGCCCTCTACCGCCCCGATATCGTGGTGGCGATGATGGGCAGCAATGACCAGGGCATCCTGTACTATAAGGACATCCCCGCAGCCAAGACACCGCTGTTTTACTACTCTAAGGCCTACCGGCTGATCCGTATCCTCTGGGCGCGCCTCTTGGCCACAGCAAGGCAGGCACCTACACCCCAAGAGGCTCGCGCGCCAGGCCCTCACGCCAGCCAGGCCTCTGAGGCTTACCGCCAGCTCTGCCAGGATGAAGATTCGCTCAAAAAAGCCGTCGAGAAGGACCCTCAAGACAGCCGAGCATACGTTGCCTTGGGGCAGTTTTATCGAGTTCAAACCAAGCTCGCTGAGGCCGAAGGTCTGTTCAAACAGGCCATCGCGCTGCAACCCCAAAGCGATTACGCATATGCCGCCCTGGGCCGCCTGTACCGCGATCAGGACAAGCTCCCTGAAGCGGAAGCCGCATTCAGGAAGGCTGTGGAGCTTAACCCTAAGAATAGCCGCGCGTACACCGAGCTAGGAGGGTTGTACCGCGACCAGGGCAAACTCCCTGAAGCCGAAGGTCTGCTTAAGCAGATCATCACGCTAAAGCCTCAAAACGACCATCCCTACGCGGAATTGGGATGGCTTTATCAGGCCCAAGGCAAGCTCCCTGAAGCGGAAGACGCATTCAGGAAGGCTGTGGAGCGAAATCCTAAAAACATTCGCGCGTATTCCGAGTTATGGGGTTTTTGCCAGAGTCAGGGCAGGCTTGTGCAGCTTCAAGAGCTATGCACGCAGGCCATCGCGCTAAACCCCCAGGATTATCGCGCGTATGCGGCGCTCTCGGTCTTGTATGAAGAAACAGGCAGGCCCGCCTTGGCCAGGGAATATGCGCAAAAAGCCAATAGCATACGGTCGCAGTATTGCGTGCCCCTTACGGTTACCAACTACCGCGCCCTCAAAGAGGCCCTGGATAAGCAGGGCATA
>DATJPV010000045.1:0-59389 GCA_035506195.1 Patescibacteria group bacterium | reverse complement strand
GGATGCCCTTTGCATACATGCCGACGCCCTGTTCGGCTAAACAACGGATGTTTTCCGTTTCCTGGCCGGGGATAGGTACGATAAAGATAGGAAACAGCCCCATACTGAGGCTTTCAACGGTACTGAGGCCTCCGGGCTTGGTGATGATGATGTCGGAAACCGCCATAAGCTCCTGGATATTATCCACAAAGCCGAATACGCGCGCCTGCGGATAAGCGGCTTCTTGCAGGCTGCGGTAGAGCTTCTTGTTCTTGGCGCAAACAACCAGCACCTGGACGTCCTGCAGGCTTGCAACGATCCGGGCAATGGGGCCGATGCCAAATGAGCCGGTAGCCACCAGCACGGTGAATTTGTTTTCCTGAATGCCGAATTTTCTGCACAGGGCTGCAGCATCGCCGGGAGAAAGGAATTTTTCGTCGACGGGTATGCCCAGCACCCTGATACGGCCATCCTCTATCCCCTCGGCAAGCAAGACATGCCGGGTTGCTTCGGAGGCGGCAACATACGTATCCGTGCCCTCGGACAGCCAGAACGGATGCACGCCGAAATCGGTGATGACGGTGATCAGGCGGCAGTTGATACGGTTGCGTTTTTTAAGGGCTGCGGCTATTTCTGAGGTAAGAAAGTGCGTGGAGATAATAACGTCCGGGCTTTCCCTGATCAAGAACTGCGCAAAGTTGCGCGTGTTCAGCCGGTTGAGCGCCTTGGCGATGGGACGGGTCAGAAACCGCAGCGGCCGCCAGGCGCATACCCAAAAGCCGAACTGCCATAGGAACGGCGCATACTTTACCATGAAAGAATAACCGTGGCTATAGCAGTAACGGAAAAAACAGTTCTCCTGCGCCAGGATATCAATGCTGATCGCGGTTACGCCGGGGTGCTTTTCCCGAAAGCGGTTATAGACAGCCTCCGCGGCTTTTGAATGTCCCGCACCCGCAGAGGCGTATGCAATAATGACTTTCATTTTTTAAGGATGGTGGTAACGGCTTCGGATAGGTTCCCGGCGGTAAAATCTGGAGGCGTTGCCCAGGTATTTCTGTTTTCCGGCTTTTCCCTGCCGGAAAAGACCATGATCGTCTTAAGGCCCATGCCTTTGCCGGCTTGCATATCCCTGACCGAATCGCCGACAAAATAGCTGGCGGACAGGTCAAGGCCCGAACCGCGCGCTTTAAGTTCGGCAACGGCTTTCTCCAGGAGCCCGGTCTTAGGCTTCCTGCAGGGGCAGTCCGCATCCGGCAGGTGCGTGCAATAATACACACCGTCTAAGGATATTCCGTAACGCTGCAATTCCGCACG
This sequence comes from Patescibacteria group bacterium, assembly GCA_035506195.1. Taxonomy (GTDB): domain Bacteria; phylum Omnitrophota; class Gorgyraeia; order Gygaellales; family Profunditerraquicolaceae; genus DATJPV01. Next base: position 58,093 of record DATJPV010000045.1, on the reverse strand, counting down.
CATGTTATCGGTGATCTGATCGAGCGTCCTTTGGGAATAGACCCCCTTCGCCACGCCTGCCTGGTTGGAGATCACGAAGAGCTTGTAGCCGGCATCGGCCAGCTTCTTTAATGCCGCCTGCACGTTCGGCAAAAACTCGAATTCCTGCCAGGATTTGACATATTCGAAGTTACCCGGATATTTGTTGATTACTCCGTCCCGGTCCAGGAACACCGCCCTCGTAACCGTAGAGAACGCTTCTCCCCGGGAGAAGCGTTCTCTATGCTGGAGTTCGTGGTATTTAAGGTAGCTGATGACCTGATAGAGACTGGCATTAAAAGCCATAAGGAAGCCGATATAGCCGTCTTTATAACCTTGCTTGCGGACATAAGTACGCAGGAACCTGTCTATCGTGCGCCAGATGAACTTGCCCAGACGCATCGGCTTATTATTCCTGTACCACTTCCGGGCCTCCAGGGTGGTTTGCCGGTTAAGCTTGCGCAATGACTCTTCGAAATCGCGATAGGTATAATGGATAATGTCCCCTTTGAGGTGCCCGCACGGCGGATCCATGTAGGCCCGGCCGTGTATCTCGGCCTCCTCGAACTTGAATTTATCCTTCTTGAAGAGCTTCAGCTGCGGTGCGGGATACTGGCCGCCGTACTTAACCCAATAGTCGCCGAAAAGATTGCGCCGCGGAATCGTAAAGCCGTTTTCCTGAGGGCCGGCCGCAAGCACCTTCTCTATCTCTTCTTTTAATTCCGGGGTGACCACCTCATCGGAATCAACGTCCAATAACCAGGTATTGCGGCACTGCTGGTGGGCCCAGTTACGATGCGCGCCTTCATTAAGCATCTTCCTGACGATTATCCGGTCGGTATATTTTTTGACGACCTCAAGCGTCTTATCGGTGCTTTCGTCGTCAACGACGAGGATCTCATCCGCCCACTTCACCGATTCCAGGCAACGGGCGATGCGCAACTCGTCGTTTTTCGTCAAGACCAGTACGGAAACAGGAACCTTTTTTTCCATGTTTACTCCTTGAGGAATTTTCTCACGGTATCAGCGACATATTTGATCTGCGCCTTGCGTATATGCGGGTACATCGGCAGCGATATGACCTCCTGCGCGACTTTTTCTGCGACGGGAAAATCGCCCCGCGCATGGCCCTGGTCGCGGTATGCCCCCTGCAGGTGCAAAGGCAAAGGGTAATAGACGCTGGCGCCGATATGCCTGGCTTTAAGATAGTTAAGCAAGGCATCGCGGCGGGCGACCCTGATGACGTAGGCGTGGTATATGTGCTCGGCCTCAGGCAGCGCGTAAGGAACGCTGATGCCGGCTACCTGGTTGAAATAGGCGTCGTATGCCTTGGCTGCCTGACGGCGCATCGCGTTCCATGCCTTCAGGCGTTTCAACTTGGCAGCGAGCACGGCGGCTTGAAGCGTATCAAGCCGGGAATTATAACCGACTACCCCATGCTCATACCTGGAGCCGGTGCGGCCGCAGTCCCTGAGCACGCATAGCTTCTTATATGCAGCTTCGTCATTAACCGTGATCAGGCCGGCGTCGCCAAAGGCGCCTAAATTCTTAGTGGGATAAAAACTGAAGCAGCCCGCGTCTCCGATGTTGCCGGCATACGTGCCTGCACGGCCAGCCATCTTCAAGCGTGCGCCGTGCGCCTGCGCGGCGTCTTCGATAACTTTAAGATCGTGTTGCTTGGCGATCTCCATGATCCGGGACATTTCGGCAGCCTGTCCGAAAAGATGTACCGGCAGTATCGCCTTAGTCCTTGCGGTAAGTGCCGCGGGTATCTTTTCGGGATCGATGTTAAAGGTATCGCCCCGGATGTCGACAAACACCGGCCGTGCGCCGGTATAGGAAACCGCAAAGGCGGTGGCGATAAACGTAAACACCGGCACGATCACTTCGTCGCCCGGCCCGATATCAAAGGCCTTCAGCGCCAGGAACAATGCCGCTGTCCCCGAGCTTACACCTATCGAATAGCGGCTGCCGCACAGCCGCGCGAACTCTTTTTCGAACAGCGCGACGTCTTTTCCGAGGATGAAATCGCCCCGGCGCAGTACCGCACGCAGCCTCGCGTCAATGCTTTTTCTGGTCTCTTTATATTGCGCCTGCAAGTCGATAAACGGTACGTTCATAGAAGTCTCCTGAGCGCCTCAAAAACTTCGGCGGTATCGATCAACGTAATACATTCTTTCTCTTTATCGCAGGGCTTAAGCCGGAATTGCTCGTAACACGGCCGGCACTCAAGCCCCGCCTTTAAGACCGTATGTTTTTCCGAAGGCGGATACGGGCCGTACACCTTCTCATCGACAGGGCCGAAGATCGAAACAGTCCTGACCCCCAGGGCTACGGCCATATGCAGCGGGCCTCCGTCATTGGTCAGAAGTATGCGTAATCTCTGGATAAGCGCGGCCAGCTGCGCAAGGCTGGTCTTACCCACCATGTCGATGGGTTTCTGCTTCATGGAATAAATAATGACGTCGGCGATGGTCCTTTCGGATGCGTCGCCTAAAAGCACCACTTTTACTTTAAGCTCATCGATGATGCGGTCGGCGATCTGCGCAAAACGCGCTGCCGGCCAGTGCTTGCGTGCCGCATCCTCGCCCCAGCTTGCCCCTGCGCCCGGGGCGATGCCGATTACTGCCTCCTGCTCATGGATACCGTGGTACTCGAGGAACTTTTTCGACTGGGACTGTTCCTGCTGGCCGGTGTAAAGATACAATTGGCGGCTGCGGGGCTCTACCTCCAGGAACTTCAACAGCTCCAGATAATAGTCGACGACGTGCTTGCCTGAGTAGCCGTCAAGCGCTAGTTTGTCAGTCAGGAACCTGCCTCTTTTTTTATAATCGAAACCGATGCGCCTTTTGATCCCGGCCAGTTGCGCCAAGAGGCTATAGCGGCAGTCGAGAGAAAAATCTATCGCGGCATCGTAATGGCCTGTCTTTAGCTGCCGCAACAGCCCGTAAAAATCGGTTATCCCCTTGATTTTTGATTCCGACCAGGTCTTTTTCAGGTCTCCCCGGGAAACGCCGAAAGCCGTATCGATATCCGGGTTATACTGGAGCATCGGCGCAACCCGCTGATTGCACCAATATCCCAGGAAACCGGCAGGATAGGAATCCCTTATGGCCCTGGCCACCGGCGTCGTAAACAGCACATCGCCAATGCCGAACGGGTTGACCAGCAGGAACCTGCTCAAATCCGCTCCTTAAGGTTCTTTCTTTTTAGCCTCTGGACCACTTTTTTTACGTCCTGCGCCTTATCTTTGGCGCAGACCAACAACGCATCCGGGGTATCGATGACGATAAGGCCGTCCAGGCCGACCGTGGCGACCAGCCTTTTGTCCGGCCAGACAAGCGTATTGCGGCTGCCGATATCCACACAGTTCCCCCGAAATATATTGCCCTGCCTGTCTTTGGGCAGGACCTCTTCCAGGGCAGACCAGCTGCCGATATCTACCCAGCCATAATCCGCCGGCAGCAGTGCGGCGCGCGAAGTCTTTTCCATGATCGCATAATCCAGGGATATCGAAGGCAGCTTTTTCCAGAGCTGCCGCAGCCGGGTTTCTGTACGCATTCGCATCAGGAGCGCGTAGAATGCCGGCTGCAGCTTCCGTATCTCTTCCAAGAGAACCTGCGCCTTAAAAACGAAGATCCCGTTATTCCAGTAGTAGCGCCTGTCCCGTATGAATTTCTCCGCCGTTTTAAGGTCCGGCTTTTCGATGAATTTTTCGACGCGGTAAAAATTACCGCAGCGCTGTTTTACCTTAAGGTAACCGTAGCCGGTTTCGGGCCTCTCGGGAACTATCCCCAGGGTTACCAGGTATCCTTTCTGGGCAACGGCGGCTGCCTGTTTCAAAAGGCGGATCAGGGCCGCGGGGCGCTTGACCATGTGGTCCGACGGCAGGACGATGACCACTGCCTCGGGGTCGCAGTCGGCGATCCGCCGGGACAACAAAGCCACCGGCGCCAGGGTATTTTTGCCTTCCGGTTCAAGGAAAATATTCCGCGCGGGGATATGCAGCTGTTTAAGGCATGCTCCGGCCTTGCGGTCATGCGCCTTATTGGCGGCAATGTAGATAGCGTCGTTGCGGATGAAACTGCGTATCCTGCGCACGGTCTCTTCCAGCATCGGCCTCCTGGAACAGACGCTCAAGAGCTGCTTCGGCTGGGTTGACCTGCTCAACGGCCAAAAACGGCTCCCCACCCCTCCTGCCAAAATGATCGCGTAATTCATCTGGACGAAACCCCCTCCTTATCCGGCGAACCGGTGCCGCAGGATGCTAACGATGGCCTGCAGGCCGTGGAACCAACGGATCTTTTTCCCATCGGCGTACCCGCGCGGATAATACGCAATGGGTACCTCGATGATCCGCAGGCGCCTCTTTAAGGCCTTGCAGACGATCTCGACATCGATATGAAAACCGTCGACTTTAAGATTAAGGTCATCGAAGGTAACCTTACGGGCCATCTTGTAACAGGTCGCGTAATCGTTGAGCCGGGCGCCAAAGAGGCAGTTGACCATCCCGGTCAGGAAACGGTTGCCGAGCCGGTGTATGGCTAAACCGGTGTGGCCGGAGTTAAACCGCGAGCCCAGGACCAGGTCTGCCTGGTTCTCCTGGAGCGGCCGCAACAGGTGCGTGTATTCGCGGGGGTCATATTCCAGGTCCGCGTCCTGGATGACCACGAATTCTCCCGAGGCTTCCCGAAGGCCGTCCTTGACCGAGGCGCCCTTGCCCTGGTTGTCGGAATGGTAAATGACCTTGGTGCCGTATGAGCCGCTCTTTTTGAGGATATCCTGCAGGACGTTGAGGGTCCCGTCGGTAGAACAGTCCTCGATAATGATAATCTCTTTATCCAGCGGCACTTCGCGTATCTTTTCGATGATCTGTGCTACGGTCCTTGCTTCGTTGTACACCGGTACAATGACTGAAAGTAATGGCATTCTCACCTCTTGACTTGACGATCGTACCGCTTAAAAGAGAGTGTAGATGAACGGTGCAACCGCCGATGATTGAGTGAAAAAGATCAGTAATCCCAGCAACAGCAGCATAATGACGATAGGCGCCAGCCACCATCTTTTACGGACTTTCAGAAAATCCCAGAATTCCCTGAGAATCGACAATTTCCCCATGTTGCTCTCCTCCTTTAGAATTGCCTCTCGTAATCCGAGGGTTGAAAATCTTTTTGCGCCGCCTGGCGCCAATAGCTCTTCTTCGACTTTTCGATCTTTTTGTCCAAAAGGTCCTTACCGAAAAGCCGCATGCACAGGCCGATCGGGGAGATGACCAGATAGAACATGACTGCCAGGATGATCCGCGTATTGACCCAGGAGAGCGCCTGCGCCAGCCCCATCCAGAAGGCATGCACCGGCTTAAGCCAGGCAGGCGCACACGCCCCCAGAAAAGCAAATGCCGCGCTCAGACCGGCCAATACCCAGACCGGGTGCCGGTGCTTGGCAAACACCAGCACGCTGATGATACCAAAAGCAACCGCCATGGTAAAGCCGAATTTCCTGTATTTTTCCATCGGGTTAGTCAAGCTCAAACACCTTCTGCCAACTGACGTCTTTTTTCAAGGGCGCCTGCTGCTTTTTGTCCAGCAGAAAGCTGCCCATAGCCAGGTAATCCATCTCGGTCCGCATAAAACAGGTGAACGCGTTTTCCGGGCTGCACACCAGAGGCTCTCCGCGCACGTTGAAGGAAGTGTTGATGATCACCGGGCAGCCGGTTTTCTTGAAGAAACTTTTTATCATGTCGTAATACAAAGGGTTGTCCTGGCGCCTTATGGTCTGGATCCTGGCGGAATTATCCACGTGCGTGACCGCGGGGATCTGCGAACGCTTCAGGTGCAGTTTATCGAAACCCTGCGTCTGCGCAGCCACGGGGTCAAGCGCAAGAAGCTTATCGCCTTTGACGGGGGCAACCAGCAGCATATAGGGGCTTGCGCAGCTTAAGTCAAACCATCGGCCTGCCTCTTCTTCCAGCACGGTCGGGGCAAAGGGCCGGAATGACTCGCGGTATTTGATTTTCAGGTTCATCTTGGATTGCATCTGCGGGGAGCGCGCGTCGCCGATAATGCTCCTGGCCCCCAGGGCACGCGGCCCGAATTCAAGCCGGCCCTGGAACCAACCGATGACATTTCCTTGCGCGATCAGATCGGCAACCGTATCGGCCATTGTGCCGGGGCTAAGCCGGGTAAAGGGGATCTTCTCCCTCACCAGGAATGCCTCGATCTGTTCATCCGGATAATGCGGCCCCAAAAGAGAAGCCTGTTGCGTATCGTTCTTGTTATCGGTAACGCGGGCTGCGCCGAAGTAGCGGTGCCAGGCCAGGAGCGCAGCGCCCAGCGCTCCGCCGGCATCGCCGCTGGCAGGCTGGATCCAGATGCGCTTAAACGGCCCCTCGCGCAGGATGCGGCCGTTCCCCACGCAGTTCAAGGCTACCCCTCCGGCCAGGCAAAGGTCATCCATGCCGGTAGTTTTATGCACGTGCCGGGCCATGCGCAGCATAATCTCTTCGGTGACCTGCTGGATGGAAGAAGCGATGTCCATGTCTTTCTGGGTTATCTGCGTCTCGGGCCGGCGCGCCGGGCCGCCGAAGAGTTTCTCAAACCTGCGGTTGGTCATGCGCAGCCCGTTGCAGTAACCGAAATACTCCATGCGCAATTTGAAAGAGCCGTCTTCCTTAAGGTCCAGCAGCTTATCCAGGATAAGGCCGGTATACACGGGATTGCCGTACGGAGCCAGGCCCATGAGCTTATATTCCCCGGAGTTGACCTTGAACCCCGTATAATACGTAAACGCAGAATACAAAAGGCCCAGGGAATGCGGGAAGCGCAGCGTCGCCAGGATCCGAAGTTCGTTACCTTTGCCGACCCCGAAACTGGCGGTATCCCACTCCCCCACGCCGTCCATGGTCAGAAAAGCCGCCTCGGCAAAAGGCGAAGGATAAAAAGAGCTTGCCGCGTGCGATTCGTGATGCGAAGTAAACAAAACTTTCCCGCCGTAGGAAAGCTCCTTGCGGATAAGCTCCGGTATCCAGAGCTTCTGCTTCAGCCACAGCGGTATTGCCTGGACAAATTGCCTGATCCCTGTCGGCGCATATGCCAGGGATGTTTCAAGGATGCGTTCGAATTTGATGAACGGCTTGTCGTAAAAAACCACGGCATCAAGGCCTGCGGCCTTGATGCCAGCCTCCGCCAGGCAGTAGGCGATGGCGTGCGCCGGAAAATTAAAATCGTGCTTTTTGCGCGTGAAGCGTTCTTCCTGTGCCGCGGCGACGATAGCGCCGTCGCGTATCAGGGCGGCAGCGCTGTCATGGTAAAAGCAGGAAATACCGAGGATCTTTGTCATACGTTTTCCAAGGCCAAAGAAAGGCCGGCCATATACCAAAAGGTCATCGAAACCCGCGCATAGTAAAGGCTGGTCTCGGTAAGGCCGTTGATTAAGAAAGCCGCACAACAGGCCAGCGCAGAGACAGCCAGGACCTTGACATAGTCGTCCGGGGTGCGGCGAAAAAGGCGTATCCCCCTGCGGAAAACCGCGAATAAAAACCAGATGAATGCGGCCAGCCCCAGGAGCCCGATCTCGCCGGCCATGTGCAGGAAGTTATTGTGCGCATAGATCCTGGGCGCGATGTAAGGCGCGTTAACGCCCTTAACCCTGTAGGCGTCGATACTGATCGAAAACGCATTAACCCCTACGCCGACGAAGGGATGGTGGCGTATCATGTTCAGGGCATTAAGGTAAATATAAAGGCGGTCCTCGTTGCACAGGAAGATGGCCGGATTGTAATGTATCTGTTTTACCCAGCCTTTTATTTGTTTTGGCATGATGAAGGGGTACAGCAATAATGCCAGCAACAGGACGACGGTGAATACGCGCTTGCGCCGGGATATGCCGAAGATGAGCAAGGCCACGTAGGCGCCTATCGCCGCTCCCCGGGAAAATGCCACATAGATGCCGGCCAAACCCAGGATCCCGGCAAACCTCAGGAAAACCTTGTGCTTTTCCTGAGGGCAAAAGAACGCCAGGCCGACCACCAGGGGGGTGATCGCGGCAAGATAGACTGCCATTGCATTAGTGCCCGGAAAAACGGCAGTCGCGCGCGCCAGGCCGATAATACTTGATTGCATGGGATTGCCGTAGATAAAGTCCTTCCCAAAGGTCATCTGCCAGAGGGCGTCGATGGAAACCAGGGCTATCCCGCAGGCAGCCGATATGACGATCTTCTTGAAATGTGCCTTATCTTTGATGCCGTATGCGCAGGCCAGCAATAGCAGGATGTGTTTGAGGAGCTTAATCATCCCCTGGGCGCTGGCGCGGTAATCGACGGTATTCCAGAAGGAAGCCAGGGAGAATATGACGATACACAATAGCGGCACCGATATGGCCGCAGGCAGCCGGATGGGCTTTTTTGACTGCATGCGGACAGCCAGGCAGGTAATGATGATCACGGCGATAACCGCATTGGCAAAGCCGGGGGAAACGCCTACGGAAAAAGGAAGCAGGATTATCGACCAGTACAACATACTATTCAAAACATTTGACATGGGCACTCCTCCGGGTATCAATGAAACCAGCTACGCATGGCCGCGTAGGCCATCTCTAAAAAGTACTTCGGCGCAAGAGGATCGCATAAAAACGCCTGATTGAAAGAATCCCTCGCTTTTTTAAATTCACGTAAAGCGGCCAGGTCTTTGCCGAGAGCGTAATAAAAACGAGAAAGGTACTTTTTGTGCCCCCGGAGCAGGGAAATTTGTTTTTTTAAAAACTGCTCTTTCCGTTCCACATAATCTGCCGTAACGGTAGATATCCCCTCCTGTTTATGTTTGATGCATACAGGCTGGTTGAAAAAATACACGCACTCGCCGGCCAAAAGAGCGCGCATAAGCAGGTCAACGTCCGTATAGGCATTAAGGTCCACATCAAAGGCACCAATCCTTCGCAGGCAATCCTTCTTGCACAGCCAAGTAGACGGTTCCAGGAGCGGATACCTGCAGTTGAACATATCATCTACGGTCAAGAGTTTATTTTTTAAGTGTAAGGGTACCATCGGCACGGCGCCGGTTTTTTCCATCCACATATTGCTATACAGAATGGCGGGTTCCGGAGAAAGAGACCGTAAGAAGGCCATCTTTTTTTCTACGCATTCCGGCAGGTACTCGCAATCGTCATCCAGGAACATCAGGAAATCCGCCCGGCTGCGCTCGATGCCTGCGTTTACCGCATGCGAGAGCTTCATGTTCCGGTCGTTTTTCAGGCCAACGACGCGCCTGTCTTTGCGCAGGTAGCTGTCGATGACTTCCTGGGTGGCATCAACGGAGCCGTCATTCACGATGACCAGCTCGATGGCCTGCCAGGTCTGGTTCAAGACGGATTCGATGGCGCGCGGCAGCAGATGGCTGCGGTTATATGTGGGGATAATTACAGAAACGAGCGGTTGCGTATTCATGGTCAATTCTTTTTTCCGACTTTACGAAAAATGTCGTAATACCCTGATACCTTCGCCCGGAACCACAGCGGTGCAGACAGGTTAAAGGCCGAAAAATACGGATCGCCGTTACGTATCGAGATCCTGTTCAACTCATAGAGATTCGTCTTATTGAACTTGTCGAAACCGCAGTGGATCGTGCAGGCCCCCTTATACCCTGCCCGCCTGACCAGCTCTTCTATCCGGGGATTTACGCCTCCGAAAGGATAACAGAAGTAATCGACGGGTAGACCGATATGCGCTTCGATGCTCTTTTTGCACCCGGCGACTTCTTCCCAGGCAGAGCCGCTGTTTGCTGCCGAAGGCAGATACACGTGATTCGCCGTATGGCCGCCGAAAGAGATGTTGTGCGCGGACATCTCCCGGATTTGATCCCAATTCAAATACCTTGCGTCGGTGCCGATCTTGTTGGAAATGAGGAATACGGTAGCCGGAAAACCATACTTCTTCAAGACCGGATAAGCGTCCGTAAACGCGCTCTTAAAGCCGTCATCAAAGGTAATCACGATGCTGCGCGCGAAGGGTTTCTTCCTTTCTTTTATGCTTTCGGCCAATTCCCCCAGAGAGATGACGCGATATCCCTTTGCCTTCAGGTAGCGCATCTGTTGTTCGAAATTCTCAGGGGTGACCGAAAGCAGGCTTTTTTTATGGCTAACCTCGTGATAGATAAGTATGGGAACGGTGTAGCGCGGGGTCAGCCAAAAGAAATAAAGGCTGCCAAGCGCGACAGCCAGGCCCAACACTGCTCCTACAATGATCTTAAGGCGCTTTTTCATTCAAAAGACTTTCCGACCCTGATCTCATGGAAAAGGTTACGCAAGAACTCGATACCCGTAGGAAATGACCGCGCCTTGCTTTTACCCCCTATCCGCGAACCTTCGATGGTGGGGATCTCCTTTATCTTCAACCGCAGCTTAAGCGCGCGGATCGTCATTATATACTCGATCACAAAACCGTTGACTTTCGGGTTCATGCGCAGGAATGCTTCGCGATGGAACCCCCGGAAGCCGTTGATGGAATCGGTTACCTTCCCCTGCCAAAGGACATTGGCGCACCAGCTAAACATCATATTCACCCATTTGCGCAAAGGCAGCAGCGAGTCGTCCTCTTCGTTGCGGGAACCCGGCATGAACCGGGAGGCGATGGCCATATCAAAGCCTTCCTCCAGAAGCGCAAACAGCTTCGGGATGTCTGCGGGGTCTTCGTTTCCGTCGGGGCTAAAGACTACGATGCAGTCCCCGCGGGTCTCCCGCAGGCCCACCCAGAATGCCGCGCCCCTGCCCCGGTCCTGCTGGTCGACTACGCGGATGCCTTCGGTGCGGTAGAATTCCGCCGTGCCGTCAATGGAGCCGCCGTCAACCACCACACATTCATCGCAGGCGGAAAACGGTATCTTATCGAACAGCGCCCGGGAACCCTTGATCTCGTTATACGTTAATATGACTAAGCTTCTCATGTCCTTTGCCTGTGCCAGGCGATGGTCTTGGCCAGCCCCTGTTCCAGGGTTACGGCAGGCGCATAGCCGAGCAGCTGTTTGGCTTTGGAGATATCGGCATTGCGGCGCGGCTGGCCTCCCAAGTGGGTGGCGTCGAATTTCAGCCGGATGGAGCGGCCATATAGCTTTATCAGCAGCTCTGCCAGGGCCTTGATGGTGATCTCTTCTTCCGTGCCGATATTGAGCGGCTGGCCGAAAACCCCTTTTTCGATAGCCAGCATCATGCCTTCGGCGATATCGGTCACGTATACAAAGGCCCGCGTTTGGAGGCCGTCACCCCAGACTACCAGCGGGTCCTGGCCCGAAGAGATCTTGTTGATCAGCGAAGGTATCACATGGGCCTTCTCCGGCTCAAAATGGTCGCGGGGCCCGTACGAGTTGTAGGGGCGGACAATAGCAATGTTCATTCTGAATTCGTCGATATACGTGCGCGCCTGGATCTCGGCGATGCGCTTGGCCCAGCCGTAGCCTAAGTTGGTGGGTTCCGGTTCATCCTTGAACCCCTCCTCTTCCTTGGTCGGTATGGTGCAGAAGCGCGGGTACACGCAGGCGGAACTAACGCACAAATAACGTTGCACGCCTTCAAGCCGGGCAGCCTCCATCATATTGGTGCTCAGTAGGACGTTTTCCGTGAACATCGTCCCCTGATGCGCAACGTTATATCCGACGCCTCCGACCCTGGCCGCCAAATGCATGACTACTTCGCAGCCCCGGGCTGCCTGGCGGCAGGTATCCAGTTGGCGCATATCGCCGTTAACGAATTCTATCTTGTCGCGGCAGGCACTCAGGTTCTCCAGGGTACCGTGGCTCAAATTGTCCAGGATGCGGACAACTGCGTTCTTGTGCAAGAGTTTCTCGGTAAGATGGCTGCCGATAAAGCCGGCTCCGCCGGTAACCAGGACTTTCTTTCCCTGCCAGAAATTCATATGCGAGGTCCTTTACGTTAAGATGCGGTTAAATGTCTTAATGATGTAATCGAGGTCCCGGCGCGTAAGGTACTGATGGCAGCCGATATAAAAACCGTGCAAGCCGACATACTCGGCATTCGGCAGCCTGCCCAGGTAGCGCTGCCTTAGGTGCGCATACGCAGGCTGCTGCGTCGGTATGCAGCCGAACAAAGGCCTGGTCTCTATCCCCGCTGCCTCCAGCTGCTGCCGCAGCGCCTTGCGCGAAACAACCGCGGGGTCACGGATAACCAGCGGATACGCCAGGTAGCTTACGCCGTCACGATAGACGGGCAGCCGCAGGAGGCCTTTCAGAGAAGCCAGCCCTTCATTCAGGTAACGGACATTGTGCTTGCGCCTTTCGATAATCTGATGCACTTTTGCCAGCTGCATCAAGCCTAAGGCCGCCTGGAATTCCATGGTCTTGAAGTTGAAACCGAAGACATCATGGTAGAACCGGGGGTCAAAATCATCCTTGCCCTTGTAAGAACTAAGCTGAGGGCACCTGCCCTGTGCCCTGACGCAGACCGGGCAATCGCACATGCGGCCGTGCGCCTTGATCTTCTTGACCAGGCGGCAGAGCGCAAGGTTGTCGGTAACTACCGCGCCCATCTCGCCGGCCTGGATATTGTGCGCGATATAGAATGAATAGCAGGCAAGCTGCGCAAGGGCGCCCGTCTTTTTCCCGTTGAACCGGCTGCCGTGCGCCTGTGCCGCATCTTCGGCAACCAGCAGTTTATATTTGCGCGCCAGGGAGTTTATCGCCCGCATATCCGCGGGGTAGCCCATCAAGTGCACCGGCAGGATGATCGCGGCATCCCTGTGCCTGCGTATCGCACGCTCGACCTCTTCCGGCCGGATCGCAAACGTATCCGGCTCGATATCCGCGAATACCGGCTCAAGGCCTGCGGCGACTATCGCATTGACCGTGGCGATGAACGTCAAGGGCGAGGTGATGACCTTTGCCTTGTCTTTCAGCCGGTACAGGGACTTTAACGCGCACAGGCCGGCGATCAGGGCCGAGGTGCCGGAATTGACCAAGACACAGTATTTAGTACCGATAAAACGCGCCCACCTGTCCTCGAACTCTTTTACCTTGGGCCCTTCGGAGAGGCGGCCGCTATCCAGGATCTGGTGTATGGCTTTTTTTTCCGGAGCCCCGAGCCGGAAATCCCCTACCCTAATCTTCAGCATTAAAGATGCTCCGTTTGATCACCGCGACCCGGGCGATGTCCGCTTCAACCATCATTTTGACCAGCTGAGGGAATTGTACCTTCGGCTTCCAGCCAAGTTTCCTGCGCGCCTTTGCATAATCGCCGCGTAGCGCGCGGACCTCCGCGGGCCGGTAGAATATCTTATCTATGACGGTATATTTGCGCCAGGCAAGGCCCGCGTATTCAAACGCCAGCTGCACGAACTCTTTTACCGAATGCGTCTGGTTGGTGGCAATGACGTAATCATCGGGCTTGTCCTGTTGAAGCATCAGCCACATCGCGCTTACGTAATCGCCCGCAAAACCCCAGTCCCTTTTTGCTTCGAGGTTGCCCAGCCTTAATTCCTTGGCCAGGCCGAATTTTATCTCGGCGACTTTGCTGGTGATCTTGCGGGTGACGAACTCAAACCCGCGGCGGGGGGACTCGTGATTGAAGAGTATGCCGTTGCAGGCAAACAAGCCGTAGGACTCCCGGTAATTCCGGGTCATGTCGAATCCCGCCACTTTGGAGATCCCGTAGGGAGAACGGGGATGAAAAGGCGTATGTTCGTTCTGGGGTGTTTGGGAGACCAAGCCGAACATTTCGCTGGTGGCCGCGAAATAGAATTTGCATTTCGGCGCCTTCTCTTTCAGGGCAGCCAAAACAAAATGCGTGCCGTTGATATTGGTATTGATAGTAGAGAACTCATCCTGAAAAGAATAACTGACAAAGCTCTGGGCTGCCAGATGGTAACACTCCTGCGGCTTGACCTTTTCGATTATCTTAAAGATGCTGGGATAGCTTTCCAGGGAGCCCGGATGAAGAATGACCTTGTTGAGTATATGCTTTATCCTCCAAAGGTGGTGCTCTGCGTCTTCCAAGGCAACCCGCCTGACCATGCCATGGACCTGATACCCCCGTTCCAGCAGGAACTCCGATAGATACGAGCCATCCTGGCCGTCGATACCGGTGATCAGCGCTTTCTTCTTCATCCCCTGCCTCCCCCCATGCCCTGTGTAAGGGCCCGTTCATGGCCGCGTATCCACGTAAATATATCGTTCAGTACCGCAGGCGGGGCCTTTTTAACCTTCCAGCCCGTATCCGCCGAGACCCTGCGGTTATCGGTGATGTATATCCTGATATCTCCGGGCCGCTGGGTCGGTGTGCGGGTTATCCGGATGCGGTTGCCGGTGATGCGTTCGCATAAGCCGGTAGCTTCGCGCAGAGAAAGGCTGGAGGCATTGCCTCCGCCGACATTATAGGTATTCCCGGATATCCTGGGCAGAGAAACGATCTGCCGATCGATCAATGCGCATAGATCGTCGATATGCAATACGTCCCTGACCTGCTTGCCTTGCGCGCCGAAGCCGATATAACGCAGCGGCCTTTTGAAATAATGCGCCAGCATCCAGAGGGCAAAGACACCCTGGTCGAGCCTGCCGAACTGCCAGGGGCCGGCCACCACCGAGCAGCGGTTGACCACCGTCTTGATGCCGTAGGCCTGCGCGTATTCCTGAAGGATGAACTCCGAAGCCAGTTTTGTCGTTCCGTATAGGGTCCTGGGACCGTCAGTGGTAAAGCCCGCGCAGATGCCGGCGGGTGACCAGCCCGGTATCCGCTGCGATGCCAGCCAGCGAAAACGGGTATCGTCCTGCCCGGCCTTTATCGCGTTGACGGCCGCATAAGGGTATACCCGGCTAGTAGAAAGAAAGATGACGTCGCAGCGGTTCTTTCTGGCAAACTCAAGGCAGTTGACCGTCCCGACAAGGTTGGTGTTGATGAGATAGGCGGGATTATCGGTGTAGCCGGCCAGCACGGACGGCTCGGCAGAGCATTCAACCAACAGGCCTTCCCGGATATCCAGGGCAAGGTCTTCGGGATTGCGTATGTCGCCGTGGGCGAATATCACGCCGTGCCCTTTCAGGCGCGCCAGGTTCAGTTCGCTGCCGCGCCTTTTTAAGTTATCCAAAGCAATGACCCGCGTTTTCGGATACCGCTGTTTCAGGAAAACCGCCAGGTTGCTGCCGATAAAACCTGCGCCGCCGGTGATCAGAATGGTCTTATATCTCATGCGAGGGCCTTGTGCGCGTCAAAAATCTGCCGGATGGTATCTTCGATGCCCCAGGTCTGCCGCCAGCCGGGATAGTGCGCCTTGAATTTGGATACGTCGCTGATCCACCAGATGTGGTCGCCGATCCTGTTATCCTTGACATAGGTATGTTTTACTTTCTTGCCGCAGACCTTTTCGCACAGCTCGATCGCCTCCCGGACGGAAACATTGGCAAACCTGCCGCCGCCGATATTGTATACTTCGCCTGGCCGGGGGGAGCGGAAGAAATGATACAATGCACTCACCAGGTCAAAGGAATGTATATTATCCCTGACCTGTTTGCCTTTATAGCCGTAGATGGTATACCTTTTCCCCGTGATGCAGCATTTTACCAGATACGATAAAAATCCGTGCAGCATTGCGCCGGAATGCAGAGGCCCGGTAAGGCATCCGCCCCGGAAGACCCCGGTCTTCAACCCGAAATAACGGCCGTATTCCTGGACCAGCACATCCGCGGCTACCTTGGATGCGCCGAAGAGGCTGTGGAGGCAAGAGTCGATGCTCATGGTCTCATCGATGCCTTTATAATACCGGTGGCCCCTGGGGAGCTCGTAGCGTTTTGCCAGCTCCGCCAGCGGCAGGCGGTTGGGCCGGTCGCCGTAGACCTTATTGGTCGAAAGGAAGGTAAATACCGCAGACGGGCAATAGGCCCTGAATGCCTCAAGCAACGTTGAGGTAGCGGCAGCGTTGACTTCGAAATCGATCCTGGGGTCACGGGCTGCCCAGTCATGCGAAGGCTGGGCCGCGGCATGCACGATGAGCTTGATATTCTTGCCGTATGCCTTGAAGACCTTGCGTACCGCCGGCTCATTGCGTATGTCAGTATCGTAATGCCGGTAGTTCTTATATTTTTTCTCCAGGCGCCTTTTATTCCAGAGGATGCCGGCATCCCTGCCAAAAAAGAACCGGCGCATATTATTGTCGATGCCTACGGCGTCAAAGCCGCGCTCGCAAAAAAAACTGGATGCCTCCGAACCGATCAGGCCGCATGAACCCGTTACCAGCACTACAGCCATTTTAGCGCTTCCTGCCTTTCTGTTCCCAGGACCGATAAAACCCGTGCAGCTTTTTGAACTCCGCGAACGTCTGCAGGCCGACCCGTGCCTCCGAGACGACCATGCCCTTGTATCCCGAAGCCCTCAAAAGGTCCAGCATATAAAACCCATGGCGGCGGGAATGGTGTATGTGCGAATGCCAGCGGTCCGAACCGGCGACATAGCCGGTCAGATGCACGTGGCCTGCCTGGGCCATAACCAGCATAAATTCCTTTTCATAGACGCCTGCGCACTGCATCTGCAGGTGCTCCAGATCCAGGCACCGGCCCAGGCCCCAGCGGCGCATGAATTTGAGCGGCTGGTCGACATCCGAGGTATTCTCTACGCACAGTTTGATGCCGCTGCTTTTAAAAACGTTTACGATGCGCTTCCACTCGTCATCCCAATAGATGTCGTGGAATACGATGACCCGCGCGCCGATTGCCTCGGCAAGCCTCTGGAGCCCCACGGGGTCATAGCTGTCTTTAGGCGCATGGAGCGCATACCGGAAAGGGAACTTCCTGGCAGTACGGATAACGGCGCCAAGGTCCGAAACTATCTGGCGGGAAAGGTAGAGCTCTACCGCCTCCAGCCCCGAGCTCCTGATCGCAGAAAGGATACCCTCCTGCGGCGCGCATTTAGCGGCGATGACGATATCGGGCATCGGTTAAATGAAATTAACGTGCAAAGGGCGCTGTCCGGGTGCTTGCTGCAATCCGGCCTTGCCCTGCTTCAAATCCCACAAAAATTCGTTTACCTTATGCTGCAGGCACAGCGTGCCGCACATCTTGCGCGCATCGAAGGCGGGCGAGGCGATCAGGTCCATGACCTTCCAGTAGCGCTCGCTCTGCCACAACTCCTTAAAGGATGTGTCGACGATGTTGCCGATGTGGTACTTCTTGTACTTGCGGTTAAAAAGCATCCCGCAGGGCGCAACCAGGCCGGAGCCGGAAAACTGAACGATGAACGGCGGGCCGTAACACTGTGCGTAGGCGCGCTTGCCGCCGCTTAAGATCTTTGACCATTTTGCCTTTACCAGGTACTCCTGGTTGGAACGCGCCTCTGCGTTCTTAAGCAGCTCAACCAGGCCGAAGTATTTTTCGTATTCGACCCCCAGGCCACCGTGCTCATCATCGCTGCAATGCTTGATAACCAGGTAATCCACCCCCAGCTCTTTGCCCAGTTCTGCTAAGGGAATGACCTGGTCCGCAAAATCAGGCATAAGCACCATCTGTAACCCCAGCGTCACTGCCAGCTCGTTCTTTTTTTTGATGGCTACGCACTTTTTGACCGTCTCACAGACCTTCCGGAAACAGTCGGGTTTGCACCCCATGATCTTGGCGTACCGGCCGGGCTCGGCCGCAGACATATTGAAGCGCAGGTACGTCAGGCACGGCAGGAGAGACTCAAGCTTTTCGTCCTTAAGCAGGTAGCCGTTGGTCCCCAGGGCCATATCCAGGCCGTTGGCCTTGCCGCGCAGGATCGCATCATAGACGTGCGGGGAACAGGTGCTTTCCCCGTCGCTGACAAAGCTGACCGCCTTGACCCCGATCTCGGCGGCATCGTCGAGGAAACGGAAGATGACGTCGCCCGTCATCTTCTTTTCGTCGTTTGCCTGCAGCTGGCCGTAGCAGTACACGCACCGATAGGTGCATCCCCGGGTAAGCGCACAGTCGATGGTGATGGGGGCGATGTGTTCCCCGCGCAGCCATGCCTCTACCCTGTCTTTATGCCAGAGCAGTTTGTGGCCGTCCAAGACCAGTTGCGCGGGTATATTCTTGGTTTCGATCATGTGCGGTAGCGTTTGGCCGACACGGAGTCGGAAGTAAACGTCCGGGTTTTTTCGTGCTTATGGAAATAGTAGTCGCGCACCAGGCGCAGGTATCCTTTAATGACCTGTAAAAGCGACGGGAAAGAAACCGCCTTGGAAACGCCTGACTTGCGCAGGCCCAGACGGTAAGGGACCTCGGAGAACAGGTAGCCTTTTTTTACGGTCCTGACCAGGATATCGGTCTGGAAGAAAAAACCGCAGCTGCGGTACGGCAGCTCTTTTAAGACTGATTTGCGGTAGAGCACGGTGCCGTTGGTATAGTTGAAGTTTACGGCAAAGGTGCTGTTGATAATGAAGCGGTAGACAAAAGAAAGGGCATTGCGGAAGACAGACCTGACCTGCCGGTTGAAAATAAAAGGAATGATGATATCGACGTGCTCCAGGAGCTTAAAATACCGGAATATCTCCCAGGGGTCGTTCTCGTTGTCTCCCGGCAGCATCACGATCACATCCCCCCTGGCAACGTCAACGCCGTCCCAGAAAGAGCTGCCTATGCCTTTGGGTTTTTCGTGCCGGATAAACCTGACCCGGCCGTCCCCTTGAGATATCTCCTTGATCAACTCCTCGGTCTTGTCGGTGCTTCCGTCATTGACCGCGACGATCTCGCCGCGGATATTGCAATCCGCCATGGCCTTGAGGGTATTGACGATGGCGACCTGGATATTCTCCTGCTCGTTGAGGGCGGGCATGACCACCGAAACATCGAACTTGTCCTGGGGAAAAGAGCCCTTATTGCCTCCGGCAGGCGTGCGCAAGGTCTGCTTTACCGCATCGACGATGTGCTGCACCTGCGGATAGTACTCTTTTTCAAGGGCCGGGCTGGCAGGGGTCGGGGTATCCGGCAGGCAGACGCGCTGGACCGGCGCCTTTAAGATCTCAGGGGTCCTTTCGGCGATGCCGGCAATGATCTCTGCGGCAATGCCGCCGGTCTTACAGCCTACGTCGGCGATAACGAGTCTGCCGGTCTTTTTTACCGAATCCAGGATCAGCTCCTCATCGAGGGGCTTAATGCTGCGGGGGTCGATGATCTCGATATCGATGCCTTCGGCCTGCAAGGTTTTATCCGCCCGCATCGCTTCATAGACCATCAGCGAAAGCGCCACTACCGTGACGTCCTTGCCGGCCTTTCTGACCAGGCCCTTGCCGATAGGGACCTCGTATATTTCCGCAGGCACATAACCGATGTAATCATAGGTCCAGCGGTGCTCGATGCACATGACGGGATTGCCGTCTTTTAACGCGGCTACCAGAAGCCCCTTGGCGTCGTACGGGGTTGCCGGCATGACCACTTTTAAGCCGGGGATATGCGCGAATAACGCATGCAGAGCCTGGGAATGCTGCGCCGCAGAACCCCAACCCCTGCCGATAATACTCCTGACCACCAGGGGGATATTGACCTTGCCGCCGGTCATGTAGCACCACTTTGCCGCATGATTGATGATCTGGTCCATGCACATGGGCAAAAAATCCATGCGCATGTGCACGAAGACCGGCCGCATCCCGGCCATGGCCGCGCCGATTGCCACTCCGGTCATACCGTTCTCTGCCACCGGGATATCCAATACCCTGTCTGTACCGAACTTCTGCGCCAGACCCAGGGTGGTCCCGAAAATACCGGCTGCGTCGTCAACGCCTTCGCCCAGGATGAATACGTTTTTATCGCTGGTGAGCATCTGCTCCTGGGCTTCGCGTATCGCCTCCCGGCAGGTTATCCCCCGCAGGCCCTCTTTTGCCAGGGTGTTCTCAAAATCCGCTTTATCGATATAGACCTTGGTCCAGGGCATAGTTATACGGTTCCGTAATAGACATCCCGGAATATTTCGCCGGCATCAGGAAATGGGCTTTCTTTGGCAAAGGCAACCGCCGCGTTTATCTGACGGTCGATCTCCTGCATCCTGGTTTCATATTCCGCAGGAGTGATGACCTTATTTTTGAGCAGTTCCTCTTTATAGCCGGCAATGGGGCATTTTTCCATCCACTCCGCCAGCTCTTCCTTGGAACGGCAGCCTTTCTCATAATCGCATTCCGGCCCAACGTGGCCCCGCCACCGGTAGGTCCGGCATTCGATGAGCGCCGGCCCCTTCCCGCTCCTGGCTGCCTCTATTGCCTGGCCGGCGGCGCGGTAAATACTCTCCACGTCGTTACCGTCCAGCTGGACTCCCGGCATACCATAGCCTCCTGCCCGGAGGCTAATATTGTCCTGAGACTGACGGGCAGACTGCGGGGAATTAGTGGCATAAAAGTTGTTTTCACAGACAAAGACAACGGCCAGTTTTTTCAAGGACGCGAAGTTCAGGCTCTCATGGAATGTGCCTTCGTCAACAGCGCCGTCGCCGAAGAAGGTGACGGTAACCCGCTTTTCCTTTTTCATTTTTATGGCTAATGCCGCGCCCACCCCTAAGGCCATGCCCGCCCCGACAATGGCGGAGGCGCCGAAGATGCCTTCCGGCAAGGAGACGATGTGCATCGAGCCGCCCTTGCCCCGGGAACAGCCGGCGGCCTTGCCATAGAGCTCGGCCATGAACGGCTTTACGTCAATGCCCTTGGCGATAAAATGGCCGTGGTTGCGGTGCGTACTGAAGATGTAGTCGTCTTTGGTAAGGTGCGCGCAGACGCCGGCGGCTGAGGCCTCCTGGCCGATACACAGGTGCACCGGGGTCTTCATCTGCTGCTCGGGGTACAGGTCGGTGATCTTTTCTTCGAACCGCCTGATCTTAAGCATGGTAAACAGCAGTTCTTTTTTGGTCTGGGGAGTAAGCGTAGCCATGGCGTTAGATAAAATTCACATGCTCCGGCGGGTGAGTCAGGTCCCAAAGGTAACGGTTTACTTCGTCCATCCTGCAGTTTACCCGGCAGCGGCAGGTATCCAGCTTCTCGGCAGCCCAATGCACGAGCAGCCGCCTTCTGGGGCCTTCCAGTATCTTCCGGAAAGTATCTTCGTAAATATTGCCGATGAAAAACCTGTTTTGCGCAGGATTATCGTTCTTTAGATACGTACTACAGGCCCAGGCATTCCCGCCGGCATCGATGTGCATCCAGAAAGGAAGCGCCAGGCAATGCCGGTATGTCCGCTGCGCCTGATCCCACTTTTTCATGGCATGCACGCGGAAAATCACGTTGAAATCTTTCGTATTGAAACGGGCCAGCTTCGCTGCAAGCGGCAAATATTTTTCATACTTTATGTTTTTATAGCGCATGGTTTTGCTGGAGAGGTGCTGCGAATAGGGCTTAACCACCAGGTAATCCATCCCGATATCGCGGGCCTGTTTTGCCAGAAGCTGGACTTCGCGGTAGTTCTCCGGCAGAAGGATCAGCTGCATCCCCAATGCGCAAGGATACTTTTTCTTACGGCGTACCCCGGCGGCATAAGCCATGTTGCGCATGACGCGTTGAAAATCCGCGGGGTTTGTCCGGTGGATGCGGGCGTAAGTTTGCGGGGTGGCGGCATTGATGCTGACCTTAAACCAGGTAATATGCGCTAGGGTTTTCTCCGCCAGCTCCGGCGTAAAAAGGACGGCATTGGAGGTGATCGCCACGTCAATGCCGCAGGAATGCGTATGGCGGATGATATCCCCGATGCCTTTATGCAGGAGCGGCTCCCCCTCTCCGGCATACATGATGCTTTTGACCCCGGCCCTTCCCATCTCGGTAAGGCGCTTCTTAAGTAGCGGGGCCTCAAGGAGCCTAGGCTGGTATTCCATGAAATCCAGGGCGCAATACACACAGCGATGGTTGCAGGCACCCGAAGGGGATATCTCCACGTAGATGGGACAGATGTTGCCGCCTTGGAGCCAGTCCTTTAGCCTGTCCACATGATACATCAACTTGTGGCTGTCGATCCTGAATTTATCCATGATGTTTTCGGGAGATGACGCCGTCTACGACCGCATGGCACACCGCCAGGTGGGCGATCTCTACCGCGCCGTAAGAAAAAGACGGGACATAAAAATTAAGTTCGCCCATTTTGCGCAAAGGATTGGCAGGGCTGAAACCGGAAAGCGTAATAATGCGGCAGCCTTTCAGCGAGGCTGCCCTGGCCGCGTTCAAGATGTTCTTTGATTTTCCGGAACTGCTGACGGCAATCAGCATATCCCCCTTTTTTGCCAGCATCTGCACGGGCTTGGCAAAGACCTGCTCATACCCCAAGTCATTACTGATGCAGGTCAGCAGGCTTGCGTCGTTGAACGTTAAAGCCGGGACCCCGGCATTCTTTAAAAGGTCAACGGCGATGTGGCCGCATATCCCGGCGCTTCCGCCGTTGCCGATCAAGATGACCTTGTTGCCCTTTTTGGCGGCGGCCAGGACCTGCCTGACTGCCAGGGCTATAGCCTCATCCGCAGCCAGGGGCCGGGCGGATGCGCTGGCCTGGATAGCTGAAAAGACCGCAGCGATCTGTTGCAAGGTAGATGTCTTCATTTGATCAGCGTGCCTATATATTTATACAGCGGCACCGGCTCTACCGAAGAGCGGTTGCCGACGATCAAAACCTTCATTGCGCCTACGGCATTGCCGATAAAACCCACTACCTCCATGGGGACCTTCTTATGCGCGCAGGGCGAGGTGATGGAAAAGAAGGCGTCCCCTGCGCCGATCCTGTCCACGACTTCCTTGGAAAATATGGGAATGGCCGCAAAGCCTTCCTTCTTCGAATACGCCAGGGAGCCGCGATGGCCGCGGGTAATGACGACCTTGTCGCAGGAAAGCCGGCGGCTTATCTCCAGGATCAGCTTTTCAACGTTGGAAAAGCGGTCATGGCAGGCAAAGCGGATCTCCGGCTCGTCGATACATATATAATCCGCGCGGGGGAATTTGGTGATCAAATTGAACCCGAGATTGGCGCTATTGGTCTGGACGTTGACGGCCAGGAATTTGGCTTTCTTGCAAAGGATATCCACGATCTTGCGGGTGATCAGGCCGTGCCCGAAATCCGCGACCAGCACCATATCGAATTTTTTAAGGTTCTTTGCCAGGTACTCCAGGATCGAGCGCTCCAGGCTCTCGGGCAAAGGCTTTGTATCGGCCAAGTAGCAGATCTCGAAAAGCTTGGTCAGGAAGTTAGGGTCCACAAACCTGCGCTTGACCACGGTAGGCGCGTCTTTGCGGTAGTAAAAATTGGTCTTGATGTTGGGCTTTAGGTGTGTAGAGATGAACTGGCGGTATTCGTTTTCCGTGCCGATGGCGCTGACCAGGGTAACATCCGAACAAAAACCGGCCAGGTGGTTTGCCGCTGCCAGTACCCCGCCGGCAAAGACCTCTTCGTTCAAAAATTTGGTGGCGATGATATTATCCTTCTGGGATTTGCCCATGCCGGCGCAGTAATGGTACTCATCGATGATGATGTCTCCGATAACCAGCACTTTGGTGCCTTTTACCCCGCGCAGGTAATCCAAGATGTCTTTTGCGCTATAGCGCTTCTTGAATTTGTGGAAAAATTCCCGGGCTTCTTCCGGATAAGGGGTCAGGTACGTATTGATGAGCGCGGTAGAGCTGAAGGATATTTCGTCGGTAAAATGGATCCTGCCGCCTACGGACTTGACCGCCTCCTCCTCTTCGTATATCTTGCCGGTGAGATCGTCGGTGCGCTGGGCATAGTCGCTCCCCTTTACATAATAATGCGGCCGCAGCGCCCGTATGGTTTCAACCGCGGTCGGCCAGTCATTGACGGCGACAAAATCCACGCATTCGATCGCGGCGATGGTGGCGGCGCGCAGGTACTGGTTGAAGATCGGCCGGCCCGGTCCCTTGTTGACGTATTCATCCCGGGTCAGCGTGACCACCAGGATATCGCCTTTTTTCTTGGCCGATTCGAAATGCTTGACGTGGCCGGGATGCAGCAGGTCGAAGACGCCGTGGCAGTGGACGACCTTCCTGCCCTTCTTGCGCTCCTGCGCCAGGATCCGGCTTAATTCAGCGATGCTTTTTATCTTGCGGCTTGTATCGGCTGTCATAGGTTTACACTGAAAGATATTTGAACCAATCCTTGGTTGCCTGATCGATCTTCTCCGCGGTCCAGACCGGCGCATTCTTCCAGTAATCGATATGCGCCAGGACCTGCTTGACCCCTTCACTAAAGGATACTTTCGGTTTCCAGCCGAGCATCCGGGTGATCTTGGCGATATCCGCCCAGGTGCAATCCGGCTCGGCCGGCCGCTTGGGGATGTGCACGGCCGGATGCGGCCCCAGCAGGGACGCCAGCGTATTGACGCTCTGCGGGCTGCCGGAACCGACATTGAAAACCTCACCTTGTATATCCGAAGCGGCTGCCGTTATAAAGGCTTCGGCAACATCGCTCACATACACAAAATCCCTGGTCTGGGTGCCGTCCCCTACGATCGTAAAGGGCGCCTGAGCCAGCTTCTGGGCCAGGAATACCCCGATAACCGCGCCGTAGGTCCCGGAGGTCCGGGAGCGCGGGCCGTAGACATTAAAAAGGCGCAAAGAAATGACCGGCATTTTGTACACCTTGGCCCAGGCCAACGCGTAAAGCTCGCCGATATACTTGGTAAAGGCGTACGGGTACTGCGGAAGGATCTCGGCCGATTCGGATGTGGGGTATGCCTTGGGTATGCCGTAACATGAGGAAGAAGCGGTGTAGAGGAATTTCTTTACCCCCTGCAGCCGGCAGGCCTCTAAAACCGCGATGGTCCCGTCGACGTTGGAGCGATGGTACGTATGCGGATCAACGATGGAAGGAATGATATCGGCCAGGGCAGCCAGATGGAACACCCAGTCAACGCCTTTAAAGTGCTTGGCGATCGCCTCCGGCTGGCTGATATCCGCTTTCACAAAAGAGAAATTCTTGTGCGCTTCTACGGCTTTCAAGTTATCCAGCCTACCGCAAGAAAGGTTATCCAAAACGGTAACCTGGTGGCCTTCCTGCACCAGCCGCTCCGCAAGATGCGAACCGATAAACCCTGCTCCTCCGGTGACGATGGTCTTCATTTTAGTCTGCATTTAACCTATTATTATAGCACAGCTTAGGGTACGTGCAAGCTATTAGCGATAACGAAAATAAAGGCGCAACAGCACGGTCAAGGTCAGGAAAGTCACGGCATTGGCGCCGATGATAATGGCGTCACGCAGGTGGATGCCGTAGATAAGCCAGAAACTTACCCCGATGAGGAACTGCACCATGGTGACCAGGCTTACGTCGGAAGCAGATTTGGTCCGCAGGATCTTGAAGATCTGCGGAACGAATCCGAACATGGTCAATACCGCTGCGGTTGTGCCAATACACGTCCAGATCATCGGTTTTTATACATCCAGGCGATATGCCGCCATTTACTGAAAAGCCAACGTTTATGACCCACGTACCATTGCAGGGTTTCGGCCAATCCTTCGGCAAAACGGGCCTGCGGCCCCCAGCCGGTTTCCCGCCGGATCTTGCGCGAATCAAGCTTGTAGCGGATATCATGGCCGGGCCGGTCACTGACGAAGGAAATAAGTCCGTCGGGGGCGCGCAGGGCGCGCAAGAGGAGCCTGACCACCTCGATATTCCGCATTTCCTGGCCGCTGCCGGCGTTGTAGACCTGGCCGGCCCTGCCCTTGCGTAGCACCGCCATGACTGCGCGGCTGCAATCGCGCACATGGAGCCACTCCCGGACATTGGTCCCTTTTCCGTAGACGGGTATTTTTTCCTTGCGCAGGATCTTGGAGATTGCTAAAGGGATAAATTTTTCCGGATACTGCCAGGGGCCGTAGTTGTTGGAGGGCCTGACAATAAGCGCGGGGAATGCGTAGGTACGCACGCACGCCTGTACCAACAGGTCCGCCGCAGCCTTGGTCGCCGCATAAGGAGAGCTGGGGCGCAAGGGCGACTCCTCGGAAAAAGAGCCGCGCGCGATATCTCCGTATACCTCGTCGGTAGAGATCTGAATGAACCGTTTTACGCCGAAGGTGCGGCTCAACTCAAGAAGGGTTTCCGTGCCTTTCACGTTGGCCTCGATAAAATCCCGGGCGCTATAGATGCTGCGGTCTACGTGGCTTTCGGCGGCAAAGTTGACCACCGCCTCAGGCCTTTGGCGCTCATACAGCAGGCGCATCCGGCGCAGGTCCCCTATGTCGGCCTTGTAAAACATGATCGCCGACTTGAGGCCTTCCAGGCGCTTCAAATCGGCGGCATAGGTGAGTTTATCGATCACGGTGACCTCATAGCCCCGGCGTACTGCTTCAGCTACAAAGGCACTGCCGATAAACCCCGCTCCTCCCGTAACTAACAGCTTAGATAGTGCGCGACGCATTCTTGGAGTACCTTGTGTATGTGCCGTGGCTTGTACCCGGTTTTTTCCAGCTTACGCGTGGAAAGGACCAGGTTCGTTCTTACCAACTTCAAGGCCCGGTACGAGACAACCTGCCAGGCAAAGTCAGGGACGTATCTTTTGTAAACCTCCAGAAGCTGCGGATACCGCAAGGCGCCTTTATTTACGACGTTATAGACGCCGCGGGCGTCGATCGAAATAAGATGTTTGAGCGCCTTGATGAAGTCAGGGATGTAGGTAATGGAATTCGGCAAATCAATGACCCTCTTATACCCCAAAAGTTTGGTAAGGATATTACGGGGGTGCGGCCGGTCATCCAGGGGGATCCTGATCCTGGCGATGAGGATATTGCGTTGCCTGGTCAAAGCCTCCAGCGCCCTTTCGGCATAGATCTTGGTCCGGCTGTAATACAATTCAAGGAAATCCGGGTCCTTTTCTTCGGCCAGGGGCTTGTCCTTGCGGTAATCGTAATGATAGATACAGCCGCTGCTGATATGCACAAGCTTAATGCCGCTGCGTATCGCAGCTTCGGCTAACAACAGCGGCACAAAAACGTTGGCAAACAGTGCCTGGTCTTTCTGTTTTTCGCAGTCATCTACGTTTGCTGCGCCGGTATAGCCGATACAATTGATGATGACCTTCGGCTTGTAACGGGCGATCTGTGCCTGCGCATCCCGCAGCGACATGATGTTTTTGCGGCAGACCCGCGCGGCCAGGCCCTCTGCGAGCCTTGAACCGATAAAGCCGCCGCCGAATATAAGAATGTCTTTAGTCATCCCTGACGATCCGCATTAGATATTCGCCGTAGCTGGTATTGATCGTAGCTGCCAGCTTCTGCAATTGCGCCTTAGTGATATAACCCATACGGTAGGAGATCTCTTCGATACAGCCGATCTTCAATGCCTGCCGTTCCTCGATGGTCTTGATGAACATCGACGCTTCGATCAAGGAATCGTAGGTGCCGGTATCAAGCCAGGCATAACCGCGCCCCAGCAATTTGACCGTAAGGGAGCCGTCTTGGAGGTACCAGCGGTTGACGTCGGTGATCTCAAGCTCTCCCCGGCCCGAAGGCTTAAGCTTCTTGGCGATATCGACGACGCGATGGTCGTAGAAATAGAGCCCGCATACCGCCCAGTTCGATTTGGGAGCCTTCGGCTTTTCCTCGATGGAAACGACGCGCTGTTTTTTGTCGAATTCGATGACGCCGTATTGCTGCGGATCCCGCACGTAGTAACCGAAGATCGCCGCCCCGTCCTTGAGGCCTGCCGCATCCCGAAGCATGCCGGTAAGGTCGTGGCCGTAGAAAATATTGTCTCCTAAGATAAGGCAGGTGTTCCGGCGGGCAATAAAATCTTCCGCGATGAGGAAGCTCTCCGCGATGCCTCTGGGCTGCTGCTGCACGGCATAGGATATCTTGATCCCCAGTTCCCGGCCGCTGCCGAGCGCATCCCGGAACCGCGGAGTGTCCTGAGGGGTGGAGATAAGCAGGATGTCTTTTATGCCGGCAAGCATCAGCACGGAAAGCGGATAATAGATCATCGGCTTGTCGTAGACGGGCAGCATCTGTTTGCAGACCCCCCGTGTGATCGGGTAAAGCCGAGTAGCCCTGCCTCCGGCTAAAATAATACCGCGCATATTAAAAGACCACCTTCATTCCGGCTTCGATCGCCGCTTGCCGGCGTGCCTTCAGCCGCACAAAGGCCTGGACATCCGAAGCCTTAAGAAAATCATGCGTAAAAACGACATCCGCGCCCAGGAATTCTCCGTCTTCGCCTTTCAAGCGGAAGACGAAGGCGTTCCTGTGGTCGCAGGAAAGCTGGGCGGCAAACTCGATGCCTTTGACCTTGCCTGCGCCGTATTGCATCAGGAAATTCAATCCCCACGTACGGCTGATCTTCCAGGTGCCGTAAAGGGTTATCAGCCTGTCCTGCCGCAGCCCCATGCCGAGCCGGTACTTTATGGCCCCCCGCTGCGGGTAAATGGTCGGCGTTTCTATCTGGCCGCGAAACTCGAACTTCGAATCTGTGCCGCCTTCCAGGATATAGGTTAACTTGTTGGCGCCGCTTATCCGCCAGAACCCCTGGAACAGTACGGTGTGGCTGGCCTTGCGCCTGGTCTGCAGGTCCTGCCTTTCGTAGGTATAGGCGATCTGCTGGTTATCGTGTATGCGCCAGGAGCCCGCAAGGGTGATAATATCGGGCGAACGCTTCTTGACGACAAGGCTGAGGCGGTTATCCTCATCGGCAAGCCAGGTGACCGACAGCTTTAGGATCTGCACATGCAGCAGCCCTTGCCGGTCGATGGTTTTAACTTCGTAGGCAAGGCTTGAACCGTCCGCAGCGACCATTTTGCCGTGGATGGTCAGTATGTCATCGCCACAGACAAGCTGCGGCTCATGGTCGGAATTGATACGCCAGCTTCCCCGAAGCACGACTACCGATCCTTCATCCAGGCGGTAGGCGAGGTTATTGTCTTTATCTATCCGAAAGGTACCCGCAAGCGGCTGGAAAGTCGTTTCTCCGGGCAACAGGACCAATAGCTGGTTGGCGTTATTTGTGGCGTATCTGTATTTCACGCGTTATATGGCCAGTTTCCGGAACTTACGCTTGCCGACCTTAAGGATCCCCGCGGTAGTGATCACTTGGGACTCCTGATCAATCCTGACCCCGTTGAAGGTCACCCCGCCCTGCATGATAAGCCTGCGTGATTCGTTGCCGGAGGAGGTTAATCCGCTAGCTAGTAATATCTCAGTAATCGTATTCTTGGCAGGGTCGATCTTGAACTCCGGTATATCTTCGGGAAGTTCTTTCTGGCTGAAGACCCGCTCGAATTCGCCGCAGGCCGCTTTAGCCTCATTCGCGCCATGGTACTGGCTGACGATGAGTTCTGCCAACTTTAGTTTTGCCTCTTTCGGATGCATCGCCTTTACCGCAGCCAGGTCCTCGTCGGTCAGGAGCGTATAATACTTCAGCATTAGTTCGTCCGAAATGGACATGACCTTGCCGACGATCTCGGTGCCGGGCTCGTTGATACCGATATAGTTGCCGTAGGACTTGCTCATCTTCTGGACGCCGTCGGTACCTTCCAAAAGCGGCATGGTGATGACCACCTGCGGCTGCTGGCCGAAATCTTTTTGCATTTCGCGGCCGAAAAGAAGGTTAAATATCTGGTCCGTGCCTCCCAGCTCGACATCCGCCTGGAGCTGGACCGAATCATACCCCTGCAGGATCGGATACATGAACTCAAGCAGGCTGATATCCTGCTGCTGGCTCATGCGTTTTTTAAAGTCCGCACGGGCCAGCATCTGGGAAACCGTCGCATGGGTGGTCAGGCGCAACAGCTCCACCACCGACATCCGCTCGAACCACTCGCTGTTAAAGACGACCTTCATGCGCTCGATATCGAGTATCTTGGATACCTGTTTCTTGTAGGTAGCGGCGTTTTCGGCAACTTCTTCTTTGGTCAGCTGCTTGCGTATTTCTGACCTTCCGGTAGGGTCGCCGATGCGGCCGGTAAAATCCCCGATCAGGAAAAAGACCTGGTGGCCCAGGTCCTGGAACTGCCTCAGTTTCCTGAGCAGCACGGTGTGCCCCAGGTGAAGGTCGGGCGCGGTAGGGTCAAAACCGGCCTTGATCACCAGGGGTTTATTGTGGGCGATACTCTCCTGCAGCTTCTTGCGCAGCTCCTCTTCCGAGACTATTTCGACCGCGCCGCGCTTGATAAGCTCAAGCTGCTTGTCGATATTTTTTTCAAGCATCAGCCTGCACCTTTCTTAGATGCGAGCGGATAATCCGATCTTGCCCTGCTCTACATCGACCTTGATCACTTTGACGTTAAGCTTGTCGCCGGCCTTAAGCTGCGCGACCTTGTCTTTGTCTATTTCGCTGGAATAGACCAGGCCTTCCAGGTCCTGCTCCAGCCTGACAAAAACGCCGAACTCGGTGATACTGACCACCTCGACCTCGCAGGGAGTATCCAGCGGGTATTTGGCGGCGATGTCCGACCAGGGATTGGGCTGCAGCTGCTTTATCCCCAGGGCGATGCGCCGGTTCTGGCTGTCTACGGAAAGTATGGACACGTCGATCTTCTGGCCTTTCTTGAGTATATCCTGGGGGTGCGCTACGCGCGTCGTCCAGGACATATCCGAGATATGGATCATGCCCTCCAGGCTTGAGTCCAATTCGACAAAGGCGCCGTAATCGGTAAAGCCTCTGACCTTACCTTGGGCCTTTGAGCCTATGGGATACCTTGTCTCGGCGTCGAGCCAGGGATTTTGCTCCAGCTGCTTTAAACTCAGGGAGATCCTCCTGGCGTCCTTGTCTACGCTTAAGACCTGGGCCTCGATCGTGTCACCGATGGCGAATAACTCGCTGGGATTGTTGACGCGCTTGGACCAGGATATTTCGGACACATGGACCAACCCTTCGATGCCCTTTTCCAGCTCTACGAACACGCCGTAGGGAAGGATATTGACCACCTTGCCTTTTACTTTCGAGGAAACGGTGAATTTGGTCTCTACCTCCTGCCAGGGATCAGGCAGGCGCTGCTTGAGGCCCAGGGAAACCTTGCCGGATTCCCGGTCCATATTGAGGATGAGCACTTCGATCCTGTCGCCCAGGGCAACCACTTCCGAAGGGTGGCTGATCTTTGACCAGGACATGTCGGTCACATGCAGCAGCCCGTCGACACCGCCTAAGTCCACGAAGGCGCCGAAATCAGTGATCGCCTTGACGGTACCCGGGCAGACCGAACCGACCTTCAGGTCCTGCCATATCTTTTCCTTGGCCTCGTCCCTTTCCTTTTGGATCGCCTCGCGGCGGGACAAAATGACGCTGCGGCGCAAGGTGTTCAGCTTGACGATCTTGAACTTGAATACCTTGTTGATGATATCTTTGTCAGCCACGTTCTTGAAGGCAGACAGGGACGCAGGCAGGAACCCTTCGATGCCCATCACGTCGATCAGGAAACCGCCCTTGACCTTCTTGGTGGGCCTTCCCGGGACGAGCTCCCCGTCCTGGAAGTTCTTGACGACCTTATCCCAACCCCGCATGCGCAGGGCCTTTTCCCGGGAGATCTTGATCATCCCCGAGTCATCCTCAATGGACTCGACGAGGAAATCAAGCTCCTTGCCTACCTCCAGCTCCTCCGGCATGAATTCCGTCACCACAACCAGGCCTTCGGACTTGAACCCCACATCCACCAGGACATCCTTGGTCTGAACGGCGACGATCTTGCCCTTGATGACCTGGCCTTCGCGGATGAGTTTGATAGTCTGCTTATACAGCTCTTCTAAACTGATGTTGGCTTCTTGTGTTTTGTTTTCCTCCATGTGGAATATTCCTCCTTAGGGATATTTATTTTTAAGATTTTTTTTCAGGTAGAACGTGCCGCTAAAATGAACACCCCCCTTACGAATAAATTTTACTCTCCTGCAGATACAGGGCCTCCAAGGGCCCGGATACTATCCATAATGGCTTGCGCAACGTCTTCGCGGGAACCGGTCTTCGGCAAAGCAAGAGGCCGGCCGAAGGTGATCGTGACTTTTTCCCGCTTGATGCGCTTGGCGCCTTTCGGCAGCGCCTTTTGCGTACCGTCGATGAATGCCGGTATGACGGGAACGGCGAGTTTCTCAACGAGAAAGCCGATCCCTGCGCGGGGATTCAACTGCTCGCCCGGCTGGCTGCGCGTGCCTTCCGGGAATAAAAGAAGCCCTCCGCCGTTTTTGACCCGGCGTATCGCTTCCTTTATCGCAGATATATCCGTGCTTCCCCGCTTGACCGGAAACGCCCCTACCCGAAGCAGGATCCAGCCGAAGACGGGATTGGAAAATAACGTGTGCCTGGCCATAAAATTAAGCCGTCGCGTAGCGGCGATGCCTACCGCTACGGGGTCAAGAAAACTGGCGTGATTGGTAGCGATAATGAATCCGCCCTTCCGGGGTATATGCTCCCTGCCGCATGCCGTTATGGGAAAATAAAATAATGATACCAGCGCGCACAGGGACCTTCCCAGCCAATACATCATTTCTGCAAATCCAGTATCATCTTGACGCCCAGCTCGATCAATTTCCTGGACTTAGCCAGGCTTTGGGCTTCGGCGTACACGCGCATGATCGGCTCTGTGCCCGAACCCCGGAACATCAGCCAGCTGCCGTCGCGCAAGGTCAGCTTGACGCCGTCATAGTCCTTGACGCCGACGACGTCTTTACCCAGGAGGCTTTTAGTCTGTTTGAACCCCTGCACATCCATGCCGGGATTCTTGATGTGCAGGTCTTCCCTGAGGTAATAATAACGGCCGAACTGGCGTTCCATATCGTCGAGGATCTTGCGCATGTTCTTCTTGCGGTACACCATCATCTCCAACAGCATCAGCCCCGCAAGTGAGCCGTCCCTTTCGGGGATGTAATTCTTGAATCCCATGCCGCCTGCTTCTTCGCCGCCGACCAGTATATCTTCCTTTTCCATGAGGGCGGAGATGTATTTGAAACCCACGGGCGTCTCGTACAGTTTCAGGCCCAAAGCCGTAGTAAGATTATCCATCAGGTTGGTGCCGACGATAGTCTTGACCACCCCGCCGTTCATCCCGCGGTCCTGGTGCAAATGGAGCGCGAGCAAACCCAGGATCTTCTGCGGCGAAACGAACTCTCCTCCCGGCACCACCGCGGCGATCCTGTCGGCGTCGCCGTCAAGGACCAGGCAGAGGTCGAACTTCTCGTTTTTCATCCGTTCCATCGTCGCCTTTAAGTTCTCGACCACCGGCTCGGGCCTTAAACCCCCGAAGCCGGGATTTTTCTCCTGGCGCGCAAACTCGATCTTGATCTTGGTGCCCTTGAGCACTTCGGCGATGAACCCGTTGCCGCTGCCGTGCATAACATCGACCAGAACTTTGAATGTGGCGTTCTTGACCTTTTTCAGGTCCACGTAGGAACGCAGGAACTTGACGTATTCCCGGCTCATATCTACCCGGCGGACCGCTGCCGGATTGACGCTGCCAGGCCTTGGGCTGGGATTGGCAATAAGATTTTCGACTTCCCCGGTCACCTCGACCCCGGCCGCCCCTCCGGAAGAAGTCTTGATCTTGATACCGTTGTATGCGCCGGGATTATGGCTGGCGGTGATCATGATGCCGGAGGTAAGTTTCTGGCGGCGCACGGCAAAACTCAGCGCCGGCGTAGGAACGGGCCTGTCCGAAAGCGTAACCTCTATGCCGTTGGCTGCCAATACCTCGGTCACCGCATCCGCGTATTCCTTGGATAAGAACCGGGTGTCGTAACCGACCGCCATCCTGGCCTGGTTACCGGTCTGGCGGTTATAATAATCCGCGACCGCCTGCGCTACACGGCGCACATTCTTGAACGTAAAATTATCGCTGATAATGCCGCGCCAACCGTCGGTGCCGAATTTTATCTCCTTGCTATTTTCCATTGCGTATCCTCTCCATTGCTGATGCTGCGTCAGGGGCGCCGAAGATGTAGGAACCGGAAGCAAGGATATTGGCTCCCGCCTCGATCAGGCTGCCCGCGGTTTTATCATTGACGCCTCCGTCGACGGAGATGTCCCCGCCGAAGAGCGCGCGTAGTTGTTTTATCTTGGGGATCACCCCGGGGATGAACTTTTGCCCGCTGAACCCCGGAAAAACGCTCATGACCAGGAAAAAATCGGCTACGCCAAGCAGGCCGCGCACGCGCCGCAGGGGCGTATCCGGGTTCAAAGAAACCCCCAGGCGCACCCCCTGGGAATGCAAAGATCTCTTTAAGGCCTTGATCCGCGGGGCGGATATCGCCTCGATGTGCACGGTGATCATGTCGCTGCCTGCTTCGACAAAAGGCTTGATGAAATCCTGGGGCCTCTCGATCATCAAGTGCACATCCAGGGGCAGCGAGGTGACCTTACGGATATGGGCGACCACGACCGGCCCGATGGTGATGTTCGGCACGAAATGGCCGTCCATGACATCGATATGGAGCATGTCCGCGCCGGCCTTCTGGACCCTTTTAATTTCTTTGTCCAGGCAGCTAAAATCCGCAGAAAGTATGGAAGGCGCGATCTTGATCATTTTGTATACACCCCGTTCTTAACGATATATTCGAACACGGATTCCGGGACCAGGTAGCGGAATGACGTATGCGCCTGTATGGCCTGACGTATCTCAAACGCCGAAACATCTACCGCGCGTATCGCCACCGTCTTGATGTACGCGGGGAT
Source organism: Patescibacteria group bacterium (assembly GCA_035506195.1). Lineage (GTDB taxonomy): Bacteria > Omnitrophota > Gorgyraeia > Gygaellales > Profunditerraquicolaceae > DATJPV01. The sequence goes on along the minus strand of DATJPV010000045.1, from coordinate 23,528 downwards.
CTTTTCAAGCGGATACCCCGGGCGGGTGGCGACCACGAATCTGACCATACGGATGACCTCATCCAGATCCTTCCACTCCTCAAGGTATTTCAACAGGTCCGAGCCGGTAATATAATACAGGTCGTCGTGCGGATACCTGCGTTTAAACTGCCTGACCGTATCGATCGTATACGAACGGCCGCCTCTTTTTATTTCGGTGTCGGAGATCCCGAAATAACGGTTCCCCCGGATCGCCTTGCGGATCATCGCGTAGCGGTCGGCTGCCTGCGCGACGTCGGAATTGTCCTTGTGCGGAGGCAAGTAGGTCGGCACAAAAATCACCTTATCCAGGGCGAGCTTTTCCCGTACCTCTTCCGCCAGGATGAGGTGCCCGATATGCACGGGATTAAAGGTGCCCCCCAGGATGCCGATCTTCATTCGCGTATCTGTCCGTGGCCGAAAACCATATACTTATAAGTGGTCAATTCCTCCAGCGCCATGGGCCCGCGGGCATGGAGCTTATCCGTGGAAATCCCTATTTCGGCACCCATGCCGAATTGGTAGCCGTCGGTAAAACGCGTCGAGGCATTAACGTAGACGCATGCGGAATCCACCTGCCGCAGGAATTCCAGGGCGTTCTCGTAGTTATCGGTAACGATGCTGTCGGAATGGTGCGAACCGTAATGGTTGATGTGCGCGATGGCCTCCCGCAGGTCGGCAACCACTTTTACCGAAAGGATCAGGTCAAGGTATTCGGTACGATAGTCTTTTTCGGTCGCGCGTTTTGCGCTTTTGACGATCCTTTGCGTAAGGGGGCAGCCGCGGATCTGGACGCCGGCGTCCCGGAACTTCTTAGCCATCCCCGGCAGAAAGCGGGCTGCCACATCGCGATGCACCAGCATGCTCTCCATGGCATTGCAGACGCCGGGCCGCTGGACCTTGGCGTTAAAACAGACCTTCTCGGCCATATTCAGGTCTGCCCATTCATCGACATACACATGGCAGATGCCTTTATAATGTTTGATCACCGGGATGCGCGAGGTCCGGGTCACGCGGTCGATAAGCCCCGCCCCGCCCCTGGGCATCACCAGGTCGATATAATTGTTTAGCTTCAGCAGTACCTCCACGGCGCTTCGGTCGGCAGTAGAGACCATATGCACGATATCCGGGTTCAGGCCGCCCTTGCCGATAGCCTCTTGGAGTATCCCGAAGATGGCAAGGTTTGAATGCAACGCTTCGCTGCCGCCGCGCAGGATAACGCTGTTGCCGGATTTAAAGCACAGGCCGATGCAATCGGAAGTGACGTTGGGCCGGGATTCGTAGATTATCGCGATCACCCCGATCGGCACGCGCACCTTATGGATCCACAGGCCATTCGGCCTACGCCAGGCCTTCATGACCTCGCCTACCGGGTCAGGCAACGTGCTTATCTCAAGGAGCCCTGCTGCCATCTCCTTCAGGCGTTTATCGTTGATAGTAAGCCGGTCGAGAAGCGCCCCGGAAATACCAGAGGACCTTGCCTTAGCCAGGTCTTTCTTGTTCTCCCGAATGATCAGATCCCTGCCGTCGATTAATCGGGCGGCCATGTCTTTGAGGATTTTGTTTTTGGTCTCGGAAGAGACGCTCAACATCCCGCGGGTCGCCTCTTGCGCTTTTTGGGCTGCGATAACCAATCTTTTTTTAAGGTCCATACTGCACCCCTTATTGATTGACGATCACGATATTGTCGCGGTGGATCACTTCTTTATCGAACCGTTTGCCTTTTATTTCGGCCAGCGTCCTGCTGGAGATCCCGACTTTTCCGGTGGCGACCTGCGCGGCGCCCGTAGTCACGACACTAACGGTATCGCCGCTGGCAAAGGTGCCTTCGACTGCGACAACCCCCACCGCAAGCAGGCTCTTCTTGTTCAAGAGGGCGCTCTTTGCGCCTTCATCGATAATAATGGCGCCTTTGGGCTTGGTACCGAAGGCGATCCAACGCTTCCGCGCGGCCAGGCTCCTGGCCTTGGGCACAAAAAGAGTCCAGTCCCCTTGCGCTTGAGGGTCGGCGACAATATCGGTAATGATGCTCTTCTGCCGGCCGTGGGCAATGACGCAGGCAAATCCCGATTCCACGCAGATCCGCGCAGCCTCGATCTTGGTGATCATGCCTCCGATGCAGGTTTTTTTGCTGGTCGGACAGGCAAGCGCCTTGATCTGCGGCGTGATCTCATCCACGCGGCGCACGAGGTTTTTGTCCCTATCCAGAAGGCCGTCTACGTCTGACAGGATGATCAAAAGGTCGGCGGCGACCAGGCTGCTGGCCACGCGCGCGGAGAGCTGGTCGTTATCCCCCAGCTTTATCTCATCCGTAGATACGGCATCATTTTCGTTGATGATCGGCACGCACTTGAATTTAAGCAGGGTAAGCAGGGTATTCTTTGCGTTGAGGCTGCGCGTGCGGTCGTTGAAGTCATCCCAGGTCAGAAGCACCTGGCCGCAGCGTATGCCGTGCGCCTGGAACATCCGGCTGTAATTATCCATGAGGGCGTTCTGCCCGACGGCAGCGCAGGCCTGCAGGACAGGCAACTCTTTTGGCCGCGATTTCAAATGCAGAAGCGCCATCCCCAGGGCGATCGCCCCCGAGGAAACCACGATCACTTCCTTGCCGTTTTCCGTAAGCCGGTTGATCTGCTCGGTAAGAGCGGAAAAAAGGCGGTTATCGAGCCCCTCCCGTTCGGAAAAGAACAGGCTGCTGCCTATTTTGATGACGACCCTTTTATAATTTCTTGCTGATTGCCGCAACCAACTCCTCCAAGCCTTTTTTGTTCAACGCCGAAATAGGATACACTTTTTTCTTTACCGCTTTTTTGAAACGCGCAAGGTTAGCACTCGATGCCTCAAGGTCCATCTTGTTGGCCGCGATGACCTGAGGCTTCTTATACACCTGGCTGCTGTAAAACTTCAACTCCTGGTTGATGGCCTTATAGTCTTCGACAGGGTCCCTGCCCTGGCTTCCGGCCATGTCGACCAGGTGCACTAATATTTTTGTGCGCTCGAGGTGCCGCAAGAACTTATCGCCCAGGCCCTTGCCGTGCGACGCCCCTTCGATCAGGCCGGGGATATCCGCAAGGACGAAGGTACGTTCACCGCATGCGACCACGCCCAACACCGGGAACTTCGTCGTAAACGGATAGGCAGCGACTTCGGGGTGCGCGTTAGAAACCGAGGAAACCAGGGTGGATTTTCCGGCATTGGGGAATCCTACCACCCCGACGTCGGCCATGACCTTCAGGTCAAGTAACAGCCACCGGTCTTCTCCCGGAGTGCCTGCGGTGGCAGCCCTGTGATGCATGTTCCCTATGCCACCCTCACCGCCCCTGGCCACGACCAGTTCCTGGCCGTCCTGATCCAGGTCGCGCAGCAGGCAGTTGGTCGCAACATCCTTTACGGCCGTGCCGCAGGGCACGCGGATAATGATTGCGGTGCCATCCTTGCCTTTTTGGTCCTTGCCTGAGCCGTGCGCGCCGTGCTTGCCCGTAAAATGGCGGTTGTATTTAAAATCCAGCAGCGTATCAAGGTTACGGTCTGCGCGGACAATGATATCGGCCCCCTTGCCGCCGTCCCCACCGTCAGGGATCCCGCGGCGGGTATATTTGTCCCGGTACATGCTCTGGCAGCCGCGGCCCCCGTCTCCGGCCTTCACGTATATCTTGGCGCTGTCAATAAACATACGCTAAACTTAATGCGCGATCTTGGTGATCTCAAGGCGCGTCAGCTGCTGACGATGGCCCTTTTTCCAATCCCGGGATTTTCTCCGGCGATATTTGTAGGAAATAAGCTTTTTTCCCTTAGTTTGCGCAAGAACCTTCGCCGAAACTTTGGCGCCGCTGATATAGGGAGTGCCTATGTCGGTTTTTTCCTCGACAGAGACTAATAAAACCCTGTCCAGGATGATATCCTGGCCTGCCTGGCTATCCTGTTTTTCAACTTCGATAATATCGCCTTTTTCCACGCGGTACTGCCTCGCTCCAACTTCAACTATTGCAAACATTTGCCACTCTCCTTCAATTAAATATGGATATACCTGTCCTATTATACAAGAAGTGTAAGTGTAGCATAGAAATACACTTTGGTCAAGCGAAAAAACCGGGGACGTTTCTGGTTTTTTTTCGATGCGTACGCAAAAAAACCAGAAACGTCCCCGGTTTTTTAGACGATCTTGATATCTTCGAGATGCGAGGCGGGATTGGCGACAAGATTGACCTTCACCCGGAAAGAATGCTCAAGGTTTTTGAGCGTGGACTTGTTTTTGAAGATCTCATCCACTACTGCGGGGTTTAAAGTCACGTTAAGCTGCCGTACCGAACGGTTCTTGAGCAGAAAACGGCGCAATTCCTTGAGCGCGTAAATAGACATCGTCACCACCGACCTTATCTTGCCCTTGCCCTGGCAATAGGGACAGGGCTGAAAAGTGATAGTCTGAACGGTATTGTGTATGCGTTCCCTGGTCATCTCCACTACCCCAAACTTGGAGATCCCCAGGATATCGTATTTGGCGCGGTCGGTGCTTAAGGCCTTCTTGAGCACGTTGAGGACTTCCCGGCGGTGGCCCTCCTTTTCCATGTCGATGAAATCGATCACGATGATGCCGCCCAAGTCGCGCAGCCGCAGTTGGCGCGCAACCTCCTGAGCCGCCTCGCAGTTGACCTTAAAGGCGGTCTCCTCCTGGTCGAACCTTTTGTGAAAACCGCCGCTGTTGACGTCGATGACCACCAGCCCTTCCGTAGGCTCGATCACTAGGTATGCCTTTGATTTCAGGTAAACCTTGCTTTCGAATATCCTACTGATCTGCCGTTCGATATCTTTTTCTTCGAACAGGTCGTGCCCCCGGTACAGCTCGACCCGGTTGGTCAGATACGCCAGGAATGTGCGCATGAAGCGCTGCACGCGGAAGAATTCATCCTTTGAATCGACGATAAGCTTAGAAACATCTTCACTGAAGGAATCGCGGATAGCCCGCAGTACCAGGTCGTATTCCTCATACACCAGGCTGGGCGCCTTCCTGCCCTGGATGGTCTTTTCGATCCTGCGCCACAGCTTCAAGAGGAAGTTGGCGTCGCGCAACAGCTCCTGCTTGGATTTTCCGGAAGCCGCAGTACGCACGATAAAACCTACGTCTTTAGGCAGCTTCAATTCGGCAAAGACCTGGCGCAGCCTCTTGCGCTCTTCGTCGTCTTCGATCCTGCGGGATACGCCGATCTGGTTGTCCTGAGGCATCAAAACCAGGTACCTTCCGGCCAGCCCGATATCGCAGGAAAGCCGCGGCCCCTTGGTACCGAAGGATTCTTTGACCACCTGTACCAGGACCTCCTGGCCTTTCTTTATTTCCTTTTTCGGGGCGCTGCCGCGGACATCCGAAGGCTCAAAGGCATGCTCGATCTCGGACAGGTACAAAAACCCTTTTTTGGCAAGGCCGATATCGACGAATGCCGCTCCCAGGGAGGGCAGGACCGCCTCAATCTTGCCTTTGTAGATATTGGCCACGATGGTCTTATCCTGCGGCCGCTCGATATAAAATTCTTCGATCATCCCGTTATTGACGATCGCTACTCTTTTTTCCTGTGCTTCTACGTTAATCAATATCTCTCTAGACATATGCCGCCTTTATTTGTATACCCTCTGGTAGTTGCTCCTGGAGCCTGCGCGTAAATTCCTTAGGATCGACCGGCTCCGTCAATGTCACCGTTGCTTCTTCGTGGTCGCTCTCTATCCCAAGCTTGAGCGCCCGTTTGATGCTGAATTTGGGATGTGGGTTAAAGCCCTGTGTCATCTTCAGGGGAAAACCCGCCCGGCGCAGCGCCCGGGTAAAGGCGCGCATCAGGTCGAGGTGCGAAATAAACCGCATCATCCCGTTCTTGGCGAAAGTAAAATTGACCTTATACATCGTTATGCAAAAAACAAGGACACCTATGGTAATCGATGCAATAGATCATACCAAAGGGTGCCCTTGTGATAAAGCAAAAATCACTTTCTATATTAATGTTTCGGCTTCTTTTGCGTGTCTGCCTTTGGTTCATTTCCGAGATTCTTTTGCATCTGTGCTATCTGTTCGGGAGTGAATTCTCCCTCTTTTACGACGCGGGCAGTCAGGAATATCAGCAGGTCTATCTTCTGGATGTCATTGGTCTCCCGCGAGAATAGCGCACCCACGACCGGGATGGCGCCCAGGAACGGCACGCCTTGCCTGCCCTTGGACTTGATATCCTTCAAGAGGCCGCCGATAACTACGGTCTCTCCGTCCTTGATGACGATACGCGTTTCCGCTTCCCGGGTATCGATGATCGGGTATTGGTTGGTGCCCAGCGTATTGGTATAGGAGGTTACCGCCGGGTGTATCACCATATTGACGGTATTATCCGCGCCTATCTGCGGCACCACATTCAACTGGATGCCGATATCCTGGTAGTAGTCGAGCGTGATCGTCGAGACCGCGGTGCTGCCGGCGCCGGTGGTTTCGGTCTTTAAGATCGGATAGCGCGTGCCGACCAGGATCGTCGCTTCCTGGTTATTCATCGCCATCAGCTTCGGAGAGGACAGGGTATTGGTGCGCACATCCTCCTCTAAGGCATGCAATATGACTTCGAATTCCGTGCCGGCGATATGCTTATACATCAGCGTCATGCCGGTATTAAATGCAGCTCCGCTTGTGGCAGAACCGAGGATGCCGCTGGTACCCGACGCCTTGGGCCCGAAGATCGCGGGCGCTACCTGGGAAACCAGGTCTTTGCCGGCCATGGTACCGGTCTTGCCAAGGGGAAGGCCGGTCTGTGCGGTGGTCTCGGCGCCAGTTTGGCCGGTGCCGTAATCAAACCCGATGTCCTTTAACTTGTCGCGGCTGACCTCCATGATCCTGGCCTCGATCAATACCTGCTTCTGCATAACGTCGATCTGCGCAAGCGCCTCTTTGAGCCGGTCCATTGCCGGGGCGATATCGGTCACGATCAGGACTTTCGACCTGCCCATTTTTTCTTCGTTGAGCCTTTTACGCTTGCCGAGTTCCGTGCCGCCGAATTCCCACCCTGCCTGACCGGTCATCTCCAGGATGGTGATCCTGCCGCGGGGAGAGAGCTGCGGCTCCAGGGCCTTTTTGGCGTCCTGGGCGTCAATAAACTTCAAGGTAAAGACTTCGGTGCGCATGGGCTGCACCGTCGCAAGCTCGATCTCCTGTTTTTTCATCGCGGTCAGCTTGTCCATCGGCGCAACGGTAATGATATTGCCCTGGCGGTCATAACCAAAGCCATGGGTCTTCAGAATCACGTCCAGCGCCTTATCCCAAGGCACCTCAACCAGCTTGATCGTGACGTTACCGATGACCTCGGGGGTAGTCACGATATTGACCCCGGCTTTAAACGCGATGATCTTCAACACGTTATTAATGTCGGCATCCTTGAAATCAAGGGTGACATTCTGTGAAGCGGCAAGGCTGTCGGTGATGGGAGGCGCGGCCTCCTGGGGAGGAGTTTCCTGCGAAGCGCAAAAACGGTACACGCCGACCACCAAGACCGCACACAATATACTACGCCAAACGATACCTGATCTTTTCATTCCTCCTCCTTCTTTAATACCATTTCCAAGGTCTGGCCCTCCTTGACGAAAATGACCTTATTCTTCTCGATCTTAAGGACCTGGTACTCTCCGGCCATATCGCCTACCCTGACCGGTTCGCCGTTGACCAGGGCATAGGACATCCCGTAACGGTCATAGACGATCCCCTCCAGGGATAATCCGGGGGTCTTGCCTGCTTCGGTCTCCAGCTTCAGGAGCCGGCCGTCCGCAGTGACCAGCGGGATAAAGGGGTTACGCTTGCCTTGCACATCATAGACGAATTCCGATTGAGGCGCCGCAAAGGCCGACGCTATCCATAACGCCGCACCGCATACGCCTAAGGCTTTTCCGATGTGTGCCATTTTACTTTCTCGCATAGACTTTTAAAACCATGTCCGCGGTCTGATGAAAATAATCCGCGGAGTCCGGGATGACCTTTAGCTCCTGGACCGCGATAAACCGTTCCGCGCTCTCAAGCGCGCTGACAAAAGCGCCGAGCGCATGATAACCGCCGGACAGGCGCATCGTCACGGTATACTCGGTGCATTTGACGGACGCAATGGAGCCTTCCTTGCCCTTGACGGGGCGCAGCTCCAGGATCTTGACGCTGTGCGCATCCGCCATCTCGGATATACCCTGCCACAACAGGGGCAGGGACTGTTCGGCGACCAAGGTCTTTATCTTCAGCGCGGATTTGGCGCCCTTCTGTTTCATCTCCTGCATCTGCACAAGGTCTTTATTCAAGGCGTCGATGTCCTTCTTGAGCTGCACGCTCCTGGGCTCGATGCCCTTGATGTAGGCCTGCTGCAACCGCAAAATGACGCCCAGCTCAAGGTACAGTATCACCACGCAGACCAGGCCGATCAAAAGAAGCCTTTGTTTTTCCGGATCAAGTTTAACGGGCAGGTTTGCCATTTTATTTTATAGAAAGGCCCCCGGTGAAAATAAAATCAACCACGTCATAGCCGCCGATGGCCGACCTTTGCACCGAAGTAAGCTCGACCCCCGACAGAAACTTGACGAAGGCGGCGTCGTTTTTAAGGCTGTCCAAAAACCGGTTAATCAGGGCCATCTCTTCTTTCTTAAGCGACACGACCGTCCCCTTAAGAGTAAACGCCTTGCCGGCAAAGGAGAGCTCATCGAACCATACGCCGGAAGGCACGGCCAGGCTCAACTTGTTGAGCTTCTCTGCCATGTTAAGCCGCTGGGCCATCAATTGCTGGACCGCTTTCGTATCGACGGAAGAAATATCGTGCTCTTTGCGAAAGGCCTCGACGGACCGCCTTTGCGTTTCCAGGCCCTTCCAGGTCCGGCTGAGCCCCGCATATTGATACCCCTTGGAGAAGCCGATAATACCTAAAATAACATTGATCGGCACCAGGATGCAAAGGAGCAACGGGATCAGATACACAAGGTATCTGGTATCGAGTTCGAATTTTTTCGACTTTGTGCGCAGCTCTTCAGGTAACAGGTTTATCTCGATCATCCTATTGACTCCGCAAGGCCAGGCCTACCGCCACCGCCAGCTGGGGCAAGACCGGTTTGAGCTTTTCCGGGTCCAGGCCGTTAGATAACGGTATCGCCTTCAAGGGATCCCAATATGCTATTTCCGAGCCCATCAGGCCGCCTAACATGTCTTTAAGGCCGACGAACAGGCTGCCTGCGCCGCTTAAGAAAAGCTTGGCGACGGTTGCGGTGCTCTGGCTCTCATAAAAATCGAACGAAAGCCTCACCTCATTGGCCAGGTTAGAAAGCATCGCCTCGATCGCCGGCTTTACCTTCTCCAGCCTTACCTGGTCGGGATTACATTTAAAGCTTTCCGCCCCTTTAAAATCGACGCTTAAAACGTCGGCGATCTTCTGGGTGAAGTTGTGGCTTCCGAATTGGAAATCGCGGGTAAAGCGGGGAATGCCGGATTCCAAAATGTTCAGATTACTGAAGGAGGAGCCGATGTTAAGCAGCGCGACGGTCTTGGCCTTGATGTTCGGGTCGCTGCCGTAATTGAAATTAAACGCATTGATCAGGGCCAGGGAATCGTTGTCTACCACCGCAGCCTTGAAGCCCGCCTCATTGACCGACTTTAACCGCTGGTTGAGGGCGTCTTTCTTGACTGCCGCCAACAGAACCAGCATTTTGTTATCCGGAAGGTCTTCCTTCAAGATGCAGCCGTCCAGGAATACTTCCCCGATGGCAAAGGGTATATGCTTCTCCGCTTCGAATTTCAACGCCGCCTTCAGCTCTTCTTTTTTCATTTTGGGGAAAGGCACGTACCGGATGATCGAGGAGGGCCCGGAGACGGAGACATTAACCCGTTTGACGTCCTGTAAATGAGAACCGGCATATTTTTCCAGGAGCCCGGCGACGTCTCCCGGGGTCGGTTCGATATTAAACGCGCACAATTGCGGGGCGCCGTTGGTGAATTTGAGCTTTATCAGCTTGGTCGCCGCAGTGCCGATATCCAGGCCCGCGGATATTTTTTCTTTCGTGAATTTACCGCCGAATTTCGCCTTGAGCCCGTCCAGAGAAACCGCCATTCCTGTAAACTCCTTTAGAAAACGATCGGGTCGTTGATGTTCGCCTGCCGGTTGGCATTCGCGTGGACAACCCCGGTCTCATCCATGTAAAAATAGCGCCCCTTTACAACCGTCGTAGGGTTAGCGGTGAGGGTAAAATGGTCTGCGTTCACCAGGTTATAGGTATATTGATAGCCCTGCTTCTTTCCGCTGGCTAATTCCGGGTCGATGTAGGGAGGGCTTGAAGCAGGCTCGATAAGATCAGGCAGCCTCGAAGGATACGTGTCGCGGTTGATGGTGTACAGCTGAGTGGCATTGCTGATGGTACGGCAGTTCGCCAGCGCTGCCGACTCGTTCGCCACTACGCGGGAACGCAAAAAAGACGGCACGGCGATGGCCAGGATGATCAGCACCACCGCTACCACGATCATGATCTCGATTAAGGTAAAGCCGCGATTTCTATTTCTCATAAGATTAAGTGCTATTGTACGTTACTAAAAGTAATTAGTCAAGAAGAAAAATAAAAATGGGGTGGAAACTTTCGCTTCCACCCCATTTCGGAAAAACTGCTACGACTTCAGACTATCCACCCGCTGCGGTACATGCTCCATCGGTAGAAAGAACGCCACCGGTGGTCATGGTAAAGCTCTTGGTACCCGCTGTGGTGCAGTTCTGAGGTCTGGCGGTAAGGGTATAGCCGGTGGTTGCCAGTGTGCAACCATAGGTATAACCGCTTTCCGTGTTGCCGCAATACGCCTTGTTCAGGTATTTCGGGTTCGCACCTGTAAGGCTGGCCTCTGCGTCCGCATACGTACCGTTATTGGCAGCAGCATAGGTCTCCAGGGCCGTAGAGATGGTCCTGAGGGTTGCCTGGGCCGCTGATTCGTTCGCGGTTATTCTGGCACGCAAAAGGTTAGGAATTGCGATTGCCGCCAAAAGAGCGATAATAGCCACAACGATCATGATTTCAACGAGCGTAAAACCTTTTCTGTTTTTCATCTTGCTAACCTCCTCCCTAAGGTAAGATTGACTTCGCGCCCATTGCATAACCCCTGCGGCTTAAGAAACATAGGTATGTCTACTGATTTGTGTTGTAACACCTTGCCAGAGGTTACGTTATAAGCGCCGTCCCCTTGGAAACATTGATTTTTTATACCACCTCCTTCCCCTTTTGTCAAGCAGAAAATAAAAAACCTATCCTCCGCCAAAAAAGCATACTCCCCTGTCTACGTGGGGAGCAAAGCGGAAAATAGGTAGTTTCCAGAGGTACTTTATTTATAAAATTTATAAAAACGTTTAAATACCACCTTTTCCCGTGCTTCCCTCTTGTTATCCAAAGTATAGCACATTAGGCGGTTATTTTCAATGCGGCTGGCTGCGGAACCAGGCGATCGTGCGTAAGAGCCCCTGCCGCAGGGGTATGGCCGGCTTCCAGGCAAGGTATTTGCCGGCGCGGCGTATATCCGGTTGGCGCTGGCGGGGGTCATCCTGAGGGAGGGGTTTATACGAAATCTTGCTGCGGCTGGAGGCCAGCTTCAAAACCAGCCTGGCCAACTCCATGACGGTGAATTCATTGGGGTTACCCAGATTAACCGGCTCAAAGATGCGTACGCGCATAAGCCGGCAGATACCCTCAACAAGGTCGTCAATGTAGCAGAATGAACGGGTTTGAGCGCCCTTGCCGTAGACCGTCAGGGGCCTGGCGTGCAAAGCCTGATAAATGAAGTTCGGTACTACCCTGCCGTCGTTTATGCGCATCCGGGGGCCGTAGGTATTGAAGATGCGCACTATCCGGGTATCGATACCGTGGATGCGGTGATAGGCCATGGTGATGGCCTCGGCAAAGCGTTTTGATTCATCGTAACAGCCCCGCACGCCGATGGGGTTCACATGGCCCCAATACGACTCCGGCTGGGGGTGCACCAGGGGGTCGCCGTACACCTCGGACGTAGAGGCAAGCATGAATACCGCCTTCTTCTGTTTGGCCAGGCCGAGGGCGTTATGCGTACCCAGGGACCCTACCTTGAGCGTCTGAATCGGATACCTAAGGTAATCTACGGGAGAGGCAAGCGAGGCGAAATGCAGGATGAAATCGACGCGGCCGCGGATATCCAGGTAGGTGGTGACGTCGTGTTTGATAAAACGGAAATTCTTGTGCGTGCGCAGGCCGGCGATATTCTTCATAGCGCCGGTGATGAGGTTATCCATGCAGATAACCTGCATGCCGTCGGCGATCAGCCTCTCGCACAGGTGCGAGCCGATGAAACCTGCGCCTCCGGTAATCACTGCCGTTTTCTTTCGCATGCCTACAGTTTGAAGACCTTTCTGTTCTTCAGACGCGCATACACGTTACGCGCATCGAAAATGCTGCGGGCGTTCTTCAGGATGAACGCATAATCTACCGCGGAATGGTCGGTCGCGATCACTACGCAATTGAATCCCGCCAGGGCCTTTGCGGTCAGGGCCAGCGAGGCCAAATGGATATCATTCAGGCGTAGGTACGGTATAAGCGGATCATGGTATGCCACACGCACGCCCCTGCGCTGCAAACCGGAAATAATATCCAGCGCCGGAGACTTGCGCAGGTCCTTGATGTCCTTTTTATAGGTTGCCCCGATCACCAGGATCCTGGCCTTGGCAAGCGGCACGCCTTGCCCCTGTAGGGCCTCGCCCACCCGTTCGATGACGTATTCGGGCATGTAGGTGACAATATCGGAAGCCAGCTTGATGAAACGGGATTTAAAGCCGAACTTTTTTGCCTTCCAGTAAAGATAGAGCGGGTCTTTGGGGATGCAGTGCCCCCCTACCCCCGGGCCGGGATAGAACGGCATAAAACCGAACGGCTTGGTCTTAGCGGCTTCCACGATCTCCCAGACATCGATCTTCATCTTGTGTGCCATCATCGCGATCTCATCGATCAGGCCGATATTGACGATACGAAAGGTATTCTCGAGCAGCTTGACGGTTTCCGCAACGCGGGCGGAAGAAACCGGAACGGTCTTGGCGACTATGCTGCCGTAAACAAGCGCAGTCAGTTCCGTTGCCTCAGGCGTGATACCGCCCATCACCTTGGGGATCTTGTCCACCGGGAACTTCTTATTGCCCGGATCGATGCGCTCCGGAGAGAACGCAAGATAAAAATCCCGGCCGCAGACAAGGCCGCTTGATTCCAATAACGGCAGGATCACCTCTTCGGTCGTGCCCGGATAGGTCGTGCTCTCCAGGACCACCAACTGCCCGGCCCGCAGGTACTTCTTGATCTGTTTTACCGCCCCGATAATGTATGAAATATCCGGATGGGTCTTGCGCTTCAAGGGCGTAGGCACGCAGATGATAATGACGTCGCTGTGGCTCAATGCGCCAAAATCGCAGGTCGCCTGGAATTTTCCGTTGCCGATCGCGCGCCTCAATTCGGCGGTAGGAACGTCGGTAATGTAGGAAACTTTTTGCTTTATCCGCTCGACCCTGTCCCGGTCAACTTCGATGCCGGTCACCTGGAGTCCCTTCTTGGCGAATTCGATCGCCAGAGGAAGCCCTACATACCCCAAGCCGACTACGGCAATCTTCGCTTTCTTGCGTGCGATCTTCTTTTTCAAAACCTCATACACCTGTTCCATGCTCACCCTTTCTTTGTCTTTTTTCTGCCGATGCCGATATACGTAAAGCCGAGCTTCTCCATCCTGCCAGGCTCGTATATGTTGCGCCCGTCTATGATCAGGGGCCTGCGCAGCGCTTTCTTGACTTTCGCAAGGTCAAGCTCCTTGAATTCGTCCCATTCGGTAACGACCAAAGCGCAGTCGCTTCCGCGGCATGCCTCATAGGGGTCTTTGCAGAAAACGACCCCGCGCAGCAGCTCTTTGGCCTTTTCCATCGCCGAGGGGTCATACGCCCTGATGCGGGCGCCCTCCAGACGCAGGGCCTGGATGATGTCCAAAGACGGCGCGCTCCTTATGTCGTCGGTATTCGGTTTAAAAGAAAGCCCCAGCACGGCGATGGTCTTGCCTTTGACGATCCAAAGCGCGTCTTTTATTTTATTGACAAAAGATACCTTCTGCTGGTAATTGATATCCCGGGAAGCCTTCAGGAGGGAAAAATCATACCCCAGTTTTTCCGAAATGGTGATAAAGGCCTCCAGGTCCTTAGGGAAACAGGAGCCGCCATAGCCTACCCCCGCATTCAGAAAGGCGCTGCCGATCCTTTTGTCCAGGCCCATGCCGAGCGCTACTTCTTTGATGTCTGCGCCGACTTTTTCGCAGATGGCCGAGACGGCATTGATGAACGAGATCTTGGTTGCCAGGAACGAATTGGAGGCATGTTTAATAAGCTCGGCCGAGGCAATATCGGTTACGACGATCGGCGCATTGAGCGGCCTGTAGAGGTCGGTCAGTATCGTTTGCGCTTTCTTGGATTCTACGCCGATGACAATGCGGTCGGGGTGCATAAAATCGCTGATCGCCTGGCCTTCCCGCAAGAACTCGGGGTTCGAAGCAACGTCAAACTTCCCCCGGCCCCTGGCGTAGGTCTGAATGGTATGCTTGACCCACTTTCCTGTCTCAACCGGCACCGTTGATTTTTCGACCACGAGCCGATACCCTGAAAGGTTCAGCGCGATGTTGCGCGCTACGTTCTCGATGCCGGTCAGGTCCGCTTCGCCGTTCGGCAAGGCAGGGGTGCCTACCGCGATGAAAATAACCTCGCAAGTTCGTACCGCCTCCTTGATGTTGGAAGTAAATACCAGCCGGCGGGACTTGGCGTTTATGCCGATAAGCTCTTTCAGGCCGGGCTCATATATAGGAATAACGCCTTTCTTAAGGCCGGCGATCTTTTTGGTGTCGTTATCCGCGCAGATAACCCGGTTGCCGAGTTCCGCAAAACAGGCGCCGGTGACAAGCCCCACATACCCTGATCCGATAATCGAGATATTCATCGCCGTTAGTAGGAAGGCCCGCTTTTGGGCTGGTGATAACTCTGGTCAAAACCGAGCTCAGTAGACGGGAACGCCTTCAATTTAAAGATCATCCAGATAGTCTGCCCGTTGGCCTTGGAGACATCATACGCAAGGTCCATGGTCCAACAGTGCAGGTCGCGCGAGATCTTATACTGCTGCTCCTGCAGCCCGGAAGAAACAGTAGCG
The DNA here is from genome assembly GCA_035506195.1 of Patescibacteria group bacterium. Lineage (GTDB taxonomy): Bacteria > Omnitrophota > Gorgyraeia > Gygaellales > Profunditerraquicolaceae > DATJPV01. The sequence continues at coordinate 8,315 of DATJPV010000045.1, read as the reverse complement.
GTCTGGACAAATTGATACCTTTCATACATTCCCAGCTTCCATTTCGGGGTTAGCCTCCAGTCGCCGCCGAACGCCACCTCTTTGCCTCCCTTACGCAGGTAACGCTGGCCGATGCCGAAGTGGCGGTCCTGGCCGAGATTGAAATTCAGGTCGGTATTGACCTGAGTAAAGGCGGCAATGGCGCGGTTGTAGTCAGCGTCGGTATCCAGCCTCATCCAGGCGTAAGGCAGCAACTCCAGTTTGATGAGAAAATCGGAAAAGCCGCTGTCATGGGTTTCCCCGGGTTTGGTATTAAGGTAGTAGACGGTATCGAGCCTTAACGTAGCCAAGTCCACGGAAGAGCCGTTCCTTTTGGTCTGCAGTTTATTGGAAAGCTCCATGGTAAGCGAATTGTCGCGCTCCAGCGCATCGACAGGGTCGATCTGCCTCAGCTCATCCTTATGGATGGTCGGATCGGTATTGAAATTATAACTTACCGTCGGCGTGATGATATGCCGCAGGCCGTTTATATCCAATCCGAGCGCATTGGTCTTTACGTTGAAGACACGGTAGAATTTGGTGCTTACGTCCGCGCCGGCATAAAAGATGCTACGGGCAGGAAGGGTCTGGTCCTTCAGGTCGGTGTCGTAGACCGTCTCGCGATTCTGGACGAAAGGAGTCACGTTGAACACCGATAGGCGCATCGGCAAAGAAAATTTGTTCTGCATGTCGAAACGCGAAGAGGTAATGTCGGTAGTGGGCGAGGCGGCAGTATCTACCCGGTTATAGCTGCCCAGGGAAGTACTGTTGGCGAAGTAAAGCGGAGAATCCGCTATTTTGATGCCGGGCAGGCTGTAGGTTGCCTCGGGTAATTTCTCGGTCTGGTTGGTAAACCAGGGGTTGGTGCGCTTCTGTGATAAAAGGTAAAAGCTGGAGTTAGCGAAAGAGTGCTGGAATATCGCATACGTCAACGGTTGCGAATCCTGCTCATACTCCCGGTAAAAGTAATCCTTCAGGAAACTTGCGTTGGGGTCGTAGTCTTTTCTTTTGTCGTCGCCGATCTTGTAAAATTCGGAGGTCAGGCGCGTAGCGGGGTCTATCTCCCATTGATGGCGCCAACGGACGAAGTAGCGCTGGAAATCGGAGACGCCGCTATCGGAAGAAAGATTGTGGGGCTTTTCGTCGGTGTAATAGGCCTTTATGTCCCCCTTGCCGAAATCTTGCGTTTTGTAGTTTGTGCCGAACCCTTCAGCCAAGCCCAGTTTGCTGCGGTAATCAAGATACAGCCTGCCGGTCACGTTATCCGCAAGCGTATACCTCCAGGCGCTGAGCATATAGGGCCCCCAGCCCGACCGGGAACCGGGCATCAACTGCACGTGCATCAGGGGATCCTGGAAATCCTGGGCAAAGCGAGGCAGGCACATGAGCGGGGCCTGCCCTATATACAGCGTATCATCGCGGGTATCGAGCCTGCTGCCGGGAAAGAAATTTGCCTTTTTGACGGTGAGGCGGTAGTGCGGGACATCGAAATTGCAGGTAGACATATAACCGCTGGAAGTGGTGAATTGCCGCTCGCTTAGCCTTTCCATCTTGGATACCTTGCCGAAGTAAGGATTGGACATGAAATCGGCGTTGATGACCAGGCCGGTCTTGGTGTCGAAATTATACACCACCTTTTCCCCGCGGACGACCCCCCGCTGGTCCTCGAGCCTGACGTCCCCTTCGGCGCGCGCATCCTTGGTCTGGGTATTGACGGTAAGCTTCTGGCACGTCAGGGTTGCCCCTTCATAGATAACCTTGACGTTACCGGTGGCGGTAACCTCCTTATTCTCGGTAGAATACTCCACGGTGTCGCCGTTGACGACGATCGGCCGCTTGGCCTCCTGGCCGTATGAAAGAGCAACGCCCGCAAAAACCCCCAACCCCATACCTAAACTTACCATCGATCTATACAGGCGCGTTCTCATTATTTGGCGGGTATCTTTTTGTGGTCTTCCAGGAACCGTTGTATCCCGATATCGGTCAACGGATGTTTTATGAGCTGTTCGATAACCCCAAACGGGATCGTCGCGATATCCGCGCCGATCTTTGCCGCATCCACGACGTGGATGGGATTGCGCACGGACGCTACGATTATCTGAGTGGCAAAATGATAATTCGTATATATTCGCTTGATGTCGCAGATCAGGCTCATCCCCTCCGTGCTTATATCATCGAGCCGGCCGATGAACGGGGATATGTAGGTTGCCCCGGCCTTAGCTACCAACAGCGCCTGCGAAGGAGAAAAACACAGCGTTACATTGGTCTGGATGTGTTCCGCGCTAAGGATCTTGACCGCCTTCAGGCCTTCCTTGATAAGGGGTATCTTGATGACGATGTTCTTGGCTATTTTGGCAAGCTCCCGAGCCTCGCGCACCATCTCGTCGCAGGCCAGGCCGATGACTTCGGCGCTTACGGGCCCGGGGACAAGCGAACAAATTTCCAAAAATAGTTCTTTCGCGGGCCGGCCTTCTTTGGCGATCAGTGTCGGGTTAGTGGTAACTCCGTCGATAACGCCGAGGCTGACTGCCTCCTTTATCTCTTTAATATTCGCCGTATCAATAAATATCTTCATTGAGCACAATAAGTTCTTGTTTAGCGCACCTTGCCATATCTGACTGGCAAGTGCACACTACTGTGTGAAACTCCGACGCAGATTACGAGTCGGAGACGAGTTTTGTTGCACTAATATCGCCGCGCCGATGAGACCGGCGTCGTTGCCCAGTTTTGCCTTGGCCACCCGCAGGCTCTTAACCTGCACCGGCATCGCGCGTTGCGCGATCGTCTTGCGGATAGCGTCGAACAAAACCCTGCCTGCGTTTGCTACCCCGCCGCCGATGACGATGATGTCGGGGTTCAACAGGTTCACCACCCCGGACAAGACTACTCCCAGGCGCCTTCCTGCCTGGGCCCAGATGCGCACGGCCCGGCTATTGCCGGCTCCTGCCAGGCGGCTTAGTTCCTCCAGGGAAATTTTCTTGCCGAAACCGGCAAGGGCTTCTTTCATGATCCGCCGGTTGCCGACATATGCCTCAAGGCAAGCGCTGCCGCCGCAATTACAGCTCCTGCCCCGTTCGTTGAGCGGCATGTGGCCGATCTCTCCTGCAGCATAGCCTGAGCCGCGATAAAGCCTTCCCTCGATAATGATCCCTCCGCCTACGCCGGTGCCCAAGGTAAGGCACACCGCGTTGCGGCTGGCGCGGGCAGCGCCGAGGGTGTATTCCGCCAGGCTCATGAGATTGGCGTCATTATCCAAAAAAACCGGTATTCCTAAACGCCTGTGCAGGATACGCCCGAGGTCAACCTCTTTCCATCCGGGTATATTCGGGAAAAAATGGACAATGCCCTTATCTGCGTCAACGGGCCCCGGCAGCCCCAACCCTACCCCGAGGACCTGGTTCTTAGTAAGCTTATGCGTAACCAAAAGGGCATCGACCGAGCCTGCGACCGCCTGGATCAGGTGTTCTTTCTTTCTGAATGACGCCGTACTCAGGACCCTTTTGTCGATGATCCGGCAGGTGCGATCCAGGAGAGCCGCTTTTAGATTTGTGCCGCCCAGATCGATCCCGATGCAAAAACTTTTCGTCTGCGCCATATTTTTGTATTGTAACGTAAACCCGTTATAATTGCAAGGGATAACTCAACCAAGGTAGCCGAGGATTTGCGAGAGCGTGGTTTTCATGTTTTTGCGGTGCACGATCATATCGATGAGCCCGTGTTCCAGGAGGAACTCTGAACGTTGAAAACCGGAAGGAAGCTTTTGCCGGATAGTCTGCTCGATGACCCGCGGCCCGGTAAAACCGATCAGCGCCTTCGGCTCGGCGATGATAACGTCTCCGATGCCGGCGAAGGAAGCCATTACCCCCGCCATGGTCGGGTTGGTGAGGATCGAGATGAACGGCAGGTTTGCCTGGCGGTGATAGGACAACGCAGCGCAGGTCTTGGCCATCTGCATGAGGCTGTACATGCCTTCGTACATCCTGGCCCCGCCTCCCGAGCCGGACACGATAATAACCGGTATTTTCTTTTTCGTCGCGGTCTCGATGATGCGGGTTATCTTCTCTCCGACTACCGAGCCCATCGACCCCATGATGAAGCGCGAATCGGTAACCGCAATGGCCACCTTGCGCTCGTCAAGCAGCCCTTCGCCGGTTATGACCGCATCTTTAAGGCCGGTTGCCGCCTGGTCCTGGGATAGCTTTTCCTTATAGGTCTTGGGCCCCCTGAATTCCAGGGGGTCGGCGGAAAGCATCTCCTTGTCATGCTCCTGGAAGGAATCCTTATCGATGAGGGTATTGATGCGCTCGTAGGCGTTAAGCGTAAAATGATAATTACATTTGGGGCAGACCTTGAGATTTTCTTCAAGGTTCTTGTTATAGAGGACCTCGGAGCACTCTTCGCATTTTGTCCAGAGCCCGTCGGGTATCTCTTTCTTCTTGAGCCTTACGATCGTATATTTCGGTTTTCCGAAAAGTGCCATGTCAGTTTTGTTAAAACTTGTTGATCACCAAGCCGGATAACACCTTGGGATAAAAATACGTCGACTTAGGCGGCATCCGTTCGCCGGCCAAGGCCACGTCGATGATCTGCTGCATCCGGACCGGATTCAAAAAGAACGCAACGTGCGCCTCGCCGTTATCCACGCGGCTGATCAGTTCTTCCTCCTGGGGGTAAAATCCGACCTTGATCTTGTCGCCCAGATCGATGCCCAGGGCATCCCGAAGCACCAGGTAGTTGAGGATCGAGACATCCAGCGACCGGTATCCCGCGGGCTTATCGGCAATGATTTTATCTAAAATCTTAACATTTTTCAGACGCAGAAGCCAGTATTTTTTATCCCTGTACATCCCGATGATGTGCTCCGTGCCCCCTGCCTTGGCCAGAAGGAAGAAGAACCTGGCTTTATCGTCGCTTTTGACCTCCTCCACATCAAAATACGCTTTAAGGCGCTGGCTTAGGGCGGGCATATCCGGGGCGGCATCAAGTTTGACGAGCCGGTGGATCGGAAAGATGATCAGGCCCCGCGGATCGGGGCTGGTAATGTAGGCCAGCACATAGTTGAACGGCTCTTCGCCGGTAAGGCGCCCCAGCTTCTGGCGCATCTCTTCGCGGTACGCGCAGGCAACCTCATAGCGATGGTGGCCGTCGGCGATGAACATGTTTTCCTGCGACAGTGCCGACTCGACCGCCGCCACTGCAAGCGGCGCATCCAGCCGCCAAACCTTGTGCGACACCTGTTCGTCGTCGGTTATATCGATGAAAGGTTTGGCATTGCGGATATATTTCTGGTAGGTACGCTGGATAATGCGCTTGCGGTCGGGAGAAACCACGAATATCGGGCTTAAGTTCGCCTTGACGCGCTTCAAGAGCCTAGCCCTGTCCTCTTTGGCCTCCAGGCGCGTGTGCTCATGGGCGAAGATCGAGGATTTTTTATCCTCGAGGCGCAGCAGCCCGATAAAGCCGACACGCGTCCTTTTCTCCCCCCTGATCTTGAACTGCTGCCAGTAGAAATAGAAGGCCGGGCCGCAGTCCAGGGCAAGTATCTTATTCTTGATCCAGTCGTTAAAACAGCTTTCGGCGCGCCGGTACTTATCCTCTCCGGGGATGTCCTTGCCGAAAAGCACATGGATGAAATTTTGCGGGTGGACGTCGTGGAAATGCTGCTGGCGCTCCGGCGAGATTATGTCATAAGGAGGGCAGACCACCTGCGAGAGGTCCTTGATCTTTTCCTGGTTATATACGAGCGCCCGGAAGGGCCTTACCTGAGTCATCGGTACAGGAGGCTCCCGATAAAAGTGCCGATCACGTCGGTAGTGACATCGAGCATGTCCGCGGACCGGCCCGGCACAAACCTTTGATGGAATTCGTCTGTCAGGCTATATATGAAACCGCATGCCAGGGCGCAGAGCACGATCTTCCAGAATCCGGCCTGCGTATACGTTTTTCGCAGTGCCCGGGCCAGAAAAAACCCCAAACATGCGTATATGGTGCCGTGAAAAAACACATCTTGAAAAGAGAACAGGTTCGGTATGTTACGCCCTGGCAGCGAGGAGGCGTAGAAAATAGCCGACATCACCGCTACCGGAGGCAGCCACAAGTTGAGGAAACGCAGGATTTTTTTAGCGGCTGCAGCCACTGCACCCTCCCGGCCCCGAATTGGGGCAGCCGGACGGCTTCGTTTCCGCCTTGGGTTCGGGCTTGGCTTTTCTCTTGTAATCCGTTTCGTAAAAGCCGCTCCCCTTGAAAATAATACCGGAACCGCTGCCGATAAGGCGTTTTACCTTACCGGAACACTTCGGGCATTTTTTTACGGGCGGATCGCTCATCTTTTGCAGCAGTTCAAACGTCCGTCCGCACTTCATACATTCATATTCATATGTGGGCATTGAGCACCTTCTGTTTTTGTTTAGCGAAACACTTTCTTAATCTTCTCCTTCAACCCATCCGTATCCCGGCTCTCTCCCGAAGCCTTGGCAAATTCTTCGATCAAGCGGCGCTGCTCGGAATTCAACTGGGTCGGGATCTGGACATTCACCTTAACCAGCTCATCCCCCGGGCCGCGGCCATGCAGGTCCGGCATGCCCTTTTCCTTGAGCCGGAAGATCCTGCCGCTCTGGGTACCGGCGGGTATTTTCATTTTAACCTTGCCTTCAAGGGTAGGGACTTCCACTTCGCCGCCGAGGATGGCCAGCGATACGCTGACATCAAGTTCCGTAAGCAGGTCATTGCGGTGCCGTTCGAAAAGCGCATGGGGTTTGATCTCGATAACGACATAGAGGTCGCCCCTGCCGGCGGTCCCTGCTTCGCCTTCTCCGCGGATACGCAAAGTCGAACCCGTATCTACCCCGGCCGGCACTTTGACCTTGATATTGCGCGTAACCTTGGTGCGGCCTTCTCCCCGGCAATCGGCACAGGGGGTTTGAATGAGCGAGCCTTCTCCCCGGCAGCGCGGACAGGTCTGGGTCATTTGAAAGAATCCGTTAGAAACTACCAGCCGGCCTGCGCCTTTGCACTGAGAACAAGCGACTTTTTTGCTGCCGGGCTTGGCACCGGTGCCGGAACAGGCCGTACACGGCTCATACCTGGGTACGGTAATCGTCTTCTCCGTGCCGCTGGATGCCTCCTCCAGGGTAACCGCTTCCGCGATCTCCAGGTCCCTGCCGCGGCTGGCCGCCCTGCGCGAAGAACCCCGGCGGCCTCCGAACACATCAAACCCAAGGTCGCTAAAGATCTCTTCGAACAGGCCGCCGCCGACGCCGAAATCGCCCAGGTCCTGGAAGACGCTGTTAAAGTCTGCCCCTTTGAAGATATCTTCATAGGCGTATTTCTGATCGATGCCGGAGTGCCCGTATTGGTCATAGAGGGCGCGCTTCTGGGAATCCGAGAGCACCGCATAGGCTTCGGAGATCTCCTTGAACTTCTCTTCGGCCTCTTTCTTCTGTTCCGCCGGCACCCGGTCGGGGTGATAGCGCAAAGCCAGCTCCCGGTAAGCCTTTTTTATCTCATCAAGGCTGGCGCTCTTGTTGGCCCCCAGAATCTCATAATAATCGCGTTTCGTAGACATTATTTTTTGTCGTCTTCTTCCTTGTATTCAGCGTCGATAATATCTTCGCTTTTCTTTTTTTCCTGAGCCCCGTCTTCGGCCTTGGGCTCTTCTCGGCCGGCTTGCTGCTTCGGCCCCTGCTGCTGTTGCTGCTTTGCCGCAGACTGCTTATATACTTCCTCGGCCAGCTTATGCGAAGCCTTGGTTAAGTCTTCCATAGACTTCTTGATTCGCTCAACGTTCTTATCTTTGATCGCGGCCTTTGCATCGTTAAGCTTGGCCTCGACGTCACCGCGCTCGGCCTGGCTGATCTTATCGCCGAACTCTTTAAGGGACTTTTCGGTAGCATAGACCAGCGCATCGGCCTGGTTGACCACCTCGACCTCCTCTTTCTTCTTGGAGTCTTCGGCGGCGAACTTCTCCGCGTCCTTGACCATCTTCTCGATCTCCTCCTTGGAGAGCTTCTTGGGCGCGGTGATGCGTATGGACTGTTCCTTGCCGGTGCCCAGGTCTTTGGCGGCAACGTGCACGATCCCGTCCCGGTCGATATCGAATTTCACCTCGATCTGCGGCACGCCCCGCGGCGCAGGCGGAATGCCCAGCAGGTCAAACCTACCCAGCTCCACGTTGTCATCCGCCATCTGGCGTTCTCCCTGCAATACGCGGATGGTCACTGCCGTCTGGTTCTCGGCGGCGGTAGAAAAGACCTGGCTCTTCTGCGTCGGGATAGAAGCGTTGCGTTCGATCAGTTTGG
>DATJPV010000044.1:0-8579 GCA_035506195.1 Patescibacteria group bacterium | reverse complement strand
GCCAGATCAAATTTTTTCTTGCGCAGCAGCCGGGCAAACAGGAGCGAAGCGGACCAACTGCGATGCGCCGCATCTTTATCGAAGGCGATCACCTCGTCAAGGTAAGGATTGCCTTCTACCGTATCCCGCGCGTAAGGGCTGACCATCATGGCAATATGCGCCTGCGGATAGCTGTCGCGCAACGCCTTAAGCACGGGAGTGGACAATAGCACATCGCCGATGCGGTCGGTACGCACCACCAGTATCCGTTTGAACTCCGGTTTCGTTTTCGGGGATAGGCTCATTATCTTTTGGGAGACAGGATATCCTTGGCCGCCTGATAGACCTCTTCGGGGGTAATCGCCTTCATGCAGTGCCGATCTTTACAGTGTACCTGGTAACAGGGGATCTTGCAGCCGACATCCTTGCGTATAACCGCCACATTGGCGACGGGATACGGGCCGGTGACAAGCGGATCGGTCGGGCCGAAGAGCGCGATGATCCTTTTTGCGCCGACGCTGTTTGCGATGTGCAGGGGGCCGGTATCCGCGGTGATAAAAAGATCGAGCCTCTTGCAGAGGGCGCCCAGCTGCTTGATGGTAAAAACGCCGCAGGCGATCACGGGCTTCCTGCGCATCGCATCGCGTATGCCTTCCGCAAGAAGGATGTCTGCCGGGCCGCCGGTAATGATAACCTTAGCCCCGAGCCCGGACATTATTTTATCGGCAAGGATGGCCCAATAGTCTTTCGGCCAGCGCTTAGGCATCCAGTTGCCGCCCGGATTGATGCCGACCAATACATCTGCCGGACGTATAAGGTTTTTCTGCAGGAACTCCTGCGTTGCCTCGGCGTCTTCTTCGCCCACAAAGAATTCCGTATACCTGTCTTCAACCCTTAAGCCCGCCTTCTCGATAATGTGCAGGTAATAGTCGATACGGTGCATTGTATGAGGATCGACGGGAGGGATATTCTTATCGAGGATGAAGCCGCGCTTGCGGGTGTAGTAGCCGATCTTTTCCTTGATGCCCGCAAGCCTGCAGATGAGCGCGCGCCGGAAAGAGCGGTGCAGCAGGAAGGCGGTATCGAACTGTTTGCTCTTAAGCAGCTGTACGAACTTCAGTTTCGCCAACAGCCCTTTATGCCTGTCTTTTTCGTCAAAGATGATGATCTCATCAAGGTGGGGGCTGCCCTTAAGGACGGGGTAGCAACGGCTGGGTATGACGCAGGCGATATAGCTATCGGGAAAATTATAGCGGACGTTCCTGATGGTGGCGGTCGAAAAAAGCACGTCTCCCAGCCAATTCACGTTGAAGATCAGGATTCTCTTTTTCGGATTGACCTGTTTCATGGCAGATGCGCCTCTTGCCCGGCCTGGATGCCTTCCTCTATTGTAGCATTAAAGATACATTCCGCATATACCTTCCTGGTTTCCGAGATCATCTGTTCCAGGGAAAAATGTTCGGCGATAAAGAGGCGGCCGCGTTCACCCAGGCGCGTGCGCCTGGGCGGGTCTTTTAATAATTCCAGCATGGCGCCGGCAAGCTGTTTGGCATCCGCAGGCTCCACCAGCAGGCCGTTGGTGCCGTGCACAATCAGGCTCCTGATGCCCCCTACCGCCGAACCGATAACGGGCAGGCCGCAGGCCATCGCTTCCATGATGCCCAGCCCAAGCCCTTCATTCAGGGATGGCATCACGAATATATCCATTGCCGCCAGCACCCCCGCGGTATCGGACACCGTCGGCATGAAACGCACGCACTGTTCCAGGCCCAGGCGCCCGCGTAATGCCGCAAGTTCCGGCTCCATTTTGCCTTCGCCGACAATGAGCAGCTGCGCATCGGGCACCTCTGCCACTACCGGCTTCATCGCTTCAATGAGATACCGATGCCCCTTCACGTCGGAAAGCCTGGCCACGATCCCGATGACCGGCCCCGGCCCCAGGCCCAGCTCTTTCTTGCGCTGCGGCTTGCCGGTGCCGCCGGCACAGCTGAACCTGGAGGTATCTATGCCGTGCGGGATAACCCTGATGCGCTCCGGCGGGACTTTGAAATCAGCCGCCAGGTGCTCCCTGACCGGCGGGCTGATCGCGATGACCCGTTTTCCCCACAAAGGAAAAAGCCTGCGGGACAACCGCGTTTTGAAAAATCCGTGACAGGTCGAAAGGTAGGGCCTGCCCGAGAACCGCTGCAACAAAGCAGCCAGAAGCTGGGTCACGCGCGTGTTGGCATGAATCAGCTGAATGTCGTTTTTTTTGATATACGGCAGAAGCTTAAAGAGGCTGACCGCGATTGCGGGGCTCAGTTCCGATTTGGTCATTATCGGTATAGGGAAGAAAACGGCCCCGGCATCCGTAAACCGCGCCAGACAGTCCCCGCCGCTGGAGGCGATGTATACCCGGTCGCCCTCGGCAAGGAGGCCGCTTGCCAGAGATAACACGTAGCTGGTGATACCCCCCGCATTCACGTGGTTGGTCAAAAACAGAATGTTCATTTTAAAAGTTTGTCGATGACCTTAAGCACTTCTTCGGGCCTGATAAGCTCCATACAATTCTTATGCCGGCACTTGGGTTTATAACAAGGGCTACAAAGCAGGTCCTTGGTAATAACCGCATGCTCTCCTGCCGGGGGCAGATGCCTGCGGGGGTCGGTCGGGCCAAAGAGGGCCACGAAAGGCACTCCGACGCTGGCGGCGATGTGCAGGGGCGCTGAATCCGTAGATATGTAAACGCTGCACTTTTTCACCAGGCAGGCCAGCTGATTGATGGTAGTCTTTCCGCAGGCGTCGATGGGCTTGAGATTCTTGACCGCGCTCATCAGTTCCTGCGCCCGGGGTATATCCTGTTGGGTCCCGGTGACCACCACGCGGATATCCCGATGCGCCAGCTCTTCGCAGAGCCTGGCCATATGATGCAACGGCCAACTTTTGGTTTCCCACCTGGGGCTGGCGCTTAAGTGTATGCCGATGAGCCTCTGGGTCGAGCTAATCCACTCCGATTGCAGAAAGTCGTCTATGTAGCGCCGGTCTTCGTCCGTCGGCCACAATTCAAGGCGGGGGTCAACCAGTTCGATCCCCAGCATGTTCAGCACGCGGAACTGGTGGGTTACCGGGTCAAGCGCCGCCTTGTCAGGCTTGAGCCGATGGTTAAGCAGAAACGCGCATTTCTTATTGTCGTAGCCGTAGCGGTTAAGGCTCAGGCTTAAGGCGGCCAGGATATGGCTTTTGCGGTTATTCTGCAGGTCGATGACCATATCGAAATTCTGTTTGCGTAAATTCCGGCCCAGGCGCAGCAGCCCCCCGAGCCCCTTGTCTTTCCCCTTCAGATCGCACACCAGCAACTCGTCGATATAGGGGCAGTTAAACAGCAGTTCCCGGGATTCCTGGCCGACTAAAACGCTAATGGTATAGCCGCCCGAAAATCGCTGCCTGATCGCCCGCAGCGCAGCGGTAGACAAAATGACGTCGCCTATGGAACTCAATTTGATCACCAGTATCTTGTGGCTTGCCAGGGCGTCTTCGTATACGTCGAGCGTGCTTTTGACCATGCGCTCGATGTTATACAATTCTTTTACCTTTTGGTGGGCGGCCTCGGCCATGCGGGAAGCCGATGCGGGGTCCCGGAATATCCGCAGCGCCGCCTCGGCCATGCCCGTGGGGTCTGCCGGCGGCACCAATAGGCCGGTTTTACCGTCATCGATGATGTCCACCGCGCCCCCTACTTTCGTCGCGACTACCGGCACCCCGGCTGCCTGGGCCTCGATGATGACCCTGCCGAATGCCTCCTGAGTCGTGGTTGCCAGGACCAACAGGTCAAGGTTCGCCATGACCGCCGGTATATCCCGCTGCGTACCCAGGAACTGCGTGCAATGCCACAGCCCCAGCCTGCGGATAAGTATCTGTATCTGTTCTTTATACGATTCTTTCGCACTGGGCGCATCGCCTACGATCCATATCTTGACGTGCGGCACGCTGCGGGCAAGTTTTGCCATGGCCTTGATAAAATACAAGTGACCTTTTATCGGCGTAAGCCTTCCGATGATCCCTACGTTGAACTCTTCCTTGCGCTTGCCGGCGGGGTCGACGTACCTGAACCTTTCCAGGTCAACGCTGCGCGGCACCAGCTTTATCCGTTCATGGGGGACATTGAAATCATCGATCATGTGCCGGCCGATCACGTTGCTTAAGACGATCACCCTTTTTGCCCAACCCATCACATAACTAAAGGGGTGTTTTGTGTAGTATCCGTGGCAGGTAGTGATGAATACTTTCCCGGTCCGGCGGCTGGCCAGATACGCGATCCATGCCGGTACCCGCGAACGGGCGTGAATGATGTCGATCTCTTCCTTGACGATGATCTCAACCAGCTTGGGGACGGTCGCCAGCATCGAAAAGATGTTTTTCTTATGCACCGGCAGCTTGTAGTGAACGGCGCCGGATGCCTCAAGTTGCGCAACCAGTTCCCCTCCGTTAGAGACGACGACCGCTTTATGGCCCATCCTGACGAGGCGCCGGCTTAAATCCACGGTCCCGGTTTCTACGCCGCCCACATGTAATTCCGGTAATACCTGCAGTATGTTCATAATAAACCCTCGACCGCTTCGGCGACCAGGCGGTCATCTTCGGGAACATGTATCTGGGGCCTGGACAACCAGAGGTTCTCGATCGTGCCGGCTAACGCGTCGGCCCGTACGCTATAAAGGTAACGCTTCTGCGCAAAACGCCGCAGGAACGCCTGATGCCTCGGACGCAAGCCCGGCGCATCAAAGGTGATGACGTATGCGCCGCTGCGCACCGCTTCGGAAATCATGGAAATGCTTTCCGGGGAAATAACGACTATGCCGCTTAACGCCAATATCCCCCCCAAAGCAAAAGCCGGGTTCTGCTCATTGGCGATCACCATATATTTGCACCGGGGGTAATCGCCAAGCGCCTCCTTTACCAGCCGCTCAATGTCCGCGGGCGTACGGCGGGAGGTGGTAAGCAGCAGCTCTGCGTCCAATTTCTCCAGTGCGCTCTTTAACTGCGAAAGGACGGCGCGCATCATCGCCGCATCCAGACGGAACCCTTTGGCAGTGCCCCCGATCAAAAAACCCACGAGAGGTTTTTTGACGGAGCCGATGCGCGCGCGCAAGGCCTCGCCCTGGGTTTTCAGGTATGCTTCGTCGACGACGTTCAGGGCGCCTTCGGTTACCACGGTATTTTTTGCTTTCCGGATACGGTCATGCGCAGGCACGATCACCAGGTCGAATTTTTTCATACTGGCCAACGACGGCCGCATCACCACGACCGTCTTAGCCAGGTTCTCTCTCGCCAGAAGGTATGCCAGACCCGCGACGCAAGAGCCGCACGATACGATGATATCGGGTTTAAGGACCGCCAGGCGCTGCCAGAGCCCGTCGGCAAGGGTGTTTTTAGTCCGGACAAACCGGTTTTTATATTTGACCTCTACGGTATCGACCTTTGCCGTCATGCCCCTGGCGTTATACCGCTTGACGATGATACCTGCCGCTGCCTGGGCCTGTCGCAGGTGGCCGGTCTTGCCGTCGCTTAAGATCAAGACGTTCTTTTGGTCCGTATACTTCCATACCTTATACGTCCAGAGGTACTCATGCGGACAAAGGCTGATGTGCCGCTCAAACACCGATACCAGCCTCTGGAGATTCAGCCTGAGGTCTTCTCGGCCGGCACCGGCCTGCTCCAGTTCCAGCGGCGCCTCAACGACGATCTTATGATACGGCCCCCGCAGGCGAGTGCATATGACAGGCAACAGGGGCACGCCGTATTTCAAGGCCATGCGCACAGCCCCCGAAGACATGGAGGCGTTTTTCCCGAAGAAGCTGACCAGGGTTCCGTCCTTGCCGCCCTGGTCAACGGTCATGCCGACTACTTGGTTGTTTTTAAGGACCCTTATTAATTCGCGCGTTTCCTGGTACCTCTGTATCAGGCGGCATCCTTTCTGCAGCCGGTAAGAATTCAGCAGGCCATCCAGGCGCGGATGCCGCTGGTCACGGACGAACAGCCAGACGGGAAAATCGAGGCCTGCGCTGACGATATTGGAAAGCTCCCAGCTACCGGTATGCGCCGCTACCAGTATGGCCCCCTTGCCTTTTTTCAGGGCCCCTCTTATGTGCTCCAGGCCTTCTACCTTGATATAGTCCTGAAAATACTGCGCATCAAAACGGGGGAGCAAAAAGATCTCGATAAGGCTCTGCCCGAAGCTCTGGTAAAATGCCCTGGTTATGCCCTTAAGACGGGAGGGAGAAAACCGGCTGCCAAAGGCGGTCTTGAGATTCGCATAGACAATAGCCCTGTGCTTACGGTCCAAGGCGCCATAAAGCCCTCCGAGCTTCTTTCCCGCGAACAGGCTTACGCTCAAAGGCAGCATCCGCAGGACGGGACCAACCAGCCTAACGAGCGTATATGCCAAGTAGTCTTCGATTGAATTCTTGTTCATCTGCGATGATCTTCAAACCGATACGCAGCGCCAGAAAATGCACGGCTCCGGGCGCCGGCGGGACCTTTCCGGAAAGGCGCACCGCGTCTTTCTCCGTGGTCACTACCGTATCGATGCCTTTCTCCTGCGCCTGGCGCATAATGCGCTCAATATCGCAGGCCCTATACGCATAATGGTCGGGGAACCGTAACGACAAACCGATACGCGCCCCCAAACCCAAGACCAGTTTTTCGAACGAGTCCGGGTCTGCGATGCCGCAGACGCAGGCGACGGCCTTAGCCCGCAGCGTTTCCAAGGGCACAGGGTCATCGGCGCCGCAGAGCCGGCGCAAGGCGATCGGCGCATGGCGGGATAGAACGACCAGGGCGCCCGGATTGATCAGGCGCAGCTGGCGCACCAAAGCCGCCGTATCCCCGGCCAGGTCGGTCTTGGTCAGCACGAATACGTCCGCGCGCCTTAAGTCAGACAGGGGCTGGCGCAATATTCCGCGCGGCAGAAGATGCGTGTTGCCAAAGGGGGCCTGGGCATCGATGGTGGCGACCTCTAAATCTTTCGCCAGCCTCCACTGCTGGAACCCGTCATCGAGAATGACGGTATCCGCTGCGTACTCAGAAACCGCCAAGAGCCCGCTGCGGATCCTGTCGGCTCCCACTACCACCGGTACATCCCGCAAGTTCATCCGCAGCATAAAAGGCTCATCTCCCAGCGTTGCGCAATCTTCTGCCTGGTGCCTACGGTTGCGACACCTCTTATACCCGCGGCTTAAGATCGCTACCTTGTGCCCCTGGCCCTGAAGATAGCCGGCAAGATACTGGACAAGCGTAGTCTTGCCGGTGCCTCCTACGGTAATATTGCCGACACTGATAACCTTACAGGGCAGACGCCTTGTGCGAAGGCGCGACCAGGCAACCAGCAGCCAGACTATCGCGCCGTACAGAAAAGACAGAAAAAGCAAAAAAACCTTAAGCAGCCCGGCAACAGGCCCCCGGTATCTGTCGGTAGCCAGATTATGAAGGTAATCCTTTATTTTTTGCATCTTAAACTATTTATTATACACAGTTTTTGCTTCTTGCTGAAGGATTTTTTTGAATGATTTTAAAAAGTGGCAGGGCGAAGGCAGGAAGTACCGGAACCCCTAGGAGATCTCGGATATCTTCTTCGCGATCAATTGTTTGTGCTTTTGCTCTTCAACCAGCAGGAACAGGAGCAGTTCTTTTATGGCCGGGTGCTGGCGGGAGAGGTTCTCGTACATCTGGATCGAGCTCTCCTCTTTGTGCAAAGCCATTTCCAGGGCTTCTACGGGATTCATCTGGTTCTCCTCCTAAATCTTGGGCAGGTCCTTGAGGGCCTTTCTGATCTGGGTGACGGGATAGGCGTAATCTTTAAGCTCGCCCGTCAGGAATTTGTCATACGCAGCCAGGTCAAGAAAACCATGGCCGCTGAAATTGAAAACGATGCATTTTGATTTCTTTTCGCGCCTGGCGATGTCAACGACCGCCTTGATGGCGTGGGCGGTTTCCGGGGCGGGCACGATGCCTTCTGTCTTGGCAAAGGCTACCGCGGCCTTGAAGACCTCGGTCTGGGGATACGCCACGGACTCAACGAGCCTGCGGTCATGCAGGGCGCTGACCAAGGGGGCGCAGCCGTGATAGCGCAAACCTCCGGCATGTATGCCGGGCGGCATGAAGTTATGGCCCAGGGTGAACATTTTTAATAACGGCGTAAGCGTGGCGGTGTCGCCGAAATCATACTTATACAATCCCTTGGTAAGACTTGGGCAGGCAAGGGGCTCGACTGCGATGATCCTCAACTTCGGCCAGCGCAGCTTATCCTTGACGAAAGGCAGGATCAGACCCCCGAAGTTGCTGCCTCCGCCAACGCAGCCGATCAGGTAATCCGGCGTTTCTCCGGCGATCTTAAGCTGCTTTTTGGTTTCCAGGCCGATCACGGTCTGATGCAGCAGGACATGGTTCAGAACGCTGCCGAGAGAATAGTTGGTCTGCTTGTTCTTTGCCGCCTCTTCCACCGCTTCGGAGATCGCGATACCGAGGCTGCCCTGGCAGTGAGGGTCATGGGCCAGGATATGCTTGCCTGACTCGGTCATCTCTGAAGGGGAGGCGATCACTTCCGCGCCCCAGATATGCATGAG
>DATJPV010000043.1:0-27491 GCA_035506195.1 Patescibacteria group bacterium | reverse complement strand
ACAAAGAGAAACAGAGAACCCCCTAGCTACTCTTACTTTTGATGAATTGTATGCTCCCTTAAATGCAAAGGAAGCGCAGTTCTTGAGGAACTTCCAGGGATTGGATGCCAAAGCGCTGAATGTCAAGATCCCCTTCCGCGGCATCGCCACAGGTAAAGAGCCCTTAATGAAGATCGCGGGGCAGAGGGTGCGCTACATCAATATTCAGAACGGCGCTACACACGAACTGGGCGTTCAATACCTGCCGGAACATGTGTATGAAAAATATAAGGACATGATGGCAGCCATGCAAAAAGATATCGGTAAACGCCTGCTAATCGAATCCGGATACCGCTCCAGCGCCTATCAGCTGTATCTTTTTGTTTTTTACCTCAAGAATCACGGATATTCGATCCGGGAAACGGTGAAGTTTGTGGCGCTTCCCGGTTACAGTGAACATGGCGCGCCGGCCCATCAGGCGGTTGATTTTATCAATGTGCTTGGTATTAACGGAGAAAATAATGCGAAAGAGTTTGAAGATCTGCCGGAATATCATTGGCTCATGAGTCATGCAGGTGAGTTCGGGTTTGTCCTGTCGTATCCGAAAATGGACCCCAGCGGCATTACCTTTGAGCCATGGCATTGGAGGTTCGATGAGCGCCAGTAAAGGAACGTTTGTAAAAAACTATGCCTTTTCGTTCATCTTGATCGGTTCGATCCTGTTAGGTTCGATCATCGGATCGCTCTTAAAGGAAAAAGCAGCCGTCCTCAAGCCCCTGGGCGATGTGTTCCTTAATTTGCTGTTTACGATCGTTGTCCCCCTGGTGTTCTTCTCGATCTCATCCGCGGTGGCAGCCATGTCGGATGTCCGCAGATTAGGAAAAATTATATCCTGGATGCTGGTGATCTTTGTTGCAACCAGCTTTGTTTCCTCGTTTCTTATGATCGTTGCGGTCAAGGCCATCCCGGTGGCGCAGGGGATGCAGCTGCCGGCATTTTCTGATTATCAGCCCCAAAAAATCGATGTCGCGCAGCAAATTGTTAAGGCCTTCACCGTGTCTGATTTCAGCGATCTTTTCAGCAAGAAAAATATGCTGGCCCTTATTTTATTCTCGATGTTAATTGGCTTGGCAGCCTCTCTGTCGGGAGACAAAGGAAAGCCTTTTGTGCAGTTCCTTCAGGCGTCAAATGCGGTCATGGAAAAGGCCATGTCATTCATCATGTTATATGCGCCGGTCGGTTTGGGCGCCTATTTTGCATATTTGATCGGGTCTTTTGGGCCGCAGCTATTCGGTTCGTATTGTAAGGCGCTGGTGTTGTATTATCCGGTTGCCATCGGCTATTTTGTGGTGGGATTTTCTTTTTATGCGTATTTAGCCGGAGGGCTCGGAGCGATCAAGAAATTTTGGGCTCATATTCTTCCGGTAGCGATAACTGCCTGGGGCACCGGCAGCAGCATTGCGACGATACCGGTTAATTTAAAGGCTGCCGAAGAGATCGGCGCGCCTAAAGATATCCGCGAGATAACAATACCGATCGGAGCAACCATACATATGGATGGCTCATGTATGGCTGCTATTTTGAAGATCGCCTTTTTGTTCGGGATATTCGGCATGAGTTTTTCCAGCCCGCAAGCCATCCTTTCGGCGATCGGAGTGTCGATTGTCGCCGGAGTCGTCATTAGCGGCATACCCAGCGGCGGCATGTTGGGAGAGCTGATGATCGTGACTTTGTACGGGTTCCCGGTTGTGGCGTTGCCGATGATCACCATGATCGGGACCTTGGTTGACCCGCCGGCCACGATGCTGAATGCAACCGGCGATAATGTGGTCAGCATGTTGATCGCCAGGATATTAGGCGGAAAAGGATGGATGAATAAGAAATATGATTAACCTGATGGCGGTTTTTTTCTTATGCGTGGCGCTAGCTACGGGTTTTGCCTCTCAGGCGGAGAAGCTTCTTGTCGTTTTGGCCCCTGTAGCCGATATTAGAAGCGTTCCTCAAGACGGCAAGGGAGGTTATGCGCATGACGACCGTAACCAGACGCAGGTGTTATATAATGAGATCCTTGTATACAAGGGAGAACGCGGGGATTGGTATCAGGTGGAAGCCTTGGAGCAGAAGGAGTATTCGCACAACAGATCATGGCAAGGGTATCCCGGATGGATAAGAAAAGAAAAGGCCGGTTTTATCGATACTCGTCCGGAATATAACATTGTCGTAAGCGCCGGTCACGCCAGGATTTTAAAAGACCCGGCATCTTCTGCCCAGGCCATCATCTCTGTTTCTCTGGGGACCAGGTTCACTGAGATCGGCCGCCAGGAGGGTTATTATAAAGTCCGGCTGTCAGGCGGCGCTATTGGCTGGATCCCTGTAAAAGAGGCCGCCAGGATCGATGCGGCGCCCGGTGAAAGTTTGCAACGGCAGAATATCGTTACAGAGGCGAAGTTTTTTCTGGGAAAGCCTTATCTGTGGGGAGGCAGGTCTAGTTCCGCGGTTGATTGTTCCGGCCTGGTCAATCTGGCCTATCGGGCCTCGGGGGTCGATGTCCCCCGTGACGCCCATGAGCAGTGGATGCTCGCCAATCCCATTTCTGCCGATGAGTTAAAGCCTGCGGATCTGATATTCTTGTCAAAAAAAGACGATGATAAAACGATCGCGCACGTTATGCTTTATATCGGTAACGGAGACTGTATAGAAGCGCCGGGCACGGGTAAAAAGGTTCGCATAGGCAGCTTAAAAGATTATCCCGCATCCGGCAAAAAGATGTATTTCGGCAGGTTCTTGCCATGAAAAAAAGTACCCTGATCAGAAAAACGCGCGCCTACGTTGTTAAGGCGCCCCTGATCTACCCGTTCAGGACTGCCTTGGGCCAGCACGATTATCTTGAAAACGTGTATGTTGAGCTTAAATTAAATGACGGCACAAGAGGCTTTGGCGAGGCAGCCATCGCTCCGCACATTACCGGCGAGAGCGTCGCCAAGACGTTGAAAAATATAGAAGAGGCAGGGGATGCCCTGATCGGCCAAGACGCATCTGAATATCTCAGGCTCTCCTGCGATCTCAACGAGAGACTGTCCGATAATAAATCGGCGATAGCCGCACTCGAGATGGGTATGCTGGATGCCGTCTGCAAACAAAAAAAGATCCCTCTCTGGAAGTTTTTCGGCAGATCGGCGCGCCGGGTCGTAACGGATATTACGATCGTGATATCAAGTTTAGAAGAGACCCAAAGGGCTGCCCGTCAATTTGTCCGGCAGGGATTCCGCGCATTCAAAGTCAAGATCGGCCGGGATCAGGAGCTTGATTACCAAAGGATTCTGGCGGTACAAAGGATCGCTCCGCACGCGCGGATTTATATCGATGCCAACCAGGGGTATACCGCGCAGGAGACCTTGCGTTTATTAAGATCATTGAAAGGCGTTGGCGTTGTCCCGGCATTGATAGAGCAGCCTGTCCCAAAAGCTGATTTTGAAGGATTGCAGGAAGTCAGCCGCCAGGCCGGGATCTTGGTGTGCGCAGACGAAAGCGCATCCTCTCTGGCTGATGTCAAAAAGATCATCCGTCACAGGGCCGCAGGTGCCATAAATATTAAGCTGATGAAATTCGGTATATTCCGGGCTCAAGAAGTGTATTCCCTGGCCCGGAATAATGGCGTCAAGCTGATGATGGGAGCGATGATGGAAACATCGCTCGGCATAGCGGCTGCGGCGCATTTTGCCTCCGGGTTGGGAGGGATAGACTATATCGATCTGGATTGCCCCTTTTTCATAAAGAAAGGCTGGGAGAGGAATCCCTATGTAAGCGCAAACGGTGTGTATGACCTCAAAAAATGCAGATCCGGCATAGGCATCAACCCTAAAAGGGCATGATCCATAATACCTTTCTTTTGATCCTTATCCTCCTGGGCATCGAAACCCTGATCATCGCCGTTTCAGGGCACGCCAGATTCAAGAAGTTCTTCAAATTCATTCCCTCGGTATTCTGGATATATTTTTTGCCGATGCTTTTATCGGCAACGGGCATTATCGATTCCCGGAATCCCG
Organism: Patescibacteria group bacterium; assembly: GCA_035506195.1. GTDB lineage: Bacteria > Omnitrophota > Gorgyraeia > Gygaellales > Profunditerraquicolaceae > DATJPV01. The sequence goes on along the minus strand of DATJPV010000043.1, from coordinate 23,466 downwards.
CGTTACAGGTGTTGTCCACGCTCTTGCTGCCGGCAGCGCTCTTGCTATTGCTGGTGTCTTCGGACATTGCCGGTATTGCCAGATGCGGCAAGCCGGCTTTGATCATGATGCTGGCGGGAAGCGCCGGAATAATGGTGGCAGTGCCGTTGGTATTTTTTCTGTGCAAAGGCATTGTCGGACAACAGTTTTGGTCTGGATTCGGCGCCTTGTCAGCTTCCTGGATCGGCGGCAGTGCCAATATGATCGCCGTCAAGGAAGCGATCGGCACGCCGGAGCGGGTTTTTCTGCCCATGGTGGTCGTTGATACGATCGTTCCCTATACCTGGATGGGGGTACTGGTGGCCTTGGCAGGGATGCAGCCTGTCTTTGACAAATGGAACCGCTCCGACCGTGCGATCATCGATGAGTTGGCAGCGAAAAGCCCTTCGGTTCTTTCAGCAGGAACACAGCTGGTGCGTTTTGATATGACGGTTTTGATCGCGCTAGTGGCGTTTTTCGGCGTTATGGCCTCAAGATTCCTGGCGGGGAGGTTGCCTGAAATAAAAGACATGATTTCCGGCTATGCGTGGACCATTATCATTGCTTCTTTGCTGGGGATCCTACTGTCGTTTACGCCGGCAAAGGAGTTAGAAAAGTTCGGTGCTTCGAAGGTGGGTTATTGTATACTTTACTTCGTATTGACGACCATCGGAGCCAGGGCAGGCGTGGTGAATTTTGGCCCGGTTCTTGTCCTGATCCTCGCGGGGTTCCTTATCGTGCTTATCCATGCGTCGGTGTTGTTGCTTACGGCCAGGCTTATCAGGGCGCCGCTTTTTTTGGTGTCAGTCGCAAGCCAGGCTAATATAGGGGGCGTTGCTTCTGCACCTATCGTTGCGACGATCTATCAGCCGGGCCTGGCATCCATAGGCTTGCTTCTTGCCATTTTAGGGAACATCATGGGAACGTATCTGGGGATCCTCACCGCTCAACTTTGCCGCCTCGTTTCTGCCTGATCCTTTCCGTTGATAATCCCCGCATTTCGCCCTATAATATATACTCGTCAATAACGAGGTTCGATAACTATGAGAAAAAAAGTAGTTGATTGGCAGATCATTTTTCCGCTCGCACTGCTTGTATTATCGGCTTTATTTTACTGGATCAGCTATGCATTTTTCCATAATGGCCGCTATATCATAATGACCATTTTGGATAATATTGGATTTGCTTTTTTTGAAGTTTTGTTGGTAACGCTTATTATTCATCGATTGCTTTCTGCAAGAGAGAAACGGGCATTATTGAAGAAGCTCAATATGGTCATCGACACATTCTTTAGCGAAGTGGGTACTGAATTGATACAGAGGTGCGTAGCTTTTGATCCGCATGCATCCGATATGGCAGCAAAGCTGGTAGTAACAGGCGCATGGTCGGATAAAGAGTTCTTTCTTGCCGTTAAAGATCTAAAAAAGCACACTACGGGCCTTGAGTTGCATAAAGGAGATGTAGAAGGTTTAAAAACCTTCCTGTTATCCAAAAGAAGCTTCTTGCTCAGTCTATTGGAAAACCAGAATTTACTTGAGCATGAATCTTTTACCGATCTTCTTTGGGCTACCTTTCATTTGGCCGATGAGCTGTCCCGCCGGAAAGATCTCACATCTTTATCGACCGCAGATCAACAGCATTTATGCGGCGATATCAAAAGGGCGTATAGCCAGATTATTGCCGAGTGGCTTGCATACATGAAGCACCTTAAGACCGATTACCCTTATCTGTTTTCGTTGGCAATGAGGACTAATCCCTTTGATGCTAAAGCTTCCGTAGAGCTGCAATAGCTTTTCGCAGGCTAAACCATGCGGCAGGCGATATTCTTAAGGAGGTACGATGAAAGCACTGCTGAAGAAAATCGGGCGTATAGCGCTTAAGATTTTTGTCGGGATCCTGGCTTTTGTCTTTTTCGTCATCTATATAGTGATCCCGGTGGGAGCCCCGTGGGCCATTCGCAGCCAGGGGTCAAAGATACTGGCCCATCCGGTCCGGGTGCATTCGGTCTGGTTGAACCCGTTTTTGCTGCGCCTAAGCGTCGATAAGCTCAAAATCATGGGCGCCGATAAGAATGAGGTTTTAGCCGGGTTTGACAAGTTTTGGGTCGATGCCAGTTTCTTGAGCCTTTTCAAGAAAGAATACCGGATCGAGTCTATCGGTTTAGATGGCCCGGTGGTTAACGCCGCACTCCTGCCGGGCAATAAAATAAACCTGATGGAACTCGTTCCTGCCCAAGTCGCAGAGAAAAAACCCGCGCAGCCGGCAAAACCCGCCCAAGCAACGCAACCCGCTCCGCCGCCTTCGCTGCCGAATATCAAGATCGACAGCATCAAGCTGACTAACGGCCTGGTAACTTTTACCGATCGGACCCTGAACCCTCAATTTGCCACTAAGTGTCATGACTTGACGCTTACCGTCACCAATATTTCTACCAAACCCGACGCTATTGCACATGTCCTATTCGCCACCAAGATCGATGATAAGGGGGCGATCAACTCCGAAACCAATTTTAAACCCCTTGCCCAGCCCATCGAGCTTGAATCAACCTGCTCTTTGAATGATTATGCCCTTAACATATTAACGCCGTACGTGGGCAAATATACCGGCCGCACCGTCAAAACCGGTAAGATGGACCTGAGAATGGATTACAAGATAGCCAATAACCAGCTTAATGCCCGCCATAAACTGCTCATTCAGAAGTTCGATTTCGGGGATAAAGTAGAAAGCAAGGACGCGTTGCACTTGCCTTTTGGCCTGGCCGTAGCCTTGCTTGAAGACCCCCAGGGCCGCATTTCGATTTCTCTTCCGGTCAAGGGCGATATGAGCGACCCGAAATTCGAATACTGGCATCTTGTCGGCCAGGTCGTCACGAACTTCTTTGTGAAACTTGTCACTTCGCCGTTTTTATCGCTCATATCCATGGCGGGCGGAGATAGCGGCATCGAGGAAGTCGGCACGGTCTCTTTTGATCCCGGCAAAGCGGATCTGACCGATAAGGCTAAAGAGAGAGTCGCTCTTTTTGTCAAAGTATTGAAAGAGCGGCCCAAGCTTTCCCTGGAGGTTAACGGCAGTTACGATCCCAATGAAGATTGGAGGGCCCTTAAGACCGAAGCCTACGCCGCCGATTTTACCGGCAGGCGCAAGCAATCCGACCGCAGCGATTTCCGTATTATTAAAGACATGTATGTGCTGCGCTTCGGGCAATTTAGTTTCTGGGAGCTGTCGAAGAAGTTTACCGTCAATAAGAGGATCGATGAGCTGGCCATGCAGCAGGAGATGAGGCGTCTCATTATAGCGGAGGGCAAGGCGGATAAGAACGTGCTTGAACTATTGGCTCAGCAGCGTGCCAAGGCAGTGTACGATCTTATTATCGCCGGAGGTTTTGACCCGTCTCGGGCCAGCCTCGGCAAGACCCGGGAGACTCAGCTCAGCATGGGCCAGATACCCCTCGAATTTACCATAACCGTGTTTGAGGGCAAGAAATAAATGGCGGGGGGCGCCTAGGCTATTTTGTCAGATGGGCATTTACCCACGACTGATAATCGGTCGCAGAGAATTGATAATAACTGTCCTGCCAGAATAAAATCCCCTTGGCGCCGGAAGCGTATATATTAGTCAAGACATCGGGGATGGTCAGATTCCGGTCCCCGAATTCCGTCCAGATTACCGGCTTATTGCCGAATCCGTAATTACCCACCGATTTATCCAGCTGCAGACTTTCGATATCCGGATAATGATGCACGGAAATTACGTCTACCTTATCCTTCCAGAACCTGTATGCGCTATCCAGGCTAAGGCTGCTGGTGGTGACTTTGGCTCCGGGAGCGTTAGCGCGAATAAGGTTAAAGAAGCGGTCATGGAAGTCGATGACTTGGCTGAAATCAGCCGCGCATACAGACTCCGGTTCGTTCATGACTTCCCAGAATGCCACGACGTCATTGACGCTGTAATTAACAAAGTTTCTGGAATATACCTTGGCGAAAAATTGGCCGAATAATTTCACCATGGCATTTTGCGTTTTGGCGTCGGTGAAGATCTCGGGATGCTCTCCCACCGCCCAACTGGCATCGCGCGGGCCTTCCCGGCTTATGTCGTCGGCAACGCGGAAATCGAACAATCCCACCACTGCTTTCATCCCGGTTTCATGCAGCACATCCAAAAACGCCTTTACGTCGGCGTACACCTTGGAATCGAATTGCAGATTCCCTTTCTTATCGTATATGAAATTGCCGTTTGCATCCTGCAGTATCCCGGTGCGCAGATCTCCGAATAAGGCCATCAGCCTGACGGTGGTAATGCCCTGGCTCTTGAGCTCGAGCAAGGACTGGCGAAGTTTTTCTTTTACCTGAGGATTGCTGAAGCCGCCATCCTCGCCTTGGCCCCAAATGGCAGGGAATTCTCCTACGCACCAGCCGTAATTATATTCGTTGAAATTCAGATTTCTGCCGGAGAAGTTGATAAAATCCTGCATGCCGGCCGGCGGGGTATCGATTACGGTAGGCGGCTTGATCGAGACCGCCTCGCCGGCTTCTACTCTGACATTTCTTATTTTTATTCCGTCTCCCGCATACGTACCGCTGCCTTTAGTGATGGATATCCCCAGTTCCCAGACCTTTGTAGGGTCAAAATGAGCGTCCTTCCAACTGGCCGGATCAGCCGTGGGGTTAAACTCCATAGTCACCCACGTTCCTTCATCCTCGTAATCGACCTTTCTCCAGATGCCATACACCGCTTCCCAGCTGTCTCCGCTTTTTACAAAAAGACGCAGTGAGTCCGGGCTTTTGGGGTCGGTGATGAAGCCTTGCGGTATAAATACCTCCATTACCAGCTTTTGCGAGGTGATGTCCAATTGGCCCTGGCCTAGCTCGGGTATGTCGCTGGCATAAATATACACTTCTCCCTTTCCGTATTGAGGGGCATTGGCATCGAAGTTTGCATGCAGGATCAGTTGGTTATTTGCGCTGTCTACTTCCACTCCGGTAATCGCCCGGGAGTCATTCCAGGATTGTGTATCTGTCCGGGCACGCCATGGATCTGCCGCGGCTATCGGAGTAACGAACTGCGACTCGATCGTCTTCAAGTAATCCGCCACCTGCTGTATTCCCGATTTTTGGTCATCCGTAGCCATATTGTATGCGGAATCAACCACTGACAGCATCTCTCTGATCGCGGCAAGATATTCCTCTGAATCTTTAGGAGAAACCCTTCCGCCTTTTTCATGATTATCCTCCCCAAGGACCATAATGACCCCTGTTTTAAAATCAAGATGATAGCTCTTGTGATGCTTGAGGTCACCGCTGCCGACATCAACCACGGTAAGGCCGCTTTCGCTGACCTGGATGAGTATGGTATGGTGCTTGTTTTTAGGGTCCCGGACTACGATATGGTTCTTACTCTTATCGCACATTCCTACGGCCGCAGAGTTTTTCTTGAAACTCGCGCTGGAAACGGGGATAACTCCGCATCCCTTTTCTTTGCCATCGGAGGTGGTAGTATTTTCGGGCAGTGCTTTTGACGGGGAACATAGCGCTATTGCCATACAGATGACTGCGAACGCCTTTTTCATGTTTTTCTCCTTACTACGTCTACGTTGGTGTTGGAAAAATGATATTAAGAAGTAAGTATAACATATTTCAGCGCAATTAACAAAGTTCACACGGCAAAGTTTGTTCTACTTTTTCATTGTCCCGGGCACATAACAGAAGTACAATAAAGATATCGCAATGAAGGCCGTATGTACCGGCCCCAAAGAAAGGAACTTAAACGATGAAAAAACTATTCCTTTTGATAGTAACAGTGGCAATGGCTGCTGGTTTGTGCGGCTGTACGAAAGTCAATATGCAACCAAAGACTCCCGCGGAATGGCGCGCCTATTTACAATTCCGGAGAAATCAAGTATTACACGAGCTATATGCGGTAGCGCCCCAGGCAAAAGCCGAAATCGCGCGCGCCAAAGGGTACGGGGTATTCGTGAATTTGAACGTGAACCTGATCTTGGCAAGTTTTACGGGGGGAAGAGGGGTTATCCATGAAAACGGCCCTTTGGGGGGCAAGGACACTTTTATGCGCATGGCGCAAGGGGGCCTTGGGCTTGGGTGGGGAGCCAAGGATTTTCGTACGGTCCTTATTTTTGAGGATCGCCAGGCTCTGGTTAATTTCCTGAACAACAAGTGGCAGTTCGGTGCCGAGGCGGATGCGGCAGCAAAGGGCGGCGATACCGGAAAGGCAGTAAGCGGCGCAGTCGGGGTTGCCCCGGGCTTACGCGTCTATCAGCTTACCGAAAGCGGCCTTGCCTTGCAGGCGACTGTGCACGGCACAAGGTTTTGGCGCGATGAATTCGTGAATGAAGATACCGTTGCAAATAAACGAAACTAGGTTGAGAGCCAGGAACCGCGCATGAAAAAGAAGCTCATTTTTATCCTCATCTTCTTTGTAATCGTCACCGTTTTTTGCATCATGAGGGATAATATCATAAGAGAAATTGCAACAGGAGTGACCAGTAACATGGTCGGAGCTCCGGTGCATATCGGAGGCTTATCTTTGAGCATACTCCGGCAATCCATCAAAATAACCAATTTTCAGATGCAAAGTCAGAAAGAGTTCCCATCCGAGGTCATGGTCGATATCCCTCTGGCTTACGTTTCCTGCGACATCTTTTCGCTTTTAAAGAGGAAGATCCATTTAAAGGCCTTATCTTTCGATTTGAAAGAAATAGTGATGGTGAAGAACAAAAGCGGCAAGACGAATGTTACCTCCTTGAAGATCTTCGAAAAGAAGGGGCAGCTAAAACTTATGCCCATGCAGATGGATCTGGTACAATTACACATGGGCAGGGTAGTGAACAAGGACTATAGCGTTCCCGGATCGCCGGATATAAAAGTATATGACATAGGTTTTGACAAGACGTATAAGAATATCACCAGCCTCCAGCAGCTGGCCGCATTGATTATCGCAGAGCCTTTAAAGGCGGCCGGCGTGCGGGAGCTTTCTGAATACGGGGTATCTTTGTTGACCGGAGTTGCCGCGCTTCCTGTCGCCGCGGCGTTTACCTTAGCTGCAAAGGACTATTCCCGGGAAGGTTACAATGTTTCCTGGTCAAAGGCATTCGAGGTAAGCTTGCAAGCCATGAAAGAGTCCGGGGTGATAAGGAACGAGAACAAAGAAACAGGTATTATTAATGCGGACGTCAGGGGCGCCTTGGTGTCGCTTAAGCTCAGGAAGTTGTCATGGCAGAAGACGCAGATTACCGTTTCTGCCCGCAGATTCCTGTTGCCTCGTCCGGAAGTGGCCGCAGGCGTTATGTATCGCATAGCGGATAAGCTTAGATAGGCCCGTCTTTTTGAACTCTTGTATTACTTGAGGTTTTCTCCGAAGGTGTTAGAATAGGCATATTAAAAGAGGCCGGATGTCTAAAGAACAAATAATTATAATCGAAGACGACAAGCATATATCAAAGCTTGTAAAGTACAACGCCGAGAAGGCCGGTTATGATTGCGTGGTTGTGGATGACGGCGAAAAGGCGCTGGATGTATTGTCTAAGCGGGGAGCGGATCTGGTCATCCTCGATATCATGCTTCCTAAGATGGACGGCTTTGAAGTCTGCCGCGCGATCAAGCAGGATAATAAGCTTAAGAATATTCCCATTATAATGCTGACGGCCAAGGGCGAAGAGGTGGACAGGATCGTCGGCCTGGAACTCGGCGCCGATGACTATGTAGTGAAGCCCTTTAGCCCCCGAGAGCTGATGCTGCGGGTAAAGGCAATTTTAAAAAGGGGGAAGACCCCAGAATCATCCAAGAGCATTGTCTCAAGAGGCGCGTTGACCATAGATATTCCCAAGCACAGAGTTACGGTTAACCACAAGGAAGTCGAACTTACGCCTATAGAATTCAAGCTTCTTGTGACCCTTATTGAGAGGGCCGGCCGCCTGCAATCGCGCGACCAGCTGCTTTCTGACGTATGGGATATGCATTCCGACATCTTTACGCGCACAGTCGATACTCATATTAAACGACTAAGAGAAAAACTTGGCAAAACGGGCGACACCATTGAGACCGTCAGGGGTTTTGGATATAGGTGGAAAGAAGATGAAGATTAAGCTTTACTGGAAACTAACTTTTATTTTTTGCCTCATCGTCATCCCGGCGATCGCCGGAGGATCCCTGTATTTGATATCTCACCTTAAAACCTACGTAGAAAACAACGTCGTCAACAACGTCAAGCATCAACTCGCCTTAAGCAAAGAACTGCTGGAATCTCTCCAAAAAAACAAGACCGCCCCCGATCTTCAGGATACCGCAGTCAAGATCGGCACTGCGCTGGGGCTGCGGGCAACGATCATTGCCCCTGACGGCAGGGTCTTAGGAGATACCGACTTAATCAGAGAGCAGTTGGCGACCGTGGAAAACCATGCCAACCGGCCGGAAGTCAAGGAAGCTTTGGCCAAAGGCCTGGGGATAAGCACGCGTTTCAGCTATACCATTCACAAATACATGCTGTATATGGCGGTTCCTTTTGGTACAGGAACCAACAAAGGCATTTTAAGGCTCTCCGTTCCCTTGCATGACATAGAGCTGCTGGAGGGCAAGATGCGCGGGGTAGTAGGGGCAGGCGTGCTGGGTATTCTATTGCTTAGCCTCGGGTTAGCCATTTTTATTTCGGTATTCATATCGCGGCCGCTTAGCGAAATGTCGTCTATTGCCAGGGCAATGGCGCAGGGAGACTTTACCAGAAAAGCCTCGATACGCAGCAAGGACGAGATCGGAGACCTTGCCCGGGCATTAAACGCCATGTCTGATGACATAAAGGATAAGATCGGCAAAATAAACTCCGAGAAGGCAAAGCTGGACCTGGTGCTGTCGAGCATGTTTGAAGGGGTCATTGTAACCGATGCACAGGAAAAGATCATCCTTATGAATCCGTCATTAAGAAAACTCTTCCTTATCGACTCCAACCCTGAAGGAAGGACGCCGCTGGAGGTTATCCGTAACAGCGCGGTAAATGAGCTGGTCGAAAAGATCATCACCGGCAAGCAGCATCTTGCCACTAAAGAGATCGTGGTCAATACCCCCCAGGAGAAGATCCTCAAATGTAACGGTGTTCCGATCATGAGCAACAACCGCCTGGAAGGCACCATATTGGTCTTTCACGACATTACCGAGTTAAGGCGGCTTGAAAAGGTGCGCCAGGATTTTGTCGCCAATGTCTCGCACGAGCTGCGCACACCCATATCGAGCATAAAAGGCTATGCGGAGACGCTTCTTGAGGGGGCACTGGAGGATAAAGATAACGCCAAGGAGTTCGTGAGCATTATTTACCATGATTCCAATCGCCTGGCGTCTTTGATAAACGACCTTTTGGACTTGTCCAAGATCGAATCCGGCAAGCTGAAGATGTCTTTTGCGGCCCTTGACCCCGCTGCGCTCATAAAAAAGGCGGTAACGGTTATCGATAATCAGGCTAAGGCAAAATCGATCGCGCTTAAAATAGACATCCCGCAGGACGTGCCGAAGATAAATGCCGATGAAACGCGGTTTTCGCAGGTTATGATCAATCTTCTGGATAATGCCATAAAGTATTCATCCGAAGGAGGTGCGGTTACCATAACCGCCAAAGTCGTCGAAAACGCATTACAGATCGATGTCTCCGATACCGGCATCGGTATCTCGGAAATGGATCTACCCCGCATATTCGAACGCTTCTACCGCGTCGACAAGGCGCGCTCCCGCGAGCTCGGCGGTACAGGGCTTGGCTTATCCATCGTCAAGCACATCGTCCAGGCTCATGGCGGCCAGGTCTGGGTGAAATCTGAGCTCGGCCTCGGCTCCACCTTCAGTTTTACCATCCCACTGGCTTAACAGCCCCTGAAAAACAATTCACAGAAAAGTCACATTGCCTCCATGATGTTGTAACGCTGCTTTTGTATACTTTCCTTGAAAGTGAAAGGAGAGGTACAAAAGATCATGATGAGGATAGCCGGAAACATCGCAAAAAAGATCGTCGATTACCTGAGAGATATCGTCAATGACGAATTGAACGCCATCGACGCTTTCTATCGGGAATTTGCGTAAGGAGCCAGACAATGAATACCGTGACGATGAAAAAAGAGAAAAAGATACTGGTTGTCGAAGACGACAAGAACCTCAACAGGCTTATTTCTTACAACCTGGCTAAAAACGGCTTTAAGGCTATATGTGTCTATGATGGGCTTGTCGCCAAGGAAAGGCTCTCCAAGGAAGTCTTCGATGCGGTGATCCTGGACATCATGCTTCCCGGGATAGACGGCTTCCGGATCTGCGAATCGATCAAAGAAGACCCGGCTGCCTTTAAGACATTCGTCGTGGTACTGACTGCCCGGGCAGAGCCGTTGGACAAAATTTATGGAAACCTGGTAGGCGCTGACCGGTATCTTACCAAGCCGTTTAGCGTTGCCAAACTCATGGAGATCATCGAGGAGTTAGTCGAGCTCAGAGACAAGGAACACTTTATAAAGGAGGTGAAACCAGTGAAATGAGCACTATGTCGAGCATGCGCAGAGACTTTGTCGCAACAAATTTACGTTCGCAGCTTAACCGGTTGACCCGCGTCTTGGGCACCATGGAAGAAGGACGGCTTGATTGTGACCATGCGTATGAATCCTTGCGAGAGATAGAGGTAAGCTTGCGTCAGATCAGGAAGTTGTGCGGTAACAACTAGAAAGGGGTACAAAATGAAGAAGTTGGTAACAATACTTTTATTGATCGGGTTTATTGCGGTAGGGGCAGGAAACCGTCCGGTGTACGCAGGTGAAATCGACCTTTTGCTGCAGAAACTGGTAGAAAAAGGCGTCTTGACAGCCGGCGAAGCGCAACAGATCGGCACCGAAACAAAGGAACAGATAAAAGCAGAAATAGCGCAAGGTAAATACTCTTCTTTACCGGAGTGGGTGCAGAATATGAAAATGAAGGGTGATTTTCGCGTCAGGTATCAGCTGGACCATGGCAAGACAAGCGACGCGGGCGTAACCAGCGACAGGAACCGCGGCCGTGTCAGGCTAAGGCTGGGATGGGACACCAAGGTTAACGATAAGATCATGGTAGGCGCAGGTATTGCTACCGGCACCACAGATTACACCAGCTATGATGCCGCGCGCTCCAATAACCAGAGTTTCGAAAAGGGCCTTGCGAAGAAGGCCTTGGTGTTGGATTACGCCTACGCTAAGTACTCACCGTTTGCCTGGGCGTCGCTGATGGGCGGAAAAATGAAGTATCTTCCCTGGCGGCCGACAGACGTGATGATCGACAACGACATAACCCCGGAAGGCGCAGTTTTGCAATTAAGCAAGAAACTCGGGAAGGCAAACCTGTTTTTGGATAATATGGCTTTTGTCCTTACCGAAACCGAACCGACTACGCACAATGCTATGGTCTATGGCATCCAAGGCGGTGCGGATTATGCGCTTACGGACAATCTTTCCTTAAAGAGCGCGCTTTCCTATTATGACTTCTCCAACGTTAAGGGAAGGGCTTTAGACGGCAGCACAGGCACCAACACCAGGGATCCTTACCAGGTACCCGGTTCGACTGCCGCCAAGAGCGGTTTGTACAAATACGGCTATAAGATCGTGACCCCCGCCGTGGAATTGGGGATCAAGAATCCTCTTAAGGCCATTGCCAATGCGACCGGCTTAAGCATGCTGGATATCGAGAAATTATCGTTCTTTGGCGAGTATTACGATAACCTTGCCGTGCATGCAAAAGGTACCGGTTTTGCCGGAGGTTTCGGATTCGGTAATGAAAAAATCGATGCGTGGGGAAAATGGCAGGTCCAGTATGTATACAGCATGACGGAAAAGGATTCGATCCTGGACATCCTTCCCGATTCCGACCGTTACGTCGGTACCACCGGCATCAGGGGCCACAAGGGCTCTTTCCAATGGGGGCTCGGAAAGAATACCTGGTTGCAGTGTGCGTTGTTCCGGTTTGAGAACATCAACAATAGCTATAGCACCTTCAGAAGGGCGCCCACGACCGTTATGCAGGTTGATTGGAACATGAAATTCTAACTACTACACAGAAAGCGAGCTAAAAATGAGAGTATTTGGAAAGATATTGCTGTTGGCGTTACTGATGTGCAGCCTGGCGGTTCCCTGCCATGCGGAAAAGATAGTGGCTGAAGGCTCGACTACGGTCCTGCCCATTGCCCAAAAGGCAGCCGAGGTGTTCATGAACAGCAATCCCGGCGCCGAAATATCGGTGCGCGGCGGAGGCTCGGGCGTAGGTATCGCTTCGTTAATTGACGGGACCTGTGATATCGCAGATTCATCCCGCTCGATAAAGGATGCCGAGCTTGATAAGGCGGTAACCAACGGCAGAGCGCCGAAAGCCAGTGTCATCGCCATGGACGGTATCTGCGTTATCGTGCATCCTTCCAACAACATCAACGCATTGAGCAAGAAGCAGATCAAGGAGGTCTATACCGGCGCGGTTTCAAACTGGAAACAGCTCGGCGGGCCGGATGAAAAGATCGTAGTTGTCTCAAGGGACAGCTCAAGCGGCACGTTTGAGGCCTTTGGGACGCTGGCCCTTGACGGAGCAAAGGTGCGGCCGGATGCCCTCCTGCAAGCATCTAACCAGGCAGTTGCCTCGACAGTCTCAAGGACTCCCGGGGGGATCGGTTATGTAGGGTTAGGGTATGTTTCCTCGGTAGTCAAGGCGGTTGACGTGGATGGCGTAAAGGCCAGCAAGCAAACCGTGCTGTCTAACCAATACCCGATCGGCAGACCTTTATTTATGTATACCAACGGTGCGCCGAAAGGTTTGGCTAAGCAGTTTATCGATTATATCCTAAGCCCAGAAGGCCAAAAACTGGTGGAAGACGAAGGTTTTGTCGGGTTGAAATAGGTCCCTATGAAAGAAAAGCTATACAAATGGGTTTTTACGCTTCTTGCATTCTCTTCATTGGTATTTTTGATAGGGATCATCGTTGTTCTTTTTAAAGAAGGGCTGCCTGTTTTCAAGCATGTAAGCGCGCTCCGCTTCCTACTGGGAAAGGCATGGTATCCCACTTATTCGACTCCCGAATTCGGCATTTTGCCTCTGATATTGGCATCGGTATGGGTTACCTCCGGAGCAATCGTCGTATGCGTCCCGTTAGGAGTGGGGAGCGCGCTTTACTTGCATGAGCTGGCCGGCCACAGACAAAGGGCCGTACTGAAACCTTTAATTGAGCTGTTGGCAAGCATTCCTTCGGTAGTATATGGTTTTTTCGGCATGGTGGTCCTGACGCCATTTTTACAGAACCTGTTCCATCTGCCTACCGGCCTTACGGCGCTTAATGCCAGTTTGATTCTGGGCGTTATGGCTACCCCTACGGTGTGCAGCCTTGCCGACGACGCCCTCAATTACGTTCCCAAATCTTTCCGCGAAGCCTCCTTTGCGGTAGGCGCGAACAGATGGCAGACCTTAACGCAGGTGGTGATCCCCGCGGCAGGATCGGGTATTTCGACCGCGATCATTCTGGGGATGAGCCGGGCAATCGGCGAAACAATGACCGTTCTGATGGTTGCCGGCGGAGCAGCGGTCATTCCGCATTCCTTTCTTGAGCCGGTAAGGCCGATGACCGCAGCCATAGCCGCGGAAATGGGAGAGGCCCCTATGGGAGGGGCGCATTACCATGCCTTGTTTGCGATTGCGCTCATCTTATTTATTACGACCTCGGTGTTCAATATCGTTGCCGAGATGATCAGCCGGCGCTTTCGCATAAAACTGGGATTAAGCGGATGAAAAAGAACGTTATCCAAAATGCAGGGTTCCTGGGGCTGTTTCTCTGTATGGCCACAACGGTATTTTTCCTGGGTTCGATCCTTTACTTTATCGGCATCAGGGGTTTCAAAGTGCTTTCCTGGGAATTCTTCACCCAGGTGCCGCGCATGGGGATGACGCAGGGCGGCATTGCCCCGGCAATTGTGGGGACGTTATATCTGACCTTCGGCGCTATTCTTTTTGCCTTGCCGCTGGGCCTGGCCTGCGCGATTTATCTTTGCGAATATTCTCCCAAGGGGCTCGTCGTTACTATTATCCGGATCAGCATCAATAATCTGGCCGGGGTGCCTTCGGTGGTATTCGGCCTTTTTGGGTTGGCGGTATTCGTCAAGTTCTTTGGTTTTGGCGTTTCGATCCTCTCGGGCAGCCTGACGCTGGGGATCTTGATCCTCCCTTTGATAATTTCATCTTCGCAAGAGGCGCTGTTGGCGGTTCCGCAATCGATACGCGAAGCATCTTTATCTTTGGGGGCAACCAAATGGGGGACAATAAAGAACATTGTGTTGCCTACGGCTTTACCGGGCATCCTTACGGGGATCATATTAAGCATAGGCAGGGTGGCAGGAGAAACAGCGCCGATCCTTTTTACCGCCGCGGCTTTTTACACCCGCGGATACCCGCGGTCGATCTTCTCCGAGGTCATGGCCTTGCCATACCACATTTATGCGCTGATGACCGAAGGAGCTCATCCCGATAAGCAGACGGCGATTGCGTACGGATGCAGCCTTATTCTCGTGTTAGTGGTTTTGTTGATCTCAGGGGTAGCGATAATTATTCGCCAACGCGGTGCGCGCAATGGATAAAAAAATAGCAATTCAGGCAAAAGAGGTCAATTTCTACTACGGCAAGGCGCATGCGCTCAAAAGCATCAACCTTGATATCTATCAGCATAAAGTAACGGCGATCATCGGGCCTTCCGGGTGCGGTAAGTCGACTTTCATCCGGCTGCTTAACCGGATGAACGAGTTGATCCCCAATACGAGCGTTACCGGCACTATCGCGTTTAACGGCTGGGATATACTGAATTCGCCTGTTGACGCGGTCCAGATCAGGAAGCGCATCGGCATGGTATTTCAGAAACCCAATCCGTTCCCTAAAAGCATTTTCGATAATATAAGCTACGGCCTGAAAGTCAACGGCATTACCGACAAATCGCTTATTCAGGAGAAGGTAGAAGGGGCCTTGAAAAAGGCAGCCTTGTGGGATGAGGTAAAGGATAGATTATCGGATAGCGCATTGCGGCTTTCCGGAGGCCAGCAACAGCGGCTGTGCATCGCCAGGTGCCTTGCGGTTGAGTCCGAAGTGATCCTTTTTGACGAGCCCTGCGCAAGCCTGGATCCTATCTCGACCGCTAAGATCGAAGAGCTTATCCTGGAGTTGAAAGAGGATTACACCATCGTCATTGTGACGCATAATATGCAGCAGGCAGCAAGGGTTGCGGATTACACCGCATTCTTCTTGATGGGAGAGCTGGTTGAGTTCGGCAAGACCCAGGACATATTTACCAAACCTAAAGATCACAAAACAGAGGCCTATATTACCGGGCGGTTTGGATAGAAGAGAGGGGAACATAATGGAAAGACACCTGGACCGGGAGTTGACGGAGCTGAAACAACAGTTGCTTAAGATGAGCACTCTGGTTGAGGCAGCGATATTCGAATCTATCGAAGCCTTGAAAGAGCTGAATATCGGGAAAGCCAATAAGATAATCAGCGAAGACAGGATCATTGACGAAATAGAGAATGAGATTGACGAGCGCTGCCTTGATCTCATAGCCCTCAAGCAGCCTATGGCAGTTGACCTGCGTTTCATTATGATGTCGATGAATATTTCGACGGACTTAGAAAGGATAGCGGATCTGGCGGTAGATATCGCCCAGCGCGTCCAGGACCTTGTAGGCAAACCCCTGCTAAAACCCCTTATCGATATCCCGAAGCTTACTCTCCTTGCCCAGGAGATGACCAAAGATGCCTTAGATGCCTTTGTGAACAGGGATGCGCAATTAGCCGCAAGCATCATCTTGCGCGACAGCGAGGCCGATAAACTGCGCAACCTGGTGCAGAAAGAACTGATCGAGGAATATATGAGCAAGGACCCATCTACGGCTCCCCGCGCAGTGCCCCTTCTTTTGATCGCCCGCCACTTAGAAAGGATCTGCGATCATGCCACCAACATAGCCGAAGACGTTATCTACATGGTCAAGGCCGACGTAGTAAAGCACCATCCCGAAAGACTGCAATAACAGCCCCGTATCCTCCCTCAAATTTTCTTGATAGTCACCGTATCCGGCCCTATAATACTTATACAGATTAAGGGGGCGTATGGTAAGAAAGATCAAGAAAATACTTAAGAGCAAACCTACCATTGAAGGCGCCGGAGTGCATTTAAAAAGGGCATTCGGATATTATCACCTGCCGCAGTTCGACCCGTTTTTGATGCTCGACGATTTCCGTTCGGATAACCCCGATCATTACCTGCCGGGATTCCCCTGGCATCCTCACCGGGGGATAGAAACGATTACCTATATGCTGGAAGGCCATGTTGAGCACGGCGATAGCATGGGCAACAAGGGGGTTATTACGGCAGGCGATGTGCAGTGGATGACTGCCGGCAGCGGCGTTATCCACCAGGAGATGCCCGGGGGCGATAAAAAAGGGCGCATGGGCGGCTTCCAGCTGTGGGCGAACCTGCCGGCCAAACAAAAGATGCTGGATCCCCGCTACCGGGACGTGAAAAAGGATACGATCCCCGAAGTTAAACGCAAAGACGGCACGGTGATAAAGATCATTTGCGGCAAAGCTGACGGTGTGCAGGGGCCGGTAAGAGATATCGTGATCGATCCCGAGTATCTCGATATAGCGATACCTGCCAAAACCACATTTACCCATACGGTAAGGCCAGGGCAGACGGTCTTTGCTTATGTATTCGAGGGAGAGGGGTATTTTGATAAGGGGAAGGATTCGTTTGCCTACGAAGTAGAGGGAGCAAATTATTTTGATTTTAAAAGAGAGTGCGTGATTGCGGCAGAAAGCTTGGTATTGTATGGGGACGGAGACGAGCTTTGCGTGACTACAACGGATAAATCAGTACGATTCCTGCTCATTTCAGGAAAGCCGCTCAAAGAGCCGATTGCCTGGTATGGCCCTATTGTTATGAATACCCAGGAAGAGCTTAGGGTAGCTTTCGAGGAATACAACAACGGCACCTTTGTAAAGAAAAGGGGCAAGTGATGGATAAGAAAGCATCTCCCAAAAGAGCACTTATTACCGGCGGCGCCGGTTTTATCGGTTCGCATTTATGCGAGGAGCTCCTGTCGCGCGGTTTTAAGGTTACCGCGGTCGATAACCTATCCACTTCCCGCAGGTCCAACCTCTCGGCAGTAATCAAAAACAAGAATTTCAGGTTCTACAAAGGCTCTATCCTTGACGAGAAGCTGATGCGCAGGCTTGTTCGAAACTGCGACATCGTCTATCATATGGCGGCGGCTGTCGGCGTAAAGTACATCCTGTCCAATCCCTTAGGTTCGATAATCACCAATATCAAGGGAACCGAGATCGTGCTTGAGCTGGCGGACAAGTACCATAAAAAAGTTATCCTTGCCTCTACTTCCGAGGTCTACGGAAAACACGCCTGCGAGCCTTTCAAGGAAGAGGATGACCGGATATTGGGCCCGGTAAACAAGAGCAGGTGGAGTTATGCCGAGGCCAAGGCCATGGATGAATTCCTGGCCCTGGCTTACGTGAAAGAGCGCAAACTTGCGGTTGTGATCGTCCGGTTTTTTAACACCGTCGGACCCAGGCAGACAGGCCGTTACGGGATGGTCCTTCCGGGATTCATCCTCAATGCCCTTGAGAACAAGCCTATTACCGTCTATGGCACCGGAGAGCAGATGCGTTCGTTTACTTTTGTCAAAGACGCGGTAAACGCGGTCGTGGAGCTAAGCCTTAAAAAGCAGGCCGAAGGCCAGGTATTTAACGTAGGCGGCGGCGCAAACATAACCATCAAGGACCTGGCAGAAAAAGTCAAGCAGAGGGCATTTTCCTCCTCGCGCATAGTCTTTATACCGTATGAGCAGGCCTACAAGGGAAAGGCCGAAGATTTTGAGGATATGGTTTGCCGGATCCCGGATATCTGCAAATTGCAGAAGATGATCGGGTTTAAGCCGGGATTTTCCATGGATCAAATAGTCGATCTGACGATCGAGTACTTTCGAAAGGTGAAAAAATGCGGATTAACAGGCTGCTTGCGCTAATCCTCTCGGCGTTACTATCCGGCCATGTTATGGCGTTCGCCGGCCAGGAGAAGGCAGAGGTAGGGGCCAAACTCAGGGAAGAGCCTGTCCGGTACATCGAAAACAACCGGTTGTTTTTCAGCTCTTATTACGAATACAGCGCAGTAAAGCAGGACGGAAGAAAAGGGCAGTGGAGGCTTTTTACCAATACCGCAGGGTATTCATTCGCTAACGGGTTTACCCCTTACTTCGAAGCGGATTCCTGGGAGCGTTTTCATAACAGCGACCAACTTTTTAATACAGGCGCGTATCTTACATTCAAGGATTCTTCCTACCTGCATTCTGAGATAGGTTTTGGTAACGACATAACCTACCTGCCGAAATTCCGCTTCCTCCAGGAGTATGAACACAGGCTTGCCGGCAGCGTATCCTGGCAGGCCGGCTTCAAATATCTGCATTATCCTTCCAACGATGTGTATACCGGCTATCCGGGGCTTATTTATTATTTCGGCGATAATTATCTAGGCGCTTTTTACGACGCCTCTTTTACCGAAAGCCGCGGTGCGGCGCATGCGGCGTTATTCAAAGGTAATATTGCCCTGAATAAATACATGAACCTCTGGTTCGGCGGGGCAGCGGGAGAAAGGCTTTACGATATCGACCTGCTGAAGGCCTCCAGGCAATACGGCTATATAGTCTATAGCGGCGCGGACTTCAAGGTGTACAAAGAGCTAAGGCTGCGGTTAGGGTTTTCTTACGGCACGGAAAGGCCTGCCTTTGTAAGCAGGAGCATAGATTACGGGCTTTCGGTAAAGTTTTAAGTTCATGCATAATTATCACATCCAGTTTATTTGGCAGCTGAACAACCTCCTGGCAGCGGCCTCTTTTTTTATGAGCGCCTTTATCATTATGTATGCCGCCTCCAGGGGTTTTTTTGCGAAGATGCGCTCCAGACACCTGGTCCTTTTAAAAAAGAGGCTGGAGAGCGTGGCAGCCTCAAAAACCCTGACCGTCAACGACAGATGCAGGCTGCTTATCGGCAAGATCGACCCGTTGGAGGCAGCGGATGTCATCAGCAACAAGAGCCTGGTCCTGCCTCAAAAACTCAATGAAGAGCTGAAGGCCTGTTTTATCGCCGAAGACAAGATACACCAGATCGAGCATATCGCCTTAAAATCGAGGAATAAATGGAGGCGGATCCAGGCGCTCATCAGCCTGGGGTCTTCCGAAGACCCTTCGATCCTTACGGCGCTTGAAAAAAGCCTCTTGGAAAAGGACGAGGATATTTCTTATTTTTCCATGCTTTCCCTCGGGCATATGAAGAGCGTTCCCGCCGCCAAGGTGCTCCTGGATTTTTTAGGCAAGCACATCTACAGCGGGCACAAGGTCATCTCACTGCTGGAGGATTTTCCCCCTTCTATCGTGGAAGACGTGGTAAACACTACGCACAGCCCGGATCCTTTTGTGCGGTTCTGGTGCGTTAAACTTCTTTCTAAATTCAGGCCCGTTCAATGCCTGGGCCGGATAGCAGAATTGACTCAGGATACCTCAAGCGATGTACGGGCTGCCGCATGCGAATGCCTGGGTGAGATAGGCCTGCCTGAAGCTAAGCCCGCTCTTGCGCATTGCCTGCATGATGGTGTGTGGTTCGTGAGGATGCATGCGGTAAGGGCGCTTTCTAAGGTTTCAAAAAGCGAATGCATCCCGTTGTGTACGCCTATGCTTAAGGATAGCGACTTGTTAGTCAGAGAGAGCGCAAGGAACGCCATTGCGCTATATGCCCCCCATGCGGCCGGATAACCTCATCTACGTTATTTTTATTATATGCTTCGGATACTTCGTTATCCTGAATATGTATTATGTCAGCCTGACGTTCGTCGCTTTATTCGAAAGCAGAAGAAGGACCAAGGAAAGCTCGACCGAAGATTATCATCGCCTGACCGTTTCGGCGTTCACCCTTCCGGTAAGCTTCATCATTCCGGCGCATAACGAAGAAAGCTGGATCGGGGATTGTTTGAAATCCGTCCTACGCCAGGATTACCCGGAATTCGAGGTCCTCGTAGTCGATGACCACTCCACGGATAAGACGTTCCAGGTCTTAGACGGGCTCCTGAAGCTGGAACCCACAAAGAAAGATTATGTCGAGCATTTTGTCTGCGGAGAAGTAAGCGGCATCTTTGCCTCCCGGAACCATCCCCATGTTACCGTCATCACCAAGAGCAGCGGATGCAAGAAGGCCGGCGCCATAAATTCTGCCTTGAACCTGGCAAGGTATAAGTATATTTGCGTCATCGATGCCGACACGGTATTGGAGCCGGATGCCCTGATCAAGGTTATGGCGCAGGTCCAGAAAGACCCGGATAAGATCATCGGCATCGCAGGGTTTTTTGGCCTGGTCAACGGCTTTCGTATAAAAGACGGCCGGATCATCGAAAGAAGTTTTTCGCTCAATCCGGTAGTGGCGTATCAAAACATCGAATATATCCGCTCGCTGGCGGCACATCGGGTTGCCTGGAGCAAATATAATGCCATGCCGAATGTGGCCGGAGGGTTCGGGATATGGCGCAGGGATATCCTTTTGGAGCTGGGAGGCTACGCGTCGGAATACAGCTCCGAGGACCTTGAGTTTACCTTCAGGGCCCACGACTACATTATCGAGAAAAAGAAAGAGGGGTATCAGATACTGATGCTGCCGTATTTGGTCGGCTGGACAGAAGGCCCGTCGAATATGTCTTCTTTCATTATTCAGCGTGACCGCTGGCAGCGGGTCGTCAATGAAGCGGTCTGGAAATACAGGCATATGATCTTGCGCCCCAGCCATAAAACCATAGCCTTCCTTACGCTGCCGTATTTCTTGTTCTACGAAGTCCTGGGGATATTTTTTGAAGTAGCCGCCATTGCGCTGGTGGCCTGGGGAATCCTTAGCGGGGTGTTGGACCTGGGGATATTTTTTACGTACATCGTTTTTATGATCCTATGCAACGCCGTTATCTCTCTGACGGCGCTGTTTATTTTTGTCCGCGACCAGGCGGTATTAAAGACGCGGTACGTGATCTATTTTGCTATCCTCATTTTTCTGGAGTTTTTCTGGTATAGATGGCTGATGACCGTCGCGAAATTGTCAGGCACGATCAATTATTGCAAGGGCGTGCGTACCTTTGATAAGTACGAGCGCCTGAAAAGATAACACAGGCGGCATTAAGCCTTGCTAAGCGCAACAATCAGCCCTATAATACAATATTGATATCACATTAAAAGACGAAAGGGGCTATTATGCTTTTTAGATTTCTTCCCAAAGAATTCAGTTTCTTCGACCTTTTTGACAAGCAGGTTGACTATGCCGTTGACGCGTCGAATTATTTCAAGGACCTGGTTTCCAAGGGTAGCGTCAATGATGCCTCATTGGAAAAAATAAAAGACATCGAGCATCAGGGCGATGACGTCGCGCACGATATTTTTGATAACCTGAACAAGACCTTCATCACTCCTTTTGACCGGGAGGATATCCACGCCTTAGCCAAAGAGCTGGATAACATCATCGATATGGTCAATACGATCACCAGCCGGCTTAAGATCTACAAGCTGTCTCCCAATGATAAGAACCTGGTGGAATTCGCTGCGGTGATCTCGGACTCCGTGGGCGCGGTAGCCTGCGCGGTCAAAGGCTTGCGCCACAGCAAAAACCCCAAGGCTATCCAGGAGTCATGCGTGGAGATCAACCGGCTCGAGAATGTCGGCGACTCCATGAGAGACGCGATCTTTGCCGAACTCTTCGAGAAGACCAAGGACCCGGTTGCCATCATCAAATGGAAAGAAATATACCAAGATGCGGAGACCCTGCTGGACATCTGCGAAGACGTGACCCACGTGGTGGGGGCCATACTTTTGAAGCAGGCATAATCGATGACCCTGGCCGTTTTTCTTCTTATCCTCCTTGCCCTGACCTTCGATTTCCTGAACGGTTTCCATGATTCCGCGAATTCCATTGCTACGATCGTTTCGACGCGGGTGCTTTCTCCGCGTTATGCGGTTATCTGGGCGGCCTTTTTCAACTTTGTCGCCTTCCTTTTCTTCGGGCTGCACGTCGCCAATACTATCGGCAAGGGGATCATCGACATAGCGATCGTAGATAAAGCGGTTATCTGCGGCGCACTCGTAGGCGCCTGCGGTTGGAACATCATTACCTGGTTCTTCGGTTTGCCCACAAGCTCTTCCCACGCCTTGATAGGAGGCATGATCGGTTCAGCGGTGGTAAAAGCCGGGACGGGTTCTCTTGTGTGGGCAGGCATCCTTAAAACCGTCACCTTCATTTTTGTTTCGCCGATACTGGGCTTGGTTCTGGGGCTGGGATTCGGCATTGCCGTCTATTGGACATTCCGCAGGAGCGCGCCGTTAAAGGTTGACCATATCTTCAGGAAAGGGCAGTTGATCTCTGCGGCATTCTATAGCCTGGGCCACGGAGGCAACGATGCGCAAAAGACTATGGGTATTATCGCCAGCCTTCTTTTTAGCGCCGGTTTATTGGGCGATAAATTCTATGTCCCTTTTTGGGTTGTTATCTGCTGCCAGGGCGCTATTGCGCTGGGGACGATGTTCGGCGGGTGGCGTATCGTCAAGACGATGGGGCAAAAGGTGGCAAAGCTTAAGCCGGTGGACGGATTTTGTGCGGAAGCCGGCGCGTCCGTTATGTTGTTTATTTCCACGGCCTTTGGCATTCCGGTGAGCACGACACATACTATTACCGGTTCGATCATGGGCATAGGCTCCTTGCGGCGGTTAAACGCAGTCCGCTGGGGCGTCGCCGGAAGGATCATTTGGGCCTGGATCCTGACGATCCCGTGTTCAGCGCTGATGTCGGCTTCGGTTTATTTTCTCATCCCAAAATAAAAAAGGAGGTACCGATGAAATTTCTCAAAACCGCAGTAATCGGGTCAGCTGTGTTTGGGGTGATCGTCTTTCTGTCCGGCTTATCATATGCGCAAGAGGCATCTGCGGTAAAAGACTCTCCGGAATGGAAAGTAAAGCATGATGTAAAAATGAAGATTTTACAGGATTCCGCAACGGCTCTCCAGCAGACAAATCCCGGTTTGGCAAAAAAGCTGGACGATCTTATCTATGAGGAAACGAATGAATCAAAAGAGGGATCGGGAGAGAGCAAGGAAAAGAACGAGGAAAATGCAAGTATTCTTACTGACGCCGCAAAGGCCCTCCAGCACACACATCCCGATCTGGCAAAGGGCCTGAAGCAAATGATAAGGCTCAAGGAGAAGCCGGGGCCAGCGGATAACAAATAACGCAAAGAAGCAATAATCAGGCAGTTTCAGGGCCGGACGTGATTGTCCGGCCCTTTTTATTGAAACGTTTTTGAAGTTGCTACATCTAAATATTAGAAAGAAGGATCTATGAATAGAATAG
>DATJPV010000042.1:0-7055 GCA_035506195.1 Patescibacteria group bacterium | reverse complement strand
CCCCGATTAAGATTGCTTTGTCTACATACGTGCGTGGATATTTATTGTTACTCAAATACTCACGGGCGGCTAAACCACCCATTGAGTGACACACAAGATTCACCTTATTAGCATATGAACCGTATTTAATTGCAGTTAATAAATCGCTAACGGCTAAATTAACTTTATCAGCCCAACCATTATCACCGTTAGGATACGTATCAATAGATCCATTGGGATCCCGAAAATCTAATGTCTCTAGGTAGGTACCAATTTGTGCATATTTAGAAAACCATTGCCCTAGCTCTTCAATGGCAACTGACCAAGCGTGATAATCCGATCTAGCAAAACCATGCAAAAACAAGATTGGATATGGTTTATATGCTTTAGAATCGACCCAGCTATCAAGTGTATTTGCAAAAAGAGCAGAGGTGGTTGGAATTAAAATCGTTACTAGCAAAATAATGCGAAATATAAGCTTAGATATTTTGCAGTTAAGCATGTCTATTTTTAGCTCCAAAAATTTTATAAACTAAATCAATAGTTAAAACAAGGGCGGGGATTGACCAAACAATCTGTGTTGGAATTCTCGACTGAAAAGTTATCCCCTGATTCTTCAATGTGGCAACCCCTGAAAATAGAATGTTGAGTGGCAAAGCTAAAATAAAGTTGAATCCCGGAATAGAATAAAGAATCAAAATCACTATCGATAGCGATAAAAAATTGTTTTTTTGCTTAAAAATTTCTTTTAATCTGATAAAAAAAATAGCTCCAGCTATTGCAAAAGATGTTTTTGACCAATATATCAAACCAAAATTCGGCAACCAAACGGGAGCAGCGGCCCCATGTAATTCATTTGCAGCAAATACGCAAAATGTGTTTAACATGAAGGAACTCAGAACGAATAGCTCGCAGATAATGAGTTTATTGTCGTTGTAATACTTCATTTTAAAAAACTACCCTTAGGGGTTAAAATCAATCTGCCCTAAACCAACATTTTCATGCAGATTGGCGTATTCTAGAATACTAACTAAATCACCGGATTCTAAGCTTGGTTTTTTGGTCATTCGTTTTGGCAGCCAAGCTCCGACCGAAACCTCTTGGGCTTCGTCAACCTGCAAAACCTGCAATAGCACGTCGTTCTTGTATTGCATCACCTTAGTTGCCAAACCTTTATTTAAATCCACGTATACTTGCAAAAGTGAATAAAGGCTATTTTGAACCTGAGGAACGGCATCAATCGCAATCACCATATTTTCAAAGTCAGTTTTGCTATTATTTTTTGAAACAGCATGTTGACTCAAAAAATCGGCGAGCTTGTAATATAGATTCGTTTGATTGAATTGGGCGCTATTTATTCCTGCTTCGGCCGTAAGATCAATCGATTGGGTGGCTTTATCCACGGGATTGATCAAATGCATCATGACGCCATCCATAATAACAATATCCGTCTTAACGCTTCGAGTTGCGTCGCTGTAGGTTTCAGTCTTCTCCTTATCCGGGGCTTTGAAATAGTAACGGCAATACTCGGTTTCGCCGATCGGGTTGCCATTCAAGGTCGAAGAAAAAATCATGTCAGCCGTAAAGTCGGAAATTTTAGCGTAGTTATCTGCCACCTTCTGAAGCACCTCTTCTGCAGTCGGATTGATAATGCTGCAACCAACCGTCCGCGCAGCAGTCCCTCCCTTGCCGTCCCTTACCTCGCCGGTAATACTGGCCGAACCAACGTCGGCTATCGAAGTCTGCCAAAGATAGGTATTGACGTTCGACCAGGCCTGCATAACCTTGCCCCCAACAGAAAATTGATACTCCAGGGGGTCATTATCCTCATCGGTAGCGTCAACGCGAAGGCTGACTTTCGCATTCGCCAGAAAAATCGAGTTGTCAGCAGGAGCCACCGAGGTTATCAGGGGAGAATGATTCGCAGCCCCCTTGATCGCCCATTTCCCGCGCTGAACCCAACCGTGGCTTGCATTTTTCTGATCCACCACATACAGATACGTCTTTTTCTCCCCGGAAAAAGCGGGCTTAAAAACCACCGACCACTTTATTACAAGCGTGATTCCCAACCCATACACCTCGCTATCGGCACAATCCAAGCGTGCGTATGTGTTTTCGATAGTGTTATTCGAACGAGGCGCATAACCGCCCAGCCATTGAGTATCGGTGTCATCCCGCAGATACAGCTTGTTCGCCAAGCGATCATAATACACATAAAGGCATTTACTTCCGCCGGTAGTCGTATTCACCAAAAAATAGGCAGCCTTAATGTCTTTCCAGCCATTAAGATCGGTGTATGTCGAAACAAAGGTTACGGTTTTTCCGGGAAGAGACGAGCCTGCGGAAGGAATAACAAAAACAGCCAACGGGTGAACGTTGGCTGCGTAGGCAAAATTCCAAGCTAAAGATACGTTTATAATAAAGCTAATTGCACCAATTAGCTTTTTCATCAAGTTGCAGGAAGCAATAAAATTACTTATCCGCTAATGCGGCAATGCCGGGTAAAGCTTTTCCCTCAAGAAATTCAAGGCTTGCGCCGCCGCCGGTAGAGATATGAGTCATCTTATCTTCCAGCTTGAATTTGGCGACCGCAGCAGCGGTATCTCCACCGCCGATGATCGTCGTAGCCTTAATAGTAGTAATGAACTTGGCGATTTCCGCAGTGCCCTTGCTGAAGGCATCCATTTCAAAGATCCCCAGCGGGCCGTTCCAGACAATGGTCTGGGCGGATTTCAGTTTCTGCTCGAAGAGCGCGATGGTTTTGGGGCCGATATCCACGGCGATCTTGCCTTCGGGGATATCTTCGCCGACGACCGAAGTCGGGGCAACCGGATCGACCTTGTCGACCACGACGTTGTCGACAGGCAAAAGGATGTCCTTGCCTAGGCCTTTGGCTTTATCCAGAAGGTTGCGTGCCAGATCAAGCTTATCTTTTTCGAGCTTGGAGTTGCCTATCGGTTTGCCTTGCGCCTTCAGGAACGTATACGCCATGCCGCCGCCGATCAAGATCGCATCGCATTTCGGCAGAAGGTTCTCGATCAAGCCGATCTTGTCGGAGACTTTGGCGCCGCCTAAAATGATCATATAAGGGCGCGCGGGATTCTGGATGGCGCTACCCAGATATTGAATTTCCTTATCCAGGAGAAAACCTGCGACTGACTTCAGGAAATGAGTGACGCCCTCGGTGGAAGCGTGCGCGCGGTGTGCGGTCCCAAAGGCATCGTCCACGTACACCTCAGCCAGAGACGCAAGCTGCTTGGCGAAATTCGGGTCATTCCCCTCTTCTTCGGCGTGAAATCTTAGATTTTCAAGCAAGATGACTCTTTCCTTTGAGGCGTCGATGCTTTTTTTGATCGCGTCACCCACGCAGTCGTTCAAAAAATTAACCGGCTCCCCCAAAAGTTCGCTGAGCCTGACCGCCACCGGCTGGAGGCTATATTTAGCAACTACTTTGCCATCCGGCCTTCCCAAGTGGCTCATTAGGATAAGCTTTTTGACGCCGTTCTGCAAGAGATGGCGGATGGTCGGAAGCGTAGCGCGGATACGCGTGTCATCCGTAATTTTCAAATCCGCATCTTGCGGGACATTAAAATCTGCACGCATTAAAACTGTTTTATTCTTTAAATCAAGGTCCTTGATGGTCATTTTTTTCATAGCTAACTCCTTTCATTCGTATGTGTTAGATATTCACTATATCTGAAAGTGCCAACTTTGTCAATGATTATGAACCTTAACAGAACGCTTCTCCCCCACAGAACGCTTCTCTGGGGGAGAAGCGTTCTCTATTTTTTGAGCAATAGGAAACTGCTGAGCTTAAGAAGAGCAACGAGCAGGCAGGTGTTAAAAAGGCCCAGGATCGGCAGAAGCATGATACTGCCAAACATGCCGCCCACCCAGGCGCCAAGAAGGTCGGCGAAATACAGCACACCTGCTGCCTCCCCTACCTCCCCCTTCTGGCTGACGTATATCTTACTGGCCAAAGTGAACTCAAACCCCACCAGAAAACCGGCGCTCAGGAACATAACAATAAACGCCAGGGTCGGGCTGGCCAAGCTGGACATCAATGCCACGATCACCCATCCCATCAAAACCGCAAACGCAGCCATCCCCAGTTCCAGTTTACGGAATAAACTCAGGCCATTGACCAGGCACGACACGCAACACAAAAGCGAAATAGTCCCTATGCCAATGCCGGCCATAAAAATACTGATAAAAAGCCCAATCATCTTATAGATATAGCCATGAAAGACCTGGAAACTTAAAGTCAACACAAGAGTTGACAGCATTCCGAAAAAGCCGCTGGTGAAAATGCAATACGGCATGCTAAACATCGCCGGCTTCTGGGTGAGCCGGAAGACACGCCGCAATGCCAGCGTAGCCGCCAGGATAAGTATCGCCAGGAATTCCAGGCGTACATTCCGCAAGGACGAAAACACCGCTGCCCATGCGGAAGAAAATTGCCGGTTCCAGATCACCAACATTTCAAAGACCGCAAAGGGCGCGAAATCCCGGTTTATTTTCGTGGTTGCCTTGGCCATGATCGTTTCAAACCATTCCATCCGCAGGCTGTCCAGCCGATCCCGCAGGTACGCCGGCACTAAAAGCGGGCTTTTGATATTATTCCGGCCGATCCTCTCGATCAACGTATCTGCGCCGGAGCGCATAAGCTGGTCTGAATTCGATGCCATGATAATGTTGTAATCGCCGGGTATCACCCGCACATACGGAAAGGCCCTGCGCAGGCCGTTCAACACTGACGCGTTAAGGTCCCGCAGGTCAGGCCCCAAAAACGTCAAAGACCCCGGCAGGCAGAATGCCAGCACCCCGCCGGGACGCAGTTTCTGGGCGCTCAAGCGGAAGAACTCTTCGGTAAACAGGCGGTTACTGGTCAAGTCGGAAGGCTTGGAAAGCCCTAACAGGATAGCGTCATATTTATTCGGCGTGATCCTCAAAAAGAGCCGGCCGTCCATATACACGATATGCACGCGGCTATCGCTGAGTTCCATGCGGGTCAAAGAAGAAGGATACTTCTTTATCATATCGATAAGCAACGGGTCCAGCTCCGCGTAATCGACCTTTTTGACGGCGTAGTACTTGAGTGTTTCGGCGATGAGCCCGCCCGCCCCGCCGCCTACGATCAAAACATCATGCGGGTGCCCCTGAAAAAGCAAAGGCAGATTCCCAAAATCCTGCACAAATACGGTGTCGGGATACGGGGTTACGATCATCGGGATGCCGTTATAAAAGAAGGTGTGCTGTTTTTGGCTTCTGGTGACCGCAACATCGCCGTAGACGGAAGCGTGGTAATCGAGCACGAGCTGCCCCCTCCACTGCCTGTCAATGGAGGTCTGCTGCAGGTAAAAGACCCCGCCGCTGATGCTGAAGTAAAGCATAAACGCAATAAGTACGGCTATGGTATAACGCAACGGCCGGTTGATATGCTTTACGAAAACGAAACAGAGCGCAAGGTTGCCCAGGGAAGCGATAAAAGCGGTTTGAAACGAGTTCAGGAAGGGGATCAAGATATACGTGAGGATAAGGCCGCCGATAATGGTGCCGATAGTTTCCCAGGTGTAGACTTTGCCTATTGTCCCCTCCTGCTCCCGGGTATAAAAAGAATAGATCTTGGCTAATGCGCTAAAAAGCGCGCCGTGGCAGAAACCTATCGGCAACAGGAGCAGGAACGAAGCATAAAAGATCGTAGTCAACCCCAAGGCCTCGCCAAAAGGAATACCCAGGAGCCCCTTGAATGACCTGGCCAGATAAATAAGAACGGGTAAACACAACGAGAATACCAACTGCAGAAGGGCAAAAAGATTAAGCTTTTCCCGGCTCTTGGCGATATAGCGGCCCATGAGCAACGCGCCCAGGGCTTCGGTAAGGACCCAGTTGGCAAGAATGATGCCGATGGTCAGCTCGTTCCCGTAGAAACTGACCAGCAGCACACGCAGCAGAAGCACCTGCGCGACTATGCCGCTGAGGCCTATGGTGACAATAGTAAGGATGAATATATTTGTCATATAGTGTTTGCCTTTGCGGCGTTAATGGCAGCGCCTGCCAGGCCCATAAAAAGCCAAAATAAGAAGGCCAGCTGGAGGCTATAAAGCGAAACTTCAAAAAAACTATTTACCAAATATCCGACGATCGCACAGGCCAAGCCTAAACAGAGGAACTCTGAGCTTTTTTTGAATGCGCTGATCGTCTGATATACGATCAGGCCGGCGAACGCCAGAAAGCTCAGCAAGCTAAATATGCCTGTCTCGGCCCAGATCTGCAAGAAACAATTATGCGCGTAAAAAGGCTCACTAGTGCCGATATTCGAATGTGCAAGGAAGTTAGACATAAACGTCCCTACCCCTTTGCCCAGGAACGGATTCTCTTGTATCATTTTAATTGCGGTTAATCCAAGAGGGATCCGGAACGCATCCCCTCCCGGCGAAAGAGTAAATATCAGTTTTTGCCTTACCGCAGGCACCAACAACAGAGAGATAACAAAAACCAGGATCATGCTTGCGCTATAGATGGCTACCGTGCGTTTTTTGGCCACATACGACATAATAAGTATCATCGTTAATCCTACAAAGAATCCCAACCATGCCGAACGTGAGAAGGTCAAGATCAGAGACGCCCCCAAAAGCAGGATAGCCAAAGAAAGAGGAATCAAAAAACGTCTTTTTGTCTGTCCAAGGGCAAACGCGGTTATTACAAGTGCAGTGGGCACCAAGTATACGGCAAGGCTGTTCCGATTTTCAAATGTCGCAGTGACCCGACCGTCTATCAAGGGACGATGACGGATGAAGTCTATATTAAAGAATTGTTGAGATAGCGTATCGAGGCCTATCAACATGCCTATGAAAAGAACGACAAAAATAGCGTTGCGCAGGCGCTGCTGCGTGGAAAGGGTATTTTCAACCACGATAAAAATAAAAAGGTATTTGCACCACTTGAGAGAAAGGGCCGACAGGCTTTTGTTAAGATATAAACCGCTATTAGTAACGGAAAGCGCATTAAAAGTGATGAACAGCAACAAAAATAGGTGTGTGTCATTCTTGAGAAATCCAAAATCCGGTTTTAAG
>DATJPV010000041.1:0-66375 GCA_035506195.1 Patescibacteria group bacterium | reverse complement strand
CCCAGGAAAAGGCAATCAGGCTATGGCTTACCTTTAAAAAGTATATGCAGGAGTGCCTCTATAATCCCAAGTTCGGGCTGTACACCGCAGACAAGGTCGATTTTTCCGATACGCACGGTGATTACGCTTCCTTTACCAAGGTATTTTATCCTTATTTCGGCAGGATGGTCGCCATGCACGGTTTTCTCATGTACCAGGGCATGCTGCGACAAGGTTC
The DNA here is from genome assembly GCA_035506195.1 of Patescibacteria group bacterium. Taxonomy (GTDB): domain Bacteria; phylum Omnitrophota; class Gorgyraeia; order Gygaellales; family Profunditerraquicolaceae; genus DATJPV01. Next base: position 66,158 of record DATJPV010000041.1, on the reverse strand, counting down.
CATAACGCCAGCCGAGGATTTCCATTTTATCGAGATAGGCGCCGGGGACGGTGCCTGGATATACAGCGTTCTCGATTATATCGAACAGCAATCGCGGAGGGATGAGCGTTGGTTCAACTTCTGGGTTCATGTGCGCGGTTTGACGCTGGATATTTCGGCAGAACTGACGAAACAGCAAGCTAAGACCAATGCAAGGTTCGGAAGCAAATTTACAGCGGTTACCTGTGATGCCACGAACCTGACCGCCACATTCAAGCCCAATTCCCTCAAGGGCGTCATTTTCTCCTATGACCTGGTGGATTCTTTCTGCGCCGAGAAGTTTCTGATCGGGCCGAACGAATTGGCTGCTGCGGTGGTCGTTCCTCACATAAGCGAAAAAGCACTATTGAAACTAGGCGACAGCGCCTTGGTCGATGCGCAGGCCTTCCGGAAAGCAAGCGATGCGATTCGTAGCGTCAGGGAGTTCAGCCTGGATCACAAAGATAGGGTTTATTTGTCCGGCAACGACTTTATCAAATTGAAGGAGCGGTTGGCCGGATATGCGGATCGCAGCCTTGAGGTGATGTTTGATGAAGATGTGCAAGGGGTCGAGAGATATTACGGCAAAGCCTTATCCGCAGACGCGGCCGGCTATATCCTGGAGAACCTCGATGAAATCAGCGCGGCCGTGGCAAGAATAGAAGGCATTAGAAGCGCCCGCGGCAACCAGGTGCGCATTCTGACTTTTGCCAACCCCGGCGCTGCAAAATACATCAAAGAGGCAGGCAAGATCCTGTCCAGCGGATACGTCTTAACCCTGGATTACGGCGGTGCCACCAACTATTTCTTAATGGGCCAGGCGGTCATGGGCACCTATTTTAAGGGCGTGCGGGGGGAAAATGCCTACACCCAGCCCGGAAGGCAGGTTGTTGCCGTCGGCGTATATTTCAGTGCCTTGGATGTCGCAGGCAAAACAGCAGGCCTGGAGACCGTATATTACGGACCCCAGGATTATCTGTCGGCCGGCACGGGTATCAATTTGAACAAGATCAGGCTTAGCCCTGCGTACGAGCCGAATCACCAGCAGCATCTGGAAGCTTTTGCCAATCCCTCGCTGCGGATCCTCGTGCAGAGAAAGCATGGTACGGATACCCTTCCTTACGTTGCCGCTCTGCAGGCTTCCGAGGCGTTGTATGCCGACCCGCAGAGAATTACGCATGTGCGCCAGCGGGCCGATCAGATTAAACAGTCCCTTGCGCAGGCCCTCAGGCAGATTGTCAAGGATGGGACCAGCTCCCCGGTCACAGAGACGGTTTTCCTGTGTACCTATGCCACGTTCCTGAAAGACATCCTCCTGCGGCACAAAGGTGTTCTTTCCGGCTCCGGAGGAATCAACGCAGACTTTGTCATTCGAAAGCGCGTAAATCTCAGCTATGCCTGGAACCGGGTCAGGCAAATAAAAGGGCTCGACCCGGATAAAGAAGAGCTCCTTGGTCTTGCAATGCGCCTGGAAACCCTCAGGCACAACGGCGTTACTATCGGCGTTTCGTCGGAATCCGACGATGTCAGCATTACCGGCGGCACGGTGAACTTGTCGTATCTGTCCGAAGAAGAAAAGTCGTATCTTATAGCTAAACTCGCAAAGATTACCAGCCCTGAAGAGCTCCGGATTATTAATGAAAGTTTAAAGTCGGGCAAAACCAGCTCGCCGGTTGAAGAGTCGGGGATGCCTCTGGAAGAGGTCAGAGGCCTAGTTGACGAAGCGCGCGATAAAACGCTAAAGAAGAAATTTGTACAGCAAAGCGATGTCTTAAAAGCCATAAGCCTGGCCATCGAAAGCGGCAAAGCTATAGGGATAGATTTATCCCGTAGCGACGGCGATGTGCGGCGCTATGTGCGCACACTCCTTACGGGGACTCCAGAAGAACTGTCGCAAAGACTCACCGTGTCCCTGGGATACGATAGCGATGCGCTCCGTCGCGATGCCGAAAAAGCCCTTGCGATGTATATAGCAGATCCGGCTCAGCGAAAAGACTTAAAGATGAGGCTTGAAAGAGCCCTCGCGGAAGTGCTCTTTTCTTCCGGTAGGCCCACCCTACAACAGCGCAGATTAGTCGTTCTTTTGAGAGAAGCCAATGATGTCTTTACGATGGGTTTTGCATTGATTCACGCAGGCAGGAATTCCATGTATATTCATTACAATCTTCTTAAGGGTCTCGGGGAAGCCGGGTTCGATATAATCAGGCCGGTATTCGAATACGCAGACAGATGCCTTCAGACAGGAAGATCATTGGAGGATATCCCTCCAAAAGACTTCGCGAGGATAGAGCAGCAGTGGGCTGCATTTATGGAAGCAAGGTTCCTGGAAAAAATCGTCCCTTCATGGCTAAAGATGCAAAGATTGGGAGTCGAGTTGCCGGCTAACGTGCTTGCCCGGGTTCATCCTAAGGGGGCGTTCAGCGACCTGTTTTGTTTATGGAACGAATTTAGGGCACTGGAATTCCTGCAGCATCTAGGTTATAGGGTCATATCGGCCGGTAGCGAAGCGACGCAATTCGATGCCCTAGTTGCAGATACGCAGGGCCGCCTGTGTATCGTCGAAACTAAAAGTTGGTTCGGCGTTGAGGTTAAGCAGAAAATATTGAAGGAGATAAGCGCTAAATTGGAGCGCTATATCGAGCTCAAAGAAGTCCTTCATTTCGCAAGGGTAATTTTTGTCGTTGCCAATCCGCACATAAAAATCATGCTATCGCACGTATTCCAAGATGAAAAGATAAAAATTCTCATAGCAAAGTTAGGCGCAGAAGTCAGTTATCTGCCCCTGGAAGACGAATCGTACGGGCGCGCCAGCTCGCCGATGGAGGCGGAGCTGGAGCAATTAAGGAAGGGCGTCTTGGAAGCAATCGTCCCCTTGTTGCCCGAGTTACAAACTATCGGATTTACCGGCGAGGACTTATTCCGCCTGGTGAATTATATTGTAGACCGGCATGCGGATTACACCGCTGATCTTAATTTCACCGATGACTGCGAAGATAGGTTCCAGAGGCAGCTTATGGAGGCAGATTTTAAGAGAATCATCCGCGCAAGAAATGAGCCAGGCCATGGGAATCGCACGATGGTCTTTGCGGGATTCGGGTTAGGCGAGAATCCTCTGGAAGCAATCATGGTGGTGCAGAGTTTTTACAAAGTCCTTATCGAACTGAGTGAGCCGTGGCAGGACTGGAAGGTCCGCTTTTATGGTTTTGATGGAAACCCGCATGTTGTGGACGTTGCCAATAATAAGTATTTTGCGTGCGGCAACGCCTTGCACGCCGTATACGTCCCGGCATCGGATTCTCGCCACCTTAATGGTGATGGGTTATTGATGACGGCGGATTACGTTAATTTCTTTGATATATCCCGGATGCGCACCGTGGTCGGCAATGTCATGCGCGGCAAAAAGGCCGATTATGTCTTTCAGCGTAATGTATCATATGCGAATGACATCGCCAGAACCATTCTTTTAAGTAACCCCTTCTCGCACCGCACGGCAACTGAGAATACCAACGGGATCAAGGTGCTGATTGCTGCGTATTTGGTCAGCCGTAATATCATCCCCCTTGCGGCCAGGATCGGGACACGCTATATGCTTGAGCCCCACGAAGGTTTAGGCATGCGCAATGACAGGGTAACCCCCGTATTCGGTTTTCCCGGTTTGCGGTTAATGAATGCGCTGGAGCTAATGCCCGCCTGGGCCAAGCGGATGGATATTCAGCAGGAGTGGGTGGCCAGCCGCGGCACAGGCATGTATGAAGTAATCAATCCGTTGGCGGCACTAGAGGAAGAGGCCAGCCATCGGGGGCTTAAGGCATTTTTGCAGCATATTCAAGATACCGTTCCCTCTGTTAGCTCGCCGGTGAAAAATCTTTTGACACCCGAAGAAAAAGAGATCATTTCCCTTGATGTATCGCAAAATAATCTACTTGATTATGCCGCATTTGGGGAAAATACCCTAAGGCCAGTTTTTACTAATTGGCGAGAATATGAGAAATCCCTGCCAGTCAGTGAGCCTCTTTATGCGAGCCGCCGCCTACTGATTATTCCTGCCGCACAAAGCTTACAATACTCTTTGATGCAGCAAGAGCCTTTTAAGTTAATGAACCCGCCACCCAGCATTAGCATAGTAGATATTAATCCAGCTACTGTGGCCTGGTTGAAGGCGCAATTACTCTACGGCGGGAAGAAATGGTTGCGATATGTGTTGGAGATGGGGGATCCTTGGGTACAGCTTCTTCACCGGATGGCTAAGACATTGCAACGATATGTTCGGCTTGACGCCTCCCCCATTCCTTATCCCGGTGATATAACCGCTCAGGTTGCCGATCTCAATGAGGGGCTTCCGTATGCAGATAATAGTTTTGATTACACTATCGTGACTTGGTTGTTCGGTATTCCCGGAGGCATCTCTGGGAAGCAACTCGTGAAGAGGGCGTTCAAAGAACTAATGCGGGTTTCAACTTCGGGTGGGCGCATACTCATATATCCGACTACGATCGATATGGATTATTCATTATTGCTTGGGACTAATTTCGATCCTAATAAAACACTTGCGATTGAAGAATACGCGCAGATAACGTCAGGCAATAAATACATATCCGAGCACTATGGCACTTGGCATTCGATGGGTGGATTTACACAATTTAGAGTTGATATCGAGGAAAGTAAGGCTCCTATCGATAGAATCTCCACCCGATTGCCAGCCGTCAGTTCGCCGGTAAAATCGGATTCTGTTTTGCAGTACCTACTGAAGAGGCAACAGGTGATCGGGGCTTGGCTGGATGCAAACCTTGATCGGCAGGCGCAGCTTGTCCGCGAAATGAAGGAAATTTTCCAAGACCTTACGCAATCTACCAGGCATAAGCGGCCTAACCGAGGATTATTCAGCAGGCAGGCACAAGCCCTGTCTTTATCCGCACATGCAACGACTTTATGGGAAGAACTTGAAGATATTGAAGTGCAGCTTGCGGAAAGCACCAGCGTGCCCATCGTGCACGTCGTCCGCGATCGTCAGGAGATGCTATCGTTATTAAACAAGTGGAAGAACGGCAAAGACCGGGTCTTTGGCGACTATTCTCTGCGCGGTTACCATCGCTCGTACGAACTTTACTATATAGCAGAAAATGATTCCGCGGTCAGCCTGTTATTAAGTTATTCGGATAGGCGCCAAGATCTGGGTGATTTCAAGTTCATCGATTTTGTTGAAACAGACCGCCTTTCCAAAGGAAAAGGCTACGGCCATTTTCTCGTAGAAAGATTTGTAAGGACCTATGGCGCTACCGAAACAATCCTCGCGCATCTTGTTTATTTCGGGCGCCACCCGCAAGGGCAACAAGCGCTGGAAGAATTCTATGCGGGATTGGGATTCGTTCCCTTCGGCCCGGAGGAAGACGCATATTTCGTGCGATATCCGGAACTCGATGCCAGCTCAGCCATAGACACCGCAGATATGCCCAGAAGGATCGTAATAAAAGGTAAGCCGGGGAGCGGAAAACATACGCAGGCAGACAGGCTGGCGCGGTTGTTAGGCATACCGCACATTTCTGCGGGGCAGGTCCTGCGCGATATCCTGCACGACCCCGCTAAAGCGCAAGCCTACCATTTAACCGGCGAGGAGCTAGCGGTGATTCAAGAACGCGTCTTGGACGGCAGGCTTGTGCCCGACGATATTATGGACAAGATAATGCAGGTTTACCTCAGCCGAAAGGATATGCAGACAGGGTTTATCCTCGATAGATACCCGCCTACCGTCTCATCGGCCCGTTATATGACAGAACAGGGTATTTATATTGATTGTGCTATCGAACTGCACATCAGCGACAAGGAGTCGATGCGCAGGCTCGTCGGCCACCCCAGGGAAGGAAGGGGGGATGACGATGCTGACACGATACGCACGCGTATCCGGCAATATCGCGAATATGAACAGGCGGTATTCGATTATTACAAAGCGGTTACCATAAAAATAAACGGCCAGCAGAATCCGGAAAAAGTGTTCCAGGACCTCACCGAAGCCCTCGCATCGTTTACTGCATTTTCTCTCTTCCCGGCTTTCAAGCCCGGCCAGAAAGTTATCCTGCCTAAACAGAGGCGCTATCTGCCAGAGGGAGCTACCTACATACTTGATGAAAAACTTGCAGCCAATACCTGGAAAGCGCACGCAGTCAATCAGCCTTCAGACGTGGTAGCTATAAAGATAATAACCCAAGAGATGGCCCGGCGCCCTGACGTCAGAGACATCGATGCGATAAAGAAGGTTGTCGATGCGGTTAACGGGCTTACGCCCAGAACGCCGGGCGTGGTAGAGGGATTTTATACGCAGGACAGGATCGGAAACCTTATTCTCATATGGAAGTTTGTCGAAGGCAGGAATCTGTATCAATACATCAGAGACATGGCGGCGCAGTATACCGAAGGGCGCGCCCTCATTAATCAAAGTGCCCTTATTCCCACTCTATTACGAAGCGTGACGACTATTTATGATGTATGCGCCTTCCTATACGAACGCATAGAGGATCTGCGCGGTCTAGACTATAACCCCCGGAATATCATCCTTTCCGATAAAGGGCCGGTAATGATATTCGATGTGTTTGTCACTGATTCCGATATGCTTTCAAATCCCGATACGGATGTCATTGAGCTTATCCGCCTCTTGGCCGAATATATAGTAATAGGGATTGGATTAGGGCCTGCAACTTCTATTGAGTATATCGCAGGATTACAGGAGACAATAGTGCGCGTCTTGACCCCCGGTAAACTCAGGGATTCGGGCGGCCCGCGGCCAGGTTCGCGATTTTCCAGTTCGCCGGTTGAGGAACCTGCCGAGGGGGCCATAGAACAGCTGGAACATTATATCCGCAAGGTACTTTTTGCGTCCTTAAGGCAAGATACCGTAGAGATTGATGCGCCACAGAAGCATCTGGCAGTAGTTGCGGGAGCCAACAATATGTACCTGAGGGTAGATGATGTTATCATCCTGGCTGACCTTTTGCGCCAAAGCATGCCTTGGGGGCTGGTGGCTCAGGCTCAGGGGCTTGTCGTGAAAGCGCCGCTTATGTTCCTGGAATACCTTGTTCCGATTATAGCCTTAATGCGCCAACAGGATCTGTACCGCATGACCGCGGAGGAATACGGCACAGGTAGAGGAGACTTGGCGCTCGTGGCATTCCGGCTGGGGATCAAGCGGCTCATTGGCATTGACGGTAAGGACGAACTTCTCTATGCCGCAGCGCAAGTCTTGCGCGAGGCAGGATATGGCCCGGGCGAAGTTCTTCAAAGAAGCGAATGGCTGTATCCTCCCGTGCCGGCTGAGAATAGATTTTCCCTTCTGCATTGTGACTTGCATGCATGGTGCGATCCGGCGTTTGCCCATATTCGCCAACGCTGGATATCCGAGCCGTCAATCAGGCTGGCGAATGTTGGCCCGTATTATCCGGTTCATGATACGCTCAGAAAACACGTTCTTTCAGGGGCATTCCCGGCAATCCTGGGTGGGTATAGTTCCATAAAGTATCCGGCTGCCGCTAAAAACGATGCCAAAGAATTCAGCGAGCATGGATCTAAAACCGTTGTGGCCGCATACCGTGTTGGAGGCGCGACGTATCAGGCAATTGCAGCCTTGAACGGCGCAAGTTCCCCGGCCAGGGGCGATAGGTATTTCGATATCACCGGTTTGTCTTTCCAGGAACTCTATGTATGGATCGAAGGGTTGATCCGCCGGGGCAACCTTACACGCCTCCAATACGACGTTCCCTTGCGTCCGTATGAACTGGCGGATAAACCCGGCCCAGACATGAAATATGAGGTCATTTTGGATACCGCGCTTGGCCGTGGGGAATCCACTGCACTTATGCAGGATTTCCTCGTTGAAAGTATCGGACAGGCATATCCGCCGGATACGCGGTTTAGCCTGCGAGTCACAAAATTCAAAGAAGGAGAGAATATTGTTTTGCTGTTTAATGCGTCTCAACAGTATTCCAGCTCTCCGCTTCCAGAGTATCCCGAGCTAGAAGGGCACGTGGTCAGGAAGGTGGATTCGTTGCTTGCGCGTACAGGCAGGGAGGGATTCACGCCGTTTGCCTCCGGCGGATTCCTGCTTTTGCCGGTAGGCAGCGATCAATACGAATTTGCCCCGGAAAGCGTATACGGACGGCACATCAAGGCATTTGCCGCATCGTTGGGCTTTGCGCAGGAATCAATCGTAAACGACAGGGAGGATGAGCTTGTTTCTGGTGACGAGTCGATCCGTTTTATAGTTGATGAACTTGCTACTAATATCGTAGTGCATGCCGGTGCGCCCGGCGCGGTGGTGCTTTCTGCCGATGCAGGGTTCCTTGAGATATTGGTGCGCGATCTAGGCAAGGGTATTAAGGATCTGCGCAAGGCAATGACCAAAGGATATTCAACAAGGAAAGGAATCGCACGTTTCTGGGGAGGAATAGGATTGCCGTATTCGCGTAATGCGGCTGTGTACAATGACCGTGGCATTTTCCATATTTCTTCGTTAGGCAAGCGCCTGAGTTATACTGCCGTAGGAAATTTCAGCGAACAGGCCGACGATATTAACAAAGGTACGCTTATCTATACCGTACGCCGCCTTCCGGGGACAAGCTCTCCGCTATTCGATACGGTTGAAGAGATCCGTGAATGCATCGATTGGCTCTTGGAACAGCATGATTTCGACAGCATTGCGGTGTTGCCGGGAATAATGCTTATTGAAGATACCAAGGACCTGCCCTCATGCATGGATTGTCTGGGGTACGTGAAACAATTCTTCCCTGAGCTCAACGGATTGGGCTACCAGCAACTGCTTGATATATTATCAATGTCATTCCAGGTTGTCTCGCAAGAAAAAGCACAGCCAGGTTCTCTTGTGGTGTATTTTGATGCTTCCGGGAAGATGACGCACTTCGGTATCGTAGGCAGTTACGGTAACGTGTGCTCAAAGTTTAAGGATGCACATGTCTATCTCCACCCGGCAGAGTTTGTCCCGACCCATTACGGCTTGCCGCGTTTTTTCGAAAGGCGTCAAGACGCATTAGGCAGATCTCCGATTGATCAAGATGGCGGCGGAGATTTTGCGTTGCCTTCGTATATTTCAAATGATCCCATGCGTTTATTGAGCGATAGATTAATTGAGCGTTTTGTGGTCCGGGTCAAGCAGCCTTCGCGGGACGGAGTAGGCCCCATGAGGGCTGCCAGCCCCGTTTCTCAAGGGCATGGCTATCTCGGGAACCTGAACCGACAGGATATCAAGGAGATAAAACAACTCATTGCCAAGGGTTGTTATGAAGCCGTCCCTGCCTTCAACCGGGCGGTTCCAAGTTTTGGCGATGTCAAGGTCGGATTCTTTTATCTTACGCAGAATACCGCACGCGCTCCGCCAACATTCATCTGGGCTCGGAAAACAAACGGCACCCTATCGTTATACTTCTCTTCAAAGACCCTCGTTGAAAGCTTCCAGGAAGAATTCTCATCCGCGCTCCGCCGCCATCTTGATCCGCTCGTATTCCATGAACTCGAAGAAATAAGTTTTCGCCGGCAAGGTATTCGTCCTGCTGTTGCTCATCAGCGCGCTGACGCGGATACGCGATATACCTATCCTCAACCCGCAAAGGCAATAGAGGCGCTCTTAAGAAGGCCGGCTCGCCGTGCTTTCGAACGCGCCTTTGTGCTTGTTCCTGTTTTGGCATCGCAATTCCAAAACATATGCATGTCTCTGGATGAACTTAATCTGGAGGCACTTGCGAAGGCAGATCGTTTTGACGGAAAGGATTTTTCCCGTCACGCATTCCATATGCAGGCGAGCAATTATCTGCGGGAAGCGCGCATCGCCATGCTTCAGGAGGCGGTATCTTTGCTTTCTGACTCCGGCTCAAAAAAGACAATGGTTCAGGTTGTGTTATTTGAGTATCTCCATCTGGTGAGGGCTAGGTTCATCGGATTCTATATCGAGGCGCTGAAGAATGCCGGGATCCTGGTGACCGATAGCGTCAACGATCGGGTGCGCCAAATCGCCGATGAGATATATGCTCCCCTCAAGATAGATAATTCCGAAACCCAACAGCCAGATACGAAGCTCGGCAGCCGTCTGGTTATAGCGCGTTTCCCCCGCCTGGTCCGTTCTCCCTTCTCGGGGTGGCAGCGCGGTAAAACCAGCTCGCCCGTACAGGAAAGCGGCATAGAGAAACTCGCCTCCATGATCGTGCGCATAGCTACTGCCAATGAGCAGCGCCAACTCGGCCGGCCGGCGCATATCGTCTTTATTGGGCCGACCGCAACAGCCAAGACAATGCTCATTAATCTGGCGAGTAAGGCGCTGCAGGATCACGGGTTACGTTCTATGCGCGTGGACACAAGGTCTCTTGCTGAATGGGCACACAACGAGGCGCCGGAAGCGCATGTGCTATTCATTGAATGCGTTACTAAGCTGTTTGAGTATGCTGATCAGGAGAAAGGCCAGCCTGAATTACTCGTGCGTTTCAACAGTAGCTATAAAAGCCGTTTTGAACGCGCGATAGCCAGCGGCATAGCCGTCGACATAGCCCGCCAACTGCTCGCCACACCCCTGGAAAGAAACGATTACCCTGCGCATCCGGCGGATATCGTTATCAGCCCCGACGGTATCGGTATCGAAGAGATGGGACGCCGGTTTACGGAGGCGATACATGCAGCCTTTGCGAGCCGCGCACAGAGCAGCTCTCCGGCAGAAGGCCGCCTAGATGGTCTGACGATCCTGCGGTTTTCTTATTCCTACGATAACCTTGGCGGCCTGCAACAGCATTTACAGGGGCTCAACGCCGCCTTGTTGAGGCGGAACCGAGTAACCATTATTCAGTTATATCTTACCACGGATGCGGCAGGCGCTTTTGTGAGAAGCGAGCAGATCGGTAAGGGCACCTTGATCCGCGTGCCGGTCCTTTTGCACGACAATAGCATCGCGCAATGCACAAAATGCGCGGAAAACCACTTCTTCAGTATACTCAATAGATTCTTCGAGCAGTTAGGCGTCAAAGGACTCATTCGCTACTGGCTCGTCACCACCAGATTCATGGGCTTGATGCAGCGCCTGCCTCTTATCAGAAGGTTCTATAGCCGCGGCATCATTAATCTGGATATCGCCACCTTCAAGCTTCGGTTAAACGAAATATTCGCACAACACCGTATTGACCTGGTCATGGTGCATTCGATCGCCTTTCCGGAGGCAGCGCTCCTGATGCGCCAAAGTTATGCGCGGGGCATTCCAGTCCTTCTGGAGAATCACGGCGGGAACATATTATTAAGGGATATCGCCACTCGTATGCTCGTGCATTGGGCGGCGGGCATCAGCGGTATTTCCGAAAAGAGTGTGCCGTGGTACCTGCGTCGGCGGTTTGTGAACCTCGGGAATGGCATCGATCCGGAGTTCTTTGATCCTAAAAAAGCCCGGGATGCCGGCGTACATTTCGATACACCGGTAGTGCTTTTGTCAGGGCGTATCAGCCCCGAGAAAAACCACCTTGACCTGCTTAAGATAGCGCGTATCCTCAGAGACCGTAGCAGGCCGGTACAGGTTATTTTTGCGGGTAACGATTACGACCCGGTGTTTAAGGAAAGGGTAGTCGTTTTTGTCAAGGAATGCCGCTTGGACGACAACGTTATTTTTACCGGCGGGCTTTCGCAGCAAGAGATTAGAGACTACATTGCCGCTTCCGATGTATCGGTGCTATGCAGTACGAGCGAAGGCCTGGGCAGGGCGCTCCTGGAAGCGCAGGCGATGGAAAAGCCGGTGGTTGCTTTTGATGCGGGCGGCATCGCGGCCGCAATGATACCGGGCGAGACCGGGTTCCTTGTCAAGGCAGGCGATATCAATGGTTTTGCGGCGCGCATTGAGGAACTCTGCGCGAATAGGGAATTGAGGATCCGGATGGGCCAAAAGGGCAGAAGGTTCATTATGGGGCAATATACGTATGAGCTCCTTGCTGCCAGGCACGAAGCGTTTTATATGTCCGTCCGATCCGCAACAAAGGACCGGCGTCGCCAGGCTAGCTCTCCGGCGCAGGAATCCGCGCGCATGTTACAGATGGCCATCAAAGAAGGAGAAAGGGATCTTTTTGAACTGGCGGTATGGATTGACAATCAGCGTAAGGCCGGGATCGTTACCCCCGCAGCTGTTGCCAAAGAGATTGCGGCTTTGATGCACATGACGGGCCCGGAAACGCCCTACTGGCAACATGCATTACAGCTATCCCTGGAAAACTATTTCGCGACTCCTTTTATTGACCGGCGCCTACTCAGGAAGATATTCAAAGTATTAGAGACACCAACGCTGCGCCAAGGTCAAATTGAATCGGCATTGATGCGCCTCGGGGAAGTCGGGCCCGGAGAAAGAATAAGGCAGATCTTGCATGCCGGACAGATCTGGCTGATAGGCAGTTTTAACGGTTTTCTTACCCTTGATTCTGATATCGATGTTATGTTCAGGACGGCTGAAGATGAGTGGCATATATGGGATATCAATTTAAAAAACCATAGCTCTGTATTGAGGCGTATTTCCCGGGAGGCTTTACAGGCTCAGGAGTACGTGCATGCCCCTAAGTTGCGCGTAACCGCACAACAGCTCTTTATCGGTGCCGACGTTCAAAGCCAGCGCCTGCACGGAGCATGGTTAGGAAGGCTGTTCCGCGATAACCAGGCCATACGCGACAGGCTGCGCCATGAAGCCGGATTGCGCGAACGGCCTGTTTCAGAATTAGAGCTTGCGTATCAAGCAATCCGGATCCAGCAGGAAGCACTGGACAATGAGGCTTCCAGCTCACCGGCGGTGATTGAGCCTGTAGAGTTGATTATGCAGCTATCTAGTGCACAGAAGCAGGTAATCGACCAGGGGTTACGTAAGCTTGTTCGTTTACCGAACGATGCGATTCATGACATCGTAAGCCAGGTCTTAGCAATCAGGGGGGTCTGGCCGCGCGATCGGGCAGTCAAAGGCTACGATGATCGAATCATCGGGTATTGGATTGAGCTCCTGCGTGATTATGACGGAGAAATAGTCGGCGGGTTTTCTTTAGCCGTCGATCAACAGCAGCGCAAGCTCTTAAGAGACGTTGCCCTTGTAGAAGAAGCGTACCAACACAAGCGGGTCATGCCTCTTCTATACTACTGGATGGCAACACATCCGGAGTTTGGCCAATTTGCCGGCTGGCGCATTGAAAGCACCACTGCCAATGCATTTGCGGCACGGGCATGGAGAAGAAGCAGCTTATTTAATCCGAAAGCATCTTATCTTGGCGACAATCGTTATCACCTTAGAGGCCAAATGCCAAGCCGGGATAGGAGGATGGTGCAGCAGGATAGTCATTCCTGGGTCCTTCCTTTGTTCTTGGGGGCGGCAACAATAGCCCTGACCATCGGATTGCTCACGAAGAAAAAAGAAGGCCAGTCCAGTTCGCCGGCAGAAGGCATGCAGGTGACCGGAAAAACAACGCATGAGCTGATGCAGATAAGAGAAGAGGGCAAGGCAGGGGAGGCGCGCGATAACGAACAGGTTGTGCGGCAGATCGCTTTCATTGGCAAGAAGGCAGCCATTACGCGTATCGATTTCGAATACGACCCGCTGGCTCAGCTTTCAAGGGTGACGATCGCCTGGAGGAACCCTGCGAAGAAAGTCGGCAACCATATCGTTGAGCTCACCGGCGGTCGGATTTTCCACTTTAGATTTCAAGACGGGATCCCCTATATATGGATCGAGGAAAATGGCAAGAACTGGCTCTTCAGTGGTTTTGATTTGGTAGAACAGGTCCCCGGCGCAGATAAGCACACAATCCGCGAGGATGTTTCGTATATTACTATTGCCGGCTATATCACCAATGCTGGTCGCGTCATTGCTGCCCTGGAGTCCGTCGATCATGACGAAGTTGTCGATTTTGTAGCCAAGCTGGGATTGCCTGGTCAGGATGTGACTATCGTTACGCATGATTTCCATCCGGATGACGAACGCTATGAACTCGCTCCGGAAGGGCAAGAACCGCTGCTTATCAAGAATTGGGGGCGCGTCATTAAACTGCAGCGTCGTCTTGCGGGAGAGATAATTTGGGTGTGTTTGCCGCTAAAGCCATTCCCGGAAACCGGCAATACCATCGATTCGGTAACGCAGGATGCTTCGTCTGTTCAGCCAAGTCGGCCGAACACGGTATTGACTTATTGTGCGGATTACTTCTCGGGAGAAGGCAGCCCCGATCCTACTCGTTCGGCCATGCTCGCCAAGATGCAGGGCATTGTTAATGCGTATAGGCAGAAAGGTCTTCTGCCGGTTGCGGTACATTTCGCCCGTTCCGCATATAGCAAAAGGTCGCGCCTTGACTATTCTCCGGCAATGCACAGCCAATTTATTCTCAATGCGTTCGTCAATACGCACCAGGGCTGGCTTGGGTCTGTAATGCTACAGAAAATAAGCGGCAGGACGCTGCGGCCATTAAACAACCGCTGGATCATTACGACCATCGGGGCAGCCTGGTATGGCTCCTCATACGCAGCAACATCAGACGCATCGCCATTTGCCAGTTCGTCGCTTGCCCCGAATAAGGGTTTTGCTTTACTGGTCGTCCACGCCAGCGAAATATTCGGGCCCAGCATACACGCTAAGCCTTCCATCGAAAGATTGATGACTGCTCCTGCGGTCTCCCGCATTCATGAAGTAGTATTCCTGGATTCTTATCTGGTTCATCGCGGGCATGTATACGGTAACTTTGTGGACCATCAGATCATCAATTATCCGGAGAGGATATTTATCCTGGTCGGCGGCTATTTCCTCGGCTGTTTGCGCAGGCAGGTAGAACGCCTGCTCAAGGAGATGAACCGCTATCAAAACAATTATGAGTTGCATATCCCGCTAGGGGGCCCGGTTTATTCAATCCAGTCGTTAGCCCGGTTCTCTCCTGCGGTTGCGGATATTTACCGCACCAGATTGCTGGAAAGTACGGGTGAGATTATTTCTCTGGACGAAGATAGCACGCGCATGAGCCTGTTGGCACGTAATTCCGTCACTTGCGCAACGGTGCGCTTGACGATCTGGAAGGATTTTGAGGCGTTCCTTGGTTATGTAGACGCGCATGCGCCGTCCGCCGGGGATGCCGTTGTCAGCTCGCCGGTTCAGCAATCCCGGCAAGACAGGATGCTGACGATAGCCATGGACGTAGAAAATGCACTCGGCCATCAGCACGTGATGACATGGCTGCGCCCCGGACAAGATATCTTTATGGCGGTTGGACACAAAAACGGAGACGATCTGTTGCCGTTCATGGTTAACGGACGAATCCATAGGATCAATATCCGGACAGGCACCATCAACGCTGACTATGATTCCGCAGGGGGTAACTGGCCGATCGGCATCACGCATCTTTCGGATGATCTTATTGAACTTAAGGTATGCGAGCATCGCGTATCCATCGATGCGCATACTTTTAGAGTAAGGCAGGCAGGCGTGGATATGTATTCGAAAATCCAGCCTTCCGGAAAGTCGTTTACCATCAACCTTGAACCTGATCGCGGTTGCCTCTTGCAAAGAATAAGCCAGGCGCCCATTGCGGCCAGCTGGCTGTTTTCTCGCAGCGGCCGGATCATGCTTTCCTGGGATTCGGTATATGTAAACAGCATCTATATCGATAGGGCATTTCCTGTCAACCTCACCGGCATGGGGATATTCACCTGCCTTCTTAAAATCGTTTCCCGGGTAGCCAAAGATGCGGTGCAGCTGCGCATGAAAGACGTACAAAACCCCGTGACCATACGGACCATTAACGAACGTTTAGCGGATATGTTGGATTCTCCCCGGTGGGATGATCTGGCTGCCTACAGCGGGAGGTACCGGCAATTTCAGACAGTTCCTTTCAGGGCTATGGCCGCTCATGCAGGTTTCGGCCGTTACGAGACGTTCCAACGCGAACTGGAAACAGTGCTTCCGGAAACGCCTTTCGGTCGCTGCCTGCTTCACGCCGGATACCAGCCGAGCATTGACTGGGGTACGCTTGGCCGCCACAGATATACGAGGATGCTTAATCTCTTGGGCACCTTTGTCGGCAGCTCGCCGATAGCAGATGAAGCTATTCAGAATGCGGGCATCCTCATCGTCGATGACCGGCCATGGTATCACGAAGCATTGCATCGGGCTTTTAGCGATCTAGGGTTTAAATGTATGTACCATGCGCAGGCATCCCATGAAGGCCTCGAGATTATTAAGAATAATGAAATCGCGCTTTTAATAACGGACCTCATTATGCCCGGGGGGGTATGCGGGATAAAACTGATCGAGGAAGCCCGCAGGATCGACCGTGGCTTGCCGGCCATTCTGATGACCGAAAAAGATTCCGATAACGACAGCCTGCTGTTGGATTTAATAACCGACGATAAAACCGTACTTATCGTAGGTAAACGCACGACGCGGATTGTCGAGGCCGGCCTGCGGTTATTGTACAAACAGTCCAGGCTGTTAGGCGCATCCGACATCTCGGCACAGAACCCGCTTTTATTCCCGCAGGGGTCTTTTGATACGCCGAATTCCGCACCCGATACGGAATTTTGGCGGGAGATGGGAGGAGGGATCCAGAGATACTTGCCCAGGGATGCCGCCCGTTTCGTTTATAGGCAACTACGCTCGCTGGTGCCTCCCGCCAGCCGCGTCCTTGATTTAATGTCGGGGTACCATTCGTATGTGCCTAGAAAGCCGCGAGTCTCGGCGGTAGTCGGCCTGGGCGTAAGCAAGGAAGAGATGCGCGCGAACTCGCGGCTTACCAGTCGGATAGTCCATGATGTTAATGTATCGCCGCACTTACCTTTCTACGACAATAGCTTTGGTGCCGTCGTGATGGTCTCCGGTATCGCATACCTCAAGTACCCGTTCGATGTGTTCAAGGAGGCCAACCGGCTCCTTCAGCCGCAAGGCGTCTTTGTAGTAGTTTTCAGCGAGCACAGCTATCTTCTCAAAACAACCCGTATCTGGAAAGATAGTTCTTTCCAGGAACGCATTGATCTGGTCAGGCACTATTTTGAGCATGGCGGATTTAAGCAGCCTGATGTTATATCGGGGCGCTTCGGAGGCTTGAATGCTTTTGGTTTTATAACAGTGCCTTCGGAATTGGTAGCAATAGCCTGGGCTGTGCCGCAAGAGTCTAGCTCGCCGTTGTCGAATGGCCGCGCCGAAGAAGGGGGTTCTCGCCTGGCGTCTCCGCCTTTCCATCTATTCACGGACGAGACCGCTGGCAGCCAGATACACTTAGGTTCGTCGGAGGAGTACATAAAGGAAATGGTAAGGCGGGATCACGCGCGGCACTTATTGCATATCAACAAAACCCCCAGAGGATTCAGGCTGGCGCCATTCCGCGGCTTTAATGCCTCAACGGTTACATTGCGCTTTAACGTGGCCCTCGTCAGCGCTTCTGTTTCTTTCCACGTCTTGGTTGTTACTGAGTGCGATTCTGACGATAGGCGCCTGGAAGCCTCGGTGCTCGTCGATGAGAACGGATACGTATTGGAATTGGAACACAAGAAACTATCCACATGGGGGGGGTGGGAAACCTATCGTGATGACACCTATGCATTGCAGGCACCGCGGACCTATGCTTTTGTCTCGGTAGGATGGAAGCCATATAAAACTCTTCGCATTACTCAAATTGGCTATGACTGGGCCAGCTCGCCGGCGGATGCCACTGTCGAATCCCGCTTAAAACAATTTGTATATAACGCGCACAAAGGCAAAGAGATTATCATTCAGCTTGAAGCTGACATCTTTCAATGCGTATCTTTACATGCTATTCTGCTTTCGTGCACAAAAGAAATTTCGATCGCTCAAGGCAGGTCCGCTCCTTTTGAATACAAGCTTCGGATAGAGGACGAAGAAACGGCTTTCAAGACATTTAACAACGGTTTTGTTTTTATCGGGCATACGCATTACCCTGACCGGCACGGCATCCTCTCCTATTTCTTACCGTCATTTACCGATTTGCAGTCTTCTTGCGGGCAGCGTTATTTCATCCTATCGAGGAGGGGAATCGTGTGGTATAGGGTAGATGAAAATACGGCAGAAGTCATTGATATGACGGAATATGAGGAGTACAGGGTCTCTGCAGAAACGAAACGAAAAACGCCCCAGGCGATCAAAGACGAGCTCCAGCGGCAATTCGGAGTGGAAGCAGAACTCCAGCTGCTCGATGATGCCGCCAGCTCGCCGCTTGAGGAGATGCCGGTAATCCAGATTCCCGTATCTGCTGATTTTGCCAGCAATATCGAACAGGGCGCGCGGCGCCTCCTGCCTTACTATGAAATCCTTACCGCAGTCAATATTCTCCTGCGCCACAAAGACGTCGCAGCCCTCCGTAAGATATCCGTTATCCCTTCCCGGTCGTATGGTGTGAATATCGGCGCTGACGGGCTGGAGCTGTCCATTCCGTTTCATTCCGCCCGCCTCACTAATATACTGCGTGTCATTACGAAACGCATGGGATGGGATCTTAGCGAGGCGATCAGGGCCGTAAGCAGAGATTATCCTCATCTGCTACTGCAGCCGCATGACTTTGCTGCGGTAAATGTTATCCTTCATCATCGGATGGCAGGGTTGGGCGATTTTGTATTTGTCGTTAATACGGCTCAGGCAATGCGCCGTTTATTTCCGGATAAAGAAATACGCTTAATTTTCCATACGCCGGAAGATATCCAACTTGTCTCCGAGACAAAACTCCTCAAGGGTATCAATCCGCAGGCTGCAATGCAAAGCGCAGAGGGTATACGCGTTATCAATACCGCATTGTACAGCGAGGAACGTTTTGGAAAGAGCGAGGAGGTGTTGTTCGATGTGCAAAACAGGGCATGGTATCGCGCGCAGCAAGAGATCATTGGCCAGAACGATGTTTCAATTGTGTATGCGTTGGGGGCCGAAGAAAAAGACATTGATTGCACGGCCCTGAGGCTTTATGGCGGCAACGCAAAAGCGCAGGTACATATTTACGAATTGGGCTTCAAAAGCCCTACGCTTAATCCACTCTCAGCCGGCGAAGCATATTTGGGTTTCGGGGACGAGGAGATCGGGATGCCCCCTGTTTCTCCGGTCAGCCAAGAGTTGTACTCTCAGAAATATCCCAGGGTTGATGAAAAGATCCGTGTCGCACGCGCCAGGATCATTAAAAAGTTCCCCGGTTGGGAGCTCTTGGATCAGGGTAATGATATACAGCACGTCGTTGATTCGGAATGGGGGTTTCTCTATTGTCATACCGCCCAGAGCGTGCGCGATTACTTTGCCGTATTTGAACAGGCCCGGGCATTGCATCCTGACTTTCGCACACAAAGGTCCACGTTCTTTGTTATGTGCGGCCGTCGCGATACAGAAGTACACCGAACCGTCTCGGATCTCTCCCGGGGGCACGACTACAGCTTCTTCGAGTATGCGAATGACAAAGGAGACCTGCAATGCCGGCGCATCTGCCGGGATAATAACGTGACCATTATTTTGGATTATTCCGTTCCCCGTAAGCTGTTCAATGAGTTATTCCTCTATTGCGATGATCTGCCGACCGTGATAAGCGGGCAGGATAACCTTGCCAACATTCTGTATTTAAATCTCCTCTCAACGGGCCGGCCCTTCTTCTGGGAGGTGTTGGTATTCCAGGCACTGGCACCGTTGGACATATTGGAATTTATCCGGCAGCATAACGGCCAGAAGGATATGGATCAATTAAGCAGGTTGTGGCACTTTGATCCCTTAGGCCGTCATCAGGCCAAACAGGCAGAGATGTTTTATGCGCCTCATCCCTATCGGGCGTTTTTCAAGCGTATCGCAACCGCAGCCAACGAACACCCATCATTTGTGCCGCAGCTGTACTACCTCATTCTGCGCCAACTCTATAGGAGCGGCGTAGGATACCGGCGCTCGGAGAAACTCATTGCACAGTTGACCAGCTCTCCGGTTACAGCCAGCTTTTGGCGCAAGGAGATTTCTCGGCATCTGGCTTTGTTTGATCAATACCCTTGTCCCTTAAGTAAGCAGGGGGCCGCAGATATACAGGCTTTTAAGGCAGCGCTGGAAAGACGCGACATGGATTCTTCCTCATTAAGACAAATCTTGTGCACTCTCAGGAATCCTCCCTATGACTGGTTCAGGCCTTATTTTGAGGGGATAGACGATCTTAAGCGTATAGCGAGCTTGTTCAGGGATGAGTATGTATATCATCTTGTGGTTAACGTTACGCAAGGCTGTTCCATACGTTGCGATATCTGTCATCTTGCTGCGGCCGGACTCGTGCGGTATATGCCCTGGCCGTGGGTAGTTGAGATCGCCCGGGTAGTCAATACACTACGCCGCAGCGGCCAGATACAATACCTGTGGCTCTATTTCGATAGCGACCCGCTGAAGGATTACTACGACCCTGTTTACGATAAGGATTTCTATGATGTTGCCTCATTATTCGAAGGGTATTTCCAGGTATTTACCGCGGGCGTTGAACTTCATACTCCTTCTGCGCGTGCGGCTCTCCAGATGGCCCAAGACCCGCGCTTCTGGGCCGGCGCGCCGATTTTGATGGGCAAAGATTACAATCCTGTAAGGCTGTCTTTGGTTACTGCAAGCAAGTGGGCTCGCCGCATCGGCACTGAGGCGTACGTGAAAAATATCGCCTGGTTCCTGAAGACTTTCGGAACGAAGATTGATTTAATCATCCGTAGACCTGTCTTGGGAGAAGGCGATCATGAATTTAATACAACCATGCAACGCATTATGGATACGTTGCCTACACAACTCAGGAGGGATCTTCAGGCAAAACTGCATCCGTGCAGCGCCTTGATGGCTGATGGCCGCGCCGCGCTCCTTGCTGATTCCTTCCAAGGACAGGCCTCTCCCAATCATTTCGTTAATCGGCATGACCGTCAATTTGACAATGTAAAAATACCGCGCATGCTTTTCGATCCTACGGGCGTGGTCTACTACGTGCAGGGCGAGGACAGTAATTTCAGCTGGCACGTGCGCAGTGTACACCCGGCATTAACTGAACAGATGTGCGCAGATCAATCTGCCAATATGCTGGGATTAGTTCGGACGGCAAAACGCCTGCATATACGCTATACCGGCAATGAGCTTTACAGCCTCGAGCGATATTTCACCACCCTTGGCGGTAAGATCGACAGTTATCTGCGCGTACAACCCCATATGCGTCAGGAATTCCTTGATGGTTCGGAGGCGGCAAATCCGAAACGACTCAAAGAAGGAGCTGAGATTTATCTCGATGGCCAGCCATTTGAAAAAGTAACGCGGTTGCCGGGCTGGAAGGGAACGCCTGTCTTAATTGATAGGTCCGTAGAAATAAGGTCGCAACGTCAGTCCAGCTCTTCGATTCAGGGATTCGATAGTCGCCTTTCGGAAGGATGCGATTGGGACATGTTCTGGGACCTGGGATTTGACACCGCCATTGCCGCAATGACCGATGTCAAGACGCTGGCTCCTTACCGGCAGCATTGGACGCAGTTTTTCCTTAATTTGGCTTGCGTAATGCCTGAAGCAGCTATCCTTGATGTGGGGTGCGGAAACCTGTGGCTATTACGGCTTGCCAAGGAGGCATCTTCCCGTTTCGTTTTACACGGCATCGATCAAGCCGCTATCCGGGCTGAGCGCATCCCGGGCTCAGACGGTATTGTTGTCCATCGCGGGTCTATCGAAGAAGCCAGGCGGTTAAAAGGACGTAACGGAAAGTTTGAGGTGGTTACCTCGCAATATGCGCTTGAATACACAAGGGCAGACCGGTCGCTGGAAGCGTTAGCGCGCCTCTTGCATACGCACGGTAGGATGGCGCTGGTTGCCCATCATCCGGAATCGGCGATCCTGGAACGCTCCAGGCACTTTGTTTATCTGATCCAGCAGATTGACAGGACGGGTATTTTCGAGCGTGCCATGGAATATCTGCGGGACATGTCGTCGCGCCTCAAGCAGGACCGTCTCTTGGAGGTCCTTGATTATGTCCAGACAGATGTATTTGGCCTGGGAAGCCTGATCCTGGATACGCTCGACAGGATCATGGCGGAGGCGGGATATCAGGATAGCAATGCCGAAGCCCTGGATTCCTGGGCACGGGCCACGGAGATATATAATTTCAAGAAAGGGCTTTCAATACAACTGGTGAATCTGCCCTGCCTTTTTGAAACATCCGCTGAGTGGGAAGACCTTTTTTGGCGCCACGGTTTTGACTTCGAAGTCCCGCCGGCTGAATTTTATGACGAGGAAAGTGCCGTCCTTTTGGGCTGGCGCATGGTGGCGCGTAAAAACGCCGCGCAGGGGCATCTCGATAATAGCGGCGTGCCGATGAGCAGCTCTCCCCTGCAGCATGCATCGCCTTATGCCTGGGTGGGCGATTATTATCCTACGTATCAAGGGGAGGTCAAAGCGCTCATCGAATACGGCGCATTCGCCGAGCTTACGGTTTTCAATGGGGCGATTATCAAAACCGACGGTATCCGCGCGAAGTTTTTCTTCATTTCAAAAGAGCTTGCCCGGGGCCCTCCCGTAGGCTTCATTGTTGCTCGCCTCATTCCGCACAGAGCGCTAGAGGTATTCTTCTCTTCTAAAGATCTTGCAGAAAGATTCGCACGCGCCTTCGCGCATGACCTAACCCCCTATCTAGAATTGATCGCCTTTCGGTTAAACACAGAGCTGCTTTGTCTGGCCGCCGGATTTCAGCGCCAGGCAGCACACGCCCGTGCCGAAACCCTCTCCAGAGAGCTTTTCCCCGGCATCTACCATGCCCTTAATCCGGTTGTTCCGCAGACACCCCATTTCACGCTGCGCCTCAGGCCAATTATCGTGAAGGCGCAGGCGGTAATGCCCGTTTCACAATGTGCAACCGACAGCTCGCCGTATACGTTCCACAGCCAGTCCATCGTGACCCAAAAAGACGGTAAACCCTCTCTTTGTATCCGGGGGATCTGGATCGCAAATGCCGCACGCAGTTCCAGCTCGCCGGTTTTTCACGAAGAAACAGTACGCTCATTATTATCCCCGCCGCTAGGACGCTTACGCGGGGTCTGCAGGCAAGGTTACGTTGTTTCTTTCCGGGAAGAAGAGCAAATTGAAAAGACAGTCTGGGATATAACAGTATCCGATAACGACACGCAGAGCTGGTTCGGGAACCTGGCGATACAATGGCACCCGCAGAAAAACAGGTTGCAGATCGATTCGGTTCGCGTCAGGGCAGGCTACCTGAGGGCGGGCGTAGCTACGGCATTGCTTTGTTTTGCCGTCATTGAACATCCGCTTGCCAGCCGTCTTGTGTGGAGCCGGCCCAATCATGGCGACCTTGGCATGGCCTGGCATTTGCAGCAGCGTGGGCTCCTAAAGGAAACCGGCTGGGACCGGTTATGTAACGCCGTATTAAAATGCGACAGGATCGGTTATGATATTGTCCGCACGGCATGGGAGGCGTACGCCTCAGACGGCTCTTTCGCCAGCTCGCCGACCCGTCAGCCTGCCCCAAAAGCCGCAGACGCATTGCCTGCGCATGAGAAAAAGCTGGATCTCTTAAAGAATCTGTGGGGCTGCGCGTCAGTCGTGCATAACGACTACGGCATCGGCAGGGTTGTCGGTATCATATATTCCAGAAAACGTTTTGTAGCCAGGATATGGTTTCATGAAGACCGCAAGGTCTATCACTTCCCGATCGAGTCGTTGCCTCCTCGGCCCGGGGCATCTGTTCTTTCTGAGGCAGTATCCGTTACCGGCCAGCCTCTTCCCAAGCGGTTGACGTTCGAAAAGGATTTTAGTATTTTCGTGTGCGGCCAGGACGGCAAGGTAATAAAGAAGAATCTCCTGCGCGGCATTGTGCAAGGCACCTTTACAGGGCAGGATCTTTACCTGTATCTGGCAGCGCATGAACTTGCCTTAAGGCATCCGCCGCAGGAAAAAGCAGAGTATCCTCTGGAAGAGGTAAGGATAATAACACATCGCAGCGCAGACAAAATAAAAGAACTCATCGCCCAGGGTTTTATCCAGGCAGTACCCGTAGGCCAGCGTTATCAAGGCAGGCCTTTGCGGTATCAAATCCCCTACGCTTCGGTATATAAACTTTTGAATTATGTTTCTGCGAAAGAGGCGACCAGGATACTCGGCATAACGCAGGATACGGCCCGCAAGCTTCTAGAGCAGCCCGAGATCCGCCAGGAATGGCAGGCCCTGAAAGTGGGGGGAATATGGTTTGTTTCTTTAGAGGCGCTACGACAAACCTATCGCCGGGAAGCATGCTTGGTTCCGTTAAGCCAGGCCCACCGCCAGCTTAAGCAGGCCGCGCTAGCGATGAGCAGGGGAGAATTTTATTATTATGCCCAGCACCTGGACCAATTGGTCGGCGCAGAATGGGTGGAGGAGATTTTTGGCAAGAGCAACGATGAGGCGGGAGGGCGTAGCACGGATCTTGTGCAACCGAGCCTGTTCGGTTTTACCGGCAGAGAGGGCAGGGCTATCCATATCCTGGATCTTGTGCGCATCGCAAAAGGCCTGGCTACCTTGAAGAAATATACGTCAACGTGGCTGTCTACGGAAAGGGCAGCTCAGATCCTGCGCAAGGATCCGGCAACGGTACGCTCTTGGGCAAGCGAGGGATTGATGCGAGGGATAAAATCCCGGGCGTTTGTTGCGGCGAATTGGAGGTTTTCCCCGGCAGAGGTAGAGCGGGTTCGGGTATCCTTGTCGCAGACGGGTTCCAGTTCCCCGGCAGAAGAGCCGTCCCGGGTCCTGCGGGTACTTATTGCCGATGACGATCCGGCCCAGGGAGAAAAACTACGCAGCCAACTTGCGCTGTTGCCTGTGAAGTTTCATATTGAGCGGGTCGAAATTGCCGAAGCCGAAGATGCCCAGCCAGCCTTCCAGATGTACAAGCAGGCCCAAGATAACGGCACGCCGTTCGACCTGGTGGTGACCGATTTCAACATGAGGGTCGGAGACGGCGTTATGTTAGCCTGCTGGATCCGCTCGGTCGTGCAATCTGCCGTAATCCCCGTCATCCTGATTACCGCCTCATTCCAAGAGATAATCGACGAGTACGCAGCTGTGGCTGGCATCCCGTACCTGTTCCGTAAGCAATTCTTGGCGGATGGCAGCCAGATAGAGCCCTTTTTCGATGCTATCGCAGCGCTAACAAATATAGGCCGCCGGTCAGAGGCCAGCTCGCCGGTTTCAGGCGTACGCGAGCAACTGATCCGCATTTTCGGGCAAGAAGCCCGGCAGGACTGCGATTTTTGGTTTGAGCATTTCGTCAAAACCATGGAACAGGAGAGCCCGGCGGTCTTCAGCCGGCTGGTGCAGGTCATCGGCGAAGCGCAGCTACGCGGGATTTTCCGGGATGACTTTTTCGGGTTCACGCAGGCATTCTACAGGATCTTTCGCATGGGCGCGGATACATTCATAGAGATCATGCAAGGCATACGACAAAGCCAGCCGTTCATGGCCGACTTTGTGGGCGCCAGCCACGCAGGGTACCTCTGGGAAGCAAAGGCCGCATTGAACGAAAATACCTCCGTCAAGACGCTCTTGGGTAATCCCGAAAGGGACAAAGAATTGAAAATATACTTTCTGGCAATTTTGATCGTATATCAGAACCTCTTCCACTTGTTGAATGAAAGCGAATATTTCAATGTGGCGCTGAATGTGCTTGAAAGGGCCCATTTTGACGATGCCTTCGATGACGCAAGGGCGTCTTTTAGAATAGGGGCCCTCTTGGTCAGGGAGCTTTCCAAGCACCTGTTCATCGCATTCTTGTCGCATGAGATGCCGCACAACTTTATGAATCCTTCGGATGATACCGTCATATTTGTGACCGATGAAATGATTGCAGACATGGGAGCCTTAAGCATCTGTGAGGAGATGGGATGGCCGGAAACAATCGAGGAAGAGATCGCATTCATATTCAAGGAATCCGAAAGAACGGATCCCGACCCTCAGCATGTGTATGCCCGCCAGTCATTGAAAGGAATCATCGAGACGCTTCGGGCCAGAGGATACCGGATCAGCTGGCGCGTGCTTTTTGCATTAGGCATGCAGATCTTCAAAGATAGCGAATACAGCATGCCTTTCGGCGATTTTACGCATGCCTTGGTTGATGCGTACGAGCAATACGCCGGAAGCGCCTCCAGTTCGCCGGTTAGCCGTGACCGGTATGATACCGCCGAGTTATTGCGGAAGCATGACGGAGCCGGCCTACTGCGGGCGATGAACCAGATAAAAATGCGTTTAGGCTCTTACGCGCCCGGAAGCGGCACCGCGCTTGGTTCGGCCGCGGATGAAATCCTGCCTCTGCGGTCGATCTTGAGGACAAGAGGGCTTATCCGGCGGGTATACAGAGAGGGGACTGATACCTTGGTGCATATTGATTATACCGCTCGTGAACGCATTCGAGATGCCATGCTGGATCCAGGGGCGCCCTTCAGGTTTAGCGAAGAGATCACGCATTTTGTTCTCAATGCCCTTGCGCATGACCAACTCAGGAGGGCTAGCTGGGCGCTGCAGGCAGCGTTTTGGTTCACGAAAGGGAATAGGTCCTTGCGCCACGCCTGCCTTGATATGTCATTGGTTATGGAAACGGCTCGCGTGCGTTCTGATAAGAGGCTATCGCAGGAGGCCAAAGACCAGCTGCATAACGCTGTTATTCGATCTGGCGTCGCCAGAAAAAGCGTATTGGTAACTGCGTTAGAAACCATCCAGATGCCCCTGGTTGATGATTTCGATATATTTCACGGCGACGACAAAAGAGCGGATCGGGATCCTTTTGAAACCGCATTTGCGCATCGATTGGCTCAGGCCCTGCGACAGGCCAATGAGATATATATTACGCCTTCCTGGTTTATCCGGCACATAGAATACGTACTCACTGAAGATCAAGATGCGGTATGGGGGTTGTTCTTGCCGGGAGGGGTCAGGCCCGATGAAGTGTTGTATATGATCCGTGACATGATAGAACGACTGCCGAAGTCTTTTACGGGCTTTACTTCCGCTACGCTGATGGAGCTTATCAAGAAACAGTCTTATCTGGCACGCAGGTTCCAGGAGGCCCAGGCGCTGTCAGCAGCAGGCGCCAGCAGCAGGAAGCAGAGGTTAATGGCGTTCCTGGAAGAACCGTTGCGCAGGCTCGAGGACGCAAACCCGGATTACGGGGTAGCCATTACCAAGCGCGATAACCTCGATAAGCGCTGCCTGATCATAGATCTCTTTGACGGTGAAGAATGGTTCGGCCATTTGACGGCAAGGCCGGAAGGCACAGGCAAAAGGCTTGCGGTAACCGATATCCGCACCAGGGCAGAATATGAAGGAGGAGGGGTCAGCGAGGCCTTATTGCGCTTTGCGATATGCGAATACCCGCAGGTTGCCGCGCTGCGCTGGGTTTCTCCGAGCAAGGACGACCTGCAGTTGCTACGGCGCTTGACAGAAAAAGGGCTTTTGGTAAATCCCAAAAGAAGCCGGTGGTATGGCGAAATACACGCGGATATCGTACGCCAGGCTTGGCTTGATTCTGGAGCCAGTTCACCGGCCATCGAGCCCGTTGCAGGGCTTATGCTTCCCTACGATGATTATACGCGGGATGATTCTTTGCGCACGGCCTTAGAAGAAGGGCAGTTTGCCTTGTGCTGTTTCGATACGCATACCGGGCTTTATGCGCAAGGGTCTTTTCTCTACCTGAATTACCGTTCTGTGGTTATCAGCAAGGCAAGCGGTTTTGTCGGAACGAATTTCGAAAGGAATCAGGTACCGCCGCTGCGCGACCAGGCGCTTACGGATGCGCTGCAACGATTGGCACGCGATGCCTATAATAAAGAGGCCAGCAGTCCGGTTGCAGAGATCATTCCTGCCAGGCTTACTCCCGATAATTTTAAAAGCGCATATTCCCGTTGCGCAGAGATCGTCGTTGGTTACCCGGCTACGCGAGAAGACTTCCTAGATATGCTATGCCAGTCTTTTGTCCGGGTCCCGCCGGCAGGTATCAGCGAAACAAGTGCACGTTCTTACGCCCTGGAGGCCGAAGGTGTCTATGCTTCGACCGTTGCTTATCTCAAGCAACAAGGGTACTGCCGTCCCTCGTTAGAATTGATTGCCCGGACATTTCCTTTTGCCCTCCTGCTGCATACGGCTCGGCCTGGCAGAGGGCCGAACCAGGACCGGCCTTTCTTTCTTCACCCCTTAAGGGTCCAGAACAAACTTGTCATCAAATACGGCATCGCCGAGCTTGAAGTTGAATCCGAGGCAACGCAAGACGCTTGCGTTGCGGTTGCGCACGATACGATCGAGGATGCCTCTAGGGGCATAATGAAGCAGTGGCCCATGCTCAAAAGCGTTAAGTCTCAGGATGCAGAATTCTACATCGCTAATGCAGCAGGGCATTTAATGCAGGAACTGCTTGGCGACCGGCTCCTGGAAAAGGTAATGCACTTTACTAAAGTTCCCAAGGGGCTTATCACCAACGAGTCCGTTGAGGCTGCGCAATTGTTCTTTATTACGCAATTGACCGAACCGGGAGAGAGGCTCAACAAGCTGGCTGACTGGGATGATAATTTCGAAGAAACAGATTTTGAAAGCGACTCTGTCTTTTCCCTGCGGTACATACAAACTAGGCTTCCGTTAGTATTGGAGTTTCTGGAGACAGAGAAGCAGCGGCTTTATGCACGGGGCAATCCGATCCCGCCGGACAGGATCGAGCTGTTTATAGAGTCGATACTTCAGGCGATATGTCAGAAGCCCGGCTGGAATGATACCTTGCTGGACCCGGATGCGAACAATTGCCTTGTACGGTTACGCGGCTTGCGGGAGGCTTTTCAAAAAAGCAGCTCACCGGCGCAAAACCATCGGAAATGGGAAGAACTGTACGGGAAGCGGAATTATTCTGACTCAGGCGGGAAGTGGGGAGTGAGGGTTCTGGTGCAACACCTCGTTCAATTCAGGCTGTCGCAAAAACGTAACCCCGTATTGATCTTGGATATCGGCTGTCATGGCGGGGAGGCTAGTACGGAACTGAAGCTTTCAGGCTCTCGCACTCGGGTAGTAGGGGTCGATGTCGGCCTTCCCGAAGATATCCGCCAGGAAGGAAACCTCGTTATACTCAAGGGCGACGCAGAAAAGCTCGACCAATTAAGGCTGCCTCGTAACTTTAAGCGGTTTCTTGACGTTTCCGGGCGGCATCGGAATACAAGCTTGTTCTGGCAGCGGTATAAGGGAGTGTTCGATATTATTGCGCTTTCGGATGTCCTTAATTACGTTGATTTCCGGAAGGTGCTATCGATGAGCATCCCGTTTTTGTCAAGGCCGGGTTATTTGGTTGTGCTCAATACGCCCACCAATGACGATGAAAAAAATACGTTCAGCAAATTATTCTCACCAAGAGGCGTGAAAAAAAGAGGCGAAATAGAACAGTACCTTAGGCAGGATTACCAGGCGCTCTTGAGGCAGATCGACGTTGACGATGAATTGGATTCCGATAATAGCCCCGATACCCTCCTGTATGCATTCTCTATGGTAGGCTGTCCGATGACCGAATTGCTCTTGTTTGAAAGGAAGGGGGAAGCCAAAAAGAAGGAAAGCCGTATCGGCGCCAGCTCGCCGCTGAAAAGGAAAGATGCCTCCGGAGGAGATCCCGCCGAGCGGATAGCGCAGATCGAGCGCCAGCTTGCGTCCTTGAAGGAAAACAAGGGGCCGCAACGGTTAAACGAGGTCCTTATTCTTGAAAAAATGCTCAGAAGCTTCATTGCGCAATTAAGGCGCCTGTCGACGCTTTATCATGACGTGCGGTATGAGCATATATCATTGTATGCGCGGGGTGCGCTTGAATGCCTTACCAAAGGCATCCCTATTGAAGAGAAGCTTGCGTTGTTAACCGCGCAGATCGAGCAGATGTCTCTGCAGCTTAAAGGACGCGGGGATTCCGATACGGATTCCAGTTCGCCGCTGGGGGATGTGGCGGTTATGAAGGATCATGCGTTGCTGGACCCCGAAGACGGGATCGACACCAGGCCCGAACAACTGGAGCTGGTAATGAGCAACAAGCCCCTGGAGTTCGCCCCGGGCCTGCTCTATCACGGCAGGGACGGTTTAGACGAAGTCATTTTAAACAACTACCTTACGGGGAAAATCCCCCTGACCCGGGTTGTGCATCAATATGCGATCGGTCAATTTGATGACCGCTCCAGAAGCCCGGCTATCTTTGTCGTTTCTACGGCTACCTTCAACCGGTTCCTGCATGAAGGTAAAGCCACCTTAAGGGTAGTAGGAAATAGATATACCGGCATAGTAGATCCGTACCCGCAGATCATTGTTCCCCTGTCCCTTGACGACATTCAGGAAATATGGATCGATACGGATACCTACGACAGATACGACAGGATCGTGCACGTCCCCTTCACGCGCGCAGAAGAAGACCTGGGCGTAAGGATACTCTATCTGCTTGAAACAGAGAAAATAAAAGCCATTCCGCCCCTGCGGCACACTCACCTTGATTCTGGCGCAGATTCGTTTGACTTTGCCTTTAAGATCATAGGCAGATACGCAATGCAGAGAGGTTTTTTTGAACAGATACCTTCGTTTGCAGTCTCCGGCAGTTCGCCGATGGGAGAAGACGTCAAGGACAAGCTCGAGATGAGCCTGGCAGCATTGGCCACAAAGGAAGAGGAGGATGATCTATTTAACCGGCTGCGGCTTATTGTTGAAAATCCCGAAGAGGGCGGCTCGTTAACGGATAGCCAGGTACATGAGTTTATTACTCAAGGCAAGCGGATCATAGAGGTATGGCAAGGGTTCAAGCCGTGGTCTCATGTGTTTGTCCAGAAACTGGAAACAATTCGTACGCTTGATGCCAAGGGGGTAGTAAAAGAGATCATCGATGCATTGGTGGATCAAGCGCATATCGCGGAAGTCCGCGGCCCCTCCGGTTCAGTTTCTTCGCCCGTGTCATTCATAGCTACCGTGGTTATGGCTACGGCATTATGCATGCCGGCAGCGCAAAATCCGCCGCAAGAGACCGCAGCGGAGGGGTACCGGCATATCCTTGAGGGCATCAAGACATACGCCACAGAACAAAAGGCAAGGTTCTATGCCGAGCCGGTCGCCAACCACTATCTCTATGAGTGGCTTGCGCAGTATTACGGCTACGATTTTTATGAACCGAAAGGCAATATCAAGGGATACGGTTATCACGAAAGTCTCATCGGTCAAGTCAAAGAGCAATGGGGCCAGAACGTAGTGGTCGTCGAAGGACACCTTAATACCTCCGGTGGATTGATGGTGTTCTTCAGGAAAAAAGCAAAAACCTATAGGCTGATAGTCAGAAGAGGGGTAGTGGTCACCGAAGAGTGGGAGGGCGGGGTGTCCGGCATTTTGGATTACGATACGCTCCTTGTCGAATTCGGATCGCTGCAAGGATTGTTCAATCTTCGCCAAAAAGCATTTACGCAGAAAATAAACGATCTAAACACTATTATTGCATGGTATCAGCAGCACACCGGCCGCCTTAAGGATTACACCGTAGTTATTGTGCCGGGGCACGGAGGCCTTAACCCCGATGCGCATTACGGGGTCGATTCGCGGGGCACAAAGGTGTGGCTGGCTAAGCCTGCGAAGAAGAAAAGCCCGTAAACTGTTTTGACATTTTTTGGCTTAGGCATATAATAAACAGAAAGGAGTCAGGCGTGGATAAGCCCTGGTGGGACCATCTGGTAAAGGATTTTTTAAAACCGGCCATGGATGACCGGCGGATATTCCGTCGCTTTCAAGCGCAGTTTCCTTTGAGGGTTTTGGCCCCTCAGGAAGGCCTAGAGGTCGTCGGTCAAGTCGTCAACATGAGCGCAAAAGGAGTCAGCCTGATCGTCGACCAGCCCTTAAGGCCCGATGCGTTTCTGGATATCTGGCTGAGGATTCCCGATGGCCACGAACCCCTCTATGAACGGGGTAGGGTGGCTTGGATTGAGCCTCAAGATATGGGGCAATACCGGGTCGGCGTCTGTTTCGACAAAGTTGACTTTATGGGAGTGGGTCGGGCCCTGCGAGCCTGATAAAATAGCTTGACCGCCCCCAAAACTTGTGATAAATTCTTTACTTCATGAAAAAAATAACCGTCCTGGGAGACGGCCAGGTCTGGGATGTCCGCGGCATCGACCCTGCGCATCCCGGCGTGATTTTTGAAGACGTATTTTGCGGCCGCGTCCTGGAGGAAAAAGCTAGATTAAGGCCGGGAATTTTCGGTCGTTATATTGAAAAAGGCAAGGCCGGCATCACCGGTATGTCGGTGACCCTGGCGCTTCTGGACCGGCGCAACAGGAAGGCGCAGGAAGCCGCCCTTGCGATAGTACAGGAAGTAGCCGCGAGTGCCGGAAGCGGCATTGCGGCCTTGGCAGCTGGCCGGGGGTATAAGCCTGGCTGGACAAGGCAAGAGTCCGCTCTTTGGAAGGGGCTTTCTTGCGTCATTATCGGCGGCGGCGTTTCCCGGGGGAAAACCGGCAGCATCGTCGTTGCGGGCATCAAAGACCGTCTCGCCAAGGAAGGGCTTGGCAATATCGCTGTGACCAAGGCGCGATTCCCCGGTAAAGAATCGGGTTTTTTAGGCGCGGCGGTCAATGTGCTGGAAGTTGCTTGCCGTCAGACTAAAGCCAGGGGCCTTTCGCGAGCCGGCGTTATCAGCATCGATCTAGGCAGGGACAAAACAGGGGTCGGGATTTTAATGGTAAATCCCCGGACCTGTGGTATAATTAAAAACACGTCTTTTCTCTGGAAATATAGGTTTTCCGTAAGGACGGTCCGAAGCAACAGCCGGATAAAGTGCTTTGCAAAGCAGAAGAGCCTCGGCCTTCAGTTGCGCGCAAGGGTTATCCATCAGCTAGCCGGTTTGATCATTCGCGCCAAGGCCCACGCCGAGAAAATAGGTATCGCGTATTCCACGCACGTAGGCCTGGCCTTACCCGGCGAGGCCTCCGCTGACGGTTATCTACTCGGTTCGACGGATTACCTGCCCTTTTTTACAAAAAAGGACGGATTTCATTTTACTGCCGCCGTAGAAAATGAATTAGCAAGATGCGGCTTCCCTGATTTTCATCTCCATATCGTCAACGACGGCATTGCTGCGGGGCTTGCAAACATAAAACTCGGTTTTGACCTTAAGCGTCTTAAAGACGGCAAATACGCCTTTCTGGGGCCCGGTTCCGGATTGGGCGGATGCCTGTGCCGCGTCAAGGAGGTACGATGAAAAAGGTAACCCTCGGACTAGTGCTGCCGCATTATCCCCACATGTTCTCGACGTTCTATACTATGGAGCTCATCCAGGGCGCCAGCAAGGGGGCGCTGAGCCTCGGCGTTGATCTCCTGATCCACATTGCCCATCAGGCCGAAGGAGAGAAGACCGATATGGACCTGAAGATATTCAGCACTTCTTTTGCCTCGGGCTTGCTGTTTGCGGATATCATGGGCAACGAACAGCTGGTAGAAAAGGCCAAGGAAAAGAAGATCCCGTATATCATTTTGAATTATTTCGATAAGAAATCAGAAGATAACTGCATTGGGGTAGACAACGAAGCGGCTGCGCGCGAAATCATAGACTATCTGGTCAGGATCGGACATAAGCATATCGCTACCATCACCGGTAAACTGCACGCTCAGGCAGGGATCGACCGGCTCGCGGGTTACCAGAAAGGCCTGCAGGAAAACGGCATCCCCGTTATCGACGAATATATACTTAAAGGCGACTGGACCAAGGATGCCGGCAAGAAGGGCCTGGAGAGGATCTTGAAGTTAAAGCCCGTTCCGACCGCGGTCTTTGTGGCCGGCGACGAAATGGCGATCGGCCTGATCGAAGAGGCCAAGCATCGCGGCATCGGTGTGCCGTCTGAATTGTCCGTGGTCGGTTTTGACGATATACCCCTGGCTTCTTCAAGCCTGATTTCCTTGACTACCGTTAAGCAGCCGTTGTATGAAGTCGGCAGGCTGGGTGTGCGCTACCTCAAGAATCTCATCGATAAGAAAGAAAAGGAGCCGGTCAAGGTCCTGCTCAACAATACCCAGATCATTTCGCGTAATTCAGTAAGGAAGTTGGCGCATTAACATGAAATTCAAGGTCGGCCTGGTCGGCTGCGGCAATATCTTCCCGGTACACGCACAGTCGCTCATTAACATACCGAACATAGAGATACGCGCGGTCTGCGACATCAAGGCGGAACGCGCCAGGAGAGCTGCCCGGCAATACCGGTGTCGTGCGTATACGCAGTATGCGCAGATGCTGGAAAGCGAAACGCTGGATGCCGTGCATATCCTGACCCCCCACTATCTGCATCCCTCCATGAGCATGCAAGCCATGCAGAAAAAGATCAATGTGCTTACGGAGAAACCTGTCTCTATCGACCCTCGGGATGCCGAAAAGATGATCGACGCCAGCCGCAGGAACAAGGTGGCATTGGGCGTCGTATTCCAGAATAGATACAACCCCGGCTCACGGCTGGTAAAAAAATATTTAGACAACGGCCGCCTGGGTAAGGTGAAAGCGGCAAGGCTGGTCCTTGCCTATCATAAGCCGGATGCCTACTACAGCAGGAGCGATTGGAAGGGTACGCTGAGCAAGGAGGGCGGCGGGGTGCTCATCGACCAGGCGATCCATTTTGTGGATGTGCTTCTTTGGCTGATACGGGACCGCCCCGATTACGTGGAGGCGCATACCGCCCGGCGTTTGCATAGCGCCATCGAAGTCGAGGATCTGGCCGAAGGCGTTATCCATTTTAAAAAAGGCGCTTATATCTGTTTCTATCTGATCAATTTTTATTCTTATGACGCCGATCCCGAGATCGAAATCGACTGCCAGAAGGGCAGGGCGCATATAGTCAAAGACTCCGCCCGCATAAGGCTTTACAACGGCACTGCCGTGGCTGCCCAGCCCGATCCTAAGGACTATATTCGCTACGGCAAGAATCACAAGGATTACTGGGGTTTTTGCCATCGTGTGCAGATAAAAGAGTTTTATCGGGCCCTGCAGCAAGGCCGACAGCCGGAAATCGACGGTACGGAAGGGCTCAAAACGCAAAAAGCAGTCTGGGCCATCTATCAATCCGCCCGGACCGGCAAACGGATATACCTATAGGTAAAGGAGGAATACGCAATGGCGGTAAAGGTAGGTGTCATTGGTTGCGGTAAAATAGCAGAACGGGCCAGCATTCCCAATCTGGTTAATGATAAAGAAAAATGCCAGGTAACCTGTTTGTGCGATATCGACAAATCCAAGGCGCAGAATCTGGCGCAAAAATTCAACCTCCCCGGAGCGGCTATTACCACGGATTGGAGACAGTTGGTCAAAAGAAGCGATGTGGATGCCGTTTTTGTGGATACCCCTAACTATTTGCATGAGGAGATGACGGTGGGGGCGGCAACATATAAAAAACACGTCTTAGTCGAGAAGCCGATTACCATTTCAGTCAAGGCTGCCGATGCTATGATCAAAGCCGCCCGCAGGACAGGAGTGCTGCTGATGGTTGAGCAGACTCAGCGCTTCGACCCCATCCACCAGGCAGCCAAGAAAGTCATCGATTCCGGGATCCTCGGCCGCATCCACAATATCCGCGGCCGCATCGGCCACGCCGGCCCGGAGTACTGGTCAGAAGGTAAAGGGCATTGGTTCTACGACAAAAAGAAATCGGGCGGCGGTGCGATGATCGATATCGGCGTACATATCTGCGATTTGGTGCGCTGGTTCTCCGGTAAACAGGTTACCGAAGTCTTTGCCACCATTCAAACCCTCGAAAAAAAGCTTCCTATCGACGATAACGCCACCGTCCTGCTGCGTTTTGCCGACGGCTCAAAAGGCTTCTTTGAATGCAGCTGGACCACAAGGCCCTACGAAGTGCTCACCTACGTCTACGGGGAAAAAGGCAAAATAGCTACCAGCGTCGGCGGAAAACTGCCGATCTTGGTTACCCTGGCTAAGACCGGCAAGGGTAAGGACCCCAACTGTACCCTGGAAGAGAGGATCCCGGAGCTTGGCCCCGGAGGGGGCTGGGAGAATGCCGTGCACTATTTCATCGATTGCGTCATAAGCGGGGAAAAACCGTTTATCTGCGGGGAAGAAGGCAGGGAGACCATCAAGGTTATCCTGGCCGGCTATGAGTCACAGAAGACAGGCAAGTGGGTAAAAGTCAAGTAAGGCAGGAGGATTGCCGTGAAGTTAGGGCTATGTACCTGGTCAGCTCATAAATCCTTAGAATCGGGCAGGCTTGATTTCGTTAAGCTGCTTACATTCTGCGCTCGCGACCTCCGGTTGGGCGGCGTAGATATTATCGCTGATCACTTGCCCAAGACCGACAAAAAAAGCCTGATCGGATACAAGAAGATGGCTGTCGACCTGCATTTGAGTATCGCCTGTTTATCCCCGGGGAACAATTTCGGTAAAGCCGGCTCCGGGGAAAGAAAACAGGAGGTAGAGGCGATTAAGAAATGGCTGGATGTGGGTTATATCTTAGGTGCGCCGGTGTTAAGGATATTTTCCGGATGGCCCCAGCCGCCTGAGGATAAAGACAGGCTCTGGCCGGAAATGGTCAAATGCATAAAGGAATGCGAAGGCCCGGCAAGAGAAGCCGGTATTGTTCTGGCAATCGAACCGCATAATGCGGGAGGCTTCCTGCCGACCGCGGTGGATACCTTAAGGCTGATAAAGGAAATAAACTCCGAGTGGGTCAAGATCAACTTGGACACCGGCAATTACCATGACCCGGATATCTACAAGGCTATTGAAGACACCATAGCCTATGCCCCGCATATCCATGCCAAGTGCCATCACATAACCGATGAGTGCCGTGAATTGGAGTTTGATTACGATAAGATATTCAAGATATTGAAAAAGCACGATTACCGGGGTTTCTTTTCTTTGGAGTTTGAAGGCCAGGATATGCACAAACAGGATGAACTGGTGTATATCCCCAAGGCGGTACAGATGTTAAAAAGTTACGCCTTGAAATATGAAATGTAGGGCGAATACCCTGGGGAAGGAGTGCGCTTACGATGAAGAAAAAATTTCTCTTTGTTTCTGATTTCGACAAGACCCTTTCCGTGGGGGATATCGGGTACATACTAAGCGCAAAGCTGGGAGTGTCTGCGAAGCAGTTCGACCAAAAGATCGAAGAGATAAAACGCAGGAATATCGTACAGCTCGGAGGGGAGCTTGCGCATTTGATAGCCAGGGACCCCGATTATGCCGGCAAGGTAACCAAGGATCTTCTCTACGAAGTAGGACAGGAGGTCGAGCTCAAAAAAGGGGTTACCGACCTGATGAAGATCCTGTCCGAGGGGATCGACAATTACCGTTTCAGTACGTATATACTCTCTGCGGCGCCTAAGGAGTGCGTTGAGAAAGCGGTAGGGCAGATTCTGCCCGTCGAGAACGTCTACGGCACCACATTTATGTATAAAGATAACGTCGTCCAGGATGTGGAAAGGACCAATGCCGGCCATGCCAAGGTAGCCACCCTGGATATGTTAAAGGAAAAGGAAAATGTCCCCCGGAACGCCATAATCTATATCGGAGACGGCTCAAGCGATGTCCATGTCATGCTGCACGTCATGTCTTACGATGGTTATACGATAACCGTTTCTCCGTCGCCTTATATGGGGCACATCTGCCGCAGAAGCGTCATATCCGATAACGTCCTTTCTTTATTAGTCCCTATTTTTGAGGACCTCTTAGACTACGACCAGGAAAGAGTCCGGGCATACTTTGAGGGCAGAGGGCATCCGATCTTAGAATGGAACAGAGCCAATACGGAGTGGTTGGATATTGCTTAACAACAGCAGCGCACACAAGGAGAGGGAATCGGACATGAAAGCAAACAAATACCCCATATGCAAGCGGTATGAGAAAAATCCCATTCTGACGGGCAAGGATTTTCCCGCCGAGGCCGATATCAAAAATGTATTCAACTCCGGCATCGTGAAATGCAA
The DNA here is from genome assembly GCA_035506195.1 of Patescibacteria group bacterium. GTDB lineage: Bacteria > Omnitrophota > Gorgyraeia > Gygaellales > Profunditerraquicolaceae > DATJPV01. The sequence continues at coordinate 28,210 of DATJPV010000041.1, read as the reverse complement.
CGACGTCTATACAATGGTCTGCCGGGTGGAGAATTCCGCTTTGCTTGACCGTTTCTGGATCGCGGAGAGCGCGGACGGTTACCACTTTAAGCCGCGCTCCAAGCCCATAGATTTGCCCCATGACGATCCGGAGTTCAAGGAGTATACCTGCGGTATGTACTACGATCCGCGCGTAACCAAGGTAGGCGACGCCTATTATATTGTTCATGCCGCGCACTCCGGCCATACCTGCCGTTTAAGCCTGGTCAAGACCGAGGACTTTAAGAAATTCCAATGGATGGGGTTCATTTCCGAAACCGATAACCGTAATGGGGTGCTTTTCCCGGAAAAGATCAACGGATTGTATGCGCGCCTTGACCGGCCCAATACCGGATCCGATACCGGGGATATTTGGGTTTCCTATTCTCCGGACCTGGTCTTTTGGGGGAAGAGTAAATGCGTATTCAGGAACTGGGAGGGAATCCGTTGGGCCTGGGTAAAGATCGGGCCGGGGGCCACCCCCATCAGGACACCCGAAGGATGGTTGACCATTTTTCACGGAGTGCGTACGCAATGCCGGGCGCATTTTGTGTATCAATTAGGCGTTTGCCTCCTGGACCTAAACGACCCGTCAAAAGTCAAGGCAATGAGCGAAGATGCGATCTTGATTCCCGAGGAGCAATATGAGCTCGTAGGACAGACCCCCAGCGTCGTGTTTACCTGCGGGGCCGTGGTGGAAGATGACGGCGAGATCAAACTGTATTACGGCGGCGCTGATACGGTTCAATGCGTGGCCACTACGAGCGTAGAGCGGCTTATCGACGCCTGTTATAATCGGTAATTTGTTATTTGTTACACCCAGCCTTATCGGATAGGCTGGTGTCCGCCACTGCGGAAGGAGAAAGCACAATGCAAGAAGCTAATGTTGTTAGTGGAAAGAAGCTCCAGCGGGATCGTCTTCCGATTTCAACCAAAGCGGCCTATAGCCTCGGTACGGCCGTTGATATGTGGGGACTCTGGTTATACCCGTCCGTTGCGTTCGCGGTCTTTAACCTGTACTTGGGGGTTCAACCCTGGCTAGTGGGTTTGGCGCTTACCCTGATCCGAGTCTGGGATGCCTTTGCCGATCCCTTAATGGGGTGGTTTTCCGATAATTTGCGCTCCAGGCACGGCCGCCGCAGGCCTTTTATTCTGATTGCCGGCATTATCAGCGGGCTGTGTCTGCCGGTCCTATTTTTAATATCGCCTTCTTGGGCGGAGATAAAATTCCTCGGGGTCTCTGCGGTATTCTGGTATATGTTATTATCCACCATGGTGTATATGCCCATAGTCAGCGCCTTCACCGTGCCGTATTACAGCTTGGGCGCGGAGATGTCTCCCGATTATGAGGAGCGCACCTCGATCATGTCTTATCGCAGCGTAGCCCAAAAGATCTCTGAGCTGGGCAATTTCTATGCCCTGCGTTTTACCAACCTGGCCTGGTTTCTTATCCCGGGGACAGGGCAGAAGAATACCCTTTTGGGGATGCAGGTCTACACCGCGATATTGGGCGTGGTCATGGCTATTTTTGCCGTCATCATTTTCTTCAGGGTCAAAGAACGTTACTACGAAAAAGTGGTGGTAAAGGTTAAAGAGAAGATCTCCGTTTTGAGCGGCCTGGGCGAGACTCTCCGCTGCCACCCGTTCCGCCAGATGATGGTCATGGGCGGCGCTTTTACCTTAGGCACGAGCATGGTAGGTTCCCTCGGTTACTATGCCACGGTTTTTTACGTAGCCGGCGGCGACAAGATCATCGGAGATAACTGGCAGTTTTGGATGGGCGTGGCCTTTATGCTCGGCGGCCTTATCGGCGTTCCTGTGCATGCGTCTCTGTCGCACCGGATCGGAAAACGCGAGGCGGCAGTGGTGGCCTGTATCGTAGGCATCTGTGGCTATGCCGGCTCCTGGTTCTTGTATACGCCGGCGGTTATCTGGCTGCAGACGATCTCTTCGGGTTTAATGGGGATGGCCGCGGCGTCTCTGTGGATGCTGCATAGCTCTATCGGCGCCGATATCATCGATTACGATGAGCTCAAAACAGGGAAGAGAAGGGAAGGTTCTTTTACTGCCTGCGCTTCCTATATTCTTAAGCTGGGGAATTCCTTCGGGTACTATTTTTCCGGCCTTATTCTGACCTGGGCGGGATTTACCTGGAAGCTCAAGGTGCAGGCACCCGAGACCATCTTCTGGATCCGTTTCAGCCTGGCTTCGTTGCCCGTCCTGGGCCTGATCGTCGCGATCATTTTTGTTTTGCGCGTACCCTTGACAAGACAAAAGATCGAAGAGATCCGCAGGAGCCTCGAAGCGCGCAGGGGTACGGTGTAAGTTACCGTTTTGCGCTTGCTACATATTCGACTTGCGGCTTGACGCGTTGCGTGCGCGCCAAGGTCTTTATTTTCGTAAACCTCCGGGGCGTGACAGTTTGAGAGCCTTCCATAGAAGCCGTTGAAGCCCCAAAGAGATTCCCGGTGTGCACGGCCTCTTCAAACGACTTTCCGTTAGAAAGCGCGTAAAGGACTCCCGCCTTGAGCGAGTCTCCGGCGGCGGTGTGACATGCCTGCCGTATCTTGATGCCCTTTTCTTTGATGATCCGGTCTTGCGTAACCATGATCAATCCGGATTTATCCATCGAAACAAGCACCCCTAGAAGATTAAATTTTTTTCTCAACGCAATCGCGTGCGTTTTAACAGACTCTTCGGTCAGCGTATCCCTGTTTATTTTACCCGTTTGCGCCAAACCGCTTGAGATCAAGACTTGGATGAATTCTTCCAGGTTCGGTTTGATTATGTCCTGCGGCTTGCGCCTGGGGATGTCCAAAACCGACATGGCCTCTTGGGGGTCGGACATGGACTTGAAATCGATCAGTAATTTCACCTTGTCCCGGTATTCTTTTTTTACTTGTTTTACGAGCGTTGCATAATAGGCAAGATCCGCGTTATACCGCACGGGCCCTCCCGCCGAAAGGACCATCCAGATGTTGCCGGATCCGTTTCTGCGCATCTGCTCAAGCATTGCCAAGGCTTCCCGGTTGATGCGCTCTACTGTGTGTGACGATAGCTCATCCGCCCATCCGTGCATTCCGGGAAGCGTATCGCCGTCAATCATGTTATACACTTCCACCTGCTGGTCTTCTTGGGTGGTGCGGATCAGCGCGGGGATTATGCCGGGGTTCAAAAAATTCCTTTCCCATTCATCCGTAATTTCTTCTCCTTCTTTTCCTGCGAGCGCCACCAGCGCAATGGGTTCCTTAAAGTGGCTGAATACCTTTGACACGTTGATCTGGTCTCCTCCTGAATCTAGGTGGCATCCTGCAGGTTTGAGGGTACCGTCGGCTTGGGTTTTCCATTCGATCGTCACATCAAGGGGGCCGGCATGATTGATCGCCAGTACTTTAGTGCCCGGCAAAGACTCCATTTTCCCCATGCCTTCGTATTTTTTCTTGCCCCTTGCGGCCCTTACGGCTTTTATGACGCAATGGGCGATTTCACGGTTTATGCGCCTCTTCGCAGCATCGGGAAGGCGGTTATTATGATACGCTACGGCTTCTCTCAACGCAGGCCCCGTAAGCTTGCGTATGCCAAGATTCTTTGATACTACGCCTTCGATGTCCACCGATAAGCTCCTTTGCTAAAAAGGCCCTTTCCCGCAAGGAAATTGAGCGGTACCATTGTACACCTTTTTAAGGTGTGCGGTACAAGTTTTTTTCGCCTTTGGGTTTTACAAACAAATCTGATATAATGTTCCAATGTTTGAATTCCATGCGTGTATAGCTGTAGGGCTGCGGAGATGAATGCGAAAGTCAACGAATTGAAATTCGGCACGAGCGGATTGAGAGACACGGTCGAACATATGACCGATATGGAATGCTATATCAATGCAAGGGGTTTTATCGCATATCTCCAGGATTCCGGAGAATTCAAGAAGGGCGATACCGTCGCCATAGGTGGAGACAGGAGGCCCAGCACGTATAGGATAAAAAGGTCTGTTGCTGCCGCTATTGCCGATATGGGGGGCAAGGTAAGCGACCAGGGCCAGGTCCCCAGCCCGGCCCTGGCTTATTATGCCATGTGCAATGCGATGGCCAGCATTATGGTTACCGGCAGCCATATACCGGCGGATAGGAACGGCATAAAGTTTACCAAGCGCTCGGGAGAGATATTAAAATCGGATGAGTCGGGCATCCTGGAAAACGTCAGAAAAGAGAGGCTGAAAGTCTATTCTGCTGCACAAGAAGGATCGGTCTTCGACAATAAGGGAACTTTTAAGGCAGCGTTTGAGTCTAAGTATCAGGGGCTCTTAAAGGATGAGTGCTATACAGGCGAGTCCTGTCAGTTCTATATAGATAGGTATAGAAGCGTGTTCGGCAACGTTTTTTTTCCGAAAGGGACAAAGATATTTCTCTACCAGCACTCTGCCGTAGGCAGGGATATAGTAAGAGACATTTTTGAAGGCTTAGGCGCGGAGGTCTTTGCTCCCGACATCCGGATACACAACGAGCCCTTAAGAAGTAGCGAGTTTGTCCCGGTCGATACCGAAAGCGTTTCCGATAAGACCTTGGGTATCTTTAAGAAGGTCCTCGTAGATAATAACCTTGATATCGGGATAACATTAGACGGTGATTCGGATAGGCCGCTCCTGGTTTACCGGGAATACGAAAACGGCAAGCCGACGGACAATGTTACATATATATCCGGCGATATCCTGGGGTTGCTTGCCATATTGGGTTTACAGAATTTACATGTCCGGGTAGATGCCGTCTGCGTGCCCGTAAGCGCCAATGATGCTATCGCCAAGGTCTGCAGGAATAAAGGCATCGTATTGACCTTGACCAAGATAGGGTCCCCTTTTGTCATTGCGGCAATGAATGATTCTATCGGCAGCCATGCAGGTGAATGGAATGTGTTTGCATGGGAATCAAACGGCGGATTTCTGACAGGAACCGACCTTGCCATCGCAGGTAAAACCCTTAAAGCGCTGCCCACCAGAGATGCGGTGCTTCCTCTTGTAAGCGTTATACATTTGATCGCAAAAAGCGGAAAGAACGTTTCGGAACTGATAAAGACGCTTCCCTCAAGGTTCACGCACGCAGATAGAGAAAAAGAGTTTCCTATGGGAACGAGCAGGGCCATAATCGATTATCTAACCCCCGGAGATCTTAACGACGCAAAAGAACTGGGAAAAATAAAAAAGAGAATAGAAAAAGTATTTTTGCATGACGATGGTTTTGGAAAAGTCGCGGATGTAAATTATACAGACGGCATAAGAATATTCTTCGATAACGGCGAGATCTCGCACCTGAGGCCTTCCGGCAATGCGCCGGAATTCAGGAATTATGCCATTGCGGATTCGCAGGAGCGAACCAGGGATATGGTCCGGATAGGCCTTGCGAAGGTAATCCCGAAACTGGTTGAGATCGTTTCTCTGATAGATTTAGTAAAGGCCGGGACCCCTTTATACATAAAGCCTTATAAAGAAAAGAAGGTATGGGGAGTTGGAGGTATCGGCGAATATTGGTACGGAGCCGAGGCCGGAGAGAAAAGTTCGCTGGGAGTTATTCGGGAAGGCTTGATCCCGATGGATCAATTGCTTGCCGATGCAGGCGTCGATCTTTTAGGCGAATCAGTTATCGAGAAATTCGGCACATTCCTTCCGCTGGTAAAGATATTGACCCCTAAGGGGCGCCTATCGGTTCAATTTCATGATAAGAAGAATGAGCTATGGGTGGTTACGGGGATACATAAAGAAACGGCAGGCTCGCACCCCTCCCTTATTTGCGGATTCAGTCCTTCGTTGATTGACGCATACGGAGAACGCATAAAAGAAGAATATGAAAAGGCATTGAGAAATTATGGAAAACTTTTAAATGAGCTTATCGCATATCTTGAAAAAAGCGGTTTCGAAAAAGAATTGGAAGAAGCAGGAAATGTTGTCGAGGCGGCAGAGGGCTTAAAGAGGAAAGATGAAGCCGTCAGCGGCAAATTGAAAGTATTTCTAAAAGCGCAACAGGCGTTGGACGGTTTTTACCACCACGTACCCGTGGATATCGGGGATGTTATCCCGGTGCCTCAGGGCACGCTGCATGCCTTAGGCCCGGGCATTACCATAGTTGAACCCCAGATACCCGGCCCGACACAGTCCTTGGAGGATGGCGCGACATATCCGGTCAGGTATTTTTTCCCGGATTATCCCGTTGCGTCAGGAAAGAAGAAGCTGGATTTGGACAGGATAGGCGAAATATGCACAAAAAAATGGACTCCGGGGGATAGCCAGCTTGTCGATACCCGGGGGGGCGTATCGGTCGAGAGATTGCCGGGCGGCTTTGAGGCAAAGGGTATGCAGGTTAACCGGATCACGATCCCTGCGAATGAAAAATATTTGAATGAGAACGTGAAGAGTTGCCATATGCTGGTAATTATAAAGGGCCGGGCACACCTGGTTATCGCAGGCAAGAAATTTCCTATTCCCGAGGCTAAGGCCGGCTCAGAGATGCTTTTGGTTCCGGCTTCTTCGGGGAGTTTTTCGGTATTGTCCGATACCCAGGCGCAGCTTTTGGATATTTTTACGCCGGTTTGACGGGTCTGCCAGATAAGTTATCCGACTTGACTTTTTAAGAGCGTTTTGCTATAATTAATGAACCTGTACAGACAGAGAAGGCCAAATTTCGGGTCGCAGATAAGGCCAGATTTGTAGGACAAGGAGAATCTGGCCTATTTTTTGGGAGGATTTTAAAGATGTTGAAAAAACAAAGGATTTGGTTACTGGCGTTTTTGGTACTTATGTCGGCCAGCTGCACTCGTGCGGCTCAGGAACAGGCAGCGCAGCAACAGACAACCGAAACGCAGAAAACTCAAGCACCGCTAGACCAACAACAAACGACACAACCGCAAGCAGCCAGGGAGCCGGCAGGCCAGCAACGAGCGGTAGAGTCGCAGGCAGCTCCAGAACCGACAACGCAGACTCCCAGCGACCTGGTTTATTTGAAGGTTCAGGCAGTAACGACATCTTCTTTTGACGATACCCCTGACTGGGCGCCGCCGCAAAATGCTATGGCACCCCTGGACGGAGACCTGAATACGCGCTGGGCCTCTAAGCTAGGCATAGACAATCAATGGATATCTTTTGATTTCGGCGAGAAAAAGACCGTCACTCTTATCAAAATATTATGGGAACGCGGTTATGCAGTTGACTATGAAATCCTTGCTTCTGATGACGGGCAAAACTGGCAGAGCCTGAAAGTGCTCAAAGATCAGTCCGGCGGCACTGCCGAGATTCCCCTGGAGCCCGTCGCTACCCGCTACGTCAAGATACTCGGCCTTAAAAGAGCGAATCCGGAATGGGGAATTTCCATGTGGGAAGTAGAATTTTACGGCCCCAAAAACCTTAACCCTGATGATAGGCCTATCGAAGAGGCCTTGCCGGGTCATAAGACCTTCACCGAAGAGCTGAAGCAGCCTCTCGGTACGACCATGGAGGAGCCTTTATCGGGCTTAGGAGTGATGACCGTAGAAGAGTTCCAGAAAGGGGTCGTGTATACGTCCTGGGGTCGCACCGAACTCGGAGAGGCCGCCTCCGACAAGACGTTGGCATACCTCTATGCCAAGGGGGTCAGGAGCATCGCCATCATGGTCCCCTGGTTCCAGGATACTATCGATTCGAAAGTCATCTATGCGGATACCCAGAAAGATACGCCCACGGACGAGGCGCTGGCGCACGCGATTAATACCTGCCACCGATTAGGCATGAAGGTAATGCTTAAGCCCCATGTGGATACCAAGGACGGCGCCTGGCGCGGGGACATCAACCCCAGCGACGATTGGTTCGCCAGTTACGAGAATTTTATCGTGCAATACGCAAAGTTCGCCGCCACCTATAACGTAGAATTATATTGCATCGGAACGGAACTGGCCAATGCTACCATCGGCGGATATGCCGCCAAATGGGACAGGATCATCGGTAAGATAAAGGAGCAGTATAAGGGGCCGCTTATTTACGGGGCCAACTGGAACGAATATTATTATGTGTCATTCTGGAAGCAGCTTGATTTTATCGGCATCGACGCATATTTTCCGCTGACCTCAACCAAAGAGCCGACGCTCCAGCAGCTTACTCATTCTTGGGGTGCTATCGGGGCAAAGATCGAAACGTGGCTTGCTAAAGAATCGTTGCAAAAGCCCGTAGTGTTTACCGAAATAGGTTATAGCAGTGCCGAAGGCACCAATCTTGAACCCTGGAAGCCGCGCTCCGGACCGGATGTCAAGATAGATGAACAGGAACAGGCGGATTGCCTTCAGGCCATGGTCGAAGCCCTGGTCGGCAAAACCTGGTTCAAGGGCATGTATTGGTGGCAGTATTTCCCGCAGGAAAGGTTCAATCCGACCGGTTTTATCATTCGCGGCAAGATCGCGGAGGGCCTGTTGAGCGACTGGTATACGAACAAGATCAAGTAGAGGTGCGTATGAAAAAAATAGTATGCGTACTCATCGGTGCATGCCTGATAGCTTGCCTGAGCCGGACGGCAGTCCTGGCCGCAGAAAAACTGTTGGCAGGCTTTGAGCAGGACACCCAGGGTTGGGAGATCCCGGATTGGGCCATGGAAAAAGAAGATTACGTGGGTGACAGCCTTGCGTTGAGCCAGAAATACGCCGTGGAAGGTAAATCCTCTTTGGAATTCAAGGTTGATTTTCCCGGAGGCAAATGGACAGGCGCGTATATGGAGATTGTCGAGTATTTTGATTGGACGCCTTATGCGCAGGTTGCCGTAGAGGTGTTTTTGCCGCCTGATGCGCCGGCGGGTCTGAAGGCTAAATTGATCCTTACTGTCGGCGAAGGCTGGGAGTGGACGGAGATGTCCAGGGGCTTTGCCTTGGAGCCGGGCAAATGGACGACTATAGCCGCGCACTTGAAACCCGGCAGTACCGATTGGCGTCATCCCGCAGTAACCGATGCCTTCCGTCAGGATATCAGAAAATTGGGAGTTCGTATCGAGTCGAACATGAAGCCCGCTTATAAAGGCTCGATTTATATAGACAATGTGCGGCTTATAGAATAAGGAGATACGTATGCCTTTTTCATATCGCAAGCTTCCCCGGGGAGTATTTTTTGTCCTTGCCGCGCTTATGTTAGTCGGTTCGGCAATAGCCCTTAAGCAGATCGGTTTAAAACAAAAAAACCAATCGACGAATTTCCCGGCTTTTCAGAAAGGCATGATTTACGCCGATTGGACCAAGGAGGGCTATGCTACGTTTGCCTCTGATGACTCCCTGAAAGAATTGGCCAGGACCAAGGCCGAATGGGTCGCCCTTGTCGTGACCTGGTACCAGGATTCCTATAATACCCCCCAGATAAAAGCTACTCATCGGACCCCCAGCGACAATAGCCTTGCGCATGCCATCCGCAGGATCCATGATCTGGGTTTTAAGGTGATGCTCAAGCCCCACGTGGATCTCCTGGAGATTTCCGGGGGCAAGTGGCGCGGAGAGATCGACTTCACTGATCCGCAGGATTGGCAGAATTGGTTTAATCAATACCGTGATTTCATCCTGCATTATGTAGAGATTGCCAACGCCGAGAACGTCGAGATGATCTGCCTGGGCACGGAGTTGGCTTCAAGTACGCTTAACCATCCGGAGCAGTGGCGCCAGTTGATTGCGCAAGTCAGGGGCATGTATAAGGGGCACTTGACGTACGCGGCAAACTGGCACGAAGAATATCAGAAAATCGCTTTCTGGGACCTCTTGGATTACGCCGGAGTTGATCCGTATTTTCCTTTAACGGAAGCCAAGACGCCCAGCGTCGAAGAGCTTAAAAAGGCCTGGCAGCCGTGGGTGAAACAATTAGAAGAATGGCAGGATAAGCTAAAAAAGCCTGTTATTTTTGCGGAGATCGGGTACAAGAGTTCGGAAAGCGCAGCAGACAGCCCCTGGGAACATGCCCCTCAGGGGCCGCTTAGTCTTCAGACCCAGGCTAATTGTTACCGCGCTTTTCTGGAAACATTCTATTATAAGAAATGGGTTTGGGGTATCTATTGGTGGTATTGGCAGGTTTCGATCAATCCTCGCCTTTCTATGACGCGAGGATTTTCGCCTCGGGGGAAACCCGCTGAAGAAATATTGACTAAATGGTACAGCAAGCCCGATCCCGGCATAGAAAAAGCCTATTACCTGCGGGTTTTAAAGGAAGGATTGAGTAAGAAGGAAGCAGCGATTGCTCCGCCTGCAGCTCCGATTGCCGAAGCTGTTGCCGCATCTGCTCCCGAGTCTTCTACCGCAGAGTCTCCCGTAGCCGCTCCTGCCCCTGCTCCTGCTGCAAAAGCCGAGACGCCGCCCGTTCCGATTGTTCCCGTTCCTGTGTCCACAGGTTCGGCCGCCGCACCCTCTGCGACACCAGAACCCGGAAACATCCTTCTTGCATCAGCAAAGGCCAGCGTTCCCGTGGCGACGCCGGAGGCTACTCCTGTTGCCGCAAAAACCGTTGTGCCGGCGGCGAATATAAAAGACGTTCCGTATCCGGCCTGGCAGAAAGGGATGTGCTATTTAACCTGGAACAAAGACAGCTTTAAAAATGCCTCTTCGGACGAATCATTGGGCCTCTTGAAACCTCTGGGCGTAGAGTGGGTTTCTTTTAGCCCTACCTGGTATCAAGAGCAATACAATTCTACTGCTATGCATTCCAACGGCAAGACGCCCACCGATGAAGGCCTTGTCCACGCAATACAAAAAGCCCATGAGCTGGGGATGAAGATCATGCTTAAGCCTCACCTCGATTTGGTCGACCAGTCAGACGGCCGCTGGCGGGGAGAGATCGAATTCAACTCTGACCAGGAATGGGAAACCTGGTTTAAAAACTACCAGGCCTTCATTCTGCATTATGCACAGATGGCTGCGGAACAAGGGGTTGAGCTATTTTGCATAGGCACCGAGTTGACGCGCTCTGCGCTTACTCAACCGAACCGCTGGCGCCAATTGATCAAAGAGGTCCGCGCAACCTATCCCGGCCGGCTGACGTATGCGGCGAACTGGTACGATGAATATTATCGGATAGAGTTCTGGGATCTTTTGGATTACGCAGGCGTGGACCCCTATTTCCCGTTGATCGAGAAGGACAGGCCCTCCCGAGAAGAAATAAAGACCGCCTGGAAGGTATGGGAGAACCTGTTGGAGGACTGGCAGGCCAAGGTCAAGAAGCCGATCATTTTCGCCGAGATCGGATACAAGAGTTCTACCGCTACCACGGATCAGCCCTGGGTGGCGCAGCCAGGCAAGCAGGTTGAGCTTCAGTTGCAGAAAGACTGTTACGAGGTAATGCTGGAGCTATTCTGGAATAAGCCGTGGTTTTACGGGTTATACTGGTGGTATTGGGGGACGCATACGAATATGGGTGGTGAGTTCAACCGCGGATATACGCCGCAAAACAAACCCGCACAGGAAGTCATCAAGGAGTGGTATCATAAACCGATCCCGCATACGTAATACTACAGTAACATAGCAAAAAACAACAGCGGTATATGAAGTACGGATACTTCGATAAGAAAAACAAGGAATACGTTATCACGCGTCCCGATACGCCGACCCCCTGGATCAACTATTTGGGGCAGGACGAGTATTGTGCCATGATCTCTAATACCGCCGGCGGTTATAGTTTTCATAAGGACCCCCGCGACCGCAGGCTCCTGCGCTACCGTTACAACGGTATCCCCGTGGACCGACCCGGCCGCTACGTATATATACGCGATAACGCAAGCTCAGAGTACTGGTCGACCAGCTGGCAGCCGGTCGTCAAGGACCTGTCCGGTTATCAGTACGAGTGCCGTCACGGTATGGGCTACACTAAAATAGCCTCGGCCTATAACGATATCAGAACCGAGACCACCTACTTCGTCCCCCTGAAAGAGAACCTGGAGGTCTATCTGTTGCGGATAGACAACCTCCGGGCGTCAAGCCGTCAGCTTTCCGTATTTAGCTATGTCGAGTTTTGCTTGTGGCAGGCCCTTATGGACATGCAGGATTTCCAGTATTCCTTGAATATCTCCAGGGCCGAATGCGTAGGGAACACCATATATCATTTGACCGGTTATTATCCGCATGTCCGGCGGAATACCTTTGCGTTCTTTAGCGTAAACCGCGCGATCGAAGGTTTTGATACCGACCGCGAAGCCTTTATCGGCAACTATCGCGATGAAGCAAGGCCGCTGGTGGTCGAGGAAGGCAGGAGCCTCTGTTCCGTCAATCGCGGCGGTAATCCCATAGGAAGCCATCACCTCAAGGTAGCGCTCGGCCCGGGAGAGCAGGCATGCCTTATTTTTATCCTGGGCATCGAAGAAAACAAGGCTTCGGCAGCCGCTAAGATCCGGAAATACCAGGACGTGCCCTTCGTACAGAAAAAATTTCAGGAGCTTGCGCAAAACTGGGATCGGACACTGGTTAACCTGCAGGTTGAAACCCCGGACGACGATATCAACACGATGGTCAATGTCTGGAATCAGTATCAATGCCGCACCACTTTTAACTGGGCGCGCTCCGCTTCTTTCTATGAGTCGGGCATCGGCAGAGGGATGGGTTTTCGCGATGCCAACCAGGATACGTTGGGGGTTTTACACACCATCGCCCCGGCGGTTAAACAGCGCATTATCGATTTGGCAAAAAATCAGTTCAAGAGAGGAGACAGCTATCATCAGTATTTTCCTCTCACCAGGGCCGGAGACAAGACCGGCTACTCCGACGATCATTTATGGCTTGTCGTTTCTGCCGGCCATTATATTAAAGAAACCGGCGATTTTGGTTTTCTGAAAGAAAAAGTGCCTTATGCCGACGGCCCCGCCGAGCCGATATACAAACACCTTTTGCGGGCGGTCGGGTTTTCTTTCCAGGACTGCGGTGTGCACGGTATCCCGCATATAGGCTACGCCGATTGGAATGACTGTCTCAATAATGTCGGCGAGGGCGCAGAGAGCGTCTGGGTAGGCCAATTCCTCTGCTATGCGACAAGAGAGTTGGCTATCCTGGCAGGCCGTACCGGAAAGAAAAAAGATGCCGTTAAGCTTCAAAGGCTCTACAAGAAGATGGCAGATACGATCAATGCACGGGCTTGGGACGGCGCCTGGTATGTCCGCGTCTTTGATTATAAGGGCAGGCCCGTCGGTTCCAAGAAGTGTAAGGAGGGGGGCAAGATCCACCTTAACAGTCAGACCTGGGCAGTGCTTTCCGGCATTGCGGATCAGGCTCGCAGCCTTACCTGTATGGATTCGGTTAAGAGGTTCCTAGACACCAGGCACGGGGTCAAGCTCGCCTGGCCTGCCTATAAAACGTTCTATCCGTATATCGGAGCGGTGGGTACTTTTTGTCCGGGGCTCAAGGAAAACGGCGGCATTTTCTGCCATGCCAACCCCTGGGTGGTCATTGCCGAGACACTCATGCGCAGGGGCGACCGTGCGTACGAATATTACAAAAAGACCTGTCCGTCGGCGCGCAACGATATTGCCGATATCCAGAAGACCGAACCGTACGTCTACGCGCAGTTCATCGCCGGAGACGAAAGCCCGGAGTTCGGTCGTTCCCGCAATTCCTGGTTGACGGGTTCCGCCAGCTGGAACCTGGTAGCGGTGAGCCGGTATATCCTGGGGGTGCGTCCCGATTATGACGGCCTGCTCATTGATCCCTGTATTCCGAAAGAGTGGGATTCCTTCAGGTTGAAACGGGTTTTTCGGGGTGCCGCCTATAATATCGAAGTCCGCAATCCACACCATGTCTCCTGCGGAATAAAGAGTATAGAGCTTGACGAAAAGAAAATAAAGGGTAATATTATACCCATATGCAAGCAAGGTCGCGAACATTCAGTTACCGTAACCATGGGATAGCGTTTCACAAAAAAAGGAGGGCGTACGCCAGACATGAGTAATTTACCTTTTATCACCATCATCAATCCGGTCCGTAACATCGACAGAACCATCGAAAAAAACCTGGAATACTTAATCGAGCTCGATTATCCCAAGGATAAGATGGAGATCGTATTTGCCGACGGCGGCAGCAAAGACCGCACCGTAGAGATCATCAAGAACTGGCAGAAAAAGTTTCCTTTCATAAAATTGGTCGAGGTTGCCAATTGCAAATCGCCCGGCCAGGCGCGGAATGCCGCCTTGAAGGTCGCGCAGGGTGACTACATCCTGTTTACTGACGGCGATTGCGCACCGCGTAAGAACTGGGTACATAAGATGCTGGAGCCATTTTTAAAAGACCCTACCGTCGGCATGGTGGGAGGAGAGATCTTGACCTTGCGCACCGATCCGCACAACGACGTTGAGGGGTACTGCGAGGTGACCAAATTTTTAAGCGTCAGCGGCAGATGCCGGGTTACGCAGGAAGGCTATTATCCTGTTTTGAAGAAGAACTTGCCGCATGAGGTCAACGGCAATATCGATTCGCCATTTTTTGCCACTGCCAACGCCGCAGTCAGCAAGGCCGCCGCGGATAAGATCGGCCGCGAGTTCTGGCATGAGCTCACCAGCGAAGATGTCGATTTTTCGCTACGCATCCTGCAAAACGGCTTTAAGCTTTATTTCAAGCCGGACGCGATCGTTGAGCATATGCATCGGGTGACCTTGGCGGATTTTTGCCGTCAGCTCTTTGGGTATGGTTTTGGCCATCCCCTGACCGTCCAGAAACACTGCAAGAATATCGTGGAGATCTGCATCCAGTATTTCGGTTATGTGTATATACCCGTGCCGTTCTTCTTTAAAGGCGTGGTATATATTGGGAACTTCCATTTTATGCATCTTTTTGGTATAATGTTTCTGACGCAGTTAGCGCTCGGCCTGGTGGCCGGGGCCCAGAGCCCGCTTTTGGCGGTATGGGGTGTTCTGTTTCTGGTGTTTCTCGTCGCCTACTTTTTGCCAGTGTTATCTCTTAAGCCACGGAGCAAGTTTTTTGTGTACAGTAAAATAAGATTTCTTTCTAACTGGGCACTAATGAGGGGTGGTTTTAAGGGGATGAGGACTTGGGGAGTATTGTATATCGAGTCCAGCTGGTAATATATGGGTGAACAGAACGTAAAACTGGAAAGAAGGCAGGCGCCACGTTATAAAGTCGCTTTGCCTACGAGGTTTAAGTTTTTAGACATAAAACGCCCGCTGACCTGCGATGCGCCTACCGGCGACATCGGGGAAGGCGGGCTTTTTATTAACCGGCTTTTCAAGGAAGAGGACCTGGGCAAGAAGATTGAGATGGAGATCGAGATCCCCGATACCCGCGGAGCGGTCAGGTTCCTGGGGCAGCTCAGCTGGATAAAGAGAAGCCTGCAAGAAGATAAGATCCTGGGCATAGGAGTCAAATTCACCGAGGCATTCCCGGAGGAAAGAAAAAAACTGGATAGCTGTTTGACGAAACTTTCTTTCCATACCTGCCCCAGGCTAAAATCCCTGAAGTCCCCGGATACGCAGCTGGTTGACCGCGAGAAGAGGAACCTGGAGATACTCGATGTCCTGCGTCGTCAAAATACCGTTTCCAAAACCCAGATCGCCCAGGAAGTAGACTTGAACATCGTGACCATCTCGAATTATATCGAAGACTTCAAAAAGAAAGGCATCATCTACGAACGGGGGTTCGATGAGTCTTCCGGAGGAAGGCGCCCCAGCCTCCTGGAATTGAATGCCGAGTATGGCTATATGGTGGGCGCCGAGGTCAACTTTGTCAAAAATTATATGACCGTTCTGGTGACGGACTTTGTCCTGCGCGTCATGGCTAAAAAGACGGTCTCCTTGAAACCTGCAGGCAAGAGCCTGCAGGAAGGCCTGATTACGCTGGTGCACCAGGCTGTCAAAGATTCCGAGGCAGACCGCGGCCGCATGATGGGCATCTGCCTTGGGTTGACCGGCCAGACCAACGGCTATGACGCCAGCCTCAAGGACCTGCTTGAGGAAAAGCTTGGGCTCCCCGCACTCGTGGAAGACGGTTCCGTAGCCAGCATCCTTGCGGAAAAGTGGCTTAACTTTGAGTTGTCTAAGCGGCATAATATCATATACGTGGGCGTTGACGGCCAGGGCTCAGGCGGCGACTTCAGCATGATGCTTAAAGGGGAAGTGTACCGAGGCTCGCAGAACAATAAGCTCTCCATGTGGTTGGCCGCCTCAAGGGATAAGGACCACCAAGACCCGGCGCATTGCTGGTTGCAGGACAACTGCATTCTTAGGCATGAGATAGAACCATTGAGTGCGGCTAATGCCGCAGAAATGGGGATGCGCTTCGGGGTAAGGATCGCCTATCTGGTCAACTTGCTTCACCCCGATGTCGTTATCGTCGGCAAGGTGGATGAGGAATCGCGGCTTGTATTTTTTGACACCCTCCTTGCGACGGTGCGCAGGTGGACGCTCAGTGAGACCGCCAAGACAGTCAAGGTCATTCCTTCGCAGTTCAAGGAAGATGCCGTTTCCTTAGGGATGGCCGCGTTGGTGTGCCGCAACGCCTATAGCCAGATCTGATTTGTAAAACGCGAGTATTAGAACAAAGCGGAAAGAGAGAGGATCATTTCTTGGGCGGCAGAGGTATTCTTGCCCATGAAGGTATCGCCGTAGCCCAGTTCAATACCGTAATTTTTTATCTTCCAGATAGTGCCTAGGGTCCATTTGGTGTAGTCCTCTTCGATCTCCCCCGTACCTGGAATTCCCTTGACTCCGTCTAAGGTCGTCTTCAATATCAGGGCTTTCGTCAGATTATATCCAAATTCAAGGAAGTAGGGGATCTCGTCCGTCGGCAGGTGGGTACGGAAACGGTATCCCGTTTCCAGTTTTGCGTAACCGTTGATAAGCCTAGACAGGTCTTTGCCGAAGAGCAACTTTAATTCGTAATCCGTTTGTTTTCTCCCCAGGGCAGGGATAGCGTTCTTATTGTAGTCGCCGGGGATCTTTACCCTTGCCTGTACGCTGGTAATGAGCGGTTCGGTTGCCAGCCGGTATTTAACGCCCGTCCACCAATCCGCCAGGCCCCGGGTCGTATAGCGCCCAAAATCATCCTTCCAATGCGCCACCTTGTAAGGAAGCTCCAGCAGCAGCGAGGTCGTATCCTTAAGGCCATACTCCAGCTTTAGATCCGTGGTGGTTTCGTTGTATTTGCCGCCGTAAGCCCAGCCGACCCTGTGGCCGTCGTCGTCGAATTGCGCGTGGTGCCAATAATATTTATTATAGAGTTCGCAATAGAGTTTTCCTCCAGGAACGGTCCAGGCACCTTTTTCCCCGGGAGGGGCATTTTCTGCGGCGGAAACCTGCCCCAGAGGCGAGGGCGCCTCTTTTTTGGCGGCAGGTGCCATGGGTTCTACGGGTTCTGCGGGCCCTGCGGGTTCCTGGGCTGCGGCAAGTACGGGCATAGGTGTGATGACGGCCGACTGCGCGGCTTCTCCCGTGTTCAGGGCAGAACGTATAGCTTCTTGCCTGTGCTCCGCGATCGTTTCGTCAACAAACATGCGTAATTCATTTGACGAGACCTGTATCGGCGCGCAGGAGCCTGTGCAAGGATAGCCGGCTGCGATTGAAGCGGCAAACGCAGCAGCCCCGAAGACCAGATGACATTGCGGTATCCTCATAGAAGGCAATATATAATAAATTTTTGGCGAAATCAAGTATTTTCAAAAAATTCTTTACACACTTATTTTTTCATGTTATAGTACCAACAAGTATTTTTTACTGTTATGCGCTGCGAATAAAGAATATAGCTATTTTCATTGCGAGGAGGGGGCATGGAAAAGAGGATAAGGTTTTTGATTTTAAGCCTTATCGGGCTGCTCCTGTTCGTAATAGGGTACGCGTTCTATATTCTTAATTCCAAAGAGGTACTTAAAAAACAGTACGTACAGGAAAGAAGTACGCTTACCAAAGAGAACGAAGAGCTCACCAAGAAGATCAATGGCGTTCTGCAGGAAAAGAAAAACCTCGATACCCGCTTCCAGGAAACAAAGACCCAGCTTGATAAAATCACCGGCGAACAGCAAGAGCTTCAAGGCAAATACGATCTGCTAGTCAAGCAGAACAAGGAGCTTGAAGACAAGATCAAGTCTATGCCTAAGGCAGAGTCTCAGCCTGCCCATGCGCAAGAATTTCCCGCCCCCGCCGGCCAAGAGGCGTATTGGGGAAATATCTTGAAAGCCAAGGCCGATCTGGAAGTGCAGTTGCAGGAGCTCAGCGGCAAGCTCAAAGAAACCGCGATTGAGCAGGATAAGCTTCGCCAGGAAAAAGGCATGTTGACCTTGGAGATGAATAACGTCAACCGCGAGAATCAGGATTTAAAACGGCAACTGGAATTTACAAAGAAAGAGATGTCCAGCAAGCTCGGCCATAATCAGCTCATGCTTGACAGCCTTGCTTCGGATGTAGTCAGGGAAAAGACGGATAAGCTCAGCATCCAGGAGTCTATGCAGCCGTTGCGCCAGGAGAACAGCCTTTTAAGGCGGCAAGTAAAATTCTTAAGCAGCCGCAAGATCATTCTGGAGAAAAAGATCGCTGATTTAGAGGAGAAACACAATCTCTTGCAGAAGAAGCTCTCCGAGATGGAAGCGTTTGTGAAAGAGAAGAACGCGACGCTGGACACCCTGACACAAAAAGTGGAAGAGGCAACGACTGCGCCTGCTGCGGAAGAAGCGGCTTCCAGCGTCCCCGCCGCGGCCACGCCACAGAAAGCGGCCGCGCCTCACCCTGCGGCGCAGAAACCCGAGGAGGCTGCCTCTACGGAGTCCGTAGAATTGCCGCCGATCATCGTGCGCCCCGCGCAGGAAACCGCGCCTCAGGCGACGGAAGCCCTGGCAGGCAAGGTTATCGCGGTCAATCGCGAGCATAATTTCATCGTAATCGACCTGGGCGAAGATTCGGGCATAAAGGTCGGCGATGTATTCCAGGTGTATAAGGCAGCCCAAGCGATCGCGACCGTCCAGGTCATACAACTGCGCAGGTCCATTGCCGCATGCGACATTAAGAAAGAAGTGCTCCCGGTAAAAATTGGGGATGTAGTTAAATAAATTACCTTCTTTACTGACTCATGACACGCGTCAAAAAGACCTCCTCTACGACTGTTTCCATAGAAGATGTCGCCCGCCTGGCAGGTGTCTCGATCACTACCGTCTCGCGAGTCCTCAATAAGTTCTCGTCGGTCAAAGAAAAGAATCGCGTTAAGGTCTTAAGCGCCATAAAGGAGCTTCATTATCAGCCTTCGGTGCTGGCCCAAAGGCTAGCCACGGGGAAAAGCAACGTCGTGGCCCTGATCGTGCCGCGTTACGAAGGGATCTTTTATTCGTTTTACGCACTGGAACTGATCCGGGGCATCGGAACCATCTGCGAATCGTTAAAATTGGACCTGTTGTTACATATCACCGAAGCGAATGCGCCTCTCAACCTGAAAGGGGCAGGCGGGATTATTTTTGCCGATGTCATCGGGAATCGGCAGCAGCTGCTGGATGCCCTCGCAACAGGGACCCCCTGCGTCGTGATCAATAACCACGTAACGGATATAGATGTCAGTTGTATTTCTATCGATAATACCGGCGGGGCGGAAAGCGCCGTTAATTACCTGATCGGCCTGGGCCATAGACGGATCGCCCACATCACCGGCGATTTGATCACTCAGGCAGCTGGTCAGCGGCTCGAGGGGTATAAGAGAGCGCTGAAGAAAGGCGGCATTGAGGCAAACCCCGACTACATCTTTAAGACCGACTATTCGCGGGGACAGGCAAGGCAGATCGCCGAACGCTTAATCGAGATGGATAATCCTGCGAGCGCGGTATTTGTCGCCTCCGACTCCATGGCCTTGGAAGTGATGACCGTTGTCAAAGAACTGGGCAGGGATGTCCCCGGAGATCTGTCTATCGTCGGTTTCGACGACAATCCATCAGGACTATACGGATCGGTTGCCTTGACCACCGTCAGACAACCTTTACTGAAGATGGCGCATGAGGCTGTAAAAGAACTGACGCTTTTGATGGGCGGCAAGAAAGGAGGGGCAAGAAAGTTCGTTCTTCCCACAGAGCTGGTTGTCAGGGAATCGTGCAGAACGATCGCATAAGTCTTCATCTTACACAATCTCCCCGTTCTCAGGCCAGCCGGCGTCAATACAATTTATAGTGTAAAAAGATAAAGCGCTATACTACATATTGTATTTTCTGTTGACAAGATTTTAAAAAGGTGTTATAGTTCGTTTTTAGAACGCACATAAACAATTCAAACTTTTGAGGTGTATCATGGCGTTAAGCTTAAGTGACAATGCGTTAAAAGTGCTGGAGAGAAGATACCTGAAAAAAGACGAAAACGGCAAGGTCATCGAAACTCCGCAGGAGTTATTTACCCGCGTCGCCAAGACGATTGCCGCAGCGGAGAAGGTCTACGGCAAGACAGACAAAGAGGTCGTGGTCCTTCAAGAAGCCTTTTATCGGATGATGACCGAGTTTGAATTCATGCCGAACTCGCCGTGCCTGATGAATGCGGGCAGGGAGTTAGGACAGCTCAGCGCCTGTTTTACGCTGCCGGTCCTGGATTCGATGGAGTCGATATTCGAGACCCTGAAAGCAACCGCGATCATCCATAAGTCCGGCGGGGGCACGGGTTTTTCTTTTTCCCGCCTGCGCGCAAAGAATGCGGTAGTCCAGACTACCGGCGGAGTAGCCTCCGGCCCGGTTTCCTTCATGCGCGTCTACGACTCGGCAACCGAAGCAGTCAAGCAGGGCGGTACGCGCCGGGGAGCCAATATGGGGATCCTGCGTATCGACCATCCCGATATCCTGGAGTTCATCGCTTGCAAAGAAGATAACAAGCAGATCAATAACTTCAATATTTCCGTTGCGGTCACCGATGATTTTATGCAGAAGCTGGAAAAAGGAGAGGACTACGACCTGATCGACCCGCGCACCCAAAAGGTAATTAAGCGTCTTCATGCCAAAGATGTGTTTGACCTGATCGTCAAGTACGCGCACAAAAACGGCGAACCCGGCATTATCTTTATCGACCGGATCAACCAGTATAACCCCACCCCGAAGCTTGGCGCCATCGAAAGCACCAATCCCTGCGGCGAACAGCCTCTTCTGCCGTACGAAAGTTGCGATCTGGGTTCGATAAACCTGGCCAAACTGTACAAGAAGGCGGGCGGCTGGCATTATGAGATCGATTGGGACCGGCTTGCCGAGGTTACGCAACTGGCCGTGCATTTCCTGGACAATTTGATCGACGTCAATAAATTCCCTATTCCCGAAATAGAAAAGGCCACGAAGGCGACCCGTAAGATCGGATTGGGGGTTATGGGTTGGGCGACCCTTCTTATCCGCCTGGGTATCCCGTATGACTCGGAAGAGGCCGTGGCCCTTGCAGAAAAAGTCATGTCTTTTGTGTTAAGCGAGGCGAACAAGAAATCACAGAAGCTGGCTAAGGAAAGAGGCACATTCCCGGCATTCAAGGGCAGCGTGTACGACAAGAAGGAGGGCGGTACCAAGGTGCGCAATGCCACCTTGACCACCATCGCCCCTACGGGTACCATCAGTATCATCGCCGGCCCGTGCTCTTCGGGGATCGAACCGCTCTTTGCGATCGTCTATTACCGCAACGTCATGGACAACGACAAGCTTGTTGAGGTTGATCCGCTGTTCGAAGAGATTGCCCGCGAGCGGGGTTTCTATAGCCGTCAGTTGATGGAAAAGATCGCTGAAACCACTTCGCTCAAGCACATTGAAGGCGTTCCCGAAGATGTCAAGAAAGTCTGCGTGACTGCCCACGATATTTCTCCCGAATGGCATGTGCGTATGCAGGCGGCATTCCAGAAATATGTCCATAACGCCACCTCCAAAACCATCAATTTCCCTCATGATGCGACCCAGGAAGAGGTAAGAAAGGCGTATCTTTTAGCATACGAATTAGGCTGTAAGGGTATCACCATTTACCGCGACGGCAGTCGCGAAGAGCAGGTTTTGAATGTCGGCCGCAAAGAAAAGCCCAGCGAACAAAAAACGGCAGAGCCCGGTAAAATCGCTCCGCGCCCCCGGCCGGAAGTCATTATCGGGACTACGACCAAGGTGGCTACCGGCTGCGGTAATCTCTACGTAACGATCAACCTTGACGAACAGAGTAAGCCCTTCGAGCTATTTACCCAGATGGGTAAGGCCGGCGGTTGCGCCGCCAGTCAGCTTGAAGCTATCGGCCGGCTGGTCTCTATGGCCTTCCGTTCCGGTGTCGAGGTCAGATCCATCGTCGAACAGCTGCGCAATATCCGCTGTCCCAGCCCCTCCTGGGAAAAAGGGCAAAGGATATTTTCCTGCGCCGACGCCATTGCCCGCGTAATCGAAAAAAGGCTGGTTAATCCCATCACCGGTCTTCCCGTAGAGGCCTCTTCGGTGGCGATGAAGCATGCCCATGACGATGAAGAAGTCACCGTGGGACTAGAAGCCAAAGGGGACATTGTGGGCGTCTGTCCTGATTGCGGAGGGGCCTTGCGCCACGAAGAAGGATGCGTCAAGTGCGCGGCATGCGGCTTTTCGAAGTGTTAGGGGTTTAATCTTACTCCCATCTCGCCTTAAGCAGCGCTGTATCCGGCGTTGCAAAAAACTAACCAAGCCATAATGAAGAGCTATGAAGTCATCATAATCGGCGCCGGGCATGCCGGAATCGAGGCGGGCCTGGCTTCGAGCCGTATGGGCGCCAGGACGCTTTTGATCACCCTGCGGCCGGATACCATCGGTCATATGAGCTGTAATCCGGCAATCGGCGGAGTGGGCAAAGGCCAGCTGGTAAAAGAAATAGACGCTTTGGGCGGTGAAATGGCCAAGGCAGCCGATGCCTGCGGCATACAGTTCAGAATCCTTAATGCTTCCAAAGGCGCGGCCGTGCAGTCATCGCGCGCCCAGATCGACCGGCAGCTCTACAAAAACTACATGCGGGAGACTCTCCGCGCGCAGAAAAATCTGGAGATCAGGGTTTCGGAAGTCAGGCATCTGGTTATAGAGGATCACGTTGTCCGGGGAGTGGTTACTTCTGAACAGGAAACAATCCCGGCTGCCTGCGTGGTGATCGCGCCCGGCACATTTTTGAACGGCCTCATCCACGTCGGTCTGAATCATGTAAACGGAGGCAGGATCAACGAGCCGGCTGCCGTTGCGTTGAGCGATAATTTAAGAGATTTAGGCTTTGCTTTGTTGCGTTTCAAGACCGGCACCTGCCCGCGCCTGGATAAAAAGAGCATTGATTTTTCGCGCCTGGCCGCACAGCAACCGGATATGCCTCCCCGGCCGTTTTCGTTTTCCACCGTAAGCCTGCCGCAGAAACAGGTCCCCTGCCATATTACCTATACTAACGCAAAGACCCATGGCATCATCCTGAAAAACCTCGACCGTTCTCCTCTGTACACCGGCCTCATCAAGGCCACGGGCGTGCGGTATTGCCCTTCGGTTGAAGATAAGATCGTGAAGTTCGGGGATAAGCCCCGGCACCAGATATTCCTGGAACCCGAAGGATATGATGTCGATGATATCTATCCCAACGGCCTGGCCACTAGCCTGCCGGAGGACGTGCAAGAGGCGATCATTCATTCCATTGAGGGCCTCCAGGAGGCGCGGGTGATCCATTTCGGCTACGGGATAGAGCATACGGTGGTCGAACCGACGCAGTTGTACCCGACGCTGGAAACAAAAAGAATAAAGAACCTGTTTCTGGCCGGCCAGATCAACGGCACTACCGGTTACGAAGAGGCGGCGGCACAAGGCCTGATCGCCGGGATAAATGCCGGCCTGCGCGTAAAAAACAGGCCCCCCTTGGTCCTGGACCGTTCCCGCGGCTACATAGGTGTGCTTATCGACGACCTGACCACCAAGGGCACCAGTGAACCCTACCGGATGTTCACTTCGCGGGTAGAATACCGCCTGCTTTTACGCGAAGATAACGCGGATATGCGTCTGGGCAAGATAGGCCAAGAAGTCGGTCTGCTAAGCGATGCCGCCTATCGCAGGGTCCAGGAAAAAGAAAAAGCCGTTGCCGACGGCATCAAGGTATTGCAGAGTATCCGTCTTAAACCCGGCCCGCAGGTCAATGCCGGCTTGAGCCGGCTGCAGACCGCCCCCATAACCAAGGCCGTGTACCTGGAAGCACTGCTTAAGAGGCCTCAGGTGGGCCTGGGGCAGCTTAAGGAGCTGTGTCCCGATGCCGCGGGTATCCCAGAATTCGTTTCCCAGCAGGTTGAAATTGAGGTAAAATATGCTGGATTTATTCAGCGGCAATTAAAAGAGGTAGAGCGGTTCCGGAACCTGGAAAAGATCCGGATACCTGCCGGGATCGAATACGGCGCTATCGCCGGCCTCTCGCGGGAGATAAGGGAGAAGTTGACGGGGTTCAAGCCCCTGAACCTTGGCCAGGCCTCGCGTATTTCCGGAGTTACGCCGGCAGCGATATCGATCCTCATGGTACACCTGCGCAAATTCAATGGATAAGAAAAAAAACTACGCGGCCATCAAAAAATTCTGTTGCCACTGGGGAGCGGATGCGTTCGGCGTTGCGGATATTACGCATATCAGAGAAGAGTTCATTCTGCCTGCGGAACTGACACAGGCGATGGGCAATGCGATCGTGCTGGGTGCCAGGCTCTCCGCGGCGGCATTGCAGGAGATCAGCGACCACCCTACGAAACTTTATTTTCACCATTACCGGACTTTAAATGCGTTCCTGGATCAGCTGGCTTTACGGACGGTCAATTTCATTCAATCCAAGGGTTTTCTTGCTTTGCCTGTGCCGGCCTCCCAGATTATCGACTGGCAGAATCAGAAGGCCCATCTCTCCCACAAAAAGGTCGGCTATCTTGCGGGGCTGGGATGGATCGGCCGTAATAATCTGCTCGTGAATAAGAGGCTGGGCAGCCAGTTCCGGCTGGTGACCATCCTGACCGATATGCCCTTAAAGGCCGATAAGCCCGTTAAAGACGGTTGTGGCCGATGCCGGGCGTGCGTGGCTGTCTGCCCCAGCGGCTCCATAAAGGAAAAACCGGCGGATTTCGACTACCTGAAGTGTTTTGAAAAGCTGAAGGAATTTCAGAAGCTACGCCTGGTGGACCAGTATATCTGCGGCGTCTGTGTCAATGTCTGCAAAGCGCCAATATCTCCTTGACCCTCCCATAGCTGGGTGCTATAATTCAACAATAATCGAAAAAGAACATGCGTAAAAAAATCATTGCCTGGATCAAGCTGCAGGTTAAGCAGTCCGGGGCCAGAGGCGTGGTGATCGGCCTCAGCGGCGGGCTTGATTCCTGCGTTGTTGCTGCGTTGGCCAGGCAGGCGCTTGGCCGCAAAAAGGTTTTGGCTTTAGTGTTGCCTTGCCACAGCCAAAAGCAAGACTCGCAAGATGCAAGGCTGGCCAGCCAGAAACTGGGCATCTGGGTTAAAACCATAGATTTATCCGATATATACGATAAGCTGGTTAGGGTCCTTCCGCCGGCAAACCAGCGTGCGAGAACAAACCTGAAGCCCCGGCTGAGAATGCTGGTGCTTTATTATTTTGCCAATAAGCTCAATTATCTGGTGTGCGGCACCAGCAACAAATCAGAATTATTGACCGGTTATTTTACCAAATACGGCGACGGCGCGGCTGACATATTGCCGATTGCCGGCCTGCTAAAAAGGCAGGTGCGTCAACTTGCGGTCGAGATAGGTATCCCCCGGCGGATCATTGCCAAGGCCCCTACTGCCGGCCTGAAGCCCGGCCAGACAGATGAGGCGGATATGGGGATCAGCTATCTGGAGCTGGATGAGATATTGGGACGGCTGGCATATAAGAAAGGGCAGGCCGCCCCAAAAACGGCAGTCGCCAAGGTAATCCGGATGCATACAGGTTCGCAGCATAAACGGCAGATGCCCAGGATGTATTGCCCCTGAAACCAGGAGGATGCGAAATGGACGAGATATTAGAAGTATTGGAAAAAGACGCGCGCTTGACTCCCGAAGAGATAGCCAAGATGCTCAAAAAAAAGGCTCAGAATGTAAAAAAAGCCATTGCCAAATATGAAAAAGAAGGCGTGATCCTGAAATATAAAGCAATAATCAACAGAGAGCTGTTTAAGGATACCGACTCTGAAGTCAGGGCGCTCATCGAAGTTAATATCATCCCCCAGAAAGACCTGGGGTTCGACAAGATCGCCGAACGCATCTATTCGTTCCCGGAAGTCACCAGCTGTTATCTTATCTCTGGGACCTATGACCTGCTTTTGATCGTGGAAGGCCGCGACCTGCATACGGTTTCCAGCTTCGTCGCCGAGAAATTGTCTCCGCTGGAGAATATCCGCGGCACGGTTACCCATTTTTTGTTGAAGAAATATAAAGAGGACGGCGTCATTCTCAAGCGCAAAGAGGAAAACAAGAGGATCGCCATATCGTATTAATCACATGGATATTTCAAAAAAAGTAGAGCACATGCAGCCTTCCGGCATCCGGGCATTTTTTGACCTGGTGCTGGGAATGAAGGATGTCATATCCCTGGGAGTGGGAGAGCCGGATTTCGTCACGCCCTGGCAGATACGCGAGGCTGGGATCTACTCTCTGGAACAGGGGTTTACGTCGTATACCTCGAATAAAGGGCTCTATAAGCTGCGTTTGAGCTTGGCGCGTTATTTAAGAAACAGGTATGGCCTTCAGTATTCGCCGGATGACCAGATCCTCATTACCGTGGGAGTCAGCGAGGCCGTGGACCTTGTGTTGCGTACGCTTATCAACCCGGGCGACAAGGTCCTGATACCCGTCCCCGGTTATGTTTCGTACGGCCCGGTAACCGAGCTTGCCGGCGGGGTCCCGGTGTATATTGACACGACCAGACACGGATGCAAGCTGACCCCGGCGGTATTGGAAAAGGCCATTGATAAGAAGACCATTGCGTTGATGCTGAATTACCCTTCCAACCCCACGGGGGTTTCCTATACCCGCAAGGAACTTGACGCCCTGAAGAAGGTCGTGCTCGCGCACGGCCTTATGTGCATTACCGACGAAGTCTACGGCGAGCTTACGTATGACTTCCCGCATACGCCGTTTGCCAGCCTTCCCGGCGCCCAGGAGCGCACCGTATATCTTGACGGGTTCTCCAAAAGTTACGCCATGACCGGCTGGCGTGTAGGTTTTGCCTGCGGCCCGAAAGAAGTGATCGCGGGAATGACCAAGATCCACCAGTATACGATCATGTGCGTTTCCATCACCTCCCAGATGGCCGCCTGCGAGGCATTGCAGACCGGCGGAAAAGCGCTTGAAGAGATGAAGCGGGAATACCGCAGGCGCCGGGAGTTTGTGGTAGACGGCTTAAACCGCCTGGGCTTGAAATGCTGGAAGCCGCAGGGGGCATTTTACGCGTTCCCTTCCATACGCAGCACCGGGCTTTCATCCATGGATTTTTCGCAACGGCTCCTGAAAGAGCAGAAAGTTGCGGTGGTGCCGGGGACCGCTTTTGGCGTCTGCGCAGAGGGCTTTGTGCGGATTTCTTATGCTTCCAGCCTTGAGCATTTAAAAGAGGCCCTGGGTCGGATCGAGCTATTTTTAAAAAGGAGAAGACATGGCTAAAAAGACCAAATCCGATATACTCAAACTAGTGAAACAGAACAACGTAAAATTTATCCGGCTGTGGTTCACCGATGTCTTGGGGTTCCTGAAAGGCTTCGCCATTACACCTCAAGAGCTGGATGGGGCGCTTGAAGAGGGCATGGGTTTTGACGGGTCATCCATTGAAGGCTTTGCCCGCATCGAAGAGTCGGATATGGTGGCCATGCCTGATCCGGATACCTTTGCGATTCTGCCTTGGCGCACCAAGGATGATTACAGGGTAGGCCGGATGTTCTGTGATATCTATGAGCCTGGTGGCAAACCGTTTGAAGGCGACCCCCGCTATGTATTAAAGCGCATGTTGGCCAAAGCCAAGGCAAAAGGCTTTATTTACTATGTGGGCCCTGAGCTGGAATATTTTTATTTTGCTAATGCGCAGACGCCCCAGCCGCTTGATCAAGGCGGCTATTTCGACCTAGTGCCGCTGGATGTAGCCCAAGATTTACGAAGGGACACCATTTTGACCATGCAGAACCTGGGGATACAGGTAGAATACAGCCATCATGAAGTTGCCGCCAGTCAGCACGAAATCGACCTGCGTTATAAAGATGCGCTTACCATGGCGGATAATGTAATGACGTACCGCCTGGTGGTTAAAGAGATCGCCCGTCAACATGGAGTCTACGC
>DATJPV010000040.1:0-19851 GCA_035506195.1 Patescibacteria group bacterium | reverse complement strand
GTAGGCGGGGTCGAGCCGCAGTCGGAGACCGTCTGGCGCCAGTCCGATAAATACAACGTGCCCAAGATCGCCTTCATCAACAAGATGGACCGTACGGGCGCCGACTTTTACGGCGTGCTTAAGGCCATCGAGACGGAGCTGCAGGCAAACCCCATCCCCCTGGAGATCCCCCTGGGCGCGGAAGCGGAGTTCAAAGGGGTCGTTGATCTTCTTGAGATGAAGGCATATATATATGAAGAAGATTCGCAGGGAAAAGATTTTCGCGTTGAAGAGATCCCGGAGGCGTATAAAGAACCCGCGCAAAAATATCGCCAGGTCATGATCGAGCGCGCCTCCGCTTTGGATGATGCGCTGATGAAGAAATACCTGGAGGCCCCGGATTCCATAACCGAGGATGAATTAAAAGCGGCCATCCGCAAGGGTACCGTTGCCAACAAAGCGGTGCCGCTGTTGTGCGGGGCGGCATTCAAGAACAAGGGCGTACAGAAGCTGCTTGACGCAGTAACCTTTTATCTTCCTTCTCCCGCAGACCTGCCGCCGGTCAACGGCCATGACCCCGATGAGCCGGAGAAGGCCATTACCCGGCTGCATAACCACGACGAGCCCCTGACCGCATTTGCGTTCAAGGTCCAGGCTGACCCGCATATGGGAAAGCTGGTGTATATCCGGGTATATTCGGGCCTGCTCTATACCGGCTCATACGTGCTCAACGCCACCAAGAATAAAAAGGAGCGCATCGGCAGGGTCTTGCAGATGCATGCGAATCAAAGGGAGAACCTGGAGTACGCCTTTGCCGGAGACATCGTCGCGGCCATCGGTCTTTCCAGCACGACTACCGGCGATACCCTCTGCGAGCTGGATACGCCGATACTCCTGGAGGCAATAAAGTTCCCCGTACCGGTCGTGTCGTTGAGCATTACGCCGAAGAGCCGGTCAGACCAGGATAAGCTCGGCAGAGGCCTGGCGCGCCTTGCCGAAGAGGACCCGACCTTCAAGATCCAGACCGATCAGGAAACCAAAGAGACGCTTTTGTGGGGCATGGGCGAGCTGCACCTGGAGATTATCGTCGACAGGCTCAAAGAGGAATTCGGCGTGGAGGCAGTCGTCGGCCAGCCCAAGGTCGCCTATCGCGAAACCATCCTGCAGCAGGGAGAAGGCGAATATAAACACGTCAAGCAATCGGGAGGCCGCGGCCAGTACGGCCACGTAGTCGTCAAGATGGCGCCGGGCGAACCCGGCAAGGGGTTTGAATTCATCAACAGCATTAAGGGAGGAGCCATCCCGCGTTCATTCATCCCTGCGGTAGAGAAGGGCTTCAATGCCGCCATGGAGAAGGGGCCTTATGCCGGTTATCCGGTCGTGGACATTCAGATCGACCTGATCGACGGCTCCTATCACGAAGTCGACTCTTCGGAACTGGCCTTTAAGCTTGCCGCCATCGAGTGCTTCAAACAGGTCTTTATGCAATGCGCTCCCGTACTCCTTGAGCCGACTATGGCCCTTGAAGTCACTACGCCCGAAGAGTACATGAATGCGATTATCGGCAATATCTGTTCTCACCGCGGCAAGATCCTCGGTATGGAAACCAAGGGTAATCAGAAGGTGATCTCGGCCGAGGCGCCCCTGGCGGAGATGTTCGGCTACACTACGAACTTCCGTTCCTTGAGTTCCGGCCGTGCCAATGCCTCGATGTTCTTCAGTAAATATACCCAAGTCCCGTCGGAAGCCGCGCAGAAGATCCTTGAAGAAAAGAAGGCGCAAAGGGCACATTCGTAATGCGGGAGTGTTGAGATGATGAAAAAGATATTGAGCGTATGTGCGTGTATTCTCGTAGCGCTGGCAGTCCTGCTTCTGGCTACCAAGAACATCCTGGCCAAGGCGGCGCTGTGTAGGGTTGTTGCGCAAGCCACCGGCCTGCGCCTGGAGGTCGCCTCTGTGGATGTCGGCATTACCAGGAGCGCGATCGGGGCGCGCGGGGTGCGGCTGTTCAATCCTCCGGGATTCCAGGATCAGCTGATGTGCGATATGCCCGAGGTGTATGTCGGCTACGACATAGGGGGTTTTTTAAAGAATAAGGTACACCTGCCGGTCTTGAGGCTGGATATACGCCAGCTTACGGTAGAAACCAATCAGGCAGGGGCTCTCAATACGGCCGCCTTAACCGTGCGCAAGCCTCAAGGGCAGGGCAAGGCGCCGGAATTGATCATCGACCGGCTTGATCTTAAGATCGGTAAGGTCACATATAAAGGGCACAGCGCCGACGGCCAACCGGTTACCCAGGAATTCGTATTACACATGGATGAGCACCTGGAACACGTTACCAATCAGGCAACGTTGGTGAACCTGGTCTTGAGCAGGGCCTTGAGGAACGTGGATATTTCTTCGTTACTGAACGTGGATTTTGGGGCGGTAAAAAAGCAGGCCGCCTCCAAACTTATTGATACGATTTTTCCCAAAAACAGGCAATGAACCCTCGCTACCCCGGCGCGGCAATCGCTTGCCTTGCCGTCATACTATCCGGTTGTTATATGTCTAAGGAATCAAAACTTATTCCCCGTCAGGTCATTTTCGGCAATCCCGTCAGGGCCCAGCCGAGCCTTTCTCCCGACGGTAAAAAGCTCGCCTATCTTGCGCCGGTCGATAATGTGCTGAACATCTGGGTAAAAACCCTGGGCGCCGACGATGACCGGCCGGTCACCCGGGATAAGGATCGAGGCATACAGCAGTATTTCTGGGCCCAGGATTCCTCCCGGATATTTTACCTTCAGGATACCGCAGGCAACGAGAACTGGCGTCTCTATACGGTCCAGCTTTCCAGCCTCAAGGTAGAAACCCTGACCCCCTTTGATGGCGTGCAGGTAAACGTCATCGAGTACAACAGGTACCATCCTGAGGAACTCCTGTTGGTCATGAATAAGGAAGATCAAAAATTCCACGACGTCTATCATTTGGATATGAAAACCGGCCGGATGGAGTTGATTGCCAAGAACCCCGGAGATTTTATGTCCTGGGTTCCCGACCACGATTTGCAGGTGAGGGGGGCGTTACGGGCAAGGCCCGACGGCGGAACGGACCTGCTTATTCGTGATGCCGCTACCCAGCAGTGGCGGTCGCTGATCAGCTGGGACCTGGAGGATGAGGGGGAGAGCGGCCCGGTGACGTTCGATAAAGGCGGTACGGCGCTTTACCTGACGGATTCCCGAGGGACCGATACCTCATGCCTGTTAAAGATGGACATAAGGACCCAGCTGGCACGTTCCGTCGCCCAGGATCCGTCGTATGACATCGGCGGCATACTGGTTAATCCGGCCACCTATGAGCCGGAAGCCGTTGCCTTTTCCCGGACAAGGCAGGAGTGGGTCGTGCTTGATGCGGGCCTAAGGGATGATTTTACCCGGATCCGCGGGATTTCCGACGGCGACTTCTTCATACAAAGCCGTGACAACGCCGATACCCGTTGGATAGTGGCGTTTAACCTGGACAAGGGGCCGGGGGCTTTCTATCTGTATGACCGCCGGACCAAAAAAGCGGAATTCCTTTTTTATACCATGCCGCAATTGAAACGCTATACCCTGGCGGCCATGGAACCGGTTTCGTTTCTATCCCGCGACGGCCTAATGCTTCACGGTTACCTCACGTATCCGGCGGCTAAACAGAAAAAGCTTTTGCCGCTGGTCGTCAACGTGCACGGAGGGCCTTGGGTGCGCGACACCTGGGGGTATAATCCCCGTTGCCAATGGCTGGCCAACCGCGGTTACGCCTGCCTGCAGGTTAACTACCGGGGTTCCTCCGGCTATGGAAAAAAATTCTTGAATGCCGGGAATAAAGAATGGGGCGGCAAGATGCACGATGACCTTATTGATGCGGTCAACTGGGCGATCCGTCAGGGGATAGCGGATCCGAAACGGGTTGCCATTTTCGGCGCCTCCTATGGCGGCTATGCGGCTTTGGCAGGCGCGACCTTTACCCCGGATGTGTTTGCGTGCGCGATCTCGGCAGTAGGCCCATCGAACCTGATCACCTTTATCAAAACCATCCCTCCGTATTGGACCTCGTATCTGCAAACCATACACAAAAGGATCGGCGATCCCGATACGGAAGCGGAATTTTTACGATCGCGTTCTCCGCTTTTTAAGGTGGACAATATAAAGATCCCCGTTTTTATCGCACAGGGCGCCAATGACCCCCGCGTCAAGAAAGAAGAATCCGAGCAGATCGTAGAGGCAATGAAGCGTAAGGGGCTTTATTATGAATACCTGCTTTTTCCCGACGAGGGGCATGGATTTGTTAAGCCGGCAAACCGCCTGAAGTTCTATGCCGCCGCAGAAAGATTCCTGGCCAAGTACCTTGGCGGCCGTTTTGAGGAATAACCAAAGGCAGGGCCTTTGCGCGAAAACTCTTGCACTATATACTGATACGTGGTATAAGTATGCGTAATTCATAATTACGCAAAGGAAGGTATAGCAGATGCCCGAAAAGAAGATGGACAACAACTGGGTCATCGTGAACAAGAACATGACCAAGGAAGGCATCAGACAGTCATTCCTGGAAAGCCGCGAATACGCCCTCGCCAAAGACCAATACACCGCTACCGCCTATGATAATTTTACCGCCTTGGCCGTTGCGATCCGCGACAGGCTGATCGAACGCTGGATAAAGACGCAGCAGGATTATCACGACCAAAACGTCAAGCGGGTCTATTATCTTTCCCTGGAGTTTTTGATCGGCCGCCTCCTGCAGAATAACATACTCAACCTGGGGATCTGGGACCAGGTCAAGAATTCCATGGAGGAGATGGGGTATCATATTGAGGATATCGTCAATTGCGAGCTTGACGCCGGTTTAGGCAACGCCGGCCTGGGGAGGCTGGCCGCCTGTTTCCTCGATTCCCTGGCTACCCTCGGGATCCCCGCGCACGGCTACGGCATACGTTACGATTACGGCATTTTCCATCAGAAAATAATCAACGGTTATCAGGTTGAATTCCCCGACGAGTGGCTGCGCCTGGGCAACCCCTGGGAATTTGCCCGGCCGGAATATACGGTGAGGGTGCGTTTTTACGGGAAGACCCAGATGTTCCATGACTCAAAGGGCAAGCTGTATATCAAATGGATCGACACCGAAGACGTCCTGGCGATGCCCTATGACATTCCTGTCCCGGGTTATAAGAACGACCTGATTAATACCCTCAGGCTTTGGTCGGCACGCAGCAGCGAAGAGTTCGATTTCCGTTATTTCAATGACGGAGACTACGAGCGCGCCGTCTACAATAAGGTCCTGTCGGAGAACATCTCCAAGGTGCTCTATCCGAACGACAACGTCAATAAAGGCAGGGAACTGCGCCTGAAACAAGAGTATTTTTTTACCGCCGCCTCTATTGCGGATATTATCCGCCGCTTCAAAATAGAGAACTCCGATTTCGGCGTTTTTCCGGATAAAGTGGCGATCCAGCTTAACGACACCCATCCTTCCCTGGCCATCGTAGAATTGATGCGCATTCTTATCGACGAAGAGGGCCTGGAGTGGGCTCAGGCCTGGAATATCGTGACCAGGACATTTGCCTATACCAATCATACCGTGATGCCGGAGGCCCTGGAGAGCTGGTCGGTGCCCCTACTTGAGCAACTCCTGCCGCGGCACCTGCAGATTGTGTATGAGATTAACTTCCGTTTCCTGCAAGAGGTCGCCCTTAGGTTCCCCGGAGATAACGACCGCCTGCGCCGGATGTCGATCATCGAGGAAGGCAATCCCAAAATGGTCCGCATGGCCTTTCTTTCCATTGTCGCCAGCCACTCCGTTAACGGCGTCTCAAGGCTTCATTCGAACCTTCTGAAGACACAGCTCTTCAAGGATTTTTACGAGTTTGCCCCGGCGAGATTCAACAATAAGACCAACGGCATTACCCAGCGCCGCTGGCTGCTGGAAGCCAATAAAAAACTTTCCGACCTCATTACCGAAGGGATAGGCGACGCCTGGATCAATAATCTGTACGAACTCGAAAAGCTTCAGGCGCTTAAAGATGACGGTGCTTTTCAGCAACGGTGGCTGAAGGTCAAGCTTGAAAACAAAAAGGCCCTGGCCGATTATATTTATCGCACGACCTGGATACGCGTTGATCCCGAATCACTTTTTGATGTCCAGATAAAGCGTATCCACGAATACAAGCGCCAACTGCTGTTCTGTTTCTATATCATCTCGCAGTACCTCCAGATCAAGAAGGGCCCCCTTGATAACTGCCTGCCTAGGACATTCATCATTAGCGGCAAGGCCGCCCCCGGCTACTATATGGCCAAGCTGATCATCAAGTTCATCAACAGCGTCGCCGAAGTTATTAATAAGGACACCAGCATCCAGGGAAAGCTGAAAGTGGTATTCCTGGAGAATTACGGCGTGTCGCTGGCGGAAAGAATATTCCCTGCAGCGGAATTGTCCGAGCAGATGTCCGCCGCGGGGACAGAAGCATCGGGGACCGGGTGCATGAAGTTTATGATGAACGGAGCGCTGACCATCGGTACGCTTGACGGCGCCAACATCGAGATAGCCGAAGCTGTCGGTCCGGAATATATTTTTACCTTCGGTTTAAGCGTGGATGAAATACAGGAACTGCGCTCGCGGGGATATGACCCTCAAGAATATGTCCGTCATTCTCCCCTGCTTCAGGGGATCCTGCGGCTTATCGACGGTAATTTCTTTTCCCCCGTCGATTTTAAGCTGTTCGACCCGATCGTCCAAAGCTTGGCGCGCACGGATCCGTATTTCCTCTGCGTTGACTTCGATTCCTATTGCGAAACCCAGGAGAGGGTCTCCCGGCTTTATGCCGATAAAACCGGATGGGTGGAGAAGTCTATTGTGAATGTCGCCAAGTCCGGCAAGTTCTCAAGCGATCGGACCATCGAGGAGTACGCCAAGGATATCTGGAACGTGCCCTGCGTACGCCCCGAAAAATAACGTCCGCCTTACCGTAATGCAAGCCACAAAACCCCTCTGCGTGAAGTTAGAAGGCACCCAGAAATACCAGCGGCTGTTTGCCGGCATCCCGCAGACCTGCGGTATGCGCTCGGGTTACGTAAGGCTTACGCCCGGGGAATCCGTAGGGGCGCACAACACGGATGCCCGGGAGGAAGCGATAGTCATATTAAGCGGCAAAGCCGAAATCCATACCGGTGAATCGGACGTATTTTCCGCCGAGGCAGGCTCGGTCATCTACATGCCGCCGCACACCCCGCACGACATCAAAAACATAGGTCAGGAAACATTGCGCTACGTATATGTCGTCTCGCCCCTGACCGCCGCGACGGAAAAACAGGAAACATGATCAATATCGCCAATCTCTCCAAAAATTACGGCAAAAAGGTACTCTATGAGGACATCACCCTGAACATCAATCAAGGAGAAAAGATCGGCCTGATCGGTCCCAACGGCACAGGCAAGAGCACCCTCTTTTCGCTGATTCTAGGCGAAAGCGAGCCTTCTTCCGGCAGCGTGCAAATCAACAAAGATGTGCGTATCGGTTATCTTCCCCAGGAATCCAGTTTTAAATCGGAGCGCACCGTCCTTTCGGAGCTGATCGAAGGCGACGAGACCATTATGCGGCTCAAGAAAGAAAAAGAGCGCCTTGAAGAAGCCGGTCAGGCGGGGTCCAGCCGTTACGGCCAGGTACTGCACGAGTTGGAGACCTTGGGCTTTTTTGAGTTGGAATATAAGGCAAAAAAAATTCTTATGGGTCTGGGTTTCCGGGAACGGGACCTTGACCGTCCGGTTGCCCATATGAGCGGCGGCTGGCAGATGCGTACCTTGCTGGCAAAATTGTTGACGTGTTCTTACGGCCTCCTTTTACTGGATGAGCCGACAAACTATCTTGACTTAAACGCCGCCATCTGGCTTAAGGATTACATGATCGGGTTCCGGGGTACCTTTATCATGATTTCGCACGACAAGGCCTTTTTGAACGAGGTCACCAATTATACCTTGATTCTGGAGAACGGCCGTATCTTCAAGGTCAGAGGCAACTATGATCATTATGAGCAAATAAAAGAAGAAAAACGCACCCACCTGCTCAAGCAATTCAAAGAGCAGGAAAAGAAAAGAGAGCAGCTGGAGCGGTATGTCGCCCGTTTTCATGCCCAGCCCAATAAGGCTTCTTCTGTCCGTGCCAAACGTACCGCGCTTGAAAGGATGGAGGAGATCGCGGTGCCCCAGGACCGGCGGGAGAGCATCAGGCATTTTACTTTTCCTGCTACCCGTCGCTGCGGCCATCAGGTGATCCGCCTGGAAAAGATTGACAAGGCATATGGCGATGTCCAGGTATACAAAGATTTTGATTTCGAGGTCCTGCGCGGCGAAAAAGCGGTGCTCGCCGGCGAAAACGGCGCAGGCAAATCCACGCTGTTAAAGATACTCGCGGGGGCGGTCACCATCGATTCGGGGGACCGTACCGTCGGGCACAACGTAGATATCGGATATTTCTCGCAAACGCGCACGGATGTGCTGAATTCCGAAGCAACGGTTTTGCGGGAGGCGTATGCCGCTTCCTCCGGGTACATGCCCGAGGAGACCATCCGTACCATCTTGGGCGCATTCCTGTTTACCGGAGACGATGCCGATAAAAAGGTCAAAGTATTGTCGGGAGGAGAAAAGAGCCGCCTGATCCTGGCCAAGCTTTTGATCGACCCGCCCAATCTTCTCCTGCTGGATGAGCCGACGACGCACCTGGATGTCGATGCGGTAGATGCCCTCATCAAGGCCCTGACGGAATACGAGGGGACGCTGGTATGCATCAGCCACGACATTCATTTCGTTCGCTCGATCGCCAACGTGGTATTTGAGGTCAAAGAAGGCAGGGTCAGGAAGTTTGCGGG
The DNA here is from genome assembly GCA_035506195.1 of Patescibacteria group bacterium. Classification (GTDB taxonomy): domain Bacteria; phylum Omnitrophota; class Gorgyraeia; order Gygaellales; family Profunditerraquicolaceae; genus DATJPV01. The sequence goes on along the minus strand of DATJPV010000040.1, from coordinate 10,993 downwards.
CAACTTCGATTACTATCTTGAAAAAAGAGACAGCATGCCGATCGCCCTCCGGGAGGCAAGAGCGAAGATCATTAAGCCGGAAGATACTGCTGCGGCAAAAGCAAAGGAGAAGGCGCGGCAGGAGGAATTGGCGCGCAAACAACAGGAGAAAGCGCGTAAGCAGCACAACCTTGGGATCGGAAATGCGTTGAGCAAGCTGCGGAAAGAAAAAGAAGACCTGGGGCTTGAACAATACGCAAAAGCGCGCGCGTTGTCAGACCCAAAAATTTACCGGGAAGAGGAAACTGTCCGGCAGTATGGCCGCCGCCTCAAGGAAATAGACAAGAGGTTGGTAGAAATTGAACAGGAAATAAAGACCCTGGAAGCAAAGAGGTTATAACATTTCTTACGTTAAGGAGGAGCAATGGAGCCATTACTGAGAGAATTGCTGACTGCACCGGGCGTGTCAGGTTACGAAGGGGACGTCGCTAAGATCATGGAACGCCAGTTGCGCAAGAGTTGTCAGGAAGTACAATCCGATAGTTTCGGTAACGTCATTGCCCGCAAAGGTGCCGGCCCTAAAAAAATTATGCTCGCCGCGCATATGGATGAAGTCGGCCTCTTGGTTAAGCATATCACCAGGGAAGGCTTCATACATTTTATTAAGATAGGGGGGATAGATGACCGTCTTTTACTTGGCCAAAGGGTCGTGATTAAAACCAGGACACAGGATGTCTGCGGGATTATCGGCGTAAAACCCGTGCACCTGCAGAAGGAAGAAGACAAGAAACACCCGGTCAAATATGAAGATATGTTTATCGATATCGGCGCAAGCAGCAAGGACGATGCGGCGGAAAAGGTGTCTTTGGCCGACCCGGTTATTTTCGAGCCCAACTTCGGAAAGCTCTCCGATAAGCTCTATTACGGTAAGGCGGCGGATGACCGGGTGGGTTGCGCAGCGCTTTTGAAAATCATGGAGCGGATCAATGTCCCCGCCCAGGTATACGCCGTCGCCACCGCCCAGGAAGAGGTCGGGCTCAAGGGCGCAAGGACATCTTCGTTCAGGATCAATCCGGATTTTGCAATCGCTATCGACACCACGATCGCCGGCGATACCCCTCATATCAAAGAAAAGGAATCTCCGTTACGCTTAGGCAACGGTGTCGCGATCACCTTGATCGAGGCAGCCGGCAGAGGCATCATTGTAAATGAAAAGATAAAACAAGTCCTTCTGGATACGGCAAAAAAGTATAGCATAACGCATCAAGTAGCCGTGTTGGAGGGCGGCATGACCGATGGGGCGATGATCTATATGAACCGGGAAGGAATCCCGACGGCTGTCTTGAGCGTGCCCTGCCGGTATGTGCATTCTCCGACGGGAGTATTCCATATCGAAGACGTGCATGCCGCGGTAGAGTTGGCGGTGAAGGTAATTGAGAGAGTGGTGGGGGAGGGGTAGGTACGTTTACTTCGATTCGTAAACGCTGCGAAAATTTTATCCACTCCGCTTCAAAAATTTTCGCGCACTCGTCGAAGTTTCGCTAAATTTAAAATCGAGGTGCTCAAGGAGGGTTTAGCATGGATGGACAGGATGTGTATTTGACGCAGGCCGGATATCAGAAACTTATCGAAGAGCTGGAATACCTTAAGACGGTAAAACGCCGTCATATTGCCGGAGAGATCGAGAAGGCGCGCGCTCATGGCGATATCAGCGAAAACGCCGAATATGACGCCGCTAAAGACGCGCAGGCCGCAAATGAGCAGAAGATTGCGGAGATGGAGTTTCGCTTGAGCCACGCGCGTATTATCGATGACGAGGATATGCCTAAGGACCAAGTGCTCATCGGCGCAACGGTAAAGCTGCAAGACCTGGATACCCTGGAGGAGCTGGAGTATATGCTGGTCTCGGAACTGGAAGCCGATTACGCGCAGAACAAGATCTCGGTTAATTCCCCGGTAGGTGCCGCGTTACTGGAACACAAGGAGAACGAAGAAGTAGAAATTAAAATTCCCGCCGGAATCTTAAGGTACAAAATACTCAAAATTTCCCGCTAGACCCCGCGCTTCATAAGATCGCTGCACGTGGCATTTCCCATGCCTTAACTGTTTATTGCATAAGTAGATACCTTCGATTATTCCTCTTTTTGCCATAAAACCGCTATTTTTCTTGACAAAATCAAATATCATGGTATATATACATTTATAACACATATATATAGTTAGGATGTTTTTGTGCCCGAGCGATTCCTTTTATATAGGTAAACATCCGGCGATGACGGGTTATAGTCGAACTCAGGCTTCATTTAGCTCCTACCAACTATGAGTTATTTCAAAGTCTTGGGGTTTGAGAAAGAGCCGTTTTCCACCAGTCCCGACCCCGCCTTTTTTTATTTATCCCGCGAGCACGAGACCGCGCTGACGAATGTAATTATCGAATTGCGGCTGCGCCGCGGGTTATCGGTTATATTAGGCGATGTAGGCACGGGAAAGACCACCCTTTCCCGTAAACTTCTTCAGGAATTAAAATCCCGCCAGGATGTCATCTTCCACATGATCCTCGACCCTTCCTTCGAGAACGAATCCCTGCTGTTGGAGTCCCTCGTCAGAAATTTTGAAATTGAAATGCCCGCTGAATCCAGACCCGGCAATATTCTTGACTTGCGGGAGGCCCTGGAGAGGTTCCTTTTTCAGAAAGGCGTCACCGAGAACATGACGGTGGTGCTGGTGGTCGATGAGGCCCAGAAACTCAGCGTCAGCTCGCTTGAGACGCTGCGCGTGTTGCTTAACTACGAAACAAACGAATTCAAGCTTCTGCAGCTGGTGCTGTTAGGGCAGGTGGAATTGCATTCTACCATCATGACCATCCCCAATTTTTTTGACCGCATCAGTTTCAAGTACACCCTCAATCCCCTGGATTACGAAGAGACCAAGGAAATGATCCAGTTCCGTCTGCGGCAGGCCGGTTATCAGGGGCAGGTTAAAGTTTTCTCTGACGATGCGATCCGCGGTGTGTACGACTACACCAAGGGCTATCCCCGTCAGATCACCATGCTCTGCCATAAACTCCTTAAGGGGTTGATCATGAAGAACAAGTTTGTGGTCGACATGGACATGGTGCGCGAGGTCGTTAACGAAGAGGCGAGGCACGGATGGAGCAAGGTCAAGTAGGGGGAGCCACTCCCGAAAAGAAACTTTTAAAGATCATCGAGACCGGCGGCGCAAAAGGCGCCGGGCCCGAAGCTGTCAAGGCGGACGTGGTTAAGAAAATCAAGAAACCCGGCCTGCCGCTTGCTGCGCTTTTTACGCGCTTATCCGGCGCAGGCACGCAGTTTAAAGCCAAACTTTCTCCCGATGCCATCTTGGCCACCGATGTAAAAAAGATCAATGTGTTGCTTATGGTCGGCGCGTTGGTTATCGCGGCGTACCTGGTAGTCGGTTTTGCCACGCGCAAAAAAGATTCCGGCAGGGATATGTTCAGGCCGTCCAGCAAAGAACAGAAGATGCCCGATATTTCGACGGTCATGCCCAAAGTAAGCATCAGCATGTCCGAGACCGAAACCCTGGGGACGCTGTTGGAGAGGCTCAAAAAACGCGACTACTTCAAACCCGTAGCCAAACAGCAGAAGAAGGCCCCGGCAGAAAAGGCCGGCCCGGTTTCTACTCAGGCGATCGATCAGGCTACGGAGAGCCTGCGGTTGGTAGGTATTTCGTACGCGGCGAATTCCAAAGACTCATATGTCATGATCGAAGATCTGGCCAGCAAGATCACCTATTTTGTCAAAGTAAACCAAGCTATTTCTGGGGTTAAGGTTACGGATATTCAAAAAGACAGAGTGCTTCTGACATACCAGGGGCAGGAAAAGGAGATGCGCTAGATCCATGCGTAAGGGCACCAAGGCTATTATCTCTGGGATTTTTCTGGCGGCCATGCTGATGCGGGTCGGCTTGACGCAGGATGCTTCTGCCCCGCCTGCTTCTGCAGGCAAATCTTTAGAGATCATTGAGCCCACGCGCGGGGCAGAGGAGCCGGTAAGCGACAATATGGAGCAACGGCTGGATCGAAGGATTTCCCTGGACCTCCGCGATATGAACATTATTGACGTCCTCAAGTTCCTGGCGATCAAGGGAGATTTTAATATCGTCACCAATAAAAGCATCGAAGGCAGGGTTACGTTGTTGCTCAACGGGGTCACCATTAGAGACTGCCTGCAAATCATTCTCATCGCTAACGAACTGGCGTATATACAGAAAGGCGATATCGTCTATGTCATGACCGCCGCCGATTACCAGAGTACCTACGGCAAGAAGTTCAACGATAACACCAAGGTAAAGATCATCTATTTGAAATATGCCCGGCCCAACTATGTCTTGACGGCGCTCCAGAATATCCGCAGCAATATCGGCAAGATCGTCATCGATGAGGACACCGGGACGGTGGTGATGATCGATACTCCCGAAAAACTTGCAGAGATGGAGCAGGCTATCAATGAAATGGAATACAAAACCGAAACCAAGGTCATTAACCTGCTCTATGCAAAAGCAGAGACCGTCGCTAATCAGCTAAAAGTCAGGCTTGATGCCAAGGCGGTGGGTTCCATACAATTTGACGATCGCTCTAATCAGATTATCGTGAACGCCCTTCCCGAGCGCCTGGCGGAGATCGAAAACATCGTCAAGGCATTAGACACCAAGACCAAGGCTGTCCTGCTTGAGTCTCGTATTCTTCAAGTTACTCTGAATCCCGGTTTTGATATGGGCATCAATTGGGAACAGGCATTTAAGAAAAACCAGAACGCCGCTTTGCGTTCCCTTGATTTTGTAGGCGCTTTCCCGATATCCAGCACATTAGCCGGCGCGACCAATCTTACATTGGGCAAGATGGCATACGGCAACATCAATGTTGACAACTTCACCTTTCAGTTACAGGCGCTCAAGCAAGTAAAGGCAACCAAGCTTTTGGCCAACCCGCGCATTATGGTCATTAACGGCCAGGAAGCCAAGATCCACATCGGTGATACCATTCCCTACGTGACCTCGACGACCACCGGCACGGGCGATACCGCGACCACCAGCGAATCGGTCAATTTTATCAATGTGGGGATACAGCTCCTGGTGACGCCGCTGATCAACGAAAACGGTTTTATCACTATCAAAATCAAACCGGAGATTTCCAGTCATACCGGTGATTATGTAACGCCCAAAGGGGCCACTATACCCATTGTCAATACCACGTTGGTAGAGACAGCGGTTATCGTTAAGGACGGCACGACCGTCATCATCGGCGGCCTGGTTAAAGATGACAAGACCGCGGTTAAAAAAGGATTTCCGGTGCTTATGGACACACCGATCATCGGCGGGCTTTTCAGGAACCAGTCGGACGCGTTCAGTAATTCCGAGATCGTTATTTTTATAACTCCGCACATCGTAAGCGGCGAGCAGCCTATTACCGATCAGGGGTCTCCGATCAAGGAGGCGCCTTCCGAGCAGGCTGCTCATACGGCGGGAGGCCAGTAGATGAGGATCAAGACAGCGGTTATTGCGGCAGTATGGGGTCTCATCTGGGTTGCGATAGCCCCGGCCATTGCCGAGGACGCAAAACCAGAGATAAAGATTACCTCTTCCGAAACAACTACGACGACGGCCGGCCCTTCGATAGCCAGCAAGAATTTCGAAAAAACCCTGAAAGAAGCGCTAGCGGAAAATTCCCGGCTTGCCGCGGAAAACACGGATCTTAAGAAAAAGTTCAGTACGCTGCAAAATGACAGCAAAGTAGTCACGAATCTCAATGCCATCCTGCGCGACGAAAACGAAAAGCTGCGCCGCGGCCAGATGGACCTTGAGTCGACTCTCAGGAAAGCGGAACAGTTAACTGCGCAGGTGGCAGAGCTTGAAAAGCAGAATAAAGACCAGGCCGCCAAGGTCCAGGAATCCGCCAAGAAGGTCGATGAGGTCGCCGCCGAGAACCTGAAGCTTAAAAGCGACACCGATGTAGTGCGCCTGCAAAAAGACATAGAGGAGTATAAGCGCAAGGTAAAGAACACCGAGGCAGAGCGCGATAAGGCCATATCCGAGATGGCCAGGGCCCTGAAGCAGCGGGAAGACCTTATCCGGGATTCGGCCCTCCTGCATTACAACCTGGGGGCGATTTTCTTTAAGCAGCGAGACTACAAGAAGGCGATAGACGAATTCAAGCGTTCCGCAGAATTGAACCCGTTGTTGGCCGATGCGTATTACAACCTGGCGATTATTTGCGATGATTATCTGGCAGACATCAATGCCGCCATCATTTACTACAAGAAGTACCTGGAATTGACTCCCAACGCCAAAGACGCTAATCAGGTGACGGAGAAAATGATGCAGGCCCAATTAAAGAAGAAGGCTACGGTCGATTCCCCTTTGGAAAAAAGTTTTTCCATACAAAAGCAAACGCATGATTAAGAAAATCCTCATTGTATTAGCCGTATCGTTCCTGGCGGCCCTGCCGTGGCGCTTTGCATCGGCAAACAACGTCAGCATCAATAATGTTGTACTTACCGAGCCGAATTCGTTTGATAAGACGATAAAGGTCCAGTTTGATGTTTCATGGGATAATTCCTGGCGCAACAATACCAATCACGACGCGTTGTGGGTGTTTGCGAAATACTCCAAGGATAGCGGTGCAACCTGGGCACATGCGACGCTTAAAAATGCCGGGGTTAACCCGAAAGGGTTCCAGCAGGCAAGCGGTACGGCGCTGGATATCGTGGTGCCTTCCGATAAAAAGGGCGCGTTCTTGCGCCGGGCGGCCAGCGGCTCAGGCACGGTTTCGGCTACGGGTATGCAGCTGGTTTGGGACTGGAGCGCGGATGTCCTGACCGAGTCGGATTCGGTTATCGTCCGCATCTTTGCCATTGAGATGGTCTACGTCCCTTCGGCGCCTTTTTATGCCGGGGATAAGGCCGTTTCTGCCGCATCTTTGAAGCAGGGGGTTTCTGATACCGATCCTTGGTTGATCAGCAGCGAGAGCCAGATCGACGTGACGCAAATTTTAAGCAACGGCTTCTATTATGTTTCCGCCGGGAACAACGGAGAAGCCGCAACCGGCTCCAGTTTTGTTATTCCCAGCGATTTCCCCAAAGGATACCGGGCGTTTTATATGATGCGTTATGAAATATCCGAAGGGCAGTGGGTCGATTTCTTCAATACGCTCACCCCTGCCCAAAAAGCGACCCGGGACATTACCTCGAATACCGGTAAAAACTCCGATGATGCGGTTGACCGCAATACGATTGCCTGGACGAGCGGCAACGCCACCACCAGCCGGCCCGAGCGGGCCTGCAGTTATCTGTCCTGGATGGACCTGTGCGCGTATGCGGACTGGGCGGCGTTGCGTCCGCTGACGGAGTTGGAATTTGAAAAGGCCTCCAGGGGCCCGCAGCCGGTCACTCCCGAAGAGCGCGCCTGGGGCGGCACCGTGCAAGTTCCTCCGGCCCCCAACGGCATAAGCGGGGCAGAAGACGGCACCGAAAGGATCCTTACAGCCAACGCAAATTGTAATTACGGCCATGTCACCTTTAACAGCGGTGATGCCGGCACCGGGCCTTTGCGTTGCGGGATCTTCGCCACTTCAGCCTCGAACCGTACCTCTGCCGGCGCCGGCTATTACGGCGCGATGGACTTATCGGGTAACTTATGGGAAAGGATAGTGACGATCGGTAACCCTCAGGGCAGAGGTTTCGTCGGGTCTCACGGCGACGGCGTCTTGACTACCACCGCCGACCACGAAGGCAACGCCACAAACTCAGACTGGCCGGGCTTGGATACCGTAGCAGCTAACGGTATTACTACTGCGACGGGATCCGGTTTCCGAGGCGGCAGCTGGGATACCGATACAACATATCTGCGGACTTCCGACCGCAGTAAAGCTGCCTTGACCAGTAATATCAGGGCCAGCGATTACGGCGGACGCCTTGCGCGGACCGCACCTTAAACAATGAAAAGAAGACTACTATTTTTTATTTTTGTGTGTGCCTTGGTTATCCCCGGCACTCTTTGTGCCAACAATATCAATATCACTAACGTCTTTCTGACCGAGCAAGACAGCAGTGCTCATACCATAAAAGTGCAATTCGATATTTCCTGGGAAAACTCCTGGCGCGACGCGGTCAACAACGATGCCGCCTGGGTTTTTGTAAAGTTTTCTACCGATGCGGGCGTAACCTGGAAGCATGCCACGATGAAAAAGTCCGGCCAGAACCCGTATGGGTTCTCTGCCGGTATCGGCACGTCCGTGGATATGATCGTACCGGGCGACCTCAGGGGCGTTTTTATCCAACGGGAAGAAAACGGCAAGGGGACCGTTTCCGTGCAGAGGGCGCAGCTGGTGTGGGGCTACGGTATGGACGGCGTAAGCGACGCCGACGCCAATAGTTTAGAGACCAGGATCAAGCTTTTTGGCATCGAAATGGTATATATCCCGACCGGCTCATTTCAGGCCGGAGACGCCGACGCCAGCCTGACCGGTAGTTTTAAGGCCGGCCTGTTGCAGGATGTGCCCATCAATATCGGTTCGGGTAGCGCTCTTGTATTTAATAACGCCGATTACGGCCCGTACTACTACCGTTCCGCAGGCCAACCGGGAGAATTCGGCAGCGGCGCTACTTTTACCGTGCCTTCATCTTTTCCCAAGGGATACGATGCTTTTTATCTGATGAAATACGAGATCTCTCAGGGGCAGTGGACAGAGTTTTTCAATACCCTTACCGCCGATCAGAAAATAACGCGGGATATCACGTCTGCAAGCGGCAAAAACAGCGATCAAGCAACCTATCGTAATGCCGTCAGCTGGAGCGTGGGAGACGCAACGCTGGTCAATAACCGGGAAGACGACCGGGCGTGCAATTATCTTTCTTGGATGGACCTGTGCGCTTATGCGGATTGGGCGGGATTAAGGCCGATGACGGAGCTGGAGTTTGAGAAAGCCTGCCGCGGCCCGCAGCAGGCAGTCAAGGGTGAATTTGCCTGGGGCGATACCGCTATTACTGCCGCCGATACTATTTCAGGGACAGAAAACGGGATGGAGACTATTTCGACGCCCGGCGCCAATGCCTGTTATAACGCGGCTGATTTTCAGGGGGGAGACGGAGGCAGGGGGCCGCTGCGCTGCGGCATATTCGCCGCTACGGCTACCGACCGCAGGGGGGCAGGAGCCGGCTATTACGGAGCTATGGAACTTACCGGCAACATCTGGGAGCATTGCGTGACCATCGGCAATACCGTAGGCTTGAATTTTATCGGCAGTCACGGAGACGGAATATTGACCGATTCAGGCAATGCCACTAATACCGATTGGCCCGGGATTGACTCTACGGCCGCAAAGGGCGTTACCGGCGCAATGGGTTCGGGTTTGCGCGGAGGCAGCTGGTATGATACGGATGTTGCGAAATTGACGGTCGCAGGAAGGCACTTTGCCGCTACTGCGGATACCAATAGAGACAGCCGGTACGGCGGCAGATGTGCTAGGACCGCTCCGTAACGGCGGATCCATCGTGTAGGGTACAACCAACCGATTTATGCAGAGTTTTTATAAAAAACTAATTGCATACGTTTCTGTCGCGGTATTGCTGTTGGCGATCCTATTCGTCTGCAGGCCGCATTCGGTGTTTTCTGCCATTTTTACCGGCGGCAGCCGCGACGGAAGCACCATGTTCGATATGTCCAGCGCCCCTTACCTGGGCGGCGCATACGACGGCCAGGCTTCGGCCGCTTCTGCCGCAGGCACATTAGGCTTCGGTATTCCCACCAAACTCGCTTTTACCGTTATTCCCAACGCCACATTTGATATGGAGACCTTTTCCAGGCAACCGCAGGTACAGGTGCAGGATGCCTGGGGCAACCCTATTTTAAGCGATAATTCTACCCAGGTAACGATCACCATCCTTAATAATCCCGGGAACGGCGCCATCTTCGGCACTCCTGTTGTTACGGTAATCAATGGTACCGCTAGATTCACCGATCTAGGCATTAACCATGCTGGTCAGTTGTATACCTTTAAAGCTACCGCTCCTGGTTTAACCCCGGCTGTTTCCGACCCATTCGAGATCCTGGTGTCCACCGAAGCTCAATCCATTGCCGTCTACAACTATTCTGCCGCCAAACTTTATCTCAAAGCCTGGTTACAGGGAGACACGGTTGCACACCTATCCGCCTCTGATGCCTGCTATGTCAAGATCTATCGTCCCGACGGAACCCAGGAATTGGCCAATACAAGCATGGGCGCGCCCGACACTACCAACGATTGGTTCCTTTATAGCGGTTGGTCGCCTTCCGCCTGGGAGTCTTCTTACTGGGCGCATATTTATATCAATTGGAATAACACCACGTACACTTCCCGCGTGTTGTATGATTTGGCCAAGGTTACCGTGGAAAAGATTAAAGCCAAAACCGATACCATCAACTGGACGGATATTGAACTTTTGAAAAACAGGACCGCAGGCATGAACTGGTCGGAGGTTAGCACGATCAAGACACAGACGACCCGGATCCAGGATGAGGTAGTTACTCCTACCGGAGGTACGTTGCGTAACCGGGTTGAACAGATCTATACCTCGGTCGGCCCGGACGCTATTACCAACATTACTTCCATTAAGACATCAGTCGGTCCGGACCTGATCGGCAACCTCGGTACGACAGCCAGCAGTTCCAATACTACGCTTTTTGGTTTCGTAAAGAACTTCCGTCAAGATATGTGGGATAACGTTATGGTAGGCGTTAACTGGACCGATATAAATGTGCTCAGCAAGAAGGGCATCAACTGGGACGATATCGGCATCATCACCAAGGCCCTGGTTAATTGGTCGGATCTGGCGGTCATGAGCAAGAAGCGCGTCAACTGGGACGATCTTGCCAGGATGAGTAACGCCCGGGTCAACTGGGATGACCTGGCTGTTTTATATAACCAGCGCGTTAACTGGAGCAGCCTGGCGGTCATGTCCAATCAGGGCATCAACTGGACGGACGTGGCGATCATGGGCAA
>DATJPV010000039.1:0-8009 GCA_035506195.1 Patescibacteria group bacterium | reverse complement strand
CCCCCTGGGTTCTCTGAAGAACAGCCACGACCTTAAGGAGCTGTGGTTCTCCGAAAAGGCAAACCAGATACGCCGTTACATCGATGAGTACGGATGCGACAGCTCCCGCTCCTGCCTCATCAATTTCCTGTGCGCGTTCCCTCCCGACGGAGACGATCAGCTTGACCATTACGGCAATCTGGCCTTCTTTTACCAGGTCAGGGGTAAGTACGATCAGTCGCTCCTGCATTTTAAAAAAGCGCTCATCAGGAACCCCCGCAACGCGAATTTGCATCTGGGGGTGGCGTATAGCTATTTCAAATTGAAAGATTACCGTGCCTCCGTTGATGCGTATGACCGGGCGTTCGGATTGAAACCCGATTTGCGCAAAGACCGGGAGATCATGAGCGATTATCAGAAAACGCTCGAAGGCGCGCTGCAATTCTACACACAGCGGAGGAGGGACCTGTATAGATGACGGGCGAAGTCAAAAATGAGCACTGTTCCAAACAAGAAGGCCTGCCATGCGCGCTTAAAAAGCCGTCTTTCTACTCGATAGAGGTCCTCTATAGCTGTATCCTGAAATGCAAGATGTGTTACATGTGGCAGGCAAACGCCAGGCTTCCGCAGGAGTTATCGGTGGAAGAATGGAAGGCATTCGCCGTCGCCCTGAAGGAATTTAACGGTCGGGATACGGCTATCAACATAACCGGCGGAGAGCCGCTGTTAAAAGAGAATATACTGGATCTGCTGACATTCATCGGCAGGCAGGGGTTTGCCAACGTCTCCATGACCACCAACGGTTTTTTGATCGACCGCGACGTCGCCAAGACCATAGCGGATTCCGGGATACACATGATTTCGCTGTCGCTGGACAGCATTAAAGAAGATGTCCACGATTACGTCAGGGGCGTCAAGGGTGCCTATGCCAATGCGACTGGAGCCATACGTTTTTTTGAAGAGCGCCCCGGAAGGCTTCAGAAACTGGTTATCCAGACCATTCTTATGGAACCGACCCTTGATGGCATCCTTGAGCTGGTTGCCTGGGCAGACAAGAAAAAGATATCTATTTATTTCATGGCGATTACCAAGCCTCTGTGTCTGCCTCTGGATGATAACTGGCATGTTGCCTCGGAGCACAATTTCCTGTGGCCGAAGGATATCGCAAAGGCGTGCCGCCTGATAGACGAGCTGGTCCGCTTTAAAGAACAGGGGGTTGACATAGGTAATTCCGTGGCCCAGCTCAAAGCCTTCAAGCGATATTTCGCCGACCCCAACGATTTCGTAAAAGAAAAGAAACAATGCAAAATGGGAGAAGGGATGTTGAAGATCGGCTCAACCGGGGAAGTATGCCTCTGTGCGGAAAAGGGCGTAATAGGCAATATACGGGATACCCCATTAAAGGACATCTGCTTTTCGGAGCAGGCCCGGCAAGTAAGAGAGGCGATCAAGTCCTGCAAGACCAATTGCCCGCAGCTTATTAACTGTTATTTTGAAGAATGAGGTGCTCTATGCGCATGCGATTATTTTTTCTTACCTGCCTTGTAGTTGGCGCAAGCCTGTTTTGTTTTACGCAACCCGTTTCCTGTGCCGAAAAACCGGCGAATGTCATATTGATTACTGTTGACTGTCTCCGGGCGGATCACCTGGGTTGCTACGGATATCAGAGGGACACCTCTCCGAATATCGACAAGCTTGCTAGGGACGGGGTCGTATTCCGGCAGGCCATTGCGCAATCATCGCATACGGTTACGTCGTTCGGCACGATCTTTACTTCGAACCTACCGCCCAAGCACTTGTTCTTCAAATGGGGTTCTATCTTAAACGCCGGGCTTCCGACATTAGCCGAGGTGCTCCAGCAGCACGGCTACGCAACCCTTTTTATCTGCAGCGACGGCCAGGCCCTCAAGGGGTTCAACAGGGGTTTTGACCAATTCCTGGGGGGGGATATCGATGCCTTTGAGATTATGGGTAAAATGGCGTCTTTTATCAAGCTGCATCCGGGAAAACCATTTTTCATATGGGCACACTATATGCCGCCTCATGCCCCGTATTACCCGTCTATCCCTAAGAAATATAAGCGTTTATTCCGGAATGATGCGCTGTCTAACATACACAAGCCACTGCCGATCATTCCTTATACGCTGGGCGGCTTTTGTTACGGGGGCATCCCGGACCTGGTGGCAAAACGCTACGGCGGCGCCAATAATCCGGATCTTTATGTCGCGCAATATGACCGGGCTATCCGTTTTGTCGACAATGAAATAGGCAGAATAATGAGCATGCTCAAAAAGAAAGGCCTTGCAAAAGACACGGTGATGATTATTACGGCAGATCACGGTGAACTGCTTGGCGAACACGGCTATTATTTTCATCACGGCTGGTTTTTATATGAACCGTTGCTTAGGGTCCCCTTGATTTTTAGCGGCGGCAGGGTTATCTCGGAGCCCAGGGCGCTGTCTTGTCCGGTAAGCGCCCATGCAAGCCTTGCACCGACCATTATCGATATCGCTGGAGCGGTTAAGCCCGGCCAAATGGAAGGCAGTAGCCTCTTGGATGCCTTGCGTAACGGCACAGAGCAGTGCGGCGCTTTCATCCTGTCCGATGAAGGCTTTACCGTCAAATCCGTCAGAAACGGGGATTGGAAACTGATCTATAACAGCAGGAATGTTAAGCAGCCATACGAGCTTTACGATATCAAAGAAGACCCGCAGGAGCTGAATAATCTATACCTTGCGAACAAGGATGAAGGCAGGCGCTTACAGCCGGTTTTGGATGCGTATGAGCAGAAAGGCGCAGCGTATAACAAAAGAGAAGCGGCATTGGAGGCGGCTATAAAAGAGCGCCTGAGATCTCTGGGGTATGCGCAATGAGGAGAATAAAGCAGATGAGAAAACGAAGCCGGGTCCTTTTTCCGATCATTTTTCTTTTGTCGGCTCTTTGTGTGTCAGTCGCATACTGCATGTACTCGAACGCACAGAAGCGCCTCAATGTCATTTTGATCGCGCTTGACTCGCTGCGCCCTGATCACCTGGGCTGCTATGGGTGGTGTTATGGATATCAGCGCAACACCTCGCCGACCATCGACCGGCTCGCCGGGGAAGGCATTTTGTATACCCAGGCGGTCAGTAACGCCACCTTTACGTGGCCGTCGATCAATTGCATGATGACCTCAAGGTACCCTTTAAGCGATAAGGTGTTTTTCTTTGATGAGTTCCTGCCTCACCCGCAACAAGCACTGCCAGCCCTGCTCAAGAAGGCAGGATATGCAACCGCTTTTTTCAGCAACCACATCGGGCTCAGCCGCTTTAATGAGAGCCTCGGGAATGGGTTTGGAACCTTCGTCGTCAAAGGAGACGGTATTGCTGCCGATGGCCCCACGAAAGACGCAATGGCATGGATCAAGACTCACGCCAGGAAAAGGTTCTTTCTCTGGCTGTTCTATTTCGATACGCACGAAGATTTCGTCGGTTTCCCTAAAACAAGAGAAGGCATCCTTCCCGACGACACGCGCAAATATGTACGCATGTACGACGACCACATACGCTATGTCGATGCGCAGATCGCCCTCTTGATGCAACACATACAAAATATGGGCATACAACGAAGGACCGCGGTTATCATTACCTCGGATCACGGCGAACTACTGGGAGAGCATGCCGATCAATACACCTATTTTAAACATGGCGATCGGCCCTGGGAATTCCTTATCCGGGTTCCTTTGGTGCTTTATTGTCCGCAGGCGCTGCCCAAAGGGAAGGTTGTGCAGCAGCAGGTACAGCATATCGATATCCCGCCTACCGTCTGCGACCTTGTGGGTATCCGTGCGCCCGGGGCATTCGAAGGCAGAAGCCTCCTGCCTGCGATAAAGAAGGGCGCTCCTGCGCAATACGCCTTTATTGAAAGCAGAAGCGTTCCGGCAGGATTCCTTACCGCCTCCGAGACGCCCGAATACCAGTATGCCGTCAGAACGACGGATTGGAAATTGATGTTCAACCGCTTTACTGACGGGACCGCCTATTATAAATTCTATCATCTTACCAGCGATCCGCTGGAAGCCAACGATGTTTTGATGGCTCAACAGGAACGGGTTGCCGTGTTCAAGGCGGCGTTAGATGGCTTCTTGCTCCGCCAGAAGCAAAATACGGCAGGCCCCCTGCGCAAGGCCCTGACCGAAGAAAACGTCAAGGCATTAAAATCTTTAGGGTATGCACAATAACGAAAGAGTGGAGGTAGAACCATGAGTCTTCGTCATGAGGGGGCAGTAGATGCGGCTGCGCCCGTGATACCGGATAATCCTTCGCAGCAAAACTTCCTTATATGCGGCCATTTTGAAGAACTGCATCGCAGGGCCTCAGGGACAGAACAGGATTTTGACGAGTACGTCGGAAAAATAAAAAGCGCGCACGCCGAAGGCAAAGAGATTCGGATCACCATCGGCCTTTCGCGCTACAATTTCGGCCAGCTGGCCACTATCGCGCAGTTTTGCATGGCGCTTCTTGGTAGGCAGACAGACTGCGCCCCCGGAGAGCTTGCGGTGTTTCCGGTAAAGGATCTGCTGCAGAATTTCCTGCGCTATGTGGACCAAGTAAGAAAGTACCTCGCCGACGAACAAATAGATATTGTTTTGCATGACGACAGGCTGACGGAACTTCTTGATACCGTAAGCATACAGGCGCGGGATAATCCCGGCAGGGAGCGAGAGCTATTGCGGCTCCTGGGCATCTTAGGCGAGCAGGTCTTTATCGGACCGCAAACCATCGTCTTTGATCCCTTTCACCGGTGTAATGCCAAGTGTCAGCACTGCTGGGTGCATACCCCCGGGGTTACGCATCCCGAAGAATTCCTCAACCGCAAGTTTGATTTCGATATCTTTAAACGCATTATTGACGATGCCGCAGAAATGAAAACGGATGGGATTATCCTTCAGGGTGACGGGGAGCCGTTGATGTATGAGAATTTCATGCCGATGCTGCGCTATGCGCGCGGCAAGGGCCTGGGGATACTGTTCTTTACCAACGGCATCCTGCTTGATGAGCACAAGGCAAAAGAGATAATCGATTTAGGCGTAAACGAGATCTACTGTAGCTTTCCTGCCGGGAGTGCGCAGGTATACGAGAAAATAGCTTCGATTCAGCCGGCGGAGACCTTCTACAAAATCCGCGATAACCTTAAGAAATTCATGGCGCTCAGGAGGGCCTCAGGCAGCGATAAGCCGCGCCTGATCGTCAGCCATGTCATTCACACCATGAATTATCACCAGCTCGTCGAAATGGCCAGAATGGATGTCGATATTGCGCCCGATGCCGTGCGCTTCTATCTTATCCGGCTTGACGTAATGAACAGATTTCTGCAATTGAAACCGGAGGAGATACAAGCTATAAAAGAGCAGATCCCGGAGATCTCCGGGATACTGAAAAAGAACAACATCGAGTTTGTGGACAACTTCGAATTTCAGATCAACCATTATGACGAGAAGACCGGTGCCTGGTCCAAGGATTTTTTCCTTACTCACGGCTGCACTATCGGCTGGTATTTCAACCTGATCCCCGCCAAATACGATATGAGCTTTTGCTGTCACCTGCGCACGGTTGGCTACCTCGATAAGAAATCGTTCCGGGAAGTTTGGAATTCCGTTGAATATTGGCGCTGGCGAAGACAGGCCAAGCATTTAAAAGAAAACCGTGCCGCGCGGTTCCTCAACGGCCAGGTGCTTTACGATGAACATTGCGACCATTGCGATAACCACCAAACGATTATCAGGACCCTCAACGATCTCAAAAAGTACGGTTTGGACATCTACTATTAATCTCTAGGATACGCGGAATAAGATGCGCAAAGCACCCCGGTTCATTATGTTTTTATACATATCCATGCTCTCTTTTTTTGTTGATGCGTTTCTGTATCTGCTCAAAAAGATAAAAAAGGTCTCAATTTTTCCCGGCGGATAATATGAACATACTCATGTTGCATCCCCACGATATTCATTCCACTTTTGAGCCCTGGACCGTGCGCATCGTCTATATCGCCAAAGAGCTCATTAAAAAAGGCCATAGCGTAAAGTTGGTATATTTTCCGCTGGAACGGCAAGAGCAGGGGCCCCGGCAATTATCCGACGGCCTGGTTGCGCTGCCGTTGTCAAGAAGGCACGGCCCCGGCGTATTGATCAGGAATATCGCGTACGTCTATAAGCTGGCTGCCTGGGCAGACGTAGTGCATGTCCAGAAATGTTTTTATCAAGCGGTATTGCCGGCCATAACCGCCGCGGTACTGCGGGGCAAGCCTTTGCATTACGATTGGGACGATTGGGAGGTTAAGATATACGAGGCCTCGGCGGCCCCGGGCAGGTTAAAAGGGTTTATCCAGGGCTTTCTGGGTATCCTAGAAAATACCCTTCCCAGATTGGCCGATACCGTCTCCGTCGCCAGCGGCCGCCTTAAAGAGGAATGCACGAAGCTCGGCATTGATCGGGCCAAAATATTCGATGCACACGTAGGCGCAGATATCGCGAAGTTCCATCCCGGCGTCTCGGGGCAGAGGGTAAGGAAGAAATACAATATACAAAACCCCCTCGTCCTGTATTTAGGGCAGCTTCACGGAGGCCAGTATGTCGAACTTTTTATCGAGACAGCGGCAAGGCTTCTCCGTCAACATCAGCAGGACCTTTCATTCATGATCGTGGGCGATGGATACAGGGCGCAAGAGCTAAAAAGGATTGCCGAACAAAAGCAGCTTAACGGCAGCCTTATTTTTACCGGGGCCGTATCTCATGAATTGGTGCCCGAGTATGTGGCTGCGGCAGATGTATGCGTAGCCTGTTTTGAGGAAAACGAAGTCACCGTCTGCAAGAGCCCTCTTAAGATCGTTGAGTATTTATCTTCCGGTAAAGCCATAGTCGCCAGTAGCGTAGGCGAAGTCCCGCACATGTTACAGGAGGCCGGTATCTTGGTTCAGCCGGGCAGCGCCACTTCATTGGCAGAGGGTATCCTGCGCATCATCCGTGATGGCAGTCTTAGGCAACGCCTGGAAGCTGGTGCGCGCAAAAGGGCACAAGAGGAATACAACTGGACGGTGACCACCGAGAACATCCTGCGCGCTTACGCAGAGGCCCTTCGGTTGAGCGGCAGGCACGCTTTAGAAAAAAGGAGATGAGATAATGGCAGAAACCTTGTGGCAAAAATGGTGCGCGCACTATCGTAACGGCGGTTTCTTTTACGCGCTGTATCGGGGGGTCAAGTATATCGTATTTTTGACCCGCAAATATATCCTCCGGCAATAAAGCGTAACGGTTGAACGCCGCAGAGGCATAGGGTCAAAATGAGTACGACTGTCGCAAACACAACGAAAAGAGGAAATGCATTTTATGTGTGCATACTTGCAGCCATATGCCTCGCGCAGGTAGCAGCCAGCTTCTATCTTTTTCAGCGCAGCGAGATCATCTGGCGTCAAGATACCGGCGGTGTCATGAGCTGTAGCGTAGATTTTTACGAGTTCTTCAGACACGGCCAGTACCTTACCGCAGTAGACTCTCTTGTAATGTTCCGTTTTTACCGCCACCCCTTGCTTTTTTCTTTTCTCCAGGGGCTGTTCCTGTTCTTGAGCAACAAAGTCCACCCCATAAGCCTTTCCACCGCGGTGTTACTGACCAACGCGATTTTCTCCCTTGCCCTTCTGATCAGTATCTACGCCATCGGAAAGATCCTCTACAACAATAAAGCCGGCCTCTATGCAGGGTTGCTGTTTTCTTTCTCGCCCCTGGTATTCGGGACCACCAGAATCCCCATGCTGGAACTTCCCCTGGCTGCCATGGTCACCCTGGGCTTCCTGTGCTTGCTTAAGACAGAGCATTTTCGTTCTTTTCCGGCCAGCCTTCTGGCGGGCATCTTTTTTGCCCTGGCGCAGATGACCAAAGAAACAGCCTTCCTGTTCATTGTGCCGCCCCTGGCGTATTACACCGCCGTTTCTGCGGCCAAGGTTGAGACAAGGGCGCGGCGTTGCCTGCAGGCCATCCTGACCTGGCTGCTGTTCCT
>DATJPV010000038.1:0-6254 GCA_035506195.1 Patescibacteria group bacterium | reverse complement strand
AAGCCTATTTTCGGCATCAACGGTTCAGGCATGCACGTGCACCAGTCCCTGTTTAAGGGAGACAGGAATGCCTTCTTCGATGCCAAAGACAAGCATCATCTTTCTGCTGTGGGCAAATCTTATACCGCAGGGCTTCTGAAGCATGCGGGAGAGATTACCTCAGTGACCAGCCAGTGGGTTAATTCTTACAAACGCTTGATTCCCGGTTATGAAGCGCCGGTGTATGTATGCTGGGCCCAGATGAATCGTTCGGCCCTGATCCGCGTGCCGATGTACAAACCAGGGAAAGAGAAGGCGACGCGTATCGAATACCGCTCTCCCGACCCTGCATGTAATCCGTATCTGGCGTTTTCAGTCATGTTGGCTGCCGGGCTAGAGGGCATTAAAAACAACTATAAGCTGGCGGAGCCGGCAAACGATAACATCTACCACATGAGCGACCAGGAAAGAGAAAACCACGGCATTAAGTCGCTTCCCGAAGACCTCCTGGAAGCTACCAGGATAACCGAGAAGAGCAAGTTGGTAAAAGATTGCCTCGGTGATAAGGTATTCGAGTATTTCATCCGTAATAAAAAAGCGGAATGGGATGAATATAAGGCTCAGGTAACCCAGTACGAAGTGAACAAATATCTACCTCTACTATAACCATGGCTAAATCAAAGGAAGGTTACCGGATTTATGTCAGGCAGATCGAGGCGCTTTCTAAGGTCGCCAACTTAATTAACTCAGGGCTTTATCTTGATGAGCTCCTGCGTCTGATTGTCCACGTAACTGCAGAAGTGATGAATTCCAAGATTTCTTCGCTTATGCTTCTTGACCCGGGAACCAATGAGCTGGTAATAAAAGCTACTCAGTCCGTTTCGGAAAGCTATAATAAAAAGCCCAACATAAGGCTGGGCGAAGGTATCGCCGGCATGGTGGCCAAGGAAAATAAGGCAATCGTTGTCCTGGATGTCAAAAAAGACACGCGCTACCTCAATCAGGACGTCGCCAGGAAAGAAGGATTGTGCTCTCTGGCAAGCGTGCCGCTTGCGGTCAAAAAGCGGGTGATTGGCGTTTTGAATTGCTACACTTCCAAAAAACATCAGTTTAGCCAATATGAACTAGATACCTTGACCGCCCTGGCTAATCAGGCGGCAGTGGCTATTGAGAATGCAGAGCTTGATTTGCGGGCCCGCAGCGCGGAAGAGGCCCTGGCTACCAGGAAGCTAGTCGAACGCGCCAAAGACATTCTCGCCCAAGAGGCCAACATCTTGCCTTCCGAAGCCTACCGCCTTATCCAGAAGCAAAGTATGGATAAACGCAGGTCCATGCGCGAAGTAGCTGAGGCTATTATCTTGGCCAAGGAGGTCAAAGAGAAGAAGTAAACTAATTTTTACTTGACACGGGAGATTTTTGTGGTATAGTATTATTGAATACAGTGAAGTATGAGACAAAGAAGTCTTCTGGCCAACAAAGGCAGAAGGCTTTTTTATTAGGAGGACTGAGGCGTCCAGAATCCAGAAAAATGGAGAAGGGCGCTTTTTTATTTGGCGGGAAAGGTCAAAAAATATGCAACAAGTGCGTATTGGTTTAGCACAAATTAATTGTACGGTCGGCGACTTGAAGGGGAATACGGAAAAGATCAACACATACGTCCGCAGGGCCGAAAGTGCCGGCATAGATATTTTGGCGTTTCCGGAGCTGGCCCTTGTAGGCTATCCTCCCGAAGATCTTCTGCTAAAGCCTAAGTTTGTCGAAGACAATCTTCTGGCAATGGCGGAAGTGGCTCGGTTCGTAGACCACATGGTAGTGATTGTCGGTTTCGTAGACCGCAAGAGAGGCAGCCTGTATAATGCCGCAGCGGTACTATACGGCGGCAAGGTAAAAGGTTTATATTATAAAATGCTTTTACCTAACTACGGCGTTTTTGACGAGAAGCGATATTTTGAAGCCGGCAGGCAGGCGCTCACTTTTAAGGCGGCAGGGGTCATCTTTGGGGTCAATATCTGCGAAGATATCTGGCACCAGGATGGGCCGTTAGGTAGCCAGGCAAAGGCAGGCGCAAAGCTCATTATTAACATCAACTCCTCGCCCTATCATGCCGGCAAGATTAAAGAAAGAGAAGCGGTTGTTCAGAAACAAGCCAATCTCCACGGTGTCTGGATTGCGTATGTGAATGCGATCGGCGGCCAGGATGAGCTGGTGTTCGACGGTCAAAGCATGATAGTTGCTTCTTCCGGCAAGGTGGTTAACCGGGCCGAAGCCTTTAAAGAAGACCTGTTGATTACCGATATTAAACTGCCGGTATCTAAGGCGAAGTCCGTACGCCGCGTGGTGGAAGTCGTCGGAGACCTCCCGTATAAAAACAAAATCTGGGCTGCGCCAAGGCATACCAACCAGCTTGACCCGGTAAGCGAGGTATACCAGGCGCTTGTTCTTGGCCTGCATGATTATGTGGTTAAAAACGGCTTTCAAAAGGTCGTGGTGGGCTTAAGCGGCGGCATCGATTCGTCTCTGGTCGCTACCCTTGCAGCCGATGCGCTGGGTAAGGATAATGTTGTAGGCATATTCATGCCTTCGCGTTATTCCTCAAAGGAATCGGAAGCCGACTCCAGTTTACTCGCGCACAACCTGGGGATACGGTTCCTTGCCGTGTCCATAGAACAGATATACCGGCTTTATCTGATGGTGCTGGAGCCTCATTTTGAGAGTGCCCCTAAAAATATAACCGAAGAAAATCTGCAGGCGCGTATCCGAGGTAACTTTCTCATGGCTTTTTCCAATAAGTTCGGATGGCTGGTATTGACCACCGGCAACAAATCCGAGATGTCTACGGGATATGCCACGCTCTACGGCGACATGGCGGGAGGATTTGCCGTGATCAAAGACGTGCCTAAGACCATGGTATATAAGTTGGCCCATTACCGCAATACCCTTACTTCGGTGATCCCGGAGAGTGTTTTGAGAAAAGCCCCCACCGCGGAACTGAAGCCCCATCAGAAAGACTCAGATACCCTGCCGCCCTATGAGGTGCTTGACCCGATTCTCAAGGCATATGTCGAAGAGGACCGTCGGTTAAAAGAGGTAGTTGCTTTGGGGTTCCAGCCAGAGACCGTTGAAAGAGTGTTTGAGCTGGTAGACCGCAGCGAGTATAAGCGCCGGCAGTCTCCCCCGGGGATTAAGATTACCCCGAAGTCTTTCGGCAAGGACAGAAGGATGCCGATTACCAACAAATATCGAGGTTAACTATGGAATTTGCGGGTTTGATAAAAAGGATATCGCCGAAATTGAAGGGTATAGCCTATAGACTCAACGGCCATTTTACCTTTATGAATCATGACGATCTCTATCAGGAAGCCTTGTTACATCTGTGGTCCGATTTTAGGCAAGGTAAGCTCCAGGACAAAACCGACAGTTACATCCTGCAGGGATGTTATTTCCATCTGAGGAACTTTATCCGCACGGTCAGCGATAAAGTTAGCCTGAGTAGCCTCCAGGCGCTGGCGGATGAAGAGGGCTTTTGTCTGGAAGAGAAGCTTCCGGCTCAAGACACCGAGGAGTATGTCCGTTATCTGACAGGAAAAATGATTGCGGAAGAGATAGAATCTCAGGGTTTGACCGAAAGGGAACGGCAGGTGTTGGCGTTATCCGTGCAAGGCCTGCCGCTGCGCCAGATAGGCGCCAGAATGGGGATCTCCCATGTCCGGGTTATCAAGCTTCGGAACCGGCTTAAGGAAAGATTCCGCATGCTGCGGGATTAATTTTTACCTCCGGGGCGTTACCAGGGGAAGCTTTTTTTTACTTGTATCTATGTAGCATATTGCAACAGACACGGTGACGTGAAACGCACAATGGCGTTCTACTATTAGAACGCTTTTTTATTTCTACTCAAGACGCAGGCGTCTTTAATCCGACAGACAGGATGTAAAGACGCTTTTTTGTTGACCGTTTCAATAAGGAGGAAACAAGATGCAAACCTTCAGGCAAGTAGCGATCATGGCGGTTTTTTCAGCAGCGTGCCTTTTCCTTCACAGCCTTGCGCATGCAACGCCTAGCACTCTCATCTGGGCGCCTTCCACCGATATTCAACCTTATCACAAAGTACACCTGAACGCTGATGTATATGTTCCTACCGAAAGCAAAAATAGCAACGCCCAGCACAATTATGTGTTGCAGGTTTATGGGCCGACGTTTAGCCTGTTATCCGACAAGCCCGAAGATAACCTTTTAGGAAAGATATGGTCGCCTTTAGGTAAGATTATGGCAGAGACCGGTTTCGATTACAAGAAAGGATTAGGTTCATCATTGGATACGTACCCCTGGTATTTTCATTTTAAGTTCGGTGTGCCCGAAGCCGCCTATTGTGCGTACATGCCGGCAGTTGCCCTTGGTGCATACGATATGGGCACGAGGCGCAACCTGACCGATAACGACGTATGGTATTTTAGGGCTGCTAAGACCGTCATCGTTGACAAAATCAACCTGGGGAGGTTTTCAGCCGGATATTTCTGGGGTAACGGCCGCCTTTTGCGCGATAAAGACGGCCTTCGTGACAACCAGGGGGTGATGGCAGCCTGGGAACGCACTATGCCGGAGATCAGCGATAAATTATGGCTGTGTGTTGATTATCAGGCTACCCAGTCTTCTTACGGCACGCTTAATGCCGGATTTGCCTGGACATTTAACAGCAATATTTCCGCTATTCTGGCATATGACATATACAATAATCGTAACCTCAGTGATACTGTTACATTGCAGGTGGATATTAATTTTTAGTTTCGCTAGATAAAAAACGTATTGTGCTCAAGGAGGGCTGCGATGAAAAAAATCGAAGCAGTCATAAGACCGGAACAGGTTTCCGCGGTGCGGCGCGCCCTGGAACGGGTTGGCTATTCCGGCCTGATGATCGGCGACATCAACGGCCACGGCGCACAGAAAGGCAAGGTAGAGCAATGGAGGGGCGAAACGTATAAAGTCGAACTCTTGGCGAAAACAAAAATTGATATCATCGTCAAGGATAGCGATTTGGCGGCAATCGTAACTGCTATTAAAGAAGCGGCTAAAACCGGCCAGATCGGCGACGGCAAGATTTTCGTTTCGGATATAGAAAACGTAATTCGGATTCGTACCGGAGAAGAGGGAAACATGGCTCTTTAAGGCGATGGATTCCCAAGAAAGGAGACAGATATGATAAATACCGGCGATACGGCGTGGGTTTTGATTTCTTCGGCCTTGGTTATGTTAATGACCCCGGGCCTGGCGTTCTTTTACGGAGGCATGGTCAGGCGCAAGAATATCCTGGGGATTTTAATGCAATGTTTCATAATTCTTTGTGTTTTGAGCCTTCAATGGGTGCTTTTCGGCTACAGCCTTGCATTCCATCCGGGCAGCGGCTTTTGGGGAGGTTTTGGCTGGTTTGGATTAAACGGCGTGGGCATCGAGCCTTACGCGGATTATTCCACGACCATCCCCCACCAGGCATTCATGATATTCCAGGCGATGTTCGCGGTTATTACCCCTGCGCTTATCATCGGTGCGTTTGCGGAGCGGATGAAATTCTCGGCGTTTTTGCTTTTCACGGTTTTGTGGGCTACGTTTGTATATGATCCGCTTGCGCATTGGGTCTGGGGAGTAGGGGGATTTTTAAGGAATATGGCCGCTCTTGATTTTGCCGGAGGAACCGTCGTACACATTAATGCCGGTATCGCCGCATTGGCGACCGCCTTTATTATCGGTAAAAGAAAGAACCTCGATAACAATACCCCCCCGCCTCACAGCGTTCCTTTCATCGTTTTGGGTACGGCGTTATTATGGTTTGGATGGTTCGGGTTCAACGCCGGCAGCGCCTTGGCGGCGAATGGTCTGGCGGTGAACGCCTTTGTAGTTACCAATACCGCTGCCGCAGCCGCGGGTTTAAGCTGGGCGGTTTTAGAATGGATAACTCACGGCAAGGCCACTGCCTTCGGGACGGCCAGCGGTGCGGTAGCCGGGTTAGTTGCGATTACTCCTGCTGCCGGTTTTGTGAGCGTCATACCGGCGATTATCATCGGGCTCTTGGTGAGCGTCTTCTGTTTTGTCGCCGTAAGCATCATCAAGCCAAAAGCAGGTTACGACGATTCCCTGGATGCCTTTGGGGTGCATTGCGTAGGAGGGATCTGGGGGGCATTGGCAACCGGGCTCTTTGCTTCCAAACTCGTAAACCCCGCCGGAGCCGATGGCCTATTTTTCGGCAACCCTAAGCAGTTTTTCATCCAGGCCATCGCGGTAGGCGT
>DATJPV010000037.1:0-2891 GCA_035506195.1 Patescibacteria group bacterium | reverse complement strand
CAGCTTCTTATGCTCGGTGATATTGCGCATGACCCCGATCGAACCGGTGACGCTGCCGGCTGCATCCTTGAGCACGCTTATCGAGATGCCGATGTCGATAAGCTCTCCGCGCTTATGCAGCATCTTTGTCTCAAAATAGTTTTTCATGCCCTGCTGGCGTATGTTCAGAGAACGGATACGCTTCCACTCGTCGGCAGGATAGAGGTCCTTGACGAGCTTGCCGGCCAGCTCATTGCCCGTCATACCCAGCAGCTGCGCGGCAAAGGGGTTCCAGGAAATGATGCGTTCGTCCTTGTCGGTCACGGTTATCCCGATGGCAGAGTTGTTGAAAACCGTGCGGAACCGTTCTTCCGATTCCTTGATCTTCTCCATACCTTTGACGATCTCTTCCTCCCGCTCCTTGAGCGTGCGTTCCAGGTTTTCTTGATAGTGGCTGACCAGATCCCGCAGAGAGACCATACCGACGATCCTGCCGTTTTTCTCCACCGGCATGTGCCGGATATTGTACTTTTGCATAAGCTGGAGCACTTCAAGGTAATGCTCCTTGACGCTGACGGTCTTAAGGCCCCTGGTCATGACGTCCTTGAGCTTGATGGAGGCCATGCGCTCCGGCCGGCTGTAATCGATCTTGCTGATGAGGTCCCTCTCGGTAAAAATGCCGCTGATCTTGTCCTTTTCCGTTACCAGCACCGAGCCTATTTTTTTGTCTTTCATGAACTTGACCGCCTCGGCGAGCGTTTTCTTGCTGTCAATGGTCACCAGGCCTTTTGCCATGAAATCCATTATTTTTTCCATGCGCACCTTCCTCTTTTTTTAAAGAGAACAAAAAAGGCAGCTTCTTTGGAGAGCTGCCTCATTTTTCACACTATTGTTTTTACTGTCCCATCTCTACCTCATTGTAGATATATATATTCTACATCCGTAACCGCTTTTTGTAAACTTTTTTTATTCTTCCTCATAGGCGCAATTGACCAGAGTGTGGCAATTGGCCTTGCAGCTCTTTATCTGAGCCCTTCTGTGCAGGGCCTCCTGCGAGTACCAGATCTCCTGCGGCCGGCCCTTCTTTATATTGCCGATCGGCCGCATGTTCTCGCACATGCGCACGTCCCCCCGGCGGTTTACGTTCATCCAGAAATCCACGTTGCACTCTGCTTTTCTAACAAAACTATCCGGCTCCTGGAAATACTTCTTGAATGTTTCCAGCTGAGAGGCGGGGTTGCCTATCTTGTAGCCTATGTGCTTAAGCCGTATCAACTCATCGATTACCGCATGCACCTTCCTGATGTCCTTGGGCCAGAGGAAGGCGTACTCGCTTTTTTCCTGCCACTTCTCGACGGCAGCGGTAAAAAACGGTTGCGTGACGGCTTGAAAGCTTATATGTGACAGCCGCCCATCCGCGTTGGCCCATTCCGCAAGGCTGACCATCTCATCCAGGTTCTCATCCAGGATGATCGCTTGGATCCCGATCCTCAAGGGCCCTCTGCGGCTACTCAGGTGGCTTATCGCCCGCATCACTTTATCATGGCAGCCCTCCATGCCCCTGAGGCGGTCATGGGTCTGGCTGCGCATGCCGTCTAAAGATATCGTTATTTGATGTAACCCCGTATCCGCGATCCTGGAGGCCAATTCCGCGTCTATGAGGACGCCGTTGGTATGCAGAGAAACAGGCAGCCCCTTTTTAACGCTGTAGGCGATCAAAACCAGGTTCTTTTCATCCAACAGGGGTTCCGTGTCGGAAAAGTTCATCTCAATGGCCTGCTCGCTGAAATCGCTCAAGGAGTCGATAAACGTGCGCCATTGCGCCAGCGACGGGGCTTGCGGGTCTTCTCTGAACTCAACCTTCCAGCCAAAGCACATCTTGCATTTGAGCATGCAGGTTGCGGGGATCCCGATGCGGCAAAAAGCCGGCCTGCGGGCTTTTGCGGCTCCGGTTTCGGACCTTAAGAAATTGGCTGGTTTTTCCTGCATGGGAAGTTAACCGGCAGCGGGCCTCTGGCGATAAAAAAGCGCGGCCATGCTGCTCATAAAATAAAAAATAGCGCTTACGCTTAAGACTGTTTTGAAGCCGTACTGCATCGCGATGATAATGGCAACGATCGAAGCGATCACCGAAGAAGCGCCGTTGACCGCCCAGGCCCACGGCACAAGTTCCGCGCAGGCGCTCGAAACGGACCTTAAGGCCAGCGGGAACGGCAGGCCCATGCAGAACGCAAGCGGGGCGATGGTAAGGATAACGGCGCAGACACGCACCGGTAACGGCTGCAACAGGAAGAAGCCGGTGATCGCCGGCATGAAATGCGCTAATAAAAGTATAAGCGCCCCGCAGGCGAACGTTGCGCCGCAGACATACCGCAGGCGGCCGCCTGTCATGCGGCCGGAATACAGGCTCCCTAACCCGGCAAAAATCAAGATGGCAGGCACGGTAACCGCCATGGAATAAATGGGACTGCCTAAGAACAGGACGAATTTCTGCACGATGCTCATTTCAAGCAGCATGAAACCGAAACCGATCGACATAAAATACGCGAATACAAAAAAACGGTTTCCCGGCGTACCGGTATTCTTCCGGGCTATCGCCAGGGGCAGCAGGATCAGGACAAAGGACAAGATCAGCGAATGTACCAGCAGCGAAGAAAGGATAAAAATGTGCCAGAGCCCCCGCGCTTTATCATAGTAGCTATGCATAAAATTCTTGTTAGCATTGGAGTGCCATTTATTGTATTGATAAAAGAACGGGCTGTCGTCGGATACCGGATAGACGTTGTAGTCGTACGCATGGTAGAACGCGGCCTCCGTGCCTTTGGAGAAATGGTCCGCCAATTCGACAAAAGGGGCGACAAAGGAAGACTTATCCTGTGCCGGCTCCTGAAGCATGCCAGACAAAAAAATAA
>DATJPV010000036.1:0-108806 GCA_035506195.1 Patescibacteria group bacterium | reverse complement strand
CGCTTCCTTACAGCGATCGCAGTAATAGACCGGGATGCGGTGCCCCCACCAGATCTGCCGCGAGATGCACCAGTCCTGTATGTTCTCCATCCAGTTCAGGTAGACCTTGGTCCAGCGTTCGGGATAGAATTTTATCTTGCCGCTTTTGACGGCTTTTATCGCCGGCTGGGCCAGAGGCTTCATTTTCACGAACCACTGTTTGGAAAGGTACGGCTCGATGATGGTATGGCAGCGGTAACAGTGCCCGGCAGATAAGGTGTGCGGCTGGGTTTTCTCAAGGAGCCCAAGCTCTGTGAGGTCCTCCAGGATCTGCTTTCTGGCCTGGAACCTGTCCAGGCCGCTGTATGTGCCGGCATTCTCATTCATCCGGCCGTCGGGGTGCATGACGTTGCAGAATTCAAGGCCGTGCGCCTTGCCCAGGGCGTAATCATTGGGGTCATGGGCAGGGGTTACTTTTACCGCGCCGGTGCCGAAGGCGACATCCACCATCGCATCGCCGATAATTTTTATCTGCCGGTTCACGAGCGGCAGGATAAGGGTCTTGCCGATGAGTTTTTTATAGCGCTTATCTTTGGGGTTGACCGCGACTGCCGTATCCCCCAGCATGGTCTCCGGACGGGTGGTCGCCACCGTCACGAAATCCTGGCCCCCTGCCCTGTCTTTTTCGCTCAAGGGGTATTTTATGTAATAGAGCGAGCCGGCCAGTTCCTTGTGCGGCGCCTCCTCGTCGGAAAGCGCGGTGGCGCAACGGGGACACCAGTTGATGATGTAGTCTGCCTGATAGATAAGCCCCTTTTCGTAGAGCCGGATGAAAACCTCAAGCACTGCCTCGGAATAATCCGCATCCATGGTAAAACGGGTGCGGGGCCAGTCGCAGGAAGCGCCCAGCTTCTTTAGCTGGCGGATGATCGTGGAGCCGTATTGCTCCTTCCACTGCCAAACCCGTTCGATGAACTTTTCCCTGCCGACGTCATGGCGCTTCAGCCCTTCTTTGGCCAGGGCCCTTTCTACCACGTTCTGCGTGGCAATGCCGGCATGGTCGGTCCCCGGCATCCAGAGGGACTCGTAACCGCTCATCCGATAATAACGGATAAGGATGTCCTGAATGGTATTGTTCAGGGCATGGCCCATATGCAGGATCCCGGTGACGTTGGGAGGCGGAATGACTATGCAGAAAGGCTTTTTGGACGGATCGGGTTTTGCGCAGAAAAGGTCATTCGTTTCCCACAGCGCATACCACTTATCCTCGGTCTCTTTGGGGTTGTACCGGGTAGGTATTTCATTCATGTGTGCCTTTAAGGTCCTTGAGTAGCTTGTATTCGACGCTGTCCAGCAGCGCTTCCCAGCTGGCCTCGATGATATTGCCGGAGACCCCGATCGTGTTCCAGGTCTCGGCTTCATCCTGAGACTGGATCAATACGCGCACGCGGGCGGCGGTGCCGCTTTTTTCGTCGAGCACGCGCACCTTGAAATCGGACAGGTGCATTTTGGCAAGGGTCGGATAAAAAGACTTTAAGGCCTTGCGCAGGGCGTTGTCCATGGCGTTGACCGGGCCGTCGCCTTCGGCTGCCGTATGCTCCTGGGTGCCTTTTACCTTAAGCTTCATGATCGCTTCGGTGGTGACCTTTTTATCGGAACGCTTCTCCACGACGACCCGAAAGCCCTGGAGGTCGAAGAATTTCTTGTATTTTTTCAGGGCCCGCTTCATCAGCAACTCAAAGGACGCCTCAGCCGCTTCGAAGTGGTAGCCTTTATGCTCAAGCTCCTGTAGGAGTTTTAATATCTTTTTTGCCCGGGGGCTGTCTTTGCTTAAGTCCAGGTCCATATCCTTGGCGCGCAAAAGAATGCCGGTCTTACCGCCCAGTTCGGAAACCAGCATCCTGCGTTTATTGCCCACCAGCGCCGGGTCGACGTGCTCATAGGTCTTCTGGTTCTTCATCATGGCATTGATGTGCATGCCGCCTTTATGCGCAAAGGCCGAAACCCCCGTATATGGCTGGTCGTTGCGCTGTTTCATATTGCTCATCTCGCTGACAAAATGCGATACGTGCGTCAATAATTTCAGGCCTTCATCGCCGATGCAATCGACCCCCAGTTTAAGCTTTAAGTTGGCGATGATCGGGATAAGGTCGGCATTGCCGCAGCGCTCGCCGTAGCCGTTGATCGTACCCTGCACCATACCGCAACCGGCCTGGACCGCGGCGATGGTATTTGCAACCGCAAGGTCTGCGTCGTTATGGCAATGGATGCCTAAGGTAACGCCGATGTGCGGCCGGACCTGGCCGACTACCTCGGCCATCTGCGAAGTAAGCGTGCCGCCGTTGGTATCGCACAAGACGATCGCCGAAGCGCCTGCCTCTTCGGCTGCGCGCAGGCACCGGAGGCTATACTCCTTGTTTTTCGCATACGCGTCAAAAAAGTGCTCCGCATCGTAAAATACGGTCAGGCCGCTTGCGACAAGGAACCCGACGGTATCGCTGATCATCTGGAGGTTTTCATCCAGTGTGGTCTTGATGACTTCGGTCACATGCAGATCCCAGGTCTTGCCGACGATGGTCACGTACTTTGCCCGGGATTGCAGATGCGCCTTGATGCTGGCATCCAGGCGGGCGCTGGTGTGCGGCCGGCGGGTCATGCTAAATGCCACCAGCTGCGCATGTTTCAGGGGCTTGCGGGACATCTTCAGGAAAAATTCCATATCTTTGGGGTTGGAGCCCGGCCAGCCGCCTTCGATGTAATGCACTCCCAGCTTGTCTAACTCCTCGGCAATGCGGACCTTGTCCATTACCGAATACGAAATACCTTCCCCCTGCGCCCCATCCCGCAACGTCGTATCATACAATTTGACGGTCTTCATATGCACCTCTTGAGCACCTTGGTTTTGAATCCAGCGAAATCCTGGCACGCGTAGCGAGCCAGGGTTGAGCATCAGCACCTTGGTTTTGAATCCAGCGAAATCCTGCTGTTATTTATCCAACGCGAATTTGCTATGCAGTGCCTTTACCGCCGCTTCCGCAAATTTCTTCTTAATGATACACGAAATACTGATATCGGATGTCGAGATCATCTCGATATTGGCCTTTGCCCTGGCCAGGGTATCGAACATGATCGCCGCGACCCCGGGGTTTGACTTCATTCCCACGCCGACGATCGAGATCCGCGCGATATCCTCGTCATGAATGATGCCGCCGCAACCGATATCCTGCGCCACTTTTTTGGTCAGGCGCATCGCCTTGGTAAGGTCGGCCTTGGTCACGGTAAACGATATGTCCGTCTGGCGCAGGTGGCTGACGTTCTGTACGATCATATCGACGCTGACCCCTTTATGCGCCAGTTCCGTGAAGATCCTGGCGGCCACGCCCGGCTTGTCGGGGACATCGCAGATAGTGACTTTTGCTTCGCCTTTATTGAGCGTAACGGCGCTGACCAGCACTTCTTCCATTCTCTTCACCTCCCTTATGATCATCGTGCCGGGTTTATCCGACAGCGACGAACGCACGTGTATGGGCACGTCGAATTTTTTCGCAACCTCTATCGAGCGGGCCTGCATGACCTGCGCGCCCAGCGAGGCCATCTCCAGCATTTCGTCATAGGTGATCTCATTTATCTTTTTGGCTTTCGGCTCAACGCGGGGGTCGGTAGTATAAATACCCTCTACGTCGGTATAGATCTCGCATTCATCGGCCTTAAGCTCCTTGGCCAGGGCTACCGCGGTCAGGTCAGAGCCGCCGCGGCCAAGCGTGGTGATATCCTGATTGAGGTTTACCCCCTGGAAGCCGGCGACAATGACGATCCTGCCCTCATCCAGCGCCTGGCGGATCCTGCCGGTGTTGATCTTCAAGATCCGCGCGCGGGTATGGCTGGTGTCGGTGATGATGCCGACCTGCGAGCCGGTAAAGGAGATCGCCTCAAAACCGAGCTTATGTATGGCCATGGCCAGAAGTGCGACCGATATCTGCTCGCCCGTCGACAAAAGCATGTCCATTTCGCGCTCGGACGGCTCGGCATTTATCTGGTTGGCCAGTTCTATCAGCTCATCGGTAGTATCGCCGAGCGCCGATACGACCACTACCATATCGCAGCCTTTCTTGCGGTAGCCGGTCACCCTTCGGGCCACATTCTGGATCCGCTCGACATTAGCCACGGAAGACCCGCCGAATTTTTGAACAATGAGCTTCTTATGCATGTGTTTTCCCTTTCATCGCCAACGATACCGCCACTTCGCGGATCATGAAACCCGAGGAAACCAAAAGCAGCGCCACGATAGCCAAAAGTATGAAGTCTTTCTGCCGCAGGAAACTGGCCGCCTGCAGGATAAGCGCAACGACGGTGGTAACGAACATGAACAATGCCGGCACCAGGGTGAAACGCCGGGGGGCGTTCCTGGCAGCCAGCCAGCAGCTCAACACGAACAATGCCAGCGCAGCCATAAGCTGGTTGGCGGCGCCAAAGGCCTGCCAGATCTTCCTGCCTTCGCCGCTTATTGCCAGCGCCGCGCTGATGATCAGGATGAGCACCGTCGAAAGGTAACGGTTCTTGACCCCGAACAATTCTTCGGTCAGGTACCGCGCGATCCGGGCGGCGGTATCCAGCGTAGTCAGTATAAAGGCGTTGAGTATGGTAATGGCAATGAACGGGCCGTAACTGCCCAGTATTTTTCTGGTGATCAGGCCGTAACTTTTCCCGTAGAGCTCGATCGGCCCGATGCGCCCCAATAGCAGCGCGAAATTATCATGCCGGCCGAAAAGGCTGGCCAGGCCTACGATCGCCAGGATCGCCACCAGCGCTTCGGCGATCATGCCGCCGTAACTTATCCGTTTGGCGTGGCGTTCGCTGGCCAGCTGCTTGGAGGTCGTGCCGCTGGCAACCAGGGCATGAAAACCGGAGATCGCCCCGCAGGCAACCGTAATAAATAACGCCGGCCACAAGGCGCCTTCGCTGGCGTTCCAGCCGTGGTAGGGCGGCATGGCCATCGTCGTCGGCGAAAGCAGCAGGCCCGTGTAGCCTGCCCCGACGCCAAAGAACAAAAGAAAACTGGAAAGGTAATCCCGCGGCTGCAGGAGGATATTGACCGGCAACACCGAGGCAAAAAAACAGTATACGAACAATACCCCCAGCCACACCAGCATACTGCCCGGGATGGGGACGCAATTGCCCAGCCAGATGAGCGCGGTAAGGCATGCCAGCCCGAAGACGGTGGCGATCGTTGAATTCATCCGGGCATGGTACAGGAAATAACCGACGACCATCGCTACCGGGATCAGCCCCAGCGACGGCAGGACGATCTTGGGTTCCTTAACGAAGGTATCCGCGCAGAAGTAGGCGAATACCGCGATGATCAGGATCAGCGCCAGCCATACGAACAGGGAAAAGATCAGCTTGGCGCGCCGGGAAACCACATGCTGCGCGATATCCGCGACGGACGAGCCTCCCTCCCGCACCGAAGCCATCAAAGAGCCGAAATCATGCACGCCGCCGATAAAGATCGTGCCCAGCACTACCCAGATAAGCGCGGGCAGCCACCCCCACAGCATCACCGCGATAACCGGGCCGATGATCGGGCCGGCGCCGGCGATGGAGGCAAAATTATGCCCGAACAAGACCAGCCAGTTCTTCGCCGGGATGTAATCGACGCTATCGTACTTGGCGAATGCAGGCGTCGCTCTTTTGGGGTCGACGCCCCAGAGCCGCTCCAGTTTCCGGGCATAAAACCGGTACGCCCAGAAAAGAAGCGCAAGGCTGGCCCCCACTACGACAAGCGAATTCATCAGGCCCCCTTAATGAAAAAATCCATCAGCTCGTGGCCTTTGTCGAAATACAATTCGGATTTCAGGGACTCTTTTTCGCTGTAATTCAAGAACGCCCTGCCGACGATGTCCCTGCCGAATATGCCGAAGCAGACGACATCTGCGGTGTGGGTGCGCAGCGATATGGGAGTAGCATGGTCAGGCAGCACCAGTATCCGGTAGTTCTCTTTATGCTTGAGCGCCCCCAGTACGGTGCCTACGACCAGCTGGTCAAAGCGTTCGATGGCAGTGATCTTTTCCCGCAGGTCGCCGTTATGCCCGGCCTCATCGGGAGCCTCTACGTGCACGAACACGAAATCGTTTTTCTCCAGGGCCTTCAAGGCTGCCTTGGCCTTGGCCAGGTAATCCGTATCGTAATAACCGGTGGCGCCGGCGACGTTGATCACTTCGAACCCCAGGATGCGGCCGAACCCCTTGATCAGGTCCACTGCCGAGATGACGCTGCCCTTTAGCCCGTATTTGGCGGCGAAGCTCGGAAGGTTGGGCTTCTTCCCCTGCCCCCATAACCAGATCATGTTGGCGGGATTTTCTTTCAGGTCGATGCGCACGGTGTTGACTTCGTGGTTTTCCAGGACCTTTTTGGAAGCCTCCATCAGGCCGATCAGGAAATCGGCGTTCTTGCCTTTGGGCAGGTTTCGTGAAATGCTCTGGCCGGTAATATCATGAGGAGGCATGCATTTTATATCCATGAGGTTCTGGCCCTCTTGTTCTTTAATGACCGCCAAGTGCCGGTAACTTATGCCGGGATGGAACGCCACATCCTGCGAACCCAAGCCTTGCTGAAGCGATGTTATCAGCATGGCGGCTTCTTTGGATTTTATATGGCCGGCGCTATAGTCAACCAGCGTATCTGCGGAAGCGGTGATAAGGTTGCAGCGGAAGGCGACGTCATTTTCGCCAAGTTGTATTCCCAGGTTAGCCGCTTCCAGGGGGCCCCTACCGGTATAATACTGCGCCGGGTCGTAGCCAAGGATAGAGATCGTGGCCACGTCCGACCCCGGGGTCATCCTGTCCGGGATGGTCTTGACCCGGCCAAGCCTGCCGAACTGGGCGATGTAATCCATGTTCGGCGTGCGGGCAACCTCCAAAGGAGTGCGGTTATCCAATTCCGGTATCGGATAATCCGCCATGCCGTCTCCGATCAATAAAATGTATTTCATGAAACCATCCTGCGTGTTAACGCTTTTACCAGCGCTTCCTTGGAGCCTAAGGGCCCTTCGGCCTTGGCGCTGTCGACAAGATAGGCGGCGTATCGCCGGCTGCGCACGGTGTTGGCAACTACCAGGTCCGCATGCGCGCGCTTCAGCAGCTTTCGCGCAGCCGCAAGCATGCCTGCCTTTGCCGCCCCGGGCTCAAACTTAAATGCCGCCACATAAAGCGACGGCCGGATCTTTTTCATCATATCCAGGATCTTAGGCGTAGGGACCAGCTCCAGCCGCACATGAGAGATCCCGGAACGTATCTTATGCCTAGCGACGCGAGCCGGCCGGTAATCCGCGACCGCTGCCGAGTGGACAACCGCATCGAAACGGCCTTTGCGCAGCTGCCGGCTGATGATCCCAACAAGCTCGTCAAAAAAGCAAAAACGGATAACCGCGATCCCCTTAGCGACGCACGGCTGGGGCCCCGGGCCCAACACCAAAGTAACCTTGCATCCGCGGCGCTTGAGTGCGTTCGCTAATAAGATGCCGGTTTTACCTGTGGCGCTATTGCTGATGACCCTTACGGCATCTATGGCGACCCAAGTTGGACCGGCGGTAATAAGAACTTTTTTAATAGCCAATTTCTTTGAGTATGGCCCCCATATCCGGCTTGATGACCTTGGGCTTGGGGACTGTTTTGATCGCCCTATCCGGGTCTTTCAGGCCGTGGCCGGTCAGGATACAGACGATCCGGCTGTTCTTCTTAAAATAACCTCTCTTGGCCAGCAGCAGAAGCCCTGCCACCGAAGCGCAGGAAGCCGGCTCCGCAAACACGCCTTCTTTCGCAGCCAAAATACGGTAAGCCTGAAGGATCTGCGCATCGCTAACCATATCGATGAGGCCGCCGGATTCATCGCGCGCGTTTTCCGCCTGTTTCCAGCTGGCCGGATTGCCGATACGTATGGCGGTAGCGATCGTCTCGGGGTTCTTTATCGGGCGGCCTTTGACTATCGGCGCGGAACCCGAAGCCTGGAATCCCAGCATCCGCGGCAGCCGCGCGGTCTTGCCAGCCGCCTTATATTCTTTATAACCTTTCCAGTAGGCCGTAATATTTCCGGCATTACCGACGGGCATGGCCTGAAAATCAGGGGCCGCGCCCAAGGTATCGCAGATCTCGAAACTTGCGGTCTTCTGGCCTTCGATGCGGTAGGGGTTCAATGAATTCACCAGGGTGATCGGGTAATCTGCGCTGATACTTTTTACCAGTTCCAGCGCCGCATCGAAATTACCGTCCACTGCCAGCACTTGCGCGCCGTGAATAAGCGCCTGGCTTAATTTTCCCAGCGCGATCGCCCCGGAGGGGATCAGCACGATGCAGCGCAGGCCAGCCCTGGCCGCATACGCGGCCGCAGAAGCCGAGGTATTGCCCGTAGAGGCGCAGATAACCGCCCGGGAGCCTTCTTCGCACGCCTTGGAAATGGCCATGGTCATGCCGCGGTCCTTAAAAGACCCGGTCGGATTCAAGCCTTCGTATTTCAGGTAGACCGTGCAGCCTTTGCCGAGTAACTGGCTCAGGTAACGGGCAGGCAGTAAAGGGGTATTGCCTTCTTGCAGGGTGACTACCGGGGTATTCTTGCCCACCGGCAGGTATTTTCGGTAACGTTCGATCAATCCCTGAGTGCCCATGCGTTATGCGCCTACATCTTCTATTCTTATCGCGACCGCCTTCTCCTTGACCACCGACAGGCGGTTAATGATCTCCAGGGCCTTGCGCAGATTTTTCTCCTTGGCCTCATGGATGATCATGACGATCGGCACTGCTTCGGCCTTGTGCTTCTCTTTCTGGGTAACCGAAGCGATGCTGATGCCGAATTTGGCCAGGACGCCGGCGATCTTGGCCAGGACGCCGGGTTTGTCTTGAGTCAGGAAACGGATATAGTAACGGCTCTCGGATTCATCGATACGCCGCAGTTTTTTTACGCAAGGGTCTTCCACGACATTCAGGGTCGGACGGAACATGCCTGCCTTCAGGTCCTGGGTCAGGTCCACCAGGTCGGAGACTACCGCAGAGGCCGCGGAAAGCTGGCCGGCTCCGGGGCCGTAAAAAAGCAGGTCTCCTGCCAGGTCGCTTGAGACGTATATCGCGTTAAAGACGCCGCGCACCGAAGCCAAAAGGTGTTTGTGCGGTATCAGGGTCGGGTGAATCCTGACCTCCAGCTCCTCGCCTTCCTTTTTTGCGATCGCCAGGAGCTTGATCTCGAAGCCCAGTTCCTTGGCGTAGTTGACATCGGACAGGGAAACCCGAGAGATCCCCTCGATGAATAGCTCATCCATAGCCACCAGCCTGCCGAAACAAAGATACGTAAGCAAGACCAGCTTATGCGCCGAGTCTATCCCCTCGATGTCCAGGGTCGGGTCCTGCTCGGCAAAGCCCTGCGCCTGGGCCTGCTTGAGCGCGTCGGCGAAGGTGCAGTTGGCATGCGACATCTGGGATAGCACGAAATTAGAGGTGCCGTTGAGGATACCGAAGATACTGGTGAAGTTGTTCGCGACCAGCCCTTCCCGGACCGATTTGATGAGCGGAATCCCTGCGCCTACCGATGCCTCAAAATAAATGCCTTTTCCGCGCTCGCGGGCGTAAGTAAAAAGCTCCTTGCCGTGCTGGGCCAGGAGAGCCTTGTTGGCGGTAACGATGTTCTTACCCTTATTGAGCGCCTCCACGATGAAATCTTTGGCCGGATGCATGCCGCCGATAAGCTCGACCACCACGTCTATCTGGGGGTCGGCGATGAGTTCGCGGGCATCCCGGGTCAACAGATCCTTTGAAACGACGACGTTCCTGCGGGAAGTAATGTCCTTATCGCATATTTTCTTAATACTGATCTCGGCGCCGATCTTGGCGGCAAGCATCGGCTTTTTCTCGCGCAGTATCTTGACCACGCCTGAGCCGACTGTCCCGAAACCGATAAGCCCGACGTTGACTTTTTTCATCACTTACCCCTTTTTCAAATAATATTTGACCGTTTCGGTAATGACCTTCTGGTGGCTCGCATCGACCTCGATGAACTGCAGCCGGGTATCGTAGATCAGGTCCTTGGTGACCTCCAGAGAAGCGATAACCTTGGCGATGAGCATGATCGGGTGCGGGTCGAAAGGAAGCCTGATCTCAAGCGCCAGCTTCGTGCCGGGACGAAACGCGCGGTTGGTGGTCAGCAGCATCCCGCCCAGGCTTAAATTCTTTGTCTGGGTCACGTCGATGTTGCTTTCATTGAGCACGCGGTATGAGACGATAAAACGGCCGCTTATGCGCGGATGCTTCCTTCTCTCCGGACCAAGGTATCTCATCTCTTACGTCCTCCTTTTATGCGCACCGTTATAAATTTGGTCGGGGCGACAGGACTTGAACCTGTGACCTCTTGAACCCCATTCAAGCGCTCTAGCCAAACTGAGCCACGCCCCGGACAAAACTACACGGCGGCATGGCTTGGGCTAAAATGCAGCCCAATCTCAGCCACGCCCCGGACAAAACTATATAAAGACTATTCCTCTTTTTTGGCGCGCGTCATCAAGTCCCGCACCGCCTTCAGAGGAGATTTATTTTTATAAAGAACGGAATAGACTTCCCTGGTGATCGGCATCTCGATCTTGTACTTGCGGCTCAGCGCGTAGGCCGATTTTGCGGTCGGCACGCCTTCGGCGATCATGCGCATGTGCGAGCTTATCTGCCGCAAGGACCTTCCCTTGCCGATCTGGTCGCCGACAAAACGGTTGCGGCTGTGCAGGCTGATACAGGTGGTCACCAGGTCCCCTAAGCCGCTTATGCCGCTAAAGGTCGAAACCTTAGCGCCCATTGCCTGCCCCAGGCGGGCGATCTCAACCAGCCCCCGCGACAAAAGCGCCGCCTTGGTGTTGGTCCCGAATTTCAGGCCGTCCGATATACCGCAGGCGATGGCGATCACGTTCTTAAGGCTGCCTCCCAGCTCTACCCCGATGACGTCATCGTTGGTATACATGCGGAACCGCTCGGTCATGAACATGCCTTGCAGGCATTTGCGGGCCGCCTCGTCATGGGAGGCGATCACCGCGGTAGTGGGGACCCGCATGGCGACTTCATAGGCGATGGTCGGGCCGGAAAGCACCGCCAGCTTTACGTTGCCCAGCTCATCGTGGATAACTTCCGACATCCGTTTCAAAGAACCGATCTC
Source organism: Patescibacteria group bacterium (assembly GCA_035506195.1). GTDB lineage: Bacteria > Omnitrophota > Gorgyraeia > Gygaellales > Profunditerraquicolaceae > DATJPV01. The sequence goes on along the minus strand of DATJPV010000036.1, from coordinate 97,652 downwards.
GATACCCTTGGTGACGCTTACGAAATACGCCTGGCGGCAATACCCTGACCGAGATGCCTTACGCAGCACTTGGCGCATGAATTGCGAAGGTATTGCCAGTACCACGAGCTCCTTGCCGGCTAGGGCCTCTGTAAGATCGGCGGTAATATGGACCTGCGCCGGGATCCGGGCCTGCGGCAGGAAGCGGGAATTTATCCTTTTTGCCTTCAGGTATGCAACATACTCCGGAAAAGCGCCCCACAGCGTAACCCGGTGCCCTTTTGCATTGAGCAACAGCGCCAGGGTCGTACCCCAGCCCCCGTCGCCCAAGACCGCGACTCTAGCGCTCTCGGTTATCTTCATCAAGGCCTTCTTCGGCTTCCGGCTCTATCTCTTTGACCAGCTCGTCTTCGTCGAGCTGCTCCTCCGGATCGCCCGTCAAATGCAGTTCCTTCAAGAAGTGGACCTTCGGGTAAATGTGGGTAGAGTTCTCCTCTTCCCGCGTGATGAACTGAATACCGACATGATAGCTGCCGTCGGGGTTATGGTCGACCCTGACCACTTTGCCGACGATGCCGCCTTGATAGATAAGGCTGCGGCGCTCGAGCTCTTCGCAAATGACCAGCGTCGCCCGGTCGAAGGAAAGCCACAGTATATCGTCGGGGTGCACCTTGTCCTTGATGGTGCACAGAAGCCCTGCCGTACTGATGTTGGAAGTATATCCGGTCAACAGCTTACGCAGGGTTTCCTCTTTACAGACCTTATAGGCGACCGGCGTCACATAGTCAAGCCGGACAAATTGCCTTCGTTCCTTAGGGTGTTCGTGAGGGTGCTCGCTTTTCATACTTTGGTCTCCGTGGTTGATTTATTAGTCCGCATCTTTGCCAGGTCCCAGCTATAATCGTACAGGTGCAAGCCTTTGCTTACCGCCACTATCTCGCCGTCATCAACGCCTATCTCTTCGGCCATGTACTGCTTTACCAGCTGCAAGCCGCCCAGGTTCGAGGGGAACCCGCCCCACAGGTCCCAGGAGCGAAAATATAAAATGAAGTGCAGTTTTCCGTAACGCACGCGGGTATCGATGATACGCAGGCAGGGCGGATCAACCAGTTTGATGTCCGAAGGCATACCGATCTCCATGGTGGCCTGGTTGGTGCCGAACCCTTTTTCTTTATACAGCTTGATGACCTCTTCGATCTGATTGACCTGCAGGGGCATCTCCTTGCTCATCACTTTGACCTTGGGGTCAACCAGGCGCTCTCCGTAGGTGTAGTCTTCGGTCGCCGTCTTCGTGCCGGTGAGCAGATAGCTTAAATACCCCTGGATATAATCCATGTCGGTCGGCGCGGGTATGCTCATGCCTTCAGGGATGATCGGGATGATCTGGTGCGAAGGCTTCCTGACCCGGACCACCGCAAAGTCGAATTCCAGCCGCTTCTGGCCTTCGTAGCTGCCTTTGGTAATGGTGTAGACGTGCCCCTTTTCCAGGATCTGCGACAGGCACTGGAACCAGGCATCATCGAGGTCGAATGCGTCGATGAAAACAGGTTCTAAGAATTCTCGCGTCAGGTCTTGCGGGTCCATTTTTTCCTTTGGAGCGGGTGAACGGAATCGAACCGTCATATATAGCTTGGAAGGCTATTGTTCTACCATTGAACTACACCCGCATTAAATGGGCAGGAGAGGATTCGAACCTCTGAAGCACAGGTGCAGCAGATTTCAAGTGCCCTTGAGTTACCTCAAGGCTTGGACTATCTCATCATCCTTGTACAGGACGGTGGGCGCTTAGTCTCTGCGCCTTCTCTCATACCGTATGCGAGAGCTTGGCTCAGGATTGCCCTTTTACTTAAAAGGGGTTCCCTGAATTCACCCACTTTTCCATCTGGCATTACTACCAGACGCTGCTTTTGACAGTCTGCCCCCTTTGGCCACTTGGGTACCTGCCCAAATTATATACTCATTGATCCAATGAGCGATTGTTGCCAACAGCTTCTTATCGTTATACCGAATGTGCACCACTCCATACGGCAATTTTCTATGTGAAGAACTCGAAGAGCTAACCCTTATATGCGGCTTTGTAAATTGGTTTAAGGGAATACCCGTCAATTTAGACCAGAATTTCTTTATTCCAGCTATGTTTTGACCGGGATACGCGTAGAGATAGACCCGCAACCGCTGTTCATTAATACCACAAATCTGCCGCAAAAACATCAAAAACATTTTAACCATATCGGGATTGCTGTTGGCGAAATCGACCGTATTGCCGCGCAAAGTACCCTCTGCCCAATAGAGCATCACACCGGCAATTTTCAGCTCTTCCTCTGTTGTCGTTAAATTCGTTTTGGTCTGGAATTGCGGCTTTAACCTATGCGCAATATACGCGGCTTCTGAGCGATTGCGGCGCATAATCCCGTATTTTTCCATAAAATAATACAGGCTCCAAAAAGGGATATGTAATTTATCGGAAATTCCCGCGATGGTACGCCCTTCTCCCCAGTACAAAGCTTTGACTTTCTCCGGATTCATCATGTGTGGTCTAAAAGCTGGCGAGAGGAATCGAACCTCCAACCCGCGGTTTACAAAACCGCTGCGCTGCCGTTGCGCCACGCCAGCATAGCTAACTGCTCTTTTTGACCGCCTGCGGAATATGCGCGATGATGTCCGAGGCGATCAAAGAAACCTGGGTCTTTTCGCGCGCGGCCAGATCGCCGGCTAGGCCGTGAAGATACACGGCATACTTGGCGGCGCTGAACTTATCCAGGCCCTGGCCGAGGAACGCCGCGATCATCCCCGTTAAGACATCGCCGCTTCCTGCGGTGGCCATGCCGGGGTTTCCGGTAGTATTGACGTATACCCTTCCCTGGCCATCGGCCACTACGCTGCGATGCCCCTTCAGTACAATCGTCACATTATAATATCTTGCGAATTGTTTGGCAACTTTTTTTCTGCCGGCATCTCCGCTGGCTACGCGCACGCCGGTAAGCCTGTACATCTCCCCCGCATGCGGGGTGATCACCGCATGCTTCAGGGCCGCGGGGCATCCGGCAAACGCATTCAATCCGTCCGCATCGATAACCACCGGGCCCGCAAGGGACGGCAGGAGCCGACGCACCAGCCGCTGCACCGAAGGGTCCGCCGATAATCCCGGGCCGATGGCAACGACGCCGGCCTTGCGGATGAAAGCGGTTATTTTCGCATACCCTGCCATGCTCAAGGCGCCTGCGCTTGTTTCCGGCAGGGGCAGCGTCATCACCTCTTTTGGTTTTATCTTGATGACGGCGCTGTTGATGCTTTTCGGTATCCCCAGCGTGACCAGTCCCGCGCCGGCGCGCATTGCCGCTTCGGCACAGAGCACCGCGGCTCCGGAAAAACGCCGCGAACCGGCAAGTATGAAGATGTGCCCGAAGTCGCCTTTATGGGCATCTGCTTTTCGCTTAAGAAGCTTTGCGGGCAATCGTAACCGCATCAACGCTATGTTTTTTGCGCCACTATGGCGCTGGCTACCGCGTAGCTTTTCACGTGCGAGATCGAAATGTGGATATCGTAGCTGGCCCGGGTGCGCTTCAATATCTGGCAATAGGGCCGGCCGTCCGGGTGGTTAAGGATCTGGACTTCTTTCCAGTTCAGGTTCTTGTCCCCCAGCGCCTTGAACACCGCTTCCTTTGCCGCGAACCTTCCGGCAAGATGCTGATAACGGCTGACCCGCGTGCGGGCGTTTTCCAGCTCCTGGGCGGTGAAGATACGGTTGAGGAACGCCTCCCCCCATTTATCCACTGCCTGGCGCAAGCGCCGCACTTCCGTTATATCCACACCCGTGCCCACGATCATCTCATTCACAGAGTTTTTTCATTTCCTTGACCGCCTGGGCCAGGCCGACCAGGGCCGCCCGGCAGATTATGGCATAACCGATATTCAGCTCTTCGATGCCCGGTATCCCGGCTATCCGGGAAACGTTATAATAATCCAGGCCGTGCCCCGCATACACATGCATGCCTTTTGCCCGGGCATATGCCGTTGCCCCTGCCAATTGCTTGAAATACTTTTCCTGGGCCTGAGGAGTTTTGGCCTGCGCATACCGGCCGGTATGCAATTCGACATCTAAGACATTCAGGCGCCTGGCCGCATCGATCTGTAGCCGCTCGGGGTCGATAAAAAGGCTGACCACGATGCCTGCCTTCTTTAACGCGAGGCTAACCCTTTTGACTTTGGCGAAATGAGCCGCCACATCCAGGCCGCCCTCGGTGGTAAGCTCCTGCCTTCTTTCCGGCACCAGGGTTGCCTGGTCGGGTTTTAGCTTGCAGGCAAAACGCACGATATCATCCGCGCAGGACATCTCAAGGTTTAGCTTCGTCTTGACCGCCTTGCGCAGGAATATGACGTCTTTTTCCTTGATGTGGCGGCGGTCTTCCCGCAGGTGCGCCACCACGCTGTCTGCGCCGGCAACCTGACAGATCAGGGCCGCGAACAGCGGCTCCGGCTCCAGGCCATGCCGTATTTCCCTGATGCTGGCGATATGATCGATATTGACACCGAGTGCGGGCATGGGCTAATAATTGAAACGGTTTATCTCGCCGCGGACATAAAACCATACCAGCACTGCCAGGAACAAAGCGATAAGCTTAAGCCAGGGATGGCTGGTGACCAAGTGCGTGATCCGCTCCAGAAAAGTGGGTTTTTGTTTAGGCATTGTCGTTGGGGCGCATCATGATCTCCTTGACGCGCGAAATCAGTTCTTCCTGGCTTAAGTCTTTATGCAGCCTGCCGCGATACACCAGGGAGATATCCTGCCGTTCTTCGGAAACCACGATAATGACCGCGTCGGTCTCTTCGCTTAAGCCTAAGGCGGCGCGGTGGCGCGTGCCGAAAAGGCGGCTGAGCTCCTGGTTGTTGGTCAGCTGAAAAAGGCATCCTGCGGCGCTGATGCGCCCGTGCTGAATGATCAGGCCTCCGTCATGCAAGAGGCTGGCCGGAGTGAAAATGTTCTCGATGATCTCGGAGGATATGCGGGCGTCAACAAGCACTCCGGTTTCAAGGTATGCGGTCAGCGGGTCGTGCCTTTCGATCGCCACAAGCGCGCCGATCTTGGCCCGGGATAAATTTTCCACGGCCTTGCCGATCTCGCGCAGCATAATATCGACTTCCTCTTCGCGCAAGGCGGTCCCGAAAAGATGGCGCTGCCCCAGCCGGGCCAGGCCCTGGCGTATCTCCGGATGGAATATGATCAGCACCGCCATGACCGAGACGGCAAAGAGCTTGGTGACGATCCAGTCCAGGATCTCGAACCTCAGGCTCTGGAACAGGAAGAAAGCGATCAGAATAATGATGATGCCCCGCAGCACCTGGACCGCCCGGGTGCCCTCGAAAAACAGCAGGACATGATAGATCAGAAACCAGAGTATCGCGATCTCGACGACCGGCTTCCAGAAAAGGACGATGTCTCCTGCGCTCATGTGTTTTGTACCCTGTCTAAAACTCTCAGTCCCTGCCGCACCGCCTTGACGTCGTGGACCCTGACGATCCTGGCGCCGTTGCGGGATGCCGCCACGCAGGCGGCAACCGTGCCGAAAAGCCTCTCCTGAGGGTCTTTGATATCCAGTATCTTGCCGATAAACGACTTTCGCGAAGGCCCGACCATGATGGGCCGGCCGAGGACCTTGAATTCTTCGAGCCTGCGCAACAGCTCTATGTTGTGCTCGACGGTCTTGCCGAAACCGATGCCGGGGTCAACGATGATCTTTTCGCGGTCAACCCCCTGCGACACCGCCTGCGCGATCGCTTTCTCCAGGTACCCGATGATCTCGCCGATAAGGCATTCATATGTGGGATTATCCTGCATGGTCCGCGGGCTGCCTTTCATGTGCATGATGACCACGCCGGCCTTGTACCGCGCGGCTATGCGCGGCATGGCGGGGTTGCGCAATCCCGTGATATCGTTTATCAGCGAAGCGCCGTGCGCAAGGGCCAGGCGCGCAACCTCGGGTTTTGCGGTATCGATGGACAGCGGCAGATCCACCGTGCGGGCAAGCTTATCAACGACGGGGATGACGCGCTTTATCTCTTCCTTGAGACTCACGGCCTTAGCGCCCGGCCGACTTGACTGGCCGCCGATATCGATGATGTCCGCGCCGTCGGCTACCAAAGACCGGGCGTGCGCAATGATCGCCGAAAGCGGCTGCTGATACAGGCCGTCGCCGCTGAAGGAGTCGGGCGTAACGTTGACCACTCCCATGATATGTGTCCGGGTGCGCAGGTTCAGCTTGTGGCGTCCCAGCGCCAGAACGAACGTATCGCGTTGATACTGTTTCAGGTTATGCGCCAGCGTCTTGACAAGCCCGTCCAGGCCGAACGGCTGTGCGCTTAATTTTGTGTTGAGCCGGTTGAATTGCGAAAGGTTGCCGATAAGAAGGCAGTCGGTTTTACGGGCCTTGCCGGTGAGGGCGTCCCGGCCCACCGCAGCATCTCCGCCGAGGGAAAGCATTTCCTGTTTCAGGATGTTGGCGGCGATATTGGAGATGGACCTGAGCCTGACCAGATGGCTGACCGCTTTAGGCACCATGATCTTGATGCCGTAAGGGTCGACCTTGATATCCCGCATGAGCTGTGTGAGGCTTCGCGGATGATTAACTTGGAATATCTGCATCAGAGGAGGCCTTGTCCTGGAAACCGAGCAGGAGCTTAAGCTCTTCGCCATCCATGACCTCTTTTTCAAGAAGCACCTTGGAAAGCGTCTTTAGCTTTTCCTGGTTGTCGTTCAAAAGCATCTTTGCTTTGACGTAAGAGGAATCTACGATCTTCTTGACCTCTTCGTCGATGATGCGGGCGGTCTCTTCGCTGTAGTTGCGCTCTTCCATCAGGTCGCGCCCCAGGAAAACCAACCCTTCCCTTTTTCCCAGCGTCATATTGCCGAGCTTATCGGACATGCCGAACTGGCAGACCATGCGCCTGGCCATCTGGGTAGCGGTCTCAAGGTCGTTCTGGGCGCCGGTGGTGACCTCGCGCAAGTTCAGCTCTTCCGATGCCCTGCCGCCCAGGGCGACCACGATCTCGGCAAGAAGCTCATTCCTGGTCCAGTAATGCCTGTCTTCGATGGGAGGGGTAAAGGTGTAGCCGCCGGCCAGGCCCCTGGGGATAATGGAAACCTTCTTGACGGGATTGACCTCGGGCAGAAGCAGGGTCAACAACGCATGCCCCGATTCGTGGACAGCGGTGATCTCTTTTTCTTTCTTGGAGATGATCCGGCTCTTCTTTTCCGGGCCCATCATGACGCGTTCGATGGACTTCTCGAAATCCGTCAATTCCACTACCTCTTTATTGGAGCGGGCGGCTAAAAGCGCGGCTTCATTGCACAGGTTCGCAAGGTCGGCTCCCGAAAAACCCGGGGTCTGCGTGGCAACGGAGCGCAAGTCCACCGACGGCCCAAGCTTTATCTTGCGGGTATGGACCTTAAGGATCTCTTCGCGGCCCTTGATGTCGGGCAGGTGCACGATGATATGCCGGTCGAACCTGCCCGGCCGCAGGAGCGCCGGGTCAAGCGTATCCGGCCGGTTGGTCGCCGCGATCAGGATCAGGCCCTGGACGGTATCGAAACCGTCCATCTCTACCAATAGCTGATTCAGGGTTTGCTCGCGTTCGTCATGGCCTCCGCCGATGCCGGAAAAACGCAGGCGGCCTACCGCATCGATCTCATCGATGAAGATGATCGCCCCCTTGCCGGAGGTTTTGGCCGCGCGCCTGCCCTGTTCAAACAGGTCGCGCACGCGACTGGCCCCGACGCCGACGAACATCTCGACGAAATCGGAACCGGAAATGCTGAAGAACGGGACTCCTGCTTCGCCCGCGACCGCTTTGGCGATAAGCGTCTTGCCGCAGCCGGGCGGCCCGACCAACAGGACTCCCTTGGGAATCTTGCCGCCCAGGCGCTGGAATTTTTTAGGGTCTTTCAGGAATTCGATGACCTCTTTGAGCTCTTCCTTGGATTCATCCACCCCGGCGACATCGTTGAAGGTAACCTGAGCCGCATCTTTCTCGCTGTGCAGCCGAGGCCGGATCTTTCCGAATGACATCACCCGGTTCCCCAGCTGTTCGCCGCGGGAAGCCATCATCCACCAGAAAAGAATGAGCAGGAACACCGGGCCCAGGGAATAAAACAGGCTTGCCCAGAACGTCCGCGGAGGCTTCACTTCGAAATGCGCAAGGTTCTGGCGCATCAGCTGCAACAACACCTGATCGTTATCGGGGATATTCACGAAGAACTTGGTGTTGTCTGACCGCTCGCCCTGCAGGACGCTTTCGATCTTGGTGACGGATTTGATCTGGTCGGGGTTGGTGGTCAGGATCTTGTAGAAATCGCTATAGGCCATCTCTTTGGGGACCCCGCTGACGGAAATATTGACGGAGCTGATCAAAAGGTAAAATATGACTATGGCAAGGATCCAGCCAAAGGGGAATTTCTTCCAAAACGTATTTTTTCGGTGTTTCTTTTCGCCGTTCATATGCACACTCCTCTATTTTAGAATTTTTATTATATACATAACTATCAGCAAAATCAAGGATTTATTAAAGAGATTTACCGTGCGGTTTCCTGCGGTAAAAACGGATGGCTAGCCGTTTTTTCGTTGCGGAAATCCCTTGCGGCAGGTCCACTATGGAATTGACCGGCCGCAGGAAAACAAGGTCGTCAATCTCGCGGGTGTGCGTAAACGTAATGCGGCGCAAGTCCCCTTGCAGGCGGGCGATGGTCAGCCGGTACAACAGCCGGCGCAGGCTGGGATGCAGCGCCAGGAGTTTTTTCAATGCCAACCGGCTGCCCATTGTGTCGCTGAGCCTGCGGGCTGCTTTCAGGAGGTAATCATAATCGTAACCGGCGCTTTGGGCCAGGTTGCACAAGACTTCCTTTATATTCTTATTGTATTTCTTTTCGAGCAACGGGATGAGCTGGCGGCGGACCTTGTTGCGGAAATAGATATCTTCCAGGTTTGAAGCATCCAGGCGCGGCCGCACGCGCTTCGTTTTTAAAAAGCGCAGGATCTCGGTGCGCCGGCAGCCGATCAGCGGCCGGATGATCCGAAAACCGCACATCTGCCGCTGAGGAAGTATACCGGTAAGGCCGTAAAGGCCGGAACCCCTGAGTATGCGCATAAGCACGGTTTCTGCCTGGTCGTCAAAATTATGCCCCAAGGCGATCGTGCGGGCCTTCAGCTGCCGGGCGAGGCGGAAGAAAAAAGCAAACCGGGCGTTGCGCGCCACCTCTTCCAGGGACCCCTTGCGCGCGATAGCTTTCACATTCACCTGGGCGCTGGTACAGGGTATGCCCAATTTCAAGGCCAGGCCCTGGACGAAAATGCGGTCTTTCTCGGAATCCGGCCGCAACATATGGTCAAGGTGCGCAACGTGCAGGTTTAGCCGCAGGTCTTTCTTGAGGCTATTGAGCGCATACAGCAGGGCGACCGAATCCGGGCCTCCGGAAACGCCGATAATGACCGTTTCGCCGCAGCGGAGGAGGCGATGCGTCCTGATGCCCTGTCTTACATGTTCCAGCAACATGCAGGTATTATACCTCAAAAACCAATCCGGCTCGCCATAAATTTTCGCGTATTTTGTTGCACCAGGCGACTCTGGCATGATGCCTGACGGGGGTATCGAAAAAATAGGAAGGCGGGATGAAAATTTGGACGGTATCGTTTTGGGTAAGAGGGTAATCGGTATATACGCCGGCCCCTTTCCAGGAGACATCCATCAGCCGCGACGGCCTCTCTCCTGCCGTATCAAAAAACAAAGTGGCAGCCGCATCCACGAGGTAACGGTCGTGGCACCTGCGATATGTCGCCTGGGTTTGGGTTCCTAACATGCCATACCACTCTCCCGCCCGTGGCTGGCAGTATTATTATAACTCTAAGCCGTTAAAAAACAAGAAAAATGTGGACTATCCGTGGGTTAGCGGTTCATCACCGCAATGGTCTTGGCCAGGTTCAGGCCCTTCGGCCTTATTTCATAGTACACAGCCACAATGTCGCCTTTTTTGAGGCCTTCGTGCGTAAGCTTCGTGCCGTCCTTGGTCGTAATGACCGTGTTAAGCTTGGCTCCAAAGGTGATTGTTTTTCCTTGCAGGCTTACCACGGTTATCCGCGTCACCACGCGCTTTTCTACGCTACCCAGCACGATACTCTCAACCTTGCCTGTGAATCTTTGATAGATATTCGTTGCCGGGGGCTGTTGCGCAAAACAAAAAGAACTGCAAAAAGCGACAACGCATAATGCCAACAGTATTTTTCGCATAGCCTCACCTCCTTTTGGGTATAATTTTATCACGGCGCGGGGATTTTTCAAATAGAATTCTCTCGCGCTCTACCTTAGCCTAATCGCCGCTATTCTGAGCCGGCTCCGGCTCGTAATCCCTGCTTACCTGGCTGGCGCGATCCGGCTCCTGGGTATTCTGCAGGTCCTGCTCAACGGTAGGCTCGCTGTAAGGGGTATTGATCCCGGAAGTCGCGGTACCGCCATAGCTGTTATAGGGCAGGTTATTAACCGCCTCCGGAATGGCGCCATACCCCATCCCGTCGCCCCCCGCATTACTGGTGCCGGAAGGCGGGATATTGAGGGAATCCGGCTGATAACCGTTACTGATCTGCTCCGTGTCTTCGGACGCATACAGCAGGTTCATTCCCGCAGCGGCGAGAAACAACAGCGCGATAAGCAAGGTATCGATACGTATTCTTCTCATCGCAAGCTCCTTTTTGCCTGGCGTATTTTCTTATATTTAGATGCGAAGAGAAGGAAAAGGTTCCGCTCGCTTAAGCTGCCTTTTCACTTTTTTGGGGCGGGTAATAGCGTCAGTCAAGAAACTCGATCTCTTTAATAGACTTTTCGATTTCTACCCACAATGCATCAAAATACTCATTATAAGCAAGAAAGTCGATCTTGTAATATTTGCGGTTTTTAAAAAAGTGTACTTCTTTGATCTTGCCGGTGCCGTCCGGCCTATGGAAATTCGCGATCAAAACGGGCACGCCGAATAATTCCGTATATTCGCCCCCATCATACCCCTCCTGCTTTCCATAGCATTCATTTTTAATTTGGTCGAGAAATGCCTTTTGAGACGATTCGGTACTGGAAGAAGGCTTATCAGACATATCAAATATCGAGATGAAAAGGATGTCGAGTTTTGATTCGGCTTCTCTTTTCGCAAAACCGGCCTGGGTGTCATATTGGCCGCGATCCCGCCTCTCCCATCCTTCGGGCAGGGAAATCTTAAGGGCGCCTGTCTTTAACCTTATTTCATAGACGTTGGTACCCGCTGTTTCGCTAAAAGATAAAACCGGGAAATACAGACTCAATGCGGATATGGCCAGTATGAATATGCTTTTTCGCATCGGTATGATCATCTCTGAGGTAAGGTCTTAGAGGGGATGGTGGCGCCCTCCGCTGATTTGCTCGCGCTGCTCGCAAATCAAACCGCTGAGGGCTGCCATTGAACTTCGAAATAGCTATGGTGGCGGAGAGTGGATTTAAACCACCGACCAAGCGGGTATGAGCCGCGTGCTCTATCAGGCTGAGCTACTCCGCCGTTATCTAAAATGATTTCCTATATTATCACGAATTTGCAAAAATGCAAGCGGTTAAAATGGCATTGCCGCATACAGCGCATCCGTATCTTCGATCATGGCCTCTATGGAAAAAGCGCCCGCAAGCGAACCCTGGGCCTGGCGGCCCATTGCCTGCCGCGCTGCGTTATCCCGCAAAAGGAACAGCAGCTTGTCTGCCATATCCTGCATCGCATGCGCGGGCACAAGGAACCCGTTGGTGCCGTCCGTGACCACCTCGGCAATGCCTCCGGTATCGGTGGCAACGACCGGTTTTGCGCAGCGCATCGCCTCCAATGCCGCGATCGGCAGCCCTTCCCACAAAGAAGTAAGGACAAATATGTCGATCGCCTGAATGATCCGCCAGATATCCTTGCGCCAACCGGCAAGGATAACCGTTGCCTCGAGTTTATGCTGCCGGATGAGGTTTTCGAGCTGGCGGCGCAGCAGGCCGTCTCCGATGAGCACAAATTTTGCCTCGGGCGCCTTTTGGCGGACCAGCGCGGCAAGCCGGATAAAATCCTGCGGGCATTTCTGGGGCTTGAAACAGGCAACCATCCCGATAAGCGGCTGATCCGCGGATACGCGGACCTCATCCCGAAAGCCGTTGTGTGAGCCGCACGCCCCATTCTCGTCAATGCCCTGGCGGATAAGTTGGTACTGCGCCGGCCTGCCGATGCGGTTTTCAAGGCCTTTGTGCTTATCGCAGAGCGAAACCACGATGAGTTTATGGGTCAGCTGCGCGGTGAAACGCTCAAGCCAAATACACAGCCTGCGGCGCAGGGCCGGCTGGTATTCATTAAAACTCCAGCCGTGCACCGTATGGACGATCCCCTTTACTCCGGACAGAGCCGCCGCCCACCTGCCCAGGATGCCGGCCTTGGAGCTATGGGTATGGACAACGCGAATATGGTGTTGTTTTATAAAACGGCACAACTCGATGAATGCGCGCAGGTCCGCAAAAGGCCGCAGCGGCCGGTCCAGGAAGGGCGAGCGGTGCACGTGGATATCTCCGATCGCCAGCGCCTCTTCCATTAGCAATCCCTGACGGCAGGTAAAAAGAAAAATATCGTACCGGCCCCGGTCTAAACGGCTGGCCAGGCTAAGAAGCTGCTTCTGCGCTCCTCCTAATTCCAGCTTCGTGATGACGAAAAGTATATTAGTCTTCGGCATGGCCTTATTTGGCTGCGGATGGCAACGAAGGGATTTCCTGCGCAAGAAAAGAAACATAGCTGTTTGCGGCCTGAAGGCTGGAGGCCAGAAGGGCGTTTAACTGGTCTTCCAGCCCCAGCAGGGCGCTGAGGCTCTCCCGGTAGCGCACCTCCACCACCATCGAGCCTTCCAGGGAACCGGCCTTGATCGCGTCCTCCGTTTGCCTGCGCAAATATTCCGCAACCGTGCGCATATTGTTGATCTTCGACTGCAGGTCGCCGACCTTCACAAAGGAATCCCGCATAACTTCCTGGAATGCACCATACCCCTTGACTGTCCCTTGGTTAGCCGCCTGTTTCGGGACGGTAACCGGCGCTGCAGGCCTGGCCGGGGCTACCTGAGGCGCGCGTGTAACTACGCCTGCGCGGCCGCACAGATAGCCGGCGGCAAAAGCAGCTGATACCGCAAGCAGCGTCAAAACATACCTCATGGTTTTCTCCGCTTAGAGCCGCTTGATGGAATTAATGATAGCGATGAAATCCGAATTGTCCTCGTTGAAAGAAGCGGTTTTTGCGTTAAGACTGAACTGCACGATCGCCTGAGGGAACAATACGTATACGTAGTGGTAGGTGATCCCCACGGCTCTACTGCGAAAGACCCGGTCGTAACCGGACAGGCCGGCGATAGTCACTCTCTGGCTGACAAGGACCTCTACGTCCCTCAACAGCTCCTTTTCGGTCCTCTCCGCGTCTGCCGCCACCAGCTCCAGAATGCGGTAAGGGTCCGACCAGAGCTGTTTAATACCGGCAGGCGCGTCGTCATAGAAATTGACCGAGGTGCCGATCACGGGCATTTCGGTGCTCTTTGTCTTGACAAAAATGATAGGCTTGCCTTTCAGGGGTGCGTAGCGTATATGCCAGCCGGGGCATTCTTTAGGAACGCTGACTTCAAAAGGCGGGGCGCTGCTGCGATAGGCAGCGGATTGCAGGTCTTTATATTCCTGGGCCATGGCCGATCCTGCCAGCCAGGCGGTTATCGCCACCGCTAAGAGCAGGTTTTTCATTGTGCAGCCTCCTGTCGCGTTATCCCCATAGCCCCCTGCGCCGCAATTCTTCCAGCCAATTCTTGCCGGGCTCCTCATGGTTTTTCTTTTTGGTGATCTTTGTCAAGAGAAGCTTACCGGTACCCGAGCAGGCCGGGCATGCCGGCTGGCCGGCGCCTGCGGCTCCCTTGGCGCCTGCGGCTCCTTTGGCGCCTGCGGCTCCCTTGCATTTGGGGCAAATAATCACGGTCTTTTTTTGCGGCTCCGGCATTTTTTATCTTCGCAGCACTCCCATCAACACAGCCGTCAAGCTGCATGCCTCCAGGAGCATGAATACGCAACTGGTCATTAAGCTTACGATGGCCTTACGCTTAAAACGCGAAAGTTTCCGGTCCCCGAAATTCTGCGGCGACCGTAAGAATGCCAACTGATGGCGGAACCTGTATATATTCGCCTTCTGCCTGTATGTGCCCTCCAGGTACCGCAGGGCCCGGGCGAACTGGCGCAGATACAGGAAATATGAGACGCCGGCGGCGACCAAAAAAACCACACAGGGCAGGAAACTGCCTACGTGCCCGAACTGGTGTATGAAAAACATACGCAGCGTTAAAACGCAAAGAGTTTACGCCAGAAAAGAATGATCCCTACCGCTACCGCATTAAGCGAGGCGATCAAGGTCACTGCCGCCGCGATATCCTTGACGAGCTTGATCATGACATGATACTTATCGGTGAACATGTCGATCATGATCTCGATGGCGGTGTTGAATATTTCGGCCATGAAAACCAGGGTGATGGTGATACACAAGGCTACCAGCTCTATCCCCTTCAGGCGGCAATAGATCCCCAGCAGGAACGCGGCGACGCCGCTCATGAAAATAATGCGCATGTTGCGGTGATAGAGGAACAAGTACGCTATGCCCTTGAGGGCCAGCTTCATGCTTTCGCCGAACCCGTGGAAGCGAAAAATGTGTCTGAGGACTTTTACGCGCGGCATTTTATTTTTTCCTGTAGGCCTCCAGATAAGAATCGCAGTATATCTGTTTGTTCAAAACAAGCTCGGCGGTAATGAGCGTATCCACCAAATGGCAGTCCGTAGGGTCAATGATCGCGGCATCCAGCCCGAAGGCAACCGCCATGGTCAGAAAAGCGCGGTTGATGAGGCTGCGGGAACAGGTCCCTTGAGACACGTTGCTTAAGCCCACTACCGTCCGGGGAGAAGGGTCGGAAATGATCTTGAATTCGCGTATGGATTCCAGGATCTCGGGCATCTGCGCCTGCGCGACATTGACGGGCATCACGATCGGGTCAAGGTAAAGGTCCTCGATGGGAAAACCCTCCTGAGAGCAGTAGGCCACGATCGTCGCAGCCAGCTCCATGCGCTGGTCTTTGTTCTGAGGTATGCCCTTTGAGCTGATGGTCAAGCCGATGAGCTTGGCATTGTGCTTTTTTGCCAGGGGAACCAGCGCGGCTAATTTTTCTTCGTCGGCAGTAGTAGAATTGATGATCACCGGGTTTTTGGCGGCCTTCAAGCCGGATTCGATGACCTGTATTTTGCTGGAGTCAAGCGCCAGAGGTTTATCCGTGACTTCCTGGATAGTTTCCACCAGCCACTGTATATCGGAAACCGGGTTCCGGGAGACCGGCCCGCAATTCACATCCAGGGCGTCGGAGCCTGCTTTTATCTGCTCCAGGGCGCACTTCTGAACGGCGGCCTTATCCTTGTTAACGATGGCCTTGCCTATCTCCACATACATGCCGTTAATAAGCTCCCCGATAATATACACGTCTACCTCCCGAATAATGCAGCGATGTATTTTTTGACCTCGTCAACCGCCTTGGGGTGCCGCATAACCAGGATATCCGCGCCTGCCTGGATGAGGGCCGCGGCGGTCGCAGCCTCCCAGATGACCCCCTGCTGCGGCGTATCGGCTTTGGCTTCTTTGGTACGCCAGGTCTCCTGGCCGACGAAACAGATAAAGGGGCTGGCTACGGTTTTATCCCCGGCGAGCGCGGCCAGCCGCGCGCGCTCCATGATAGAATACGCATACTCCAGGCCGTAACCCAATGCGCCGATGGTCGGGTTGATGACGATCCTGTCCAAGGGCAGGCCCATATCCGATATTAATATGTTGAGTTGTTTGGCGATGTTGATATCGATGGGGGATTCGGCGATGATATTGTGCCCGTCGGCCAGGACCGCCGCGGTCAGCGTCTTATAATTGTCCTGGACCGCGTTTCCGATGAGGCACCTGCGGCCTTTGGCCGCTTCGGAACAGGCGGGCAACACCAGGTTGTCTTTGGCGTCATCGCCGCTGCCGACGATGATCAGGGGGACGCTAACCTTCTCCAGTATCCTGGAAACCAATTTCGCTTCTTCCTCAGGCCCCCGGTTGCCGAAATCCGGATGAGCCGCCTGCAGCTTCAAGCACAATAGCTGCGCGCCGTGGTCCTTGACGCACTTCTGGGCCCAGGCAACCGGATCGGCAAAGACAGGCGAATATTGCGCGGCCAATCCCTCCGGCCAATCCGAAGGCGCGCTATCCCACACCTCGAACGCAATGACCGGCGGATAAGGGCTTGCCCCTTCCGGGAACAAGAAAGGCAGCGCCTTCTGGCCTCCCACCTTGACTGCGCCTATCGTGACGACATTTACCGTACCGGACCATTTCTCAAGCATCAACTCCGTTGCCATATTTGATCTCCTAAGGTATGCAATGCGCGCAGGCTCGGGGCATTGGGATCAAGGCCCCAGAGAGAGTTTCCTGTGACGCTTATCTTGAATAATTCCTCATCAACGGGTATATCTCCTGCGTATTCCAAACCCAGGGGCTGAATGCGTTCCCGGGGGATGCTTGCGTTATTGCGGTTGACGACCAAGAGGCGCTGCCCCGTCTTGATGCCAAGCTCGCCGGCCAGTTCGTTGATGCGCCCGGCAGCCTTAAGCGCGACCGCCGTGGCATCCGAGACCACCAAAAGCGTATCCGCTGCCCTGGTGGTGCGCCGGGAAAGGTGCTCCAGGCCCGCTTCGTTGTCGATGATAATGTAATCGTATTCTTTGATGAGCTTCGACATGACGCCGCGCAAGACATTATTCACATAACAATAGCAGCCCGGGCCCTCGGGCCTGCCCATGGTAATCACATCAAAGCCTTCCCCTTCCTGGATCAGGGACTGGACCTGGTATTCGATGAACCTGTCTTTGGGCATGCCTGAAGGGATACGCTCAGGATGCGCCGCCACCTCATCGAGAAGCTGGCCGACGGTAGGGCCTGCCTCCATACCGAGCGCTTCCGCCAGGTTGGAGTTGGGGTCAGCGTCAACCGCCAGGACCGAACCCAGCTTTTTTTCCTTCAGCGACCTGACAACCAGGGCGGCAAGGGTAGTTTTTCCGACGCCTCCCTTTCCTGCTACTGCGATGGTAAAACCCATAGCGCTATACTCCGTATCGTATGCTGGCGAACTTCGACAGATCGGTATGCGGGAAGAACAGGGCCGCCATATACTCGTCCATATACCCGGGTTCTACCGATAATTCAAAATACGTCATTTTCCTGGCAATGGCGTCGGCTTTTTTGAGCGCATCCTCAGATAAAAGGATCTGGCGCGCGCCGGCCAAGGAACTGTTGCCGATAAAAACGAATCTGGACCGTTCCAGATCCGGAAGCAAACCGATGTGTATGGCGCTTTCCATGTCCAGGTATGTCCCAAAGCCTCCGGCGATGAAGATCTGGTATACGTCGGAAAATTGAAAACCCATATGCTTCAACAGCACCAGGCCCGCCGAATAGATGGCCGCCTTTGCCCGTTTTATGTTCTCGATGTCCGCTTCGGTAATAACAATATCGTAAGCCGTATCGCAGTCTTCTTTGTGCACCAGCACGAATTCTTTGCCGGAATCTGTCTGCCGGATACGGGGATGGGAACGCGCCCTTATCTTGCCGTTCTTATCCAATAGGCCCGCCTGCAGCATGCCGGATATGGCGTCGATATACCCCGAGCCGCAGATGCCCTGCGGAAGGATCTTGCCGATCACTTCGCAGGATACCTCGAAAGTACGCGGGCTGATCTTGACTTTCTGTATCGCCCCCGGCGATGCCCGCATCCCGCAGGCTACCCCGGAGCCTTCGAACGCCGGCCCTGCCGAAGCAGCGGCAGAGATCAGAAATTCCTTGTTCCCCACCACGATCTCGCCGTTAGTGCCGATATCGATAAGCATGCACAAGTGCTCCTGGGTGTCCAGGCCGCTGGATAAGACGCCCGCAGTCACATCCCCGCCGACATAACTGGATACCCCGGGGACGCAGGCCAGGAGCGCATGCTGATTGAGCTTAAAGCCTTCGTCGTGGGCGTTGACGACAGGAAAAAAATTGGCGGTCGGCACATACGGCTCTTTGCGAATATACGTAGGGTCGACCCGCAAAAGAAGCTGGGTCATGGTCGTATTGCCCGCGCAGACAAAATAATTGACGCTGTTGGTCGGGATATGCTCCGACAGGATCAGTTCATACGCCATGCGGTTCAATTCTTCGATGACCGCCTGATGGAGCTTCTCCAGGCCGTTTGCCTGATGCGCGTATACGATCCGGCTGATCACGTCGCTGCCGAAGGTGGCTTGTTTGTTGTAGGTGCCCCGGGTGCCCAGAACCGTGCCGTTATTCAAGTCGATCAACTGCGCAGACAGGGTCGTTGTCCCGATATCAAAACAGATGCCGTAATTCAGGCCCGTGGTATCCTGCGGCTCGATCAAAAGCATCTCCAGGGCGTCGTTGGCGCGCTTGCCGAGGGTAACCGTCACCTTCCAGTTGGCGCTGCGCAGCTGCTTGCCCAGTTCGCGGATGAAGGTCAGGTTTGCGCTGGGGTTGGAGACCGCGATGTTGTCCGCGTTCTTGACGACAAAACGTATCTGGCGTTCCAGCCTTTCCAGGTCGCTGGTCTTATCATTCAAGTCAGGAGGCAAAAGCTCCATATACACCTTGGTTGCCAGCGGCCCATAGGTAAAGCCGGCCGCCGGGGCCTGGGCGGAGGCAGCCTCCACGTCTTCGGCCGCCGCATAGATGCCCTTCAGGCGGGTATCGATCTCCTCAGGGCTCAAGACGCCGTATTCCTGGCGTGATTCCTGCGGTACTTCGACCTCCAGGTCGCTTTCGGCAGAGGTCAGGCAGGCCAGGAAGATCCCTTTGCTGCGCTCTTCCGGGCTGATCAGCCCGGTAGGCCGCATGCAGACCTTGCCGCTTTTTACTTTTACCTTACAGCGCCCGCAGCCGCCATTACCGCCGCAGGCAGAATGAATGTGAATGCCGGCGGCAGACAGCGCAGAAAGGATAGGCTCGCCTTTTGCTACCTCTACGGATGTGCGGTCGGGATAAAATGTAACTTTTATTTTTTCCATTCTACAGGTTTTTCAAAAACGACGGTATCCCGGCTGCCTCTTTCGGACCGACGACCACCTTCCAGCCGGAGTCCTCCTCCAGTTGGCCGCTCATGACGGCGACATAACCGGGGATCACCAGGTTCCGGTGAGAAACGGTATCGGCGACGTTGAATTTTTTCAGGGATGCGGTGATCTTTTCCGGGGTGAACTTCTCTGCTGCCCAGGCCGTCAGCACCGACATGCCCTCGGTATCGACGCTCATGATGTAAGACGGCACCCTGCTTGCCTCGACCTCTCCTAGGACCGTATAGTATGAAAGCGAAAAATTCGTCGTTACCAGGACCGGTGAGGCAGCCCCGGCATTGCCGATGGGATAGAGTTTCGGCTCGATCTGCAGGGGTTTCTGGGGGTCGGTGTAAATGTTCTGGCGCAGGGTCAACAATGCCAGCGCCTGCCACGGCGCATCGCCCTTCAAGAGCACGATGCCGGCGTACTTTGAGATATAGGTCGCTGCTTCCATGACCTCTTCGTACGGATCGGCGCAATCCACCACGGCCAGCGCCGGATACCCCAGGCTGCGGTTTGATTTTTTAAGCGCCTGCCGGCGCAGCTGGGTAAGGTCCCATATCTTTTCCGCCAGCGGTTTTTTGCCCGTATCCAGAAGGAGTTCCTGGACGCCGAGGCTGTTCAATTCCCTGGTCAGCTGCGACAGTTTGTCCAGATCGGGCGCCACCGCTACCATGGGAACCTTGAAGCTTGCCGCCAGGCCGCCTATCCGGCTAATGTTCTCTCCGGCTGCGTCCGGATATATCAGCGGTTTTTTGCCCTTGAGGAACTCCAATGCCGGCTGCAGA
The DNA here is from genome assembly GCA_035506195.1 of Patescibacteria group bacterium. GTDB lineage: Bacteria > Omnitrophota > Gorgyraeia > Gygaellales > Profunditerraquicolaceae > DATJPV01. The sequence continues at coordinate 77,673 of DATJPV010000036.1, read as the reverse complement.
GCTGCGGGGTCATTGCTGACTAAGGCCATGCTAAGCGTGGTCGTGCGCGAAACCAGCTGCACCGCCTTCAGGAAACGCTCTGCCGAACCGGTCTGCGCAAGCGCCACCAGGTCAACGCTTATCTTCTGGCCGACGCGTTCAAATTGCAGGCGGTCGATCGCCTGGGCCTTTTTGGCCAATTGCTCGTCGCTGAGGCTGTCTTGAAGGATAAAGCCGATACCGGCAGGATGATGGAACTTCTCTTCGTGGCGGAAGAGCACCGTTTCATTGCCGACCTCAAGCTTCCTGTCAGGCTGTCCTATGGTGACCAGCTTGATGGGCGGCAGGCTCGAAGCCTCCAGCATTTTTTTGGCATCTTCGCTTAAGAAGGGGCATTTCTCGATACTGACCGCCTTCTTGGCAAGCTGCATCGCAAACGCAAGGCAGGTCGCAAACCCGCATTCCTTGCAGTTGGTCTTCGGTAAAAGTTTATAAATATCTAAGCCGGAAAGTGCCATGTGCGTGTACTACCTCCTATTGATTGATCAAATGCGCGAAATACCCCGCGCCGAAGCCGTTATCGATATTAACCGTTGCTACGCCCGGAGAACAACTATTGAGCATCGTCAGAAGTGCCGACAAGCCGCCGAAACTGGCTCCGTAGCCGCAGCTGGTAGGCACGGCAATGACCGGAGCGCTTACCAGGCCGCTCACCAGGCTTGCCAGGGCCCCTTCCATCCCGGCAACGACGATGACTACTTTGGCCTTGCGTATGGTATCAAGATTGCTCATCAGCCGGTGCACGCCGGCGACCCCTACATCGTAAAGCCTGACCACCGGGCTGCCCATGACCTCCAGGGTCACTGCCGCCTCCTCCGCTACCGGCACATCCGCAGTCCCGGCAGAGATGACTATGACATCCGCCTTTTGGGCGTGCGTGCGCGTACGGACGCAAAACCCGATCTTTGCCAGAGGATTGTAGCGCAGGGAACGGATCGAGCGTTTCAAGTACGCGTAGGTGGGCTGGTCCAGTTTCGTCAGGAGCAGGTCCTGCTTGGCAGCCAACAGCCGAAGGGAGATTTTCTTGAGATGCTCCCGGCTCTTGCCGGGGCAGTAGATCGCTTCCGAAAAACCGCGCCGCTTTTGCCTGTCGACATCCAATTTTGCAAAACCCAGGTCGCAAAACCCTCGAGTAGAAGCCATTATATCTTAATATCCCCGCAATATGACTACGAGCATGATCATGATAAGCAGCGCCGAGAGGATGTAAAAATCATTGAAATAGAAAAAATCGCGGATCCTCTCGCCCAGCGAATACGTTTCCTGCGTGGGCTGATAAGACGCGGCGGCGCGCATTTTGCGTTTGTACTCCTCGATCTGGTGCGCCTTAAAGCGCAGATACATTCCGCCGATCTTGTATGCGGGCAGCTGCCCTGCCTCTGCCAGGTCCATGACCTCTTTTTCAGAGACCCCCAGGGCGATGGAAACATCCCTGATCGTCAAAAGTTTTTCTTCCGTCATTTTACTTGCCGACCTTGCCGGCGGCAACCCAGGAGTCGATCGCCTTGCGCTCGAACTTCCAGTTGTTGCCTTCCTTAGCGCCCGGGACCTTGCCGTTATTGGCCCAGTCAAGGATGGCGTTGAGATCGACTTCCAGGTAACGCGCCAGCTCTTCGGCGTTCATAAAATCATGGAGCATGGTGCATTTGCCTTCGAAGATCGCCCCTTCGGCAACATTCAATTTCACGGGGTAGATCTCCCCCTCGACGACCGCGCTGGGCAAAAGCGTCAGCCTTTCCTTGGCGACGACCTTGCCTTTGATCCTGCCGCCGATGATGATGTTGTCGCCGATGATATCGGCAATGACCGTGGCGGTCGGGCCGATCGTCAGGTTCCCGCGGGTCTCCAGGTTCCCCTCAAATTTGCCGTTTACCCTCAGGTTCACGGGATCCTTGAACGACAGGGTCCCCTGCATGGACGCATCCACATCAAGGATTTTTTCTTCAATCTTCTTTTTAAAAGCCACGGCAACCACCTCCTTTTGTCCTACTTCACCGATATTTTAGCTTCGAAGGTCCGGAAAAAGAAAAGCACGACCAGCGCCAGGACAGTCGTATATATCCCGGCGATGTAAAACCCGCACCCTATTGCCATGCCGATACCCGCGACCACCCAGAGGCTGGCCGCGGTAGTCAGGCCCACGACCGAATCAACGGTCTCTCTCTGGCGGATGATCGCTCCCGCCCCTAAAAAGCCGATGCCGGTAGTAATGCCGGCAGCGATGCGCGTCGGGTCCAGGTGCGCTATCTGTTTATATATATCAAAAACATACAGCGATGTCAACATGATAAGGCAGGAACCCAGGCATACCAGGATATGCGTACGCATACCCGCGGTGCGGCGATGGACCTGGCGCTCCAAGCCGATGAGGCCGCTCAATACCAGGGATAAAGTAAGCCGTGCGATGATCTGCAGATCCGTGAGCATTATGTCCCTCCTTTTACGAAACCCTAGTTCAGCTCTACCCCGAGGCTTAAATCCGAACGCGCGCCCTTCATATACAGGCGATAACCTAACCCGGCAACCATTGCCGCATTATCCATACACAGCGGCTTGGGAGGGAAATACACCTCTACGCCTGCTGCCGGGGCTTGCTGCCGGAAAACTTGGCGCAGCCGGCTGTTGGCCGCTACCCCTCCTCCTACTACCAGCCGGGGGACTTTGTACCTGCGGCAGGCAGCCATTGCTTTTCTGGCCACCGTCTCAACCACCGCCTCCTGAAAAGAAGCGGCAATATCTGCTTTTTCCGGAGCGCGCACATTCGCGCCTTTGGCCTGATACAGGACCGCGGTCTTTATCCCGCTGAAACTGAAATCCAGGGGCCGGCGAGTTTCGGAACATTTAAACCTGAACTTGTGCGGATCGCCGCGCAGGGCCAGCCGCTCGATAGGCGGCCCGCCGGGATACCCCAGCCCGAGGATCTTTGCTACTTTGTCAAAGGCCTCCCCGCAGGCATCGTCAAGCGTAGCGCCGATGCTGCGGATGGCGTTGAAGTCCCGTACAAAGAACAGGCTCGTATGCCCTCCGGAAATAATGAGGGCAACGAACGGCAAGCGTATCGGCCGGGCATCGAGAAAATTGGCATAGATGTGGCTGCAGAGATGGTTGACGCCCAACACCGGCACCCGGAGGCTTACGCTCAGCGCCTTGGCAAAAGAAAGCCCCACGACCAAAGAACCCAGGAGCCCCGGAGCGTGGGTCACGCAGACCAGGCCGATATTTTGGCGCTTGATGCCTGCCTGGCGCAAGGCCGTATCTGTTACCTTGACGATCGCCTCCAGCTGCATGCGCGAGGCGATCTCCGGGACCACCCCTCCGTATTTGCTGTGGAACGCAAGGCTGGAACTAACCACATTGGAAAGCACATCCCGGCCGTTTTTCACCAGGGCCGCGGAAGTCTCATCGCAGGAAGTTTCGATGCCAAGGACTATCATTGCCAGGCAAGCTCCGATACGAATACGAATGTGTAGCCTTCTTGCGCAAAAAGAGGCATCATCTCTTCCAAAACCTGCAGGGTGTTCTTGCGGTCGTGGCCGATGCCGATGGCGTAGCCTGCGCTTCTGGCCTTGGCTTTCAATTTCTGAAGCTGAGCCTTGATATACTCCGGGTTGTCGCTATTATCCAGAAAGACATCCCTGCGGGCAAAGCCTATTTTCATGCTTCGGGCAAGGCCTGAGCACACCGAGTGCGCGGATACGACGCTGTCCAGGAAATAAAGCCCGCGGTTCTTCAATTCCGCAAAGATGATCTTCATCGTCCGGGGGTCCTCGGTAGCCTTGGAACCCTGATGATTGGAAATGCCCTTGATGCCCGGGAATTCCCTCAGGTCCTGCGCCATGATGCCGGTAATAGCCGCTTCATCCATGGTGGTCAGGATCGTATTGTGTTCCAGGCGGTATTTCTCATGCGGCTCCATCGGCAAATGAAGGATGGTTTCAAAGCCCAGGCGGCGCGCCTTCTCGCTGATGGCTACCGAATAGGGCAGGTTCGGCAGCACCGAAAGCGTCAAGGGATACTTGATCCTCGCCAATACCGCCTCATTATTGAGATTATAGCCCCAGTCATCAAGGACTATGGCGATCTTGCCTTTGGCAACCGCAGCAGCAGGCCTGGGCTTTGGCTTGACGGCCCTGGCCGCAGGAGGCTTCAGGAGCCGCAAAAGGAAAAAGCCTTCTACGACGACCAGTATCAACAGAAAGAAAATGGACAGCCGGTAAGCGGAATCTTTATGCATATGGGTTCAATCGTTACGCAGCGGGTTTATAGATAATGACCGCCTTGAGCACATCCAGGGCGTGCATAAGCTGGTTATCAAGGTGATAATCGTAATCTGCGCCTTGCGCGGCGGGCTTCTTCGGTTCTTTGCTCTCAAGCTCCTCAAAAACCTCTTTCGACTTATCGGGCCTCAGCGCCGTCATATCCACCGGTTCCACGCGGGCATTCTCGACCACGATATCGGGCATGACGCCTTTACCGTGGATCTGCCTTCCGGCGGGAGTAAAATATTTGCTGGTGGTCAGCCGCAGCGCCGAGCCGTCCGAAAGAGGGATCACCGTCTGGACAGAGCCCTTGCCGAAGGATTTGGTCCCCAGGATAATCGCCCTCTTGTGGTCCTGCAGGCAGCCGGCGACAATCTCGCTGCCGGAGGCAGAACCTTCGTTGACCAGGACCACCATGGGCAGGTCCAGGATGGGGTTAGCGGCGCGGCTGATGAATTTAAAATCCTGAGAGCCCTGGCGCCCTTGCGTATAGACGATCATCTTTCCTTTGGGGATGAACCGTTCCGCTACGCCGACCGCCACATCCAAGAGGCCCCCGGGGTTATTGCGCAGGTCCAGCACCAGCGCCCGCATCCCCTCTGACTTAAGCCTCTTTAACACTGCCTCCATATCCGTGGATGTGTTCTCCCGGAATTCCACCAGCCGGACATAGCCGATACCGTCTTCGAGGATCTTGGCAACTTTTATGTCTTTTATCCTGATGATATCCCGGACCACCTTGAACTCCAGGATCTTGTTCTCCGATTCCCGCAGGATGGTAAGCTCTACCGCCGCCCCGGGCCTGCCCCGCAATTTTTTTACCGCGTCGGTAAGCGTCAGGTCGCGGGTAAGCTCGTTATCGATCTTGACGATGCGGTCATTCGCCTTCAGGCCTGCCTTCCAGGCCGGGGTATCTTCGATGGGCGTGACCACCGTCAAGAGCCCGTCCTTCAGGGTGATCTCTATCCCCAGGCCTCCGAATTTGCCTTCCGTATCAACTTTGAGCTCGCTGTAGGTTTCCGGGTCCATGAACTGGCTGTGCGCGTCAAGGCTGGAAAGCATCCCCCGGAGCGCCCCGTAAATGAGGTCTTTGGGGTTGACTTCGGTGACGTAATTCTGGCGGATGAGCGCCAGCACGTCGGAGAACAGCTCCACCTGGCGGTACCAGTCGTCTTTAGTCTTGCTTTTTTCCGCCTCGGACATCACGACGGCGCTGATGCATAATACCGCCGCGCACAACAGTACCGGGATAATTAATTTTTTACGCATTATCTAACCTCCGCTTGAGTATCTCCTGGACTACTTTGGGATTGGCTTTGCCGCCTGTCTTTTTCATAACCTGGCCTACGAGGAACATAAGCGCATTGGCCTTTCCGGAGCGGTACGCAAGGACGGATGGCGCGTTATCGCGTATCGCTTCCTGGACATAGGTATCAAGAGTCCCGGTATCGGACACCTGAAACAGGTTTTTTTGCTGGATGATGCCGGAGGCAGGGGTACCGCTTGCAAGCGAGTCGCTGAAAACCTCTTTTGCCGTAAGGTTGGAGACCTTACCTTCCTCTACGAACGCCACCAGCTTAATAAGCTCGCTGTTGCCTCCGGGGATGTTCAGCCCCGAGATGCTCGTGTTATGGTCGGAGGCAGCTGCCGCAAGCGGGCCGATGAGCCAGTTGACGACCGGCTTTTTATTTTTATCCGGCCAGGCCCGCATCAGGCCTTCGGCGTAATCGGCGTCTTTTTTATTGGCAACGAGGATCCTGGCATCAGACTCAAGCAGCCCGTACTCCCGCACAAAACGCTGCAATTTTTCTTTCGGCAACTCGGATATGGTCTTGCAGACCGCTTCGACCTTTTCCTTGCTGATGATAAACGGCGGCAGGTCCGGTTCCGGAAAATAACGGTAATCTTTGGCTTCTTCTTTAGTGCGCATGGAAACGGTCTTGGATTCTCTGGGGTCCCATAACCGGGTGTCCTGAACGACTTGGCCGCCCTGCTCGACGAGCTCTGTCTGCCGGGTTATCTCGAAGGCGAGCGCGTCTTTGACGGCTTTAAACGAATTCATGTTCTTCAGCTCCGTCTTGGTCCCCAGTTCCCGGCTGCCTTGCGGCCTTATTGAAACATTGGCGTCGCAGCGCAAAGACCCTTTCTCCATATCGCAGTCCGAGACCTCCAGGTATTCAAGGATACTCTTTAACGCCGCCAGGTATTCATACGCCTCCTGGGGAGAGCGGATGTCCGGTTCGCTGACGATCTCAAGCAGGGGGACGCCGCTGCGGTTGAAATCAACCAGGCTTATCTGGGAAGCATGCATCAGCTTGCCTGCGTCTTCCTCCAGATGGGCGCGCTTGATGCGGATGCGCCTTGTGCCGACATCCAGGAACCCATCCTTGGATACCGGCAGGTCATATTGGGATATCTGGTAGTTTTTGGGCAGGTCGGGATAGTAGTAATGCTTGCGGTCGAACTTCGTATACTCCTGCACCGTGCAGTTCAAGGCAATGCCCACCTTGATCGCATGGTCAAGCGCGGCGGTATTGAGTACCGGCAGCGAACCCGGAAACCCCAGGCAGACGGGGCAGACCTGCGTATTGGGGGGATTGCCGAATTCCGTCGAACAGCCGCAGAAGGCCTTGGTTTTGGTCTTTAAGTGTACGTGGACTTCCAGCCCGATAACCGTTTCGTATGCCATGGTATTATAATTTCGGTTTCATTGTGTGCCAGGCCGTGCTCTGCTCGTAGGCATGAGCCACCCGCAAAAGCGTCTCTTCGGCAAAGGGCTTGGCCAGGATCTGCAGCCCTACCGGAAGCCCGTTGCGGGTAAACCCGCAGGGCACGGATATCGCCGGTATCCCGGCAAGGTTGACCGAAATGGTGTAGATATCCGACAGGTACATCTGCAGAGGGTCTGCGGCCTTCTCTCCGATCCGGAATGCCGGCGTGGGAGAGGTCGGCGTCACAATACAATCAAATTGCTTGAATACCGCGTCAAAATCGTTTTTGATCAAGGTGCGCACTTTGAGGGCGCGCAGGTAATACGCATCGTAATAGCCATGGGAAAGCGCGAAAGTCCCCAGGATGATCCTGCGCTTTACCTCATCCCCGAAAGCCTGGCCTCTGGTTTGTGAATACATTTCAATGAGGTTCTGGCCCCGGGCCTTAACCGCCTCTGCGCGCCAGCCGTACTGGACGCCGTCGAACCTGGCCAGATTGGAGCTGGCTTCGGCGGTAGCGATAATGTAGTACACCGGGACCGCGTATTCGGTATGCGGCAGGGATACCGGCGTATGCGTTGCCCCTAATTTTTTAAGCTGCTGGATCGCCTCCCCTACGATCGCCTTGACCTCGGGGTCCATGCCCTCGACGAAATATTCGTCGGGAATGCCGATCTTCAAACCCTTGATGTCTCCGGTAAGCGCGGCGGTATAATCCGGGACCGGCTCGTCAACGGAGGTAGAATCATGAGGGTCGTATCCGGAGATCGTATTCATAAGCAAGGCGCAATCCCGGACATCTTTGGTGATCGGGCCGATCTGGTCAAGGCTGGAGGCAAAGGCGATCAGGCCGTAACGGGAAACCCGGCCATAGGTGGGCTTCAGGCCGACCACCCCGCAGAAAGAAGCAGGCTGGCGGATCGAGCCGCCGGTATCCGTCCCCAGGGAAATGATCGCCTCATCCGCGGCAACCGCAGCGCTGGAGCCGCCGGAGGAGCCGCCGGGCACGCGCGCCAGGTCCCAAGGGTTATGCGTCGGGCCGAAACGGGAGTTCTCGGTCGAAGAGCCGAACGCAAACTCATCCATGTTGACCTTGGTACCCAGGATGATCGCCCCGGCTTCTTTTAATTTTCTGATTACCGTCGCATCGTACGGCGGTCTAAATCCTTCCAGTATGCGCGAACAACATTCGGTATTGAAATCGCGCGTGCAAATGATATCTTTGACCGTAACCGGGATGCCGGCCAACACACCCTCCCCGGCCTTGGCTTCGGTATGTTCCAGGGATTCATGGAAGCGCACGTAAGCCTTTACGCGGGGATCTACGCCTCGGATCCGTTTTTCCAGGGATCGCAGCACCTGAAGCGGTTCGGCTTTACCGTCTTTAATAAGTGGCAGAAGTTCGTGTGCGGTGAGTGTGTGAAACTCCATATTAGTCGATGATCTTGGGGACGGCGAATAGGTTATCTTGCTGTTTCGGTGCGTCCGCAAGGACCTGCGCGACGGGCAGGGATTGACCGGGAACATCCTGTCTCAACACGTTCTGTATAGGCAGGATATGACTCGTGGGGCTTACGTGTTCCACGTCCAGTTGTTTTAACTTGTCGATAAAAGCGACGATCTGCGCCAGCTGCCCGGAAAACTTTTCCAGCTCTTCGGGGCTCAAATCGATACGCGAAAGGTGCGCAACATACTCGATGCTCTGTTTGGTGATCGCCATTTTACTCCTTTACTGCCAATAAGTTAAGCTAATCATAACACCCTTTCCGCAAAAAGTCAACCCCAAAAACCCAGACCGTTTCTGGTTTTTAAAAAAACCAGAAACGGTCTGGGTTTTTTGCGCAATTTGTAAAATGTAAAAAAAATCTTTTGGCAACCTTGAAATCTTACCACAATGTGCTATACTTGAATTGACAATTAGGAAGACCTACTGATAAAGGCTAACTAGCAGTAATGCTGGGGCGCAAAGCTACAGTCCCGCGCAAGCGGGAGGCTGAGCTGCCAAAGAGGAGAAAAACCCTAAAGACCTCTTTAGGGTTTTTTATGCGGCCCCAGAAATGTAACGGGGCCGTTTTCATTATATAGGAGATTCAAATGGACGCAGTGCTTGCCGAAGAAAAAAATCAGCGCGTTGTGACCTTCCTGAACCGGGAAGAAGTGGATTTCCTGGACAAGATGGGAAAAGACGCCCTCTTTTCTACCGGCCTGAAGGTCTCCCGGGCAAAATTGATCGCCTGGGTGATCGATTTCGTCAAAGACCTGGGGATCACCGGAGAAAATATAAAGTCTGAAAGGGATTTTGAAAGTCGGGTCCTGGAGGTTTTGGGACAACGTACCACCACCGGCCACGGAAGGTGAACTGGTTGTAAGCCGGACGCCCACACCCGGCGGGCGTCCGACTTTCGCCAGCGCCTGAAAGTTTACGGCCTGAAGGCGTAAACTTTCAAAGGAGGCAACAGATGAAAAAGACACTGACAGTCTTTATACTCGTATTCGCAACGCTCGCATCTTTGTGCATCCCGGTCCACTGTGTGTATGCCGGACAGGCAAGCGCTACTGCCACCGTCATCATCATCATCCCTGCGCGGGAGACGGCAACGCAAACCCAGATTGTGCAGGAGGAAAAAACCGAGCAACAGAACCAACAGGAGGATACGCAGGTCGCGTATGCGAAGAACTAGAGGTTAGCGGGTAGAAAGCTTGAGAGCAAAGTTGGTATCATGGACCTGTGCCCCTGCGGCCAGGTCCATTTTTATTTCCGATTTGGAGGTAAGTTCATAACCCGTCGGGATCCCGTCCGGGGAGATCGACAGGGCATAGTGCCCCGGCGCCAGGGATTCGAACTTGAACTCTCCGTCGGCGTTGGTCTGGGTGATATGATCGCCCGGGGAGAGTTTTAAGACCACGCTTTCCAGCGGCTCTTCCGTTTCCTGGAAGATGCCGTCGCCGTTCTGGTCGACAAAGACGCGCCCTTTGATGCCGGCGGCCTTGCGCAAGGCAAAGACGACCGTCGATGCCCGCCTGGGCTTGACCTGGACCCACTGTTCCGTCTGGGCGGTCATCCATTCCGGCGGTACCGTCGCCAGGTCCAGGTACACTTTTTGCGGGATCGGATTCATATAGTTGATCTTGAAATACCCGCGCGCATCGGTAGTCGCCTCTCTCCTGTCGTCCAGGTATACAAGCGCTCCCTCCACCCCGGGTTCGCCGGAATCCCACCTGCCGTTATCGTTGAGGTCCTGGAAAACCCGGCCTTCAAGCGTACCGAAATTCGGGGAGGTCTTGATCTGGAACCCTTGCGCTACGTAGAAAAGCATGGACCAGCTTTTCGGCCAGCGGTCTCTTTCCGTGCGCAAGTCATACGAATTGATGCTGTACTCGAAGCTTAACGTGGTATCCGGGAACAGGCTATACCTGGTCCCTAAAGCACCGGAGAGCTGATTCGTGGAGTGCGCCCCATCGGTGTCATTCCTGACATAGGAGGCGTTGAAATACGCGGCCAAAAGCGGATTGATGGCATAATACAGGTTAAAGGTCGTGGTGTAGTCGTGGCTATCCGGCCGGTTCCGGTAAAGGGTATTGGTTGCCTGCTGGCTCAGGTACCAGCTGGAGCCCTGGCCAAACGACCTGAACAAGGTCCCGCCTATGCTGGGGGCGTCGTAATCGAAGGAGCCGCCGGAATCGGAGTGAGTAAGCGCATAGTTCAGCGAGCCGCGGACCTGATAAAAAAGCGGCAGGAAATAGTCTATCCGGTAGACGTTGCTGACGCCGCTGGGGCCGGCTGCCGGACCTTCGGGATTCGAAACAAAATGGTTGTACATAAGGTTAACGGTCTGGTCCCCGGTAATGCGGTAAGCGGAAGACAGGCCGTAATTGGATGCATAGGTAGTAACCGACTGGGGGTCATCCGAGACGTTATCATGGTACTGCGAGGCGTTGGTGAATATGGACCAGTGGTCAGTGGGCCTCCAGCCGCCGTAAAGGTCCCATCCCTGGTAATCCTGGTAAATGCCGGAGTCCCCGATAGAGACGTAATTTTCGCCGACCCTCTCATACGCAAAACCGAGGCTATAGCGCGGCTTATTCGTATTCGTGCCGATGCGCCAATCCCAATCCTGGATCGCCACGCTATCGGGGGCATAATCGGGATAATAATAACAGTGGGCTCCGGAAAGGGTAAGCGTAGTGCTCTGCGGCAGCTGCAGCGCTATGTTGGAATACGTAACGAAATTCTGGCGAGGGTATGAAGTGGTGCCGACCTGGGAAGGCTGGTCTGCGGTATTATCCGTGTAGAGCATCCCGCCCTTCAGGTGCAACCAGTATATAGGCGAAAAATCCTGGCTTGCCCCAAAGAGCTTGCCGAGGTACTTGACCGAACCGCTTGTGCCGGCAATGGTATTCTCGGTCTGGCCGCCCCAGAGGGTCGTATTGGTCAGTTCATTCCGGGAGCGGACCACCTTGATGCCGGTAAACTCGCTTGACTGCAGGCGCAGCGGATACAGGTCTGCCGACTGGTCGAAAAATCCGTAGTATATGCCCGGCTTAGACAAAGACATGGTCGTATAATCGTTCTTTACCGGCCCGTTTATATCTTTATATTCCGAGCGGTAAGCCAGGTTGTAATCGTAAAGCCGGCCGTAAAGGCTGGAGGAAAGGTCGTGATATACCGGAAGTACATGATATTTGAAATACGTGTAATTGAGGTTGCCTCTGACATCCAGCGAAGGCCGGGCTGCATCGGGGATAACAGAGGGTTTTTCCGGAACGGCGGTTGCCTGCGCAATGACTTTTTGCTGCTGGGCTTCTTTCTGTATTTCTTCCGGCGGCCTTTCCAGGACATACAATTTCAGGCCCTGGCTTGCCTGGGTATCGATGTAAAAGGCCTTGGCTTGGGCGTCATAACGGGTACGGGCAGAAAAATACTCCCGGATCTGCCCTTCATCGAGCATCGGCTTGCCGTCTTGAAGCACGGCGGCGATATCGCGGGCTTTGCCTTCCGGGTTGATGAGCGAAAATTTTCCGCCCTGGAGGTCTAAAAGGTTATAGTATAACTTAGGGGCTATTGCTTTCAGGGGCACCAGGATCTGGCCGTCTTTAAAGAGGACGGCTTCCTCAAGGGAAACTTCCTGGCCGTTGATGAAAAGGCTGATCTCGCCGGCTTTCTTGACGGCTGCAGGCTGTATGGCGGACAGGTTCAAGCGGGGGCCTTCTGTTTCCGCGGCCTCTTCTTTTGCTGCGGGGACAGCAGGTGCGGGAGTAACGGCAGCGCGGGGAACAACAACAGGCGCCACGGGTTTAGCCGGAACCTGCGGCCCTGGGTGCACTGCGGCCTCTTGGGCGTTCAAGGCTTCGGCCAGAGACTGTTCCCGGGACTTTTGCGGCTTTGGCAGCACGGCAGGCGCCACGGCAGGCGCCTGCCCGGGCATCGTTATCAAAGGGGTTCCTACCGGAGAGACTGCTCTTTTGGGCCTGGGCGCGCCAGGAGCCTCGGCGCCTACCGCCACGCCTTTTTCCATGTAGACTTCTTGCGCAGCGCCGGTGATCAGGCCGATATACCGCAGCACCTCTTTATGGACGGGGTTAAGCATGAGGGCCTTGTGGAACTCATGCAGCGCATCCGCATAACGGCCCTGGTCATAAAAATGCTTACCGACCTCGAACAAATAGTCAGCGGCCATTGCGCCGGGTACAACGCCGGCGAACCCGCAGTGGCTGACAAGAAAAACCGCCGCCACTGCCAATGCCGCTACTTTTTTTATTTTAGGCCATTGGCCGCCCATCATTGCACCTGCACCGGAGATTCTCCTACCAACAAGTACTTCGTTCCGTAGTTGATCTCGACCCGGATAGTATACTGCCCGCTCGTCAAAGGCTTGTCCAGGTCCACGTATAGTTTGCGCAGGCTGCGAGGCAGCACTCCCCATCCCGCGGGGTTAAAATCAATTTGTTTTATTCTTTTGCCGCGGGCATCCATGATCTTCACTTTGCCCTTGGGCCTGACCAACACATTGCCTTCATTAAAGATCCCGACCTCGATCTTCTTGGGGCTAGACAGGCTGATATGCGCGACCTTGGCGCTGAACTGTTCGGTGCCCGGGACGGACACATCGACAAGGCCGCCCACGCGGAAGTTGATATTGAGCCCCTTAGCGGGGCTGGGCATGCCGGATTCAAAGAAAAGCATCCCGTAATAGCCGCCCTGGGCCCCTTGCGGGACCGTGACGTTGACGCGTACGGTCTGTGTCTTTTTTGCGGGGACATCGATCTCATCGGGGGTTACCCGCACCCATTTTACGCAAGACCAGGCAGTAGCGCCGGCCTGCGGAAAGTCATTCGTACCATCGGGCAGGAAGATCACGTCGGTAGCGTATATCTTCAAGTGCAGGGACTCATCCGAATCCCGATTGTCTATCGTAACGGTCTTGCCTCTCTGCCGGCCCGCGGGGATAGCCAGTTCGATCCGGCCCGGCTCGATGCTGAACGCGTAAGCTTCCGCAATAAGCGCAGCACACCACAATAGGATACACGTCAGGGCACGGCAATATTTTGTCATCAAAACATCTCCGTTAGGGTAAAGCGGATAGTCGCATTATATACTCCGCTGTGCTGAATTTCGGGGATCTTCAAGGAATACTTGAACTGCAAGGTAATGCCGTTGCCGGCCGACTCACCCGGCCCGCTTATGTAAACCAGGTCAGGCATGAGGCTGAAGCTTTTATAGGTATACGCCCCGCCGGGCTTGGTGCCGTTACCGTTAGTCCAAGTCAGTTGCCAGGAAAGATTTTCCGCGGGGATCGTGTCGGCCCCCGAGCTTAAAGGCTGCAAGAGATTGACCTTCAGGTACCAGATGGCCCCGTTGGTGGAACGACAGGTAATTTCATTATGATAACCGCCGAAATCCGCAAGCTCCTTTTCTTCCCCCAGGCGCATCGCCCCGAAGAAAAGCGAACGGTGGTCGGTAGTCAGTTCCAGCGATGCATACCCCAACGCCGGCAAAGCCAACATATACGCGCAGATAATGATTTTTTTGAGCATTCTTTAAGGGCTTTCTGCCATGGTGAAAACGATCTGGCCGGAATACGTGCCTGCCGGCGCATCGGACGGCGACTGCAGGCTATATTGCATAGATAGCACTACGTCTTTGCCAAAGTCGTCATCTCCCTGACTTGCATACATAAGGAGCGGCTCTTCGGTAAGCGACTGAAAATCGTAGCCGCCTGCCGGCTGCGCAGAACCGGTGCATTGCGTAACCTTCCATTTAAGATTTCCGGCGGGCACCTTATACGGTTTTTCCATCAGGGACAGGGAAACAACCTGCGCCTTCAGGAACCATGGCCGGCCGGAGTTAGAACGGCAGTGGATCTGGTTGAAAAATGTGCCCTCGCCTAATATTTTTGTGGAGCCTGGCTGAATAAGGCCGAAATAAAGGTTGAGATTATCGAGAGAGATACCAAAGGTAGGCAGTACTTCCACCGAGGCGGAGATATCGTCAGTTTTGTAATCCAATGCCTCTGCCTGGGCGTATAACAAGAAACATACCAGCAGCGCACCTGCAAAATATGTTAGTTTCTTCAATAGCGACCCTTCTTTATATGCCATAATAGCTTGGGGCAGGATAAACCCGCCCCAAGCTATTAAATGCATACAATCAACGCAGGAATAACTACGTTGTCGTCAAGGTAAACGTTACCGACCCGGAGTAAGAACCGGCACCAACGGCAGAAACGTTCAACTGGTAGTTAAACGGCACTGTCCCGATGAACGCCTGAGTCAAGGTCCTCTGCCAACCGCTGGCAAATTCCCAGTCCGCTGAATTGGTTCCGCTAATAAAGGTCGTAGAACCTGTCAGGTAGAAACCGCCGCAATAAACCTTCAAAAGGTTCGACAGCGGCTGGCCTCCTACGGTCCCGCTTACGGTAAGCGCTAATGTCAACGTTGAGCCATTAGCCGCAACCTTGGCGAAATGCCAGTTCTTGCCGTTTTCGGTAGTACGATACGGTGCGTACATCAACCCCGCATCACCACCGGGCGTGTCCTGGCTATCCAGCTTATCGAAGATAATCGTGCTAGCTGAACCGCGCGTAGCTGAACCGGTATCACGGGCAAGAGAAACCGTGGTTACTGAAGGCACGGTTGCCGTAACAGTAGCTGTAGCAGTTGAGGTCCCTGCGAAAGCTTGCGCATACGCAAGCGTTAGCCCTAAGCCAATCAACATCATTATCTTTACATATTTGATCATGTGTTTCACCTCCCTCTTCGTTATTTGGTTACTTCAATCAATCTGAAATTGTCAATATACACCGGCCCTTCATATACGGGCTTCATATTGGATTCGATCCTGACGCCGACCTTGCGGATATCCTTCCTGAAGGCGTCATCAACCGTAGCGCGAAAATCGGTGCTAGCCGGCATGATATTAGCGGTGATGGTCGTCCATTTTCCCGGCTCCAAAGCGGTGCTGCGTGCCATTTCGACCCATGCCCAGGATTCGCCGACGGTCAAAATCATTTTTGATTTCAGGCCGACCGGTGCTGTTTCCGGCAAATAGACATCAACCGCAACCGCGCTGTAAGCGGTCCAATCGAAGTATTGCTGGATCTCAACATAAGCCGCAGTCCATTTCCCTCCGGGGAACTTGGTGTCGAGCTTAAGGCAAGACTTTCCCTCTTTGAAAACTGCGGTCGATAGCTCGATCTTAGTGCCTACGTAGTCTTCCTTTTCCATTGCCCAGTCGGGGATTTCCCAACCGCCCATATCCTTCTCAAATCCAAACAACACCTTTTCCCCTGCAAACGCCATGCCGCCGGTCACAAGCACAAATGCCATCGCCGCGCACAGCGCCAGTTTCAACTTCCCCATCTTCTTACTCCTTTCGCCTGATTACCTGTTTTACCAACTCACCCTTTCCCTAGTTTCGGTAGTATTTTAGTATATAAATTTCTATTTGTCAAGACTTTAAATACAAAAAACAAAATCCCGGATCGACCCTTTTTTTGTCAATCCGGGATACATTTTCTGTATGTGTCCTGATTTCCTCCTAATCAGGGCACCCGGTAATATATACTTTTTAAAAGTCTGAAGGAAGTATAACAGATATTTGGCTTTTTGTCAACCTGAAAACGCTTTCTTTGGAGGAGCCCCCGAAAGGCGGCTTTACGCCATTAAATCCTGAGGAACGGGCTTGAGGCAGATCTTTAAGGAGTGGGTAAAAATAATCAGGAAGAGCTTGCCTTTGTTGACCGCATAAAGGCTTCCTTTTATCCGGCAAAAAAACTTTTCCGTTTGTTCTTTAGTATTGCGTTGTTTGAGCACATATAAATACGGGTTCGGCTTGGGGATGTTGGCATCCTTGACTTCTTTGACCATGCACACAAAATGCCTGTGGATAGTGCTGCGCACGCCTTGCCGGTCCGCTACCTCGGAACTGGCAACGATCCTGCGTTTGTGGTCGCTGGAAGTCAGGTTTTTGAATACCAAATCTCGCATAATGATCCCCTTTGCACTCTGAGCTTATAAAAAGCCGGGTTGCCCGATAAGTTAAAAGTCCTCCTCTGTCCTTCGGCAACCCGGCTATCCCTTCCTTAGCTTCCTGGCTGGCAGGGAACTTACAGGCGTTGCTTTTTCGAGAAAAATTAGGCCAAACGCAACACGTGCGACATGCTGATGAAATCCACTTTTTCCAGGCTTACGCCGACCCGGTAGCGCTGCGGAGCAACCAGGCGCGACCATACGATACTGCCTTTTACGCAGATTCCATCTTCCCTATCGGGGACCTGCAGGCATATATCAAGGCTTGTGTCAGGCGGCATCTCTCGATCGGTGAAAAAACCGATCCCCTTGGCGCTGATATCGTGCGTTTCTCCCCATCCCTGCACACCGCCGTCGTTATCCTGGTAGCGCAACGGCACGGTTGCGGGGAAACGGAAAAAACACCTGCGGTCCTCTAGCATGCCTTCTCCCTATCTCAGATCTTTTGCAATCTTTTTAAAAAGAGGGCAAAAAAAATGAAATTCCAACGTAAGTATAACATGCGTTATTATCTGCTTTCAACCCATTTACGGCGTTTGAAGAAAGCGTTTTCCACACGATGCTCGGGGGCCGCGGTCGATTTTTTATCGACGAGAAAACAGCTTTTTGGGGAAGATCTAGAAAAGCGGGCGCTCTTGCTTTTGAAAAATTCTTTTCAGGTTCGAGCGGTGGCGGACTACGATAAACAGCGCCAAAACGAGGCTTGCGGCGGTCAAGACCTGCGACTGCCGCAAGAGAGCCGCAAAAACCGGCAGGCTTATGCCGGCCAGGACCGAAGACAGGGATACTATCCTGCTGGCCAAAAAGGCTGCCAGCCACACCAGTACCACCAGCCCCAACACCAGCCAAAGGCCGGGGATCTTGCATGCCAGGCCCAGGAGGCTGCCAAAGCTGGTCGCGATGCCCTTGCCGCCCTTAAAACGCAGGAATACGGTCCAGTTGTGGCCGCTGACGCAGGCTAAACCCAAAAGGATGCGCAGGGGCTCCGGGGACAGGGCAGCGCCATGAGCAGCTACCCAATCGCCCACCAGGGCCACCGCAGCAAAACCCTTAAGGATGTCCAGGATGAGGATCGTCACCCCCAGGGGCTTTCCCAGGACGCGCAAGGCATTGGTCGCCCCGACATTGCCTGAGCCTATCGTGCGGATATCCTGCCCCTTGAGGAGCCGGACAAAAATATAGGCGGTCGGGATGGAACCGATAAGATAGCTAATGCACAGACCGAGAATTATCCACGGCATATAAAAGCTTGAACCCCTTCCTGACGTAATCCATGCCTGAAATAACGGTAAAGGCTACCGCCAGCCACCAGAAAATATACGCAAAAGCCAGCTGCAGGAGAACCGCCAGCACCGCGCTCATCTGAAAGGTCGTAGTATATTTACCCCACCTGGTCGGTTGAATATCGATATTCTGTTTCACTATATATAGTACCACCGCCCCCAAAAGGATGATCACGTCCCTGCTGATGACCACCAGGACCACCCAAAGAGGAAAGCGGATAGCCAGGTGGTCCGTCAAAAAAAGGCAGATGAACGCGCTCATCAACAGGAGCTTGTCTCCCAAGGGGTCCAGGACCAGGCCCGCCTTGGAAAACTGTTTGGCCTTGCGGGCGATATAACCGTCGATCGCATCCGAAAGCACGCCGAGCAAAAATATCGCCAGGGCGACGAAGCGAAGGTAACTGCGCTCGGGGGAATAATACACGAGGCTGGCAATGAAGAAAGGAACGGTCAAGATGCGGAACGTCGATATTTTATTGGCGAAGTTCATTGCAGAAGCCGTATACGCTGCGGCGGCCAGTATATCAGCATGGCCTTGCCGAGAATGTTTTTACGCGGCACAAACCCCCAATAGCGGCTGTCCTGCGAAGAGATGGAGTTATCCCCCAGCACGAAAAAGCTGTCCTTGGGGACCACCAGCTTCTGGCCCTCCTTGGCAAAACCGCCGCGATTATAATAATAGCGTTTGCTAAAAAGCGGCTCATCCAGGGGTTTGGCATTAATATAGATGGTGCCGTTCTTGATCTCTACGGCCTCCCCCTCCACGGCAACAAGCCGTTTGATAAAATCTTTCTTGGGGTTTTCCGGATATATGAAGACGACGATATCGCCCCTTTTCGGGTCGCGCAGCGCCGGCAGGTTCCAGTTCGTAAAGGGGACCTTGGCGCCATAAATGAATTTGTTCACCAGGATAATGTCCCCTTCGATGAGGGTCGTGCGCATGGAGCCGGTCGGGATCTTGAACGCCTGCACCACAAAAGCGCGGATGACCATTGCCAGCATAAACGCAATGACGATCGACTCGACCCACTCCCGCAGCGCTGATTTCTTTTTGCCGTCAAATTGAGCTTTCATAGTTTTAAAACCTCCAAAAAGGCCTCCTGGGGGATCTCCACTTTTCCGAACTGCTTGAGGCGTTTTTTCCCCTGTTTTTGAGTTTCCCATAACTTGCGTTTACGCGTAATATCGCCGCCTGAGCATTTACTGGTCGTATGCTTGCCCATCGGACGTATCTTTTCTGAAGCGAGGATCTGATTGGAAACGGCTGCCTGTATGCTGATCTCATACAGTTGCCGCGGGATCAATTCCTTAAGTTTATCTACCAAGAGCCTGGCGCGGTAGGGCGCCTTATCCTTGAAGATCAACGAAGAGAACGCATCGCAGGCGACGCTGTTCAAAAGGATATCGAGCTTCACGAGACGGGTCGCAAGATAAGCCTTGAATTCGTAATCAAGCGATCCGTAGCCGCGGGTCACGGATTTCATGCGGTCGTAAAAATCGACGATGATCTCGGAAAGCGGGATATCGAAGATAAGCTTTACGCGGTCTTCGCCGAGATAATCGCTGGCTTGAAAGGTGCCCCGGCGCGACTTGGTCAATTCGCACACCGCATCGATCGTGTCCACCGGAACGATCATCAGCAGCGATACGTAGGGTTCGCGGGCCTCCTGGATCGTTGTCGGATCCGGAAGCTTGGCGGGGGTATCGACCTCCAGCTTCTCTCCGTCTTTGGTGATGACCTGATAGACCACATTGGGCACGGTCAGGATGAGGTTTAAGTCATACTCCCTTTTCAGGCGCTCCTGGACTATTTCCATATGCAACAGGCCGAGGAAACCGCAGCGGAAACCCGACCCAAAGGACTGGGAATTCTCCGGCTCAAAGACAAACGAGGCGTCGGATAGTTTCAGCTTATCCATGGCGTCGCGCAAATTCGGGAAGTCCGCCGGGTTGATCGGATAGATGCCGCAAAAAACCAAAGGCTTGAGGGTCCGGTAGCCGGGAAGCGCCTCTTCGCAGGGCTTCTTGACATCGGTCAGGGTATCCCCGATGATGATCTCCCTCGGATCGCGGATATTTGCGGTCAAATATGCGACCTCTCCGCAGGTAAGCGAATCGACTTCGGAATATTTCAGGTCCTTAAAAACCCCCAGCTCTTCGATCTTGTAGGCCTTGCCGGAATTGATAAGCTTTATCTGGGCGTGCGCGTCAAGCCTGCCGTCGACGATCCTGACAAAAACCACCACGCCCTTGAAAGTGTCAAAACGGCAGTCAAACACCAGGGCCTTCAGGGGATTGTCCTCCCCGCCCTCCGGAGGCGGCACTACTTCAACCACGCGCTCAAGGATATCTTCGACGCCGGTTCCTTCCTTGGCCGAAGCCAGGATGATCTCTTTTTCTTCAAAACCCAGGACGCTGATAATCTGGCGTTGCACCCGCGGCACATCCGCCAGCGCCAGGTCGATCTTATTGATGACCGGAATGATCTGTAATTTGTTATCCCGGGCCAGGTAGTAATTGGCCATGGTTTGCGCTTCGATGCCCTGGCCGACATCGACCACCAGTATCGCGCCTTCGCAGGCAGCCAGGGATTTGGAAACCTCGTATGCAAAATCAACGTGGCCGGGAGTATCGATCAGGTTGAAGATGTACTCCTTGCCGGTTTTCCGCGAGCGGTACGCCAGGCGGACCATGGAGGCCTTGATGGTAATGCCTCTTTCCCTCTCCAGGTCCATGTCGTCAAGCAACTGCTGACGGGCATGCCGCTTGTCAACCGCGCCGGTTATCTCCAGGATCCGGTCGGCAAGCGTGGATTTTCCGTGGTCTATGTGTGCGATGATGCTGAAATTGCGTATGAGCGATTTATCCATGAGTGGACAGCGTATACAAGGTATCAACGACCTCGGTTATGGTCATGCGCGTAGTATCGACGTAGACGGCATCATCCGCCTTTTTGAGCGGGCCGCATTCGCGCGTCGAATCGATGGTATCGCGGCACGTCAGGTCCCTGGCGACCTCTTCCCTGGCGAGCCCCCTGTTAAGCGGCTGCAATTCTTTATAGCGCCGGTTTACCCTCTCTTCCACGGATGCGTCAAGATAGAATTTCTTCTCTGCCGCGGGAAAGACGACCGTGCCGATATCCCGGCCGTCCATGACGCTTGAATGCCTCCGGCCAAGGCTGCGCTGCAGGCCGACCATAACTTCTCTAACCCCCTTGACCTTGGCGACCTGCGAAACATATTTGGTTATCCGGGGCTCTCTTATTTGAACGCTTACATCCCGGCCGTCCAAGAGGACCTGCAGCGCGCCGCCGGAAGTATTCTCCAAGGCGATAGTAGTGCGCCCGGCCAACGCCTCAAGCGCCGCCTCATCTCCGGCATCGACCCCTTCATCCAGCGCCTTGAGGGTCAATGCCCGGTACATGGCGCCGGTATCGATATACAAAAACCCCAGCCTGCCGGCTAACAATTTGGCGACAGTGCTTTTACCTGCGCCGGCTGGACCGTCAATAGCGATGATCATTTCAAAGATGCTCTTTTTTTCTGACCCGAATGCAGGATCGAAACGAGGGCGCTGCGTTTCTTACGCGAAAGTGCGGACCTCATACCGGATAGCTTGCCCTGCAGCCTGTCGATCGCACGCAGGATGTTTACGCGGTTGCTCAAAAAGATATCGACCCAGATCGCAGGATCCGAAGAGGCGATGCGCGTAGTATCTTTTAAGCCGCCTGCGCAAAACCTGAGATATTCAGGCGGAACCGTATTTATCAGGGAATACGCTGCCGCGTGGGGCAGATGGCTGACAAACGCCAAAGCCTCATCATGCATCCGGGGGGTCATGGTAATAACCTTAGCACCCAGCTTTAACCAGAGCCGCTTGACCTTCGCCAAGGCCTGCGGATCGGTATGTTTCGTAGGAGTGACCAGGCACAGGGAATTGCGCAACAGGCCGGCAGAGGCATGCTGAATACCCCTGCGCTCGGAACCTGCGAGGGGATGGCTGCCTACAAAGCGCACAAAGACCTTTTCCAGGCGCGCGACGATCTCGGCCTTGGTGCTGCCGACATCGGTAACGATACAGTCCGGCCCGATCAGGCGGCTGATCCTGGGCGCCAATTCCATGATCGTCTCTACCGGTGTAGCCAAAATGACCAGGTCCGCGCCTTTGACGGCGCGGATATCCTGCGACCCCGAATCGATGGCCCCGCTTTGCCGCGCCAGGGCGATCGTGCGGCGGTGGCGGCTGACGCCGATGACCCGAGCCGCCAGCTTTTTTGCCTTCAGGTCAAGACCGATAGAGCCTCCGATCAAACCGGTGCCAACGATCGCGACGGTGTTAAATAATTTCATCACATCTCTCTCCCGATGCAGCCGGCCAATGCGCGCATGTCTTTCATTAACGCGGAAAAGTTCGGCGGTATGAGCGACTGGGCCCCGTCCGAAACCGCCTCCTCGGGATGGCTGTGCACTTCGATGATCAGCCCGTCGGCTCCGGCAGCCACCCCGGCTTTGGCAAGCGCCGGGACCAGGCCCCAAGCCCCCGCGGCATGGCTGGGATCGATGATGATGGGCAGGTGCGAAAGCTGCTTGACGACCGGGACCGCGCTTATATCCATGGTATTGCGGGTCGAATCTTCGAACGTACGGATACCGCGTTCGCAGAGGATGACATTGAAATTCCCGCCGGAAAGGATATATTCCGCAGACATGAGCAGTTCTTTGACGGTCGAGGACATCCCCCTTTTCAAGAGCACCGGTTTTTTCGTCATGCCCACTTCTTTCAACAGGTTAAAATTCTGCATATTGCGCGCGCCGATCTGGAAGATATCCACGTAGCGTTCAAGCAGGCCGACATCGCGGGTATCCATGACCTCGCTGACCGTTGCCAGGCCGAGCTCCTTGGAGGCCTGGCTCAAATATTTCAACCCCTCTTCGCCCAACCCCTGAAAACTATAGGGGGAAGTGCGGGGTTTGAATGCCCCTCCGCGTAAAACCGTGGCGCCCGCCTTTTTGACTTCGACGGCGATCTCGTATAAGGTATCGTAGTTTTCGATCGTGCAGGGCCCGGCCATAACCACTACTTTCTTGCCGCCGATCTTGACGCCCTTGCCCACGTCGATCACCGAAGGTTCGGGGCGGAATTCCCGGGAAACCAGTTTGTAAGGAGCCAGGACCGGGATGACCCGCTCAACCCCCGGAAAAACCTCCAAAGGAATGGCCCGGAGGGCATCTTCCGGCCCGATGAGCCCGATGATCGTACGTTCTGTCCCTTTAGAAATATGCGGTTTAAGCCCCAGCTTATCGGCCCGGTCGAGAATATGTTTTACCTGCGCATCCGTGGCGTCTCCCCTTAATACGATGATCATGTTTGGCCTACCTCCTTACAACACCTTTTTAAGGACCTTCACAAACCGTTCGTTCTCTCTTTTGGTGCCGATAGTGACCCGGATAAAATTCTTCAGGCCGTATTGCTTCATGTCCCTGACAATGACGCCGTACTTGAGCATATCCTTAAAGACGGTTAAGCCGTCCTTACCGGTATCGATAAGCAGGAAGTTGGCCACGGACGGCACGAAGGGTATGCCGGATTTCTTCAGGGCGGCATACAGGTAATTCTTGCCCTCCAGCACCACCGCGCGGGTCTTTTTAAGGAAAGCCCGGTCATCCAGGGCAGCCAGGGCAGCCGCCTGCGCCAGGAGGTTGGTGTTAAAGGGCTGCCTGACCCTTTCCATGTACCCCGTAAAATCGGTCCGGGCGACCGCATAGCCGATACGCAGGCCTGCCAGGCCGTATGCCTTGGAGAACGTCTTCATCAGGATGACGTTCTTATTATGCACGTAGGACATGCTGGCGGGAAAATCATCGACGTCAATGAATGTCTCATATGCCTCATCCAGCACGACGACCACCTGCGGCGGGATATCCGCCAGGAAATCTTCCAAGGCATACCTGGTGACGTAGGTGCCGGTAGGATTATTGGGGTTGGCGATGAAGACCAGTTTTGTTTTTTTGTCGATCTTTTTCTTCATTGCCTCCAGGTCATAAGCGAAATATTTCAAGGGCACCGTATCCACGCTGCGGCCGTTGACCTTGGCGATAATTTCGTATTCCAGGAACGTCACATCCGCAGTAAGGATGCGTTCATCATTCTCCACGAACGTCTTGATAATGATGTCGATAAGTTCATCGGAACCGTTACCGAGCACGATATTGCCCGGCTCGACGGCCAGGTGCCTGGCGAGCCGCTTTTTCAAGTAGAAACCGTTGCTGTCGGGGTACCGATGGATGGAAGACAGGCTTTTCTTCATCGCCGCCAGCGCCCGGGAGGAGGCCCCCAGCGGGTTTTCGTTGGAAGCCAGCTTTATCACTTCCTTAAGGCCGAGCTGGCGTTTGGTCTCTTCGATCGGCTTGCCGGCGACATACGCGGTAACCGAGGAAATATCTTTCCTGACGAGGTCCATGCGTTCTCCTTGCGGCCGCTATTCCCCTATGGGATAGGAGCCTAACACTTTCAAAAATTTACATTTGCTTTCCAGTTCCTGAAATGCCTTCTTTACCCTGGGTTCATCACGGTGCCCTTCTAAGTCCACAAAGAAATAATAATCCCAGGCCTTTCTCTTTGAGGGCCGCGATTCGATCTTGGTCAGATTAATCCGGTATTTCTCGAAGGGTGCGAGCATGTCGTGCAGGGCGCCTACCTTGTCTTTGATGGAAAACACGATCGAGGTCCGGTCTTTGCCGGTTGCCGGCACGTCGGTTTTGCCGATAACCAAAAACCGCGTGATATTATAAGGAGAATCTTCGATATCGGCTGCAATGACCTTCAGGCCGTATACCTTGGCGGCCAGCTGCGAAGCGATGGCGGCGCTGTACTTTTCTTTTGCGGCGATCTGCGCGGCGCGGGTCGTGCTTGAGACCTCGATCTTCTCCGCCAGGGGCAAGTTCTCCTGCAGCCAGATCCGGCACTGCCCGAACACCTGAGGGTTGGAATATATCCGCCGAATGCGGCCCTTCGGACAGCGGGCCAAAAGGTTGTGCGCGACATCCAGCATGATCTGCGAACAAATCTTCAAGTCGGAATCAACCAGCATATCCAGGGTGTGCGTAACCGCCCCCTCGATCGAATTCTCGATGGGGATGACGCCGTAATCGGCATTCCCTTTTTCCACCTGCAGGAACACGTCGCTGATGCTGTTACAGGGCATATAGCTGACCTGAGAGCCGAATTTCTTGAGCGCCGACAACTGGGTGAAGGTCGCCTCCGGCCCAAGATAGGCGATCTTAAGGGATGCGCCGAGGGCCAGACTTGAAGACATGATCTCGCGGTAGACCGCCTGGACGGCCTGCGGCGTCAAGGGGCCCTTATTGGTGCGCGCGACCCTGCGCAACACTTGGGTCTCTCTGTCCGGAGAATAGGCGCTCTTGCCGGATCTGCGCTTGACCCGGGCGACCGCCAGAGAAAAACCCGCGCGCCTGTTCAGCAGCCCAACGATCTTATCATCCAGCGTATCGATCTGTTTACGCAATTGGTTCAACTTCATCTGCGCTCTCCTTTACTGCCGGCTCTGCCTGCGCGCTTCCCTGCGCGGCCGGGGCGGCTTCTTCCTCTGTCTCGGCCTTCGGCGATAGTTTGGAAAAATCTTCGAGCTTCGGCAGTTCTTCAAGGGATTTGAGCCCGAAATATTCCAGAAATTGGCGGGTAGTGCCGAACACAAAAGGCCTGCCCGGGGCTTTTTTCCTGCCGGTGATGCGGATAAGGCTCTTTTCCAAAAGGCTCTCCATGACGCCGTCGACATTGACGTTACGCAGCGTCTCGATCTCCATTTTGCTCACCGGCTGCTTATATGCGATGATGGCTAATGTCTCCAGGGCGGGTTTGGACAGCCTTTCTACCCGGCGCTGTTTATACAGCTTGCGCAAAAAAGGCGCCAGCATCGCAGGAGTGGTCATCTGAAAACCGCCGGCTACTTCGACGATGCGCATGCCGCGGTTGGACTGCTCATACTCGGCCTTCATCTGCTCGATCAACGCCCGTATCTCGCTTGGCTCCAGGCTATCCAGGATATTTTTGATCTGGTCGATGGAGATGGGGCGTTCGCTGGTAAATATCAGCGCTTCGATAATTGCTTTTACCGTATCCTCTGCCATTTATCGTGCCCGCCTTTGACGGTAGACTTCGTTGAGAAGCTCTTCGGTAGTGAGGGCCTGGCCGCAACGTTCCAACGCCTTCTTGATCATTGACGTTGCTTCGGGCCTTTTATATTCAAGCTGCATCAAGACTGCGACCGCTTCTTCTGCGATATCCTTATGCTGCGCCTGGCGGGCGCGCAGCGAATCATCCTTGATCAGACCGAATTTGCCGACCTTGTTCTGGAGCTTTGCCACAATCTCCCGCGCCCTCTGCTGGCCTATGCCGGGAAGGGACTTTAAGAATTCGATGTCTGCTTCGTCGATCGCCCGCGCAATCTCGGAAATGGGCTTATCGAGGGCCCTGAGCGCCGCGCGCGGGCCGATGCCGGAGACGGTGATAAAAACCTCGAAGAATTCTTTTTCGATTTCATTCAAGAAACCGATGAGCACCGGGGTGCTGCGGGAAGGCTCCAGGTGATGGTAGTGATACGTGATCAACTGCACCAGGCCGTCGGCAGCAACGCTCTCATCCAGGCGCTGCATGACTGCGGGAGGGATCAATACTTGATACGAAATGCCCCCCACATCAAGCAGGATGTGGTGGTTGCCTTTTTCGGTGATCTTGCCGCATATTTTGGCGATCATATTTTTGCCCGTAAGATATAGCTATGCGCAATGGCTAATGCCAAGGCATCGGTGACGTCCGCATATTTTGGGAGGCTCGACAATCCAAGGATACCGGCCACCACCCGCTGCACCTGCTGTTTCGAGGCCAGGCCCTTGCCGACGATCGCTTTCTTGACCCGCGTTGCCGCGTATTCGATCAACGGGACCTTCTGCAGCGCACAGGCAAGGCAGATGACCCCGCGGGCATGCCCTAACACGTACGCCGTCGTGGGATGCCGGTAATGCGCGTAAATCTTCTCAACCACCAGCACGTCCGGATGCGTATCCGCAATCAACTTCTGTACCGCGGTATAGATGCTGCCGAGCCGTTCCACAAGCATCTGGCGGGGGGATGTCTTAATGATGCCTGCTTCTATCAGCGCGATCTTGTCGCGCTCAATATTGATAACGCCGTAACCGGTAACAGTCAAGGCAGGGTCGATGCCTACGATACGCATGCGCTATGATTCAGAGGATAACTGCTCCATAACCTCATCGGGTATCTCGGAATTATCGCTTACCGACTGCACATCATCATGCTCTTCGAGCGTCTCGATCAGAGAAATCAACTGCTTGGCGATCTCTCCGGTCACCTTGATCGTCGAAGAAGGGACCATGGTAACTTCCGCCTCAATCCACTGGATACCCTTGGCCTGCAGGGCGTTTTTGACGTTCTCCAGGTTCTGGGGAGCGGTAAAGATCTCGTAATTTTTGCCTTCCGACTTCATATCTTCGGCCCCTGCGTCGATGACTATGCCCATGATATCGTCTTCCTTGGCCTGGGTTTTTTCAACCACGATATACCCTTTACGGGCGAACATCCAGCTGACCGAACCCGCGCCGGCCATATTGGCGCCTTTCTTAGACATGATATTGCGTATCTCTGCGCTGGCGCGGTTTTTATTATCGGTGAGCGTCTCGATCAACAATGCGACGCCTCCCGGGCCGTAGCCCTCATAGGTGACCGACTCGTAAATGACGCCGGGCAGCTCGCCGGTCCCGCGTTTTATCGCGGTCTTGACGTTTTCCGAAGGCATATTCGCCTCTTTGGCCTTGGCCATGATCGCGCGCAACTTGTAATTGGTTTCGGGATTACCGCCCCCTTCGCGGGCAACCACAACGAGTTCCTTGATCAGCTTGGTGTAGGTCGCGCCCTTTGCGGCATCCGCCGCCATTTTCTTGCCTTTGTTCGTCTTCCATTTCGAATGACCTGACATTTTTTACCCTCCTTGAGCACCTTATGCTTTTGTCTAGCGAAATCCTGACCGCAACGGCAAAATTTTCAGCTATGCTGGAAATTTTGCCAGTGTTTTGCGGTCAAGAGTTGAACATCAGAAATGCTATCATTTTATGACAACCGGACGGAACAGAATAAGCCGGGTTCTGTGTGGGATGCGAATACCGCTTCCTAAAGTGGCCATTCCTCTAAAGCCCGGCGTTACCGCCGGGATTAAGCAGCCTACCCGAGACTCATAACGGGATGGGCAACCCCTGGTCTCCTATTCGGCCTTGCTCCACGTAGAGATTGCTCGTTTCACATACCCCACTGCCTTTACTTTGCTTCGCAAACTAAAGGCAAATCGTGAACGGGGTAATCCGTCTCTGTAGCTCTAATCATTGGCCTATGTTGGCCATGTGGGCGTTACCCACTACGTTGCCCTGCGGAGCCCGGACTTTCCTCTCCCGTATAATCTGGGAGTAGCCACGTTCCGCTCCCTCCGGTTGTCAAAGATCCTATCCGCCGGCTAAGGCTTCTTAGCCGCCCCCATGGTCGCTAATTTATCCGCGCCCTTGTTTTCTTCCCGGGGAATATGGCGTATGGCGACCTCTTTGAAGGCCGACATCAGATGCACCGCCTGGCGGTATAAGCCTGCGATATTGGGATTCCTTACTTTGTATTCCTTTTTTATCTGCCGGTAAAGAAGCTCGCTGTCCGTGCGTATGTCCAAACTTTCGACTTTCAGGATCAACGCCTCCTGCAGCGCATATATCAACGCGGTGTATTCCGCGACGTTATTCGTGGTATGCCCGATGTGCTCGGATATGTTTTTCAGGACACAACCGCCCTGGGTCAGGATCGCGCCTACTCCGGCCGGGCCGGGGTTCCCCTTGGAGGCGCCGTCGATATAGATTTCACACTTCTTCGGAGTCATCTATCGCCAGGATCCGGTTGCACACCTCACAGGTAATGAGGCGGTCATACATCTTGATGAGGTTGATGACCTGGGGAGGCACATACATGTTACAGCCTCCGCAGGAATTATTCGTTACCTTGACGATTGCCAGGCCGTCCCGGTTAGCCAGGATCCGGTCGTACTGGGACAGGATCTTGGGGTCAACCCCCTCCACGGCTTGCTGGCGCTGCGCCCCCAATTGCGCCAGGCGGTCGTCTATTTCCTTGACCCTGTCCTGAACCTTCTTTTTCTGTTCCGCAAAAAGCTTCTCTTCTTCCTTGAGGCGCTGCTTCTCGGCCTCGATCTCGCCTTTGAGCTTATCGCTTTTGTCCAAGACCTCCAGGATCTTATCTTCGATCACGGAGGCATCGGCCTTGGAGTCTTCGATCTGCTGCATCATGGCGTGGTATTCTTTGTTGGTCTTCAAAGAATACAGCTGGGTCTGCAACTTCTTTGCCGCCTCTTCCTTCGAAGCCAGCTCCAACTCTTTGTCTTTCTTCTGCTTGTGCAGGTCAAGCCCGGCCTTCTCCAGCTCCGCCATATGCTGCTTTTTGGCCTCAAACGCAGCATCCAGCGCCTTGATCTCTTCAGGCTTATTGTTCTTCTCGTGGGTCAAAGAATAAATAGCGGTATCGATATCCTGAAGCTTGCTGAGGTTAGCGATCTGTGTTTTTAAGTCAATACTGTCCATGGATAATTAAATGGTGGGCGCAGAAGGATTCGGACCCTCGATCTCCACAATGTGAGTGTGGCGCTCTAACCAGCTGAGCCATGCGCCCCAAAAACGTTTCACCCGTATATACACGATCCTGGGCCCACAGGGATTCGAACCCCGGACCAAGTGATTATGAGTCACCTGCTCTAACCACTGAGCTATGGGCCCTCATTTACAGCAAAAGTTAGAACTTTATTTTACTTGTTTTTACGGTTTTTGGCAAGGGGAAATATTTTGGCTGGCGGGCCGCGCGAGCCTTAAGGATTGGCTTCCAGGTATTGCTGGTAGCGCTTCTTTATCTTGTTGGCGGGGATCGCGATACTCAAACGGCCCCCCGTGGTGGAACCGGCCACGATCAATCCTACGATCTTTCCGTCGCCGCTGATGACCGGGCCTCCGCTGTCGCCGCGATACACATCGAAATTAATCTTGAACAGATCGACCGTATCTTTTTCCTTGCTGCCGATACCGGTAATTTTCCCCTCGGTAATAGACCCCCGCAAGATCTCGGAAGCGCCCACGTTATAGACTGTCGCGCCCAATTGAATGCTAGACTGCTCGGCAAGCGCCATGCCTCTTAAAGGCAGGGAAGTGGTGACCTTGATAAAAGCCAGGTCGTCTTCCGGAATGACCATGACCACCTCTGCGGGCAGCTCGGTTTTGTTGCGCAGCGTAACCTTGACCTTGCCTGCGTTTTCGACCGTATGCGCGTTTGTGACAATGATGCCTTTTGCATCAAGGAGGACCCCCGCCCCCTGCCGGGCATACTTTGCGATATGCAGCGGCCTTACCGACACAATGCTCTTTGTCCGGGCATCTCCTACGAGCTGCTCCTGTGATTGATAGAGTGCGAAGTTCTCAGAGGTGATCATGACAAAACAGGAAAAAGACCGCTGGATGGTATCGATGATCGAATCTGCGCCCAGGCCAAAAGCAGGGGGCGCAAAAGGCAGGCAGATAAGGGCGGTTAAAAGCACGGCCGAAAAGAGCCGGCAGGACTTATTCATGTAGGCAGGAGCGTTTAATATTCCCGCTGATGCGCGATGGTCATATCCAGAAAGGTGCGCAGCCTCCGGGAACGCGTAGGATGCCTGAGTTTTTTGAGCGCCTTTGCTTCGATCTGGCGTACCCGCTCCCTGGTCACTTTGAATACATTGCCGACTTCTTCCAGGGTGCGTTGGCAGCCGTCATGAATGCCGAACCGCAACACCAGGATCTTCTTTTCGCGTTCGGTGAGCGTGCTCAAGGCAGAATTCATCTCGTCCTTCAACATGGCGCGGACCGTCGCATTGGCCGGAGAAACCGCTTTTTTGTCCTGGATGAAATCGCCGAAATGCGTATCCCCTTCGTCGCCGATGGGCGTCTGCAGGGAAATGGGTTCCTGCGCAATTTTCAATATTGCCTTCACTTTATCCTGGGGAAGGCGCATCTTTTGGGCGATCTCTTCGGGAACGGGTTCCCGGCCGTTCTCCTGGACAAAGATGCGGGAAAAACGGATGATCTTGTTAATCGTTTCGGTCATATGCACGGGTATCCGGATGGTCCGCGCCTGATCGGCAATGGAACGGGTGATCGCCTGGCGTATCCACCAGGTGGCGTAGGTGGAGAATTTGTACCCTCTCTTATATTCGAACTTCTCTACCGCGCGCATGAGGCCGATATTGCCTTCCTGGATCAGGTCCAGGAAAGAAAGCCCCCGATTGGTGTATTTTTTGGCAATGCTGACGACCAGGCGCAGGTTCGCCTCCACAAGCCGTTTCTTCGTACGGTTGAACTTCAGGTGCGTGGATTTAATGAGCTTGGTCTGCTCCTTGATCGTGCCGTATGATTCGCCCAGCAGCCGTAGGATAGCCTGTTTGCGCTGCCGGTTGCCCCGGCCTTTGCGGACCAGGTAATCGTATTCTCTCAGGAGGCCGGCCTGTTTCTGGACTACGCCTTCGATGACGGACGTGGTAAAATTGAATTGCAGCAAGAACTCAAGGCTTTTTTGTTCGCTGCGGGTCTGCCTGAGGCGGTCGGCGATACGCTTGATCCTTTTGAGGATGGGGCTCTTGTTGGTCTTGATCTCTTCTTTGACCACATCGTCAAGGTTGACGGTCCCCTCAAGGATACAGTCGACTTCCGATAATATCGCATTGCGGGAGAATTTCGTTACCAGCGCTGCGCGTTTGAATTTGTCCTCCGCCTCTTCGATCTTCTTGGCCAGCTCAATTTCGTTCTCGCGGGAAAGGAGCGAGATCGACCCCATCTGTTTCAGGTACATCTTCACGGGGTCATCGAGCGGCAGAAAGCGCTCTTCCGATTTTGGCTGTTCCGGCAAGACGTCTTCCCGGACGACGCGGTCGGGCTTCTCGGGCTCTCTTTCCGACTCATGCTCGACCAGCTGTATGTCTTCGTCGCCTATCAATTCGAATATCTTATCGATATCTTCCGAGGAAGACACGTCCTCCGGCAGCATGTCGTTGACTTCGTCGTACGTCAAGTAGCCTTTTTGCCTGCCGAGGGTAATAATTTTTTCGACGTCTTTGCGCGTGTACTCTTTCTTTTTCATCTGCCCTTTCACCTCGTTTTGATTAACTGATGAAACTCCTGCATAAGCCTATGAAGCCTCTCCTCATCCCCCGATCGCTGCGCATGCGTGATCTGTTCATGCAGGCGTTGCCGCATGAGCCGGGCCTTGTCTTTTTTGAGCCGCTGCACGCAGTCATGCACGATCTCTTCCTTTTTCTCCGTGGAAACTTCGGGTAAAAATGCCGATTCGCAGACGCACTGCAGGATGCTCTCGTCTTCCAGGTAATTGACCAGCGCGTTCGGCTCGACCGCCTTGCCCTGTTCGATCATATCGAACATGATCGAGACGATCCTCGAGGCGCTTTCCGTCTGGAAGTCGGCCGGCTCTATCGCCCCCCTCAGGCGGCCGATCAGGTCCGATTCCTCCAGCATCAATTTGATTAACAGCTTTTCGGTCGGATTCATTTGGTCGGCTTTTTTTGCCGTGGCCGCCGAAGGCTGCGCATACGGCCGGTCCGGTTTGACTTTTTTCAATTCCTGCAACAATACTTCGTGCTCCACGCGCATCTCTTCCGAGAGCTTCCTGAGATATTCCGATTTTAAAACCGCGTTCTGAAATTTATTGATGGTCGCAAGCATCTCGCCGCAGATATCGGCCTTTCCTTCCGCGCCTTTTGTGCCGTGGCGCCCCTGGAGGCAGCGCAGCTTGTAATCAAAAAGCCCCTCGGCGTTGGCGATCCTGACCTCCAGCGCTTCTATCCCGGCCTTGCGCACGAACAGGTCCGGGTCCTGGCCTTCGGGAAGAGAGCAGATCTTCACGTTCATGCCCTCTTCGATAAAAATGTCGAGCGTGCGCAGCGTCGCCATCTGGCCGGCGGTATCCGGGTCATACACCATGACCACGTTCTGCGTAAAACGCTTTAAGAGCCTGACCTGCTCCGAGGTCAGGGCCGTGCCCAGGGAGGCAACGATGTTCTGCAGGCCGGATTGATACGGCATGAGGAAATCGAGATACCCCTCGACGATCACCGCGTAATCTTTTTGCCGTATCGCTTCCTTCGACAGGTGCAGTCCGAAGAGATTCCTTCCCTTGGTGTAAATGGGCGTTTCCGGAGAATTCACGTATTTTGCCAGGTTCTCTGTCTTGGCCTCGGATAATACCCTGCCGCCGAAACCAAGCGGCCGGCCCTTGATATCAAAAATAGGGAAGATGATGCGGCCGCGGAAACGGTCATAGTAGCCTCCGCCGTTTTTGGGCAAAACCAGGCCCGCTTTTTCCAATAGGCCCAAGTTGTTGTTTTTGGCCCGCAGATGCGTAATCAGGCCATCCCAGCGCTCCGGGGCGTAACCAAGCTTAAACAACTTGACCGAATCCTGGCTTATGCCGCGCTTGGCCAAATAGTCCCTGGCGGCAAAACCCTCCGAAGAATTAAGGGCATTCGCAAAGAAGGAGACGGCCTGTTCGTTTATCTTGTACAACTGCGTCACCAGGCCCGCTGCTTTTTCGTCCCTGACGGAAGGCTCAGGCAGCGCCACCCCGGCCTTTTTCGATAAGACCTCTACTGCTTCGAGGAACTCCAGGCGTTCATAACGCATAAGGAATTTAAAGGCGTTTCCGGATTCCCCGCAGCCGAAGCAGTGGTAGATCTGCCGGTCGGGAGAAACCATGAACGAAGAAGTCTTTTCCTGGTGAAAGGGACAGAGGGCCTTAAAATTCCTGCCTGCCCGTTTAAGAGGGATATACCCTGAAATAAGCTCTACGATATCCACCCGGCTTAATATTTCTTCCAAAATGGATTCGGAAATGCGTCCCGGCATCTGCTATCCTCTTCTGAACCGCCGAAAACCCGAACACTCAAAAATCTGGAATTTCTCTTCTTTCTCGATCCTGTCCAACAGGAGGTTCAAACCCAGGGTGTCCGAAGAAATGTGGCCGGCGATCACCACGTTCAAATCGGCATCCTTGACTTTTTTAAAATGCTCTTCGCTTAAGTGCATGCACACCAGGGTCCGTACGCCTGTCTTGTATATCTTATCGAATACTTCCTTTGGCCCTTCGGTACCCCCGGTCATATCGACGAATATCCTGCCTGCCGGCCTTGCGGGAGAACCGACGACCACCCGCGGCCCGGATAATTGAGCCGCTGCGGTCTTATACTCGGGCAGATCCATGAGGATCGCAATGATATCCTCTACGCGCCGAGGCTTCTTCTTATCCAGCAGTAATTGCAGGAAAGAAGCGACATGGTTATCCGCCGGGGTATGCACGCACATAAACGGCATATCCAGGAGCCTGGCTGCGTCGGGAGAGCGCATATGGTTTTGCGGCAGGAGCCTGCGCTCTATCTCCCGTTTGCGCTCATCCAAGAGTTCCTGGGCAACCGTGCGCCCCAGACCCAATTTAATCAAAAGGTCGACCTGCAACTGCATGACCCGCCAGAGCCCTGCCGCGGCCTTTCCCTCGGGATGGTGGGCAAGCACCAGGTCCAGCCCCGTTTTCTGGCGGATCCGGTCGGCAAGCAGGAGCTCTCCTATTTCGATATCGATGCCTACCAGGACCTTCTTTATCTGCGCGTTGGGGCTGCCGTAAAGGATGGCCGTATCTTCAAACGACTTTATGCGGCTGCCCTTGCGCGGATCGCGGTCTTTTCCGAAACGCACGACTTTGTCATACAAACGGGACAGTCTCATAAGCTGGCCTTACCCTGCACCTGGCGTACCGTCTCGTTCATTTTTTCGCCGGTCATGAATTTGGAAAAGACCGACTCCCATAAACCTACGTACAGATTAGGCGCTACCTGGATGATCTTTTTACCGCTGTAAGAAGCGGGGATACTGTCGTGCATATAGTCTACGGGAGAAAGGTACAGGGCAAATAAAACAAAGCTCAAAAAGAGGAATGCCCTGGCCACCCCCACTACGAGCCCGCCCCATTTCGCAAGGGTCGGTACCGCCTCGGCCTTGAAGAGCCGCGCGATCAATTCCCGGATAACCCAGAATACCGCGTAACCTAACAGCGCCAAAACGATGAACGAAAGAAAATCAAAGATGGCCAGCTGTCCGTTCTTGCCCAGCTTCATGAGGGCCCCGATGGAACCGGAGACCCGGGTGTAATAATGCATCGCGCAATAAATTGCCGCTACCGTTCCCAACAACTTGAAGAACTCAAGAAGAAAGCCGTTCTTCAAGGATACATAACATATTCTTAATAAAAGGATTATGACAAAAATATCCACCCAATTAAACTCCTTCAGGACGTTTAATGTCATAGGTCTTACTCCTTATTTTAGGGGGAAAGTTTAGTAAAGTATAGCACACACACGGGGTTCTGTCAAGGAAAGCGCTTTCTTTTTTTAACTACTCTATTTCAAAGGAGATAACGACGTTAAAGGACAGTTGCGGATAGTCCAATTCCCGGGGGAAAGCCGGAAAAGGGGCTGCCTCATGGATGCTTCTTTGGGCGATCTGGCGCAGGAATTCAATCGGGGACGACTTACTATCCACTAATTGGACCTCCCTGAGGCTGCCATCGCTGCCTACGATGAACGACAGGTACACCTCCCCGGTCTCGGAGGAAAGATAATTCTGGTAGGCGCAGCGCCTGATCTTCTCGCGTACGATCTGATAGTAGCTGATGTATGAAGGATTGCTGATCTTATCCGCATCAAGGGGCGGCAGGGTTATCTTTTTCTTCACTGCGGCACTGTCCGGCCGGATCAATGCGGGCTTGGGAAGCGAAGCTTCATCCAGCCTCATTCCCCGGTCGATCTGCAAGAGATCGTCCCTGCCGGCAAACGGCGGAGGAGGAATCTTATTAAGGCCCATCCGCGACTGCAGCTTGGCAAGCTGCTGCCTGGTGTCCTGTTCCTGCCTGACCTGCAGTTTTTCCTGGGGGACCTGTTTGAGATAATTGACTTCAACCGTTGGCGGCCTGCGGTGGGACATGAAAGAGATCAGGTTGGGGTTCTTGATAAGGATAAAGGCGTGGATAGCCAGAGAAACGCAAAAAGTGATCCTGAATATGCGGTCGGAAAACATGCGGTCCTTAAAATTCGATCCCTTTACGGGCTTTTACGTTCCGGTGATAATAATGCCTGACCTCTTTTATTTCGCTGATCAGGTCGGCGGCCTTTAAGACCTGCGGATGGGCCCCGCGGCCCGTCAAGACGATCTCTACGGCCGACGGTGCGCTGCGCAAGAAACACGCAAGCTGGCCGGGATCGATCAGGCCCAGACGGACTACAACATTAAGCTCATCCAGGATCACGACGTCATACTGCCGCCTGCGGACAAGGCCAACGACGCAGGCAAACCCTTTGGCGGCCAGCTCTCTATCCCGGCGCGTCGGCGCCTTCCGGATGAAAGAGGCGGCGCCAAACTGGACGCAGCTGATATTGCCGATCTTCTTGAGGGCGGTCAGCTCGCTGCAGGACCTGCCTTTCGCAAACTGGGCGATAAAAACCTTTAGCCCTGCCCCTGCGGCCCTCAATGCAAGGCCCAGGGCTGCGGTGGTCTTGCCTTTTCCGTTACCCGTATAGACGTGTATCATCTTTAGGCGTCTTTCCACCCGTATGCGCCGCGCAAGGGAACGAACACGCAACCGCAGATGCTTCTTGATTCCAGGCGCGTTCCCTGCTTACGGCACAGGGTCAATACTTGGCTCGCCTGCTCCTGGCCCAGCGGCGCAACCAGCCTGCCGGAATCTTTGAGTTGCGCAACCAGCGGCGCGGGGATCTGAGGGGCAGCTGCCGTAATGATGACGGCATCAAACGGGGCCTCTTCCGGCATCCCCAGCGTTCCGTCGCCGGCCGCCACGCTGATATTCCGATAGCCCAGTTCGCGCAGAAGAAGCTCCGCCTTTTGCGCCAAACCGGCGATCCGCTCGATACTATACACCTGCTTTACTAATTCTGCCAGTATTGCCGCCTGATACCCTGAACCCGTGCCGATCTCTAAAACCCGCTCATGCCCTTTTAGCTCCAGGAGCTGGGTCATCAAGGCTACCATATAGGGCTGCGATATCGTCTGAGCTTCTCCGATCGGAACGGGAAAATCCGCATACGCATCTTTTCGGCTGTTCTCAGGCACAAACAGGTGCCGCGGGACTTTCAGAAATGCCTCTTCTACCCGCTCATCCTGTATGCCCCGGGCGAGCAATTGCTCCCGGACCATGCGTTTTCTCAGGGCTGCGTATTCCATAGCTCCCGGAAAATAAAACGGATAAATCTCCAGGTGTCGATACACGGGTTGATCTGGCTTTTTTGCCCGGAGTAGACGGTCTCTATGGGGACGGATTCGATCTGGGCGCCCAAGCGCGCGGCTTGAATGAGCATCTCGGATTCTATTTCGTATTTGCGGCTTTTCAGAACGAACTTCTCCAATACCTGGCGCCGGATAAGCCGGAATCCGCACTGGGTATCCGGTATGTACTGCCCGGTAACCTGCGAGATGAACCAGGACATGAACCGGTTGGTCAAAAAACGCAGGGGCGGCATATGCTTGGTCTTCGACATGCGGGTGCCGATAAAGATACCTGCCCCGGAAACGCGGGCCTGACGCAAGAACTGCGCTATGTCTTGCGGCACATGCTGGCCGTCGCCGTCCATGGTGATCACCGCATCGAAATCCTTGGACAGGCAGTAACGGAACCCCTTGACTAAAGATGCACCCTTGCCTTCGTTGCGGTCGCTGCGCAGCACAACCGCACCGCAGCGCTCGGCGATGGCGACGGTGTTATCCTGCGAGCCGTCATCGACCACGACCACGTCCAATCCCTGTTTTTTGATCTGCGCCAGCACAGAGCCGATTGCCCCGGATTCATTGTACGTCGGCACGACTACACAGGTCTTCATGAAACCCAGAACCTCCTGAACATAAACCACTGGTCGGGGTATTCCCGGATGTAACGTTCGATGGTCGCCTTATAGCAATTGAGCAAGTCCGGGATATCCTGCTTGAGGTTTCCCGAGCCTGCATAGGCCATCGGTGCCTCCAGGCGCAGGGTAAACGTATCGTCGGGATTACGCACCATAAAACCCGCAACGATGGGGGCGCCGGTCTTTAAGGAAAGTGCTGCCGGCCCCTCGGGGAATATGGTGGGTTTGCCGAAAAAATCCACCACCGCCCCCCTCTCGGTAAAATCCCTGTCCCCCACCAGGGCAATCATGTTATTCTCTTTCAGTAAATTAAGGCAGGCCCTGACCGCCCGGCCTAGCGGAATGACCTTGGTGCCGAAGACTTCCCGCTGCGCGTTGAAGAAATCGTTGACCTTTTTTGATTTATGCGGCAAGGCCACCACCCAGGTCGGATACCCCAACAGGCCCATCACTACCCCTCCCAGTTCCCAGTTGCCCAGGTGCGCGGTGAGCACCACCACGCCTTTACCGCCGGCAAGGGCCTCATCGAAATACCGCAGGTTCTCGATCTTGACGCACCGCAACACATACTCCCGGTCGATCTTGGAATGACGGAAGAAATCAACCAGGTACTTGGCGAAATTCCTGAACATGCGCCTGCGGATCTGGCGGATCTGACGAGGCGTCTTGTCGGGAAAGATCGCGCTCAGGTTCTCCCTTACCGCCCGGCGGTCTTTGTCCGCAAACAAATACCGCACATCGGAAAAGAATACCGCCACCCCGTATGCCACATGCCGCGGCAGCGCTAACGCCAGGAATTGTCCGACTCTATAAAGCAGGTACCCCCACATTATGTTTTCTTACACAGCCCCAGTAATAACCGAGCGATATCAAGGCTGGCGGTCGGTTTCCCGATCGAGCCGGCAGCTTGACGCATGCTCTGCAGTTTCTCCGGATGCAACAATAGATCATCGACTACCAGATGGATATCTTTGGCGTTGTCGATCTTGACCGCTGCCCCCCGGGCAGTTAAAAAAGCCGTATTGCTGGCTTCCTGGCCGGGTATGGGATTGATGATAACCATAGGGAGCGCCTTGGACATGGCCTCAGCGGTAGTGATCCCTCCCGGCTTGGTAATGATAAGGCTGGAAACAGACATCAATTCATGGACATTATGCACGTATCCGAACAACAGGGTTTTTTTCCGGTGGTGCCTGATCCGCCGCTTGAGAGAACGGTAGAGTTTTTTATTAGAACCGGTCACGATGATCTGCTGGAACTGGGCTTCTGCATACTCGAGACGGCGGATAACCGTTTTGATCGGCCCCAAGCCCTGCCCGCCCCCCATGATCAAGACCGCCGGCACATCGGGGGCAAGACCGAGCTTACGTAAGACCTTCTCCTGCGAAACCGGCTCGTTGAATTTGTGGTCAAAAGGTATTCCTAAAGGTTTTATTTTTTCCGGAGGCACGCCTTTTAAAACCAGGCTCCGGGAGATCTCCTCGGCGGGGACCGCGTAATAGTCGATGGTATCGTACAGCCAGTACGAATGGGGGATGTAATCGGTAAGCACCGCCACCAGGGGGATATCGGCCTGGTAGAGTTTTTTAAAATCCGCCACCATCCCGCAGGGAAAAGCCTGCGCGCAGGCTACCACATCGGGATGGAACCTGTCAAAAAGCTTTTTGAATTTCGCGGAATTGAACTTATGGATCGTGGCCTTAATCTTGGCGATACGTTTTGCCACTGCCGGATTGTCATACAGGTAATCCCATATCTGCGGGGTCCTTTTGATAATACCCATATATATACGATTGACGATCTTTTCGGAGATGGGATTGGTATAGTTGAACGCGTTGATATTCAGGATCTCCGCGGAGGGGCACAGGGCCTTTATTGCATTCTCAAGCGCCAGGGTCGCGCTGTGATGGCCGGAGACTTCGGATATGTACATCAGGATTATGCGTCTGGTGGACATGGGCGAGCTAAAGCCTGCCTTCCTGGTGGAGTTCTACCAGGGCGCCGGCGACAAGAGGATTGAATTGCTGGCCGCTTAAACGCCGTATCTCTTCCACGGCGTGGTCCTTGTAAAGGCAGGGGCGGTATGGCCTGGTGCTGGTCATGGCATCAAAGGAGTCTGCGACGGATATGATCGAAGCCATGAGCGGGATGTCGTCGCCCTTAAGGCCCTCGGGGTACCCGGAGCCGTCATGCCTCTCATGGTGATATTTAATGCCCAATATGGAGTCCTCCAGCTCATTGATCGGCTTAAGGATAGCTACCCCAATAAGAGGATGCTCTCTGATACGGGCCCTTTCCTCGTCGCTAAGGACCCCTTCCTTGTTCAGGATGGCTTCGGAGATCCCGATCTTGCCGATATCGTGCAAGAGGCTGGCCACGTGCAAGCCCTCCAAGAATTTATCGTTAAAGAGCCGGCGGTCCTGCCGCTTCAATCTTCTGGCAAGCTCCAGGCTCAGGTTCGTAACCCTGGTCGTATGGCCGTGGGTATAATGATCCTTGGCCTCGATCGCCGCAGCAAAGGCGATGGTGGTGCGAATGAAAAGCTGGTGTTTCTTATCGAGCTGCCGCTCCAGCTCCTTGAATAACTGGGCGTTGCGTATGGCCATGGTCACATGCGACGCAAGGGCAATGAAAAAGTCAAGCTCCTCGCGGCAGAATAGCCTGCCGTTGCTCTTTTGGCCCAATAGCAGGATGCCGAACAGCTCATCCCTGAACATACTAGGCACGCAGACGACCGAATCGAACAATTCCATCTGATGCAGCACCTGCCCTAACAGTTCCTTCAGCTTCGGTTCGGTGTTTTTCCGGCGGGTGAGCGAGCGGAGCTGGTCGTACATGATCACGCGGTCATTAAAAAGCAGCTGTTCATTGCGCTGTTTGAAAAAATAAATAAGGGGATTTTCTTTTTCGACGCGCACCAGCCCGATCGGGATCTTCAGCCCCAGGGACCCGCGGGAAACCGTAAGACGGTAAGAGCCGTCGTCCGGACGGTGCAGCAATATGCTGGCATGGGTCACCTGCACCTTATGCACGATGGTCCTGACGATCATCTTGATGAGGACATCCGGGTCATGCACCAGGATCATCCTCTTTGCCGCGGTCTCTAATTCCTTTTTGTAATCGATCCGCATCAGGCCCATTATAGCTTACCTTTCGAACTTCGTCAAATGCAGCCACCACTTCCGGCTATCCCAGTTGCGAAGCTGCCGGTACAGGAGTTTGGCGCTGGGACTATAGAGGAACGTCCGGCCCGGCGCCATAAAAGTCTTTGCCTGAGGATAGCCGAATTCGCAATACTCTTTGGCCTGCAGGATGCATTCCAGGATGTCTGCGTCGCGGGCGATCTTTGCCTCCCGGGAGGCCTGGCGGTCGTATTCATCGCGCACGCCGGAAAACTCTTTGCGAACCGGCGCCGGAAGAAGCTCCACCTGTTCTTTGTAGACGCGCTTCTCCGCCTGCTTGAAGTCGATATAGCGATGCCCCAGTTTATGCAGATCGTTGATGCGGGCTTCGTGGATATCGTTGAAAAGGGCCATCAGGAGCACCTTACAGGCGTCGGCCTTTTCCATTTTCGCCAGGATGTAACCGATCACCGCGCAACGGAAACAGTGGTCGGCTACGCTTTCGGGGTCCTTGATCCCTACCACCCACCAGCCGCTGCGTTTGACGCGCTTGAGCTGGCCGGCCTCTGCCAAGAAATCGATGATCTTGCCGGCGGTTTGTTTATTTTTTTTCATCTGCCTGCCTTTGGCTGGAAATCTCGTAACAAAAAATACTTACTGCGATCGCCACGTTGAAAGACAGCCCCGCGCCCGTCATCGGCAGCGTCAGCCGGTAATCGATGTGCTTCAACAGGCCCGGCCGCACCCCCTGCCCCTCCGAACCAAATACCAGGCCCAGCGGAAAGTTAAGCCGCGCCTGCCGGGGGTTATCCCCGCCTTCCACCACGGTCGAGGCGATCCAGTACCCCTGCTTTTGCGCCTTCTGGATGGCGACGGAAAGATTAGTGATCAGGGAGACCGGCACATAGTTTTCCGCGCCGCAGGCAACCTTGAGGACCGTTTCGTTTACCTGCGCCGATTCATGCCCCGGCAAAACCACGGAAAAATTCCCGAAGCAGGCGCAACTCCTCAAAATAACCCCCAGGTTATGCGGGTCATTGATGCGGTCAAGAAAAATGAGCACCGATGCGGGATCTTGGCTGATCAACTCGTCAAAATCACGGTAGACAAACTTGGTGACCTCGGCAATCACTCCTTGCGTCTGGTTGCCTTGGGCCAACTGCGCGAAGCGACCGGAACGCAGGCATTCGACCGCAATGCCTGCCTTGCGCCCTAAGGATACGATCTCGGGGCGCTGGAGCCCCTCTTCAATATAGAGCCTTTTGATGCTTGCGGGGTCTGCCTTTAACCGTTCGCTGACCGATCTTTTACCGTAAAGCCGCATAATAAAAAAGAGGCATTCGCCTCTTGCCTTATCTTAGTTACAGGATCCGCCTACTCTTCTACGCACGCAGCCTCGCTTATCTGATTATTCGTCACGGTAAATGTTTTGCTGCCGGTTCGCTTGCAGGCCTGCGGGGTCGCCGTAACGGTATAGCCGTTATCGAAATTGTATTGATACGCATATCCGCGGACGGTCTGGCCGTCATAGGCCTGGGATAAGAAGGGAGGGTTGGCAGCCGGTGACAACAACTGGTCCTCTGCGGTAGGAGAAGTACCTTTGGCGGCGATGTACATCTCAATGGCGTTGGAGATCGTGCGCAGCGTCGCCTTGGCCACGGCTTCGTTGCTGACCATGCGGGTACGCAGCAGCCCGGGGACGACCAGCGCAGCCAGTACCGCGATGATCGAAGTAACAATAATAAGTTCTATCAACGTAAGGGCTCGCCGGGGTTTGTTGCGCGATCGAAACCTGTCACCCATTTAGGCACGCTCCCTTTTTTCCCGCGGCCTCATACTGCGCATCCAAAAAGCCGCCAAGATCAGCACGTACACCAAAAATCCCGCCGTTAAACCTACCAGCAAAAAACCCAACGCCAACGGAAGAACTATCTTCAGGCAGGAGATCTTAAGCAGGTCCGCCAGCCGAAAATCCCGCAGGAATACGACCCAGTTGTTGGCGACATCCTGCCAATTGAGGCTCATTATAGCCGAACCTACCTTGATTGACAAGAAAAAAGTGGCCACGGTCAGCCAGGTATTCGTAAGAAATACCCCTGCCAGCAAGGCGGCGCGGTTCACCGGCACAAAGAGCGCCACACACAATGCCGCCAGAGGCCCTGTCCCCGGAAGGATGCCCAGGAATACGCCTATGCCGGCGCCCAAGGCTATCCGGTGCGGCGAATCATTGAGCGTAAAGAGACTAAGGAACTCTTGCCGCACCTTTATCAGGAATTTCTTCATCGCCGCGCCTCTTCTTCCAGGAGTAGGCGCTTAAGGATCTTGCCGGCGGCGTTTTTCGGAAGGGAACTTCTGAATTCTATATATCTGGGTATCTTGTAGGGGGCAAGCCGCTCGCGCAGATAATGGATGATCTCCTGTTCGGATGCAGCTTCTTCGGCTTTAAGGACCACAAACCCTTTGGGGACCTCTCCTTTATGCGGGTCCGGCAGGCCGATAACCGCCGCCTCCTTTATCTTCTGATTCTGATACAGTACTTCTTCTATTTCGCGCGGATAGACATTTAAGCCCCGCACGTTGATCATTTCTTTCTTCCTGCCCACGATGTAAAAGAACCCGTCCCGGTCGAACTTGGCCATATCCCCCGTATACAGCCAACCCTCCTTGACGGTCTCTGCGGTCGCCTCGCTATGGCGATAGTAGCCTTTCATAACGTTAGGCCCGCGCACGATGAGCTCTCCGATGTCTTCCGGACCCAATGCCCCGCCTTTCTCATCCACTACCTTCGCCTCGATGGACCGGGAAAGGCTCAAGCCTATCGATCCGGGTTTTCGGGGGCCGCGTACCGGGTTGATCGTGACCACGGGAGATGCCTCGGTCAAGCCGTAGCCTTCGATAAGAGGAACACGGAATTTTTTTTCGAAACCGCGGAACGTCTCCGAAGGCAGGGCCGCAGCTCCGGAAACGCAGACCCGCACCGGATTGAACAGCTTGATCAGGGGGGTCCGCAAGAAGCCGGGAAGCTTGGTATCCTTCAGGATAGTGTACACCGAAGGGATACCGACAAAAATGGTGACCTTGTTCCTGCGCACGCTGCGGATGAGGCGCTTAAAGGGCCTGACCGATTTCATCACCACCGTGCGCGCGCCGATGAAAAAGGGCAGGTTCATGCAGACGGTCGCAGCGAAAGAATGGAACAACGGCAGAAAACAAATAAAGGTATCCCGGTGGTTTACGCGGATAGCCGTGGAAGCGTCGCGGGCGTTGGAGATAAGGTTGTAGTGTGACAGCATCGCCCCTTTAGGATGGCCCGTAGTGCCGGAGGTATACAGGATCACCGCCAATTCCTGCGGATGTACCGACGGCCAGCGCACCGCAGCCGAGCCTTCCTGCCTGATCCGCTCGAAATCAGGGATATCGTGCCGGACGGCAGTCGTCGTAATAACTTTATTCAGGGTAGGCACCCGCACCAGCAATTCTTCGGCCATCTCGACATAAGGTCGCGCCGTAATCAGGCAGGAAGCCTGGCTGTCTTCAAGGATAAACCTGCTCTCTTCTATTTTGAACATGTAATTGATCGGAACGACCACCGCAGCTGCTTTAAGGACCGCAAAATAGCCGATAACGAATTCCGGGCAATTATCCAGGA
The DNA here is from genome assembly GCA_035506195.1 of Patescibacteria group bacterium. GTDB lineage: Bacteria > Omnitrophota > Gorgyraeia > Gygaellales > Profunditerraquicolaceae > DATJPV01. The sequence goes on along the minus strand of DATJPV010000036.1, from coordinate 33,011 downwards.
AGAGCGCGACTTTATCCTGCGGGCGTATGCCTTCATGTACGAGGCCCCGCGCAAGCGCTTCGGTCGCCTCATCGAGCTGTCGATAGCTGATCCGCTTTTGCCCGAAAACGACCGCGATCCGTTTCGGATGTTTCGCGGCGCTATGCCGCAGCATCTCGGGGAGCGTGTGCACCGTCATGGCTTATCCTTGCATGCGGGTTTGATCCTGGTCCCGACGAACCTAAGAAGCCCCCTGCCGTCCTGAAACCAGCCGTTATGTAAATCATACTTTTCCAGGATATCTCTGGCCTGCCGGTATTCCCGGCTGCTCAGGCGCCGGCAGATCTGTGTAAACTCATGCGCCTTATAACAGGGAAAATACTGGCTCATTAAGCTGATGTATGTGTCGCTGGAAAGCTCCCGGGAAATGAACTGCGCAATCTTCTCGGTCCCGGAGATGGCGTTGGGCAAGACAAGGTGCCGAATAATCAGGCCTCGGCGGATGATCCCGGGCTCGTCAAACACCGGGATTCCTACCTGTAGATGCATCTGGCGTACCGCCTCCTGGTTATAAGCCGGATAATCGTCGCAGGCGGAATAGCGGGCCGCGCTTTCGGCGTCGGCGTAGCGCATATCAGGCAGATACACATCCACTATGCCTGCCAGCATCTTGACCATTGCCGGCAATTCATACCCGGAGGTATTATATACTAGGGGGATATTGAGCCCCTTGGGTATAGCAAGGCAGAGTGCCGCAAGGATCTGCGGGAGCAGGTGCGTAGGAGTGACCAAATTGATATTATGGCAGCCGGCTTCCTGCAGGCAGATCATGCTGTCCGCAAGCTCTTGGTCCGTCATCTCTGTTCCCCGCTCGAACTGGCTGAACTCGTAATTCTGACAGTACACGCAGCCCATGGTGCAGCCGGAAAAAAATATAGCGCCTGACCCGCGCGTGCCCGATATGGGAGGCTCTTCGCCATGGTGGCTGATACAGTTATACACCCTGGCCTTGGAGCCGGTCTTGCAGAAACCAACCTCGTTGTTGAGGCGGTTTACCCCGCAGCGCCGGGGGCAAAGCGCGCACGATTTCAGTATCCTGTGCGCCTCTTCGGCAACTTTAGCTAAGCTCCCGTCCCGATGGGCATCCAGATAAGAAGGATACATAAGGGGTCAGCGGCTCCGCGTTTTGATCTGACCGGCATAGCAGGCGCGCATCTGGTTTAAGACGGCGATGTAGCCGGCGGTCTTATAGTCCGGATACGTCCATGGCCAGGGCTGAAATGTCTTATCCTGAAAAAAAAGGGTTACCTCCGCATAGATGCCGCGGCCAAGATATATGCGGTGCCCGTGATCTTTGGTAGAAGCAAGGACAAGCTTGCCCAGGTCCAGGTAGCCGGGGTCGATATTGATGCGGCGCGACTCGGCGCGGCAGAACTTGCGTTCGATCTGGTTGGTTTTAACCTTGATGCGGCTAAGCTCCTCGGCGGGGATAAGGCGGGCGAAACTTACAAACGCCCTCTTAAGGCCGGTACCGAATTCTTTTTCGTAATAGTCGGTGTGTATAAAGGGGAGTATACTGCTTTGAAGGTCGATCCTGCCAAAATGCCTGGCTAAAACAGCCTTGGCCTGTTCGAAGATTGCGCTGTCCTGGAAGATCAAGCCTGTAAAGAGTTTAACCGGTAGGCGCTGTACTATTTTTCCCATCTAGGCGCGGAAGACTACGGCAAGAACTGATGTATATACTGGGATATTCTTTGACGCTGGGCGTCCTTGATGCCGTTAAAGAATATGGCGACGTTAAAACCGCCGTCGGTCTGATCTTCGGTCCTTACCACCACGCCCCTGCACTCAACATCATAGGTCTTGCGGGTCAGGCCGCGGGTGATAGGCAAGATAAGCCGTACTGCGATCTTGGTAAAAGGGGGAATGTACTTATTGATATGGCAATACGCGCCCACGCAAGAGACGTTTTTGGTGGTAGTTTCCAGGTCATAGCCGTTGGCGACGATATTCAACGGCAATGTTTTTTCAACGCGGGGGTGCAGCCTGCGTTCGATCTTGGGGTGCTTTTTCATTTCTGGGCCTCTTCCGCTTTGGGCTTGAGCGCCTGTTTCCAGCACTTCTTGGTGCAGTAGAATTTCCCGTTGCGATAATACCGTTTGATCCTTTTGAGCGGCTTATTGCAGGCCGGGCAATTGGTCTGTTTTTCTGCCGGCGCCTGCGCTGGTGCTTGAGTTGCTTCCGGTACCATTATCTTTTCCTTTCTTTAACTTTAGGCCTCTGCCATCTGTAAGCCGATGTAATCCGCAAGGCACTCTTTATCTTTTTCGGCCAATCCCGTAAATTCGATCCCCAGCCGGTAGCGGTCGGAGTGCGGTAAGGGTGCGGCCCAGGCTACCCTGCCACGGGCAGACACCATACAGGATAAGAAACCTATCTCTAATTGCAGGGTGCTTAATGGGGGGATAAAGCTAGAGTCCGTGAAACCAACGCCACCGAGGCTGATATTGCTAGTGACTGCACTTCTGGCTTCAGGCCTGCCCAGGATCTGGTAGCGCAGGGGCGACTGCAGCCTGACTCGCGGGAAGCGCCGCTTTTCGTCCATTATAAACACCATTCCGGCCTCTTTGATCATGAGGCACCGTGGCATTTACCTCTTGCTTGCAAACTATAACATATATTGACCTGGATGTCAAATACTTTACAAAATAACCTTTTTTGCTATAATAAAAATGCCATGTATTGCCAGTTTTACGGATTAAAAGAAAGACCGTTCAGTATCACCGCCGACCCTTCCTTCTTTTTCCTCAGCCGCAGGCACCAAGAAGCCCTTTCGCACCTGGTATACGGGGTCAAAGAAAGAAAAGGAATCATCGTTATTACCGGAGAGATCGGCACGGGCAAGACTACGCTCTGCCGGTTCTTCCTGAAGCATCTGCAGGATGACGTCAGGACCGCTTTTATCCTGAACCCTAACTTTTCCGACATCGAATTACTGGAGGCCATCGTCCGGGACTTCGGGATCCGGCCAAAACAAAAAAGCAGGTTCTCTTTTATCTGGGAATTGAACCGTTTTTTGATCCGGCGCTCGGCATTCGGTAATAACGTCGTCTTGATCATCGATGAGGCGCAGAACCTGGAAGCCGCCCAACTGGAACAGGTCCGCCTCCTGTCGAACCTGGAGACGGAAAAAGACAAACTGATCCAGATCATACTGGTAGGCCAGCCGGAACTCAACGCGAAACTGGAGCTGCCCAGCTTGCGGCAGCTGCGGCAGAGGATCGCGGTAAAGTACCACGTGACACAGCTTGCGCGGGAAGAGATCCAGGAATACATCATGCACCGGCTCAAGACCGCGGGAGCCAACGGCAGGGTGCATTTCACCGATGAGGCGATCACCCTAATCTCGGATTCTTCGGCCGGCATCCCCCGTATGATCAATATTATCTGCGACCGGGCGCTTTTGGCCGGCTTCAATGCGGAAACCAACACCATCGACCAGGCGCTGGTCAAGAAATCCCTCCAGGAGCTGCAATGAGCATTATATACGACGCCTTGCGAAAGGTCGAAAAAAAAGTTGTGCCCCCTCACGTAACTGCCGGGCGCAAAATATGGCTCTACATGCTGTTTGCGTCCGTGGCGCTATGCGGATTCTTTCTGGCCGGCCTGATCTCGACGCTCTCCGTCAAGGCCCTGGCAAGGTTGAAGCCGCCGAAGACCGCGGCCATTGCCGCCGCGGCGCATAACCGGGCCCCCGCGGCTGTAGCCGCGCCCGCAGCCGCGGTTGTGGCCGCGCCTGCGACTGCGCCATCTGCCGCCAGGCCAAACCTGGTCCTTAACGGGGTCTTCTTTTCCGACCAGGACGGTTACGCCTTGATCAATAATCAAATAGTAAAAGAAGGCGACACGATCGAGAATGCAAAGGTAACTGCGGTGGTAAAAGATGGAGTGGAATTAGAAGTGGAAGGAAAACCCCTCAAGCTTACGCTCAAGAAATAGCCGTTACAACCTGCCTTTAACTGCCTGACGTATCAATCCCAGAGGAATGTCCCGGCGGACCACGGCAGCCCCGATAGCTTTCAGTAGCACGAACCTGTTGCGGGCTCCCGTAAATTTTTTGTCATGATAATGCGCGTTGATGATGCCGGCCAGGGGGATCTTACCTATACCAACGGGTAGCCCAGCCTTGCGGATAAGGCTTTCGACCCTGCGCGCTGCGGATCCGTCAAGCAGGCGCAACTGCCGGCTGATCGCGCAGGCGACAAGCATCCCCAGCGCCACTGCCTGGCCGTGGTTGTGGCCTGCATAGCCTCCGGCCGTCTCGATGGCATGGCCGATAGTGTGCCCGAAATTCAAGATCGTACGCAGCCCTTTCTCCTCCCTTTCGTCTACGGAAACAATACGCGCCTTGATCAGGGCGCAGCGGGTTACGACGTGCGCCAAGGCACCGGGATCGCGGTCCAGAATGCGGCTGAGGTTCTTTTCCAAATAGCCGAACAACCCTTTGTCTTTAATGGCCGCATACTTGATTACCTCCGCCATTCCGCTTGCCAGCTGCACCGCCGGCAGGCTTTCCAGGAGCGCGACATCGCAGATGACGAGGCGAGGCTGATAGAACGCGCCTACCAGATTCTTGCCGCAGGCAAGGTCGACTGCGGTTTTTCCGCCGATGGCGGAATCGACCTGCGCCAGGAGCGTCGTGGGGGCCTGCACATAAGGGACCCCGCGCTTGTAAATCGAAGCTACGAAACCCGCCACGTCACCGACCACTCCGCCGCCAAATGCAACGATACACAACTGGCGCTTCTTATCGTAGCGGGCGATATCTTCAAGCAAGGCAGTAGCCAGTTTCAAGGATTTGCTTTTTTCGGTATCCGGGATGCACTTGAACTTTGCTGATAGCCCCTCGCAAACGAGAGCCTTATGCAGAAGGCGTCCATATGCCTTATAGACAAGGGCATTCGTAATCACGTAGGCATCCTTGCCCGCTCCCAGACGGCGGATATGCGCGCCTGCGCGATCAAGGACATGGCTGCCGATAAGGACCTGGTACGATCTGTCTTTTAAATCGACTTTTACGATTTTCATGCGGTAAAAGAAACTGTTATGCGGCCGGCACCAGCCAGCTTAATATGAACCTGACCATGGGCTCAACCATAATGTTGAACATGCCTAGGGCAATAAGGACAATAACGATCATGAAGCCGTACGGCTCGACGGAGGCATAGCGATACGCCAGCTTCCCGGGCAATACGCCCATGACTATCCGCGAACCATCCAGGGGAGGTATAGGGACCAGGTTAAAAACCCCTAAAATGGCATTGATCGAGATCAGGTACCCGAAGATAAAATCCGTGATCGGATACACCGGCACCAGGCGCCAGAGCAGGCTTAAGACCAATGCAAAAAGCAGGTTGGCCAAAGGGCCGCTTAAGCCAATCCAGATGATATCCCGCTTGGGGTTCTTTAAAGCCATGTAGTTAATGGGGACGGGTTTTGCCGCTCCAAACACGAACTGGCCCCGGGTGGTGATGAAAAGTATAAGCGGCAGGATAACCGTCCCGACAGGGTCGATGTGCGCCAGGGGGTTCAGGGTAAGCCTGCCTGAATTCTTGGCAGTCGTATCTCCTAACTTGTACGCCACCCATCCGTGAGCGCATTCATGCACGCTCATGGCCACCAGCAACAGCCCAAACGATATGAGGAGGCTGACTATGTCAATGCTCACTGAAGCTCCTCTATTCCGCGGATCTCTAAAACCGGATATTTTTGCTTTTCCGAACGGACAATAACGCCCGTGAGTTTTACTTTGCGGTTATTCAGGGAATCAAGGACCTTAGCGTCTGCCTTCAGCAGGAAAACGCGGTTATCGGCGGTCAGCAACTTGTGCGTAAACGGCCCTTTGAAAAAGAATCCGTATGGCTTGATGACCCCCTCCTGCTGAAGGGTCTCCGGTTGCGCGGTAGAGGGGGCTTGAGCTTGCGGCGGCACGGCAGCTACGGAAGGCACGGCAGATGCGGCAGGAGGCGCAGCGAATTTGATCGTCTTGCTGACGAATTTTTTATTGACCCAACCGTACGCAGTGGACGGAGGTTGTATACCATACCAGTCGCCCTGATCTGCGGTAATGACCACCGTCTTGTCTCTGTGGACCTTACCCAGGACGGCCGAGGATGCGACCGGCCCCAGGCGGATATTGACGTTGTCTTTAACGACCGTCGCGGACTGATTATCCGCCGCAAGGGTAACCATGCTTTTGTGGATAAAGGCCGGGGCATGGGCCGGCAGGCGTACCTTATACCAGCCGTAAGCCTCGGAAACCACATCGAGTGTTTCCCCTCTTTTGAGGTTACACACTACCGCAGAAGTAACGGTAGAGTCGCAACGGATATTGATGCCGTCCGTGTTGACTTCGTATTGAAACTTGGTTTCTTGGGCGGACAGCGCCCCGTAATGGGCGCATATCCCCAGGGATACGGCCAGCACTGCAAGAGATATTCGAGGCAATAAGGACATCAAAATTATTTTTTCTCCTGTCCTTTTCCGGCGGTCTTGGCGGCAGCCTGATCTTTTGTTTCTGCTGCGGCGGCAGGAGCGGCGCCTTCGGCGGCGGCAGCTTCCGGTTTTTCGGCTGCTTTTTCCTTCTTGATCTTGATTCTAACCGTCTTGATCTTCGGCAGGCCGTATACGTCGTCGCCTTCTTTCCATTGGTTCTTATCCATCATCATACGCAGGCGTTCCGCCCGTTTTAATACTGACCGCTGCTTCTTGTCGGCATCTGAAGAGTTTAAAGATGGGTGAATAGACATATCGTTTATAACCTCCTGATATAGCAACCTCTGTATTGCTTTGTAAGTTCAGAGAGCAAAGACTGGGCTGCGTCCTTGCTGACAAATTTTCCCACACATAGCACGGTATATGAACCCTGGGATAACAATATGGGCGAAAGCCCCCTTTTGCGTAACGCGTTTGCCTCCAGCTGCGCGTATTCTTTCGACTGAAAGCTTCCCAGCTGGATAGTGTACGTGCCGACGGCTGCCTGGCTCGTGGCTACTTGCGGCACGGGCGCTTGATGCAGCACTTGTCGAGGTGCGGCTGGTTGAGCCGTGGCTACTTGCGGTACGGTTGTTTGGTACGGTACTTGGCGAGGTGTCGCTACTTGCGGCACGGGCGCTTGGTACGGTACCTGCCGAGACATCACCACCTGATGCGCCTGCGTTTGACGCGACACCGGCCGAAGCGCGAGCAACTGGCCTGTCGGCGCGGTCTGCGAGTTCCTGCCCTTTTCGACGCCGAAAGAAAACGCCACAACGCCGGTAATGATGAACCCGATAATTACCAGCAGCGTTTTTTCGTAGGCACGGATATAACTCAGGAAAGATGCGGGAGCCGAGTTGTTGAAAGAACCGCCGCCTTTGACCTGCGAAAAAAGTTCTAATTGCGAGTTATCTTTTTCCATGACGAATACCGCCAATTATATAACTTTCATTCATTGCGTTGCAAGTACTTTTTTGTATCGATCTTTTTGACTACGCGCAAGAACGCCTCGACGACCCTGGGGTCGAATTGCGTGCCGCTTTTCTTCTTGATCTCCCTGACCGCCGAAAGGATATCCTTCCTTTCCCGGTAAGGCCGCCCGTACACCATGGCCTCGAAGGCGTCGGCAACCGCCATGACCCGCGCCCCTTCGGGGATCTGCCCCTTCTTCAGGCGCGAAGGATAGCCCGTACCGTCGTATTTCTCATGGTGGTGCATGATAATAGGGATAACGGGTTTCAATATCTGGAAGGAACGCAGGATCTGGGCGCCCCTGGCCGGGTGCCGCTTGACAATCTTGTATTCGCGCGGAGTAAGCTTGCTGGTTTTGGACAATATCTCCGGCGGGATATCGATCTTGCCGGCGTCATGCAAGAGACTGGCGTATTTAAGGCTTTCGATCTGTTTCGGATCGAGGTGCATCTGTTGGGCGATCGACATGACCAGGCGGCGGAAATACGGAGAATGCGCGTACTCCTGGGGAACGCGCATGTCCAGCAAAGTAACCAGCGATTTTATGCTTCCCAGGATGATCTTTTGCTGTTCCCCGACCAGCTGAAGGTTCCGGATAGCCACGATCACCTGTTCCGCCAGGGTCATCAACACTTCCTGGTCGAAGCTTTCGAACGGGGCGGGTTCGTTCTTGCGTTTTACGATGATCACGCCCCCCGAATCTTCGCAGATCAACGGCACCGCCAGCAGTTCGGCGTTACGCACAACCGCGGGGCGCTTGGCGATATTCTTTTCCAGGCGGTCGATGATCCTTTTCTTTTTATCGCTGATATATTTCTTCCTCTCTCCTACCTCGCACCTGAAGACGGAATACCGGCTGGTGGAATCAAAGAGCACGATCTCGCAGCCGCAGGCATTGAATATCTGGCAGAGAAGCCTGGCCAGGCGCGGAAACAGGTCCTTCAATTCAAAGGTCGAACTGATCAGCCGGTAGACGCTGTGGACTGCCGAGATCAGCAGTTTATACCTTTTCGTAGGGCTCAAATAGTTTTTTGTATTCATCGAGGGCATACCTATCGGTCATTGAGGCGATGTAATCGCACACCGCCAGCCGCACGCCGTCGCGCGGCACCCTTGCCTGGATATCGTCCGGCAGGGCTTCTGGTTTTTCCACATATACGGTGAACAAGTCCTTTACGAACCGTTTGGCCTTGTTGCTCATCCTGACTACGCGATAATGGTGGTAGAGCTTGCGCACGAGAAGCTCGCGCATGGGCTTGCGCAGCTGCGAAACTTCCTGGCTGAACGAGATCACCTTCCGGTCCAGTTTCTTTACGTCATCGCACGACCCCAGGCGAAGGGCATGAATATTCTTTTCCGTCTCCTGGATCAGGTCGGTGACCTGCATGTTGATCAACGAACGGATAAGCAGGTGCTTGCGGATCTTCGGCTCAAGGGACGAATATTGGCTGGAAAGGCCCGCCCGGATCTTTTCCCATATCGGCAACTTTTCCAGGTCCGACTCCTTCAGCAAGCCCGAGGTCAAGCCGTCATCAAGGTCATGGTTGTCGTAGGCGATCTCGTCGGCAATATCCACCACCTGCGTTTCCAGGGGCGGCATTTCTTCGGGGCTGAACTCCGGCGGGATATCCGTCTTATCAAATGCCGAAGAATGCTTGACGATCCCTTCCCTGACCTCCCAGGTCAAATTCAGGCCCGGGAAACTGGGGTAGCGCTCTTCCAGTATATCGACCACGCGCAGGCCGTGGAGATTGTGATTGAATCCGCCGAAGCCGGCCATAAGTTCATTCAAGGCTTCCTCTCCGGAGTGGCCGAACGGCGTATGCCCCAGGTCGTGCGCCAGGGTCGTCGCCTCGGTCAGGTCGACATTCAAGCTCAAGGCTGTCGCGATAGTCCGGGCGATCTGCGCGGCCTCCAGGGTATGCGTAAGCCTGGTGCGGTAATAATCCCCTTCATGGGTCACAAAAACCTGGGTTTTATGCACCAGCCTGCGGAATGCCGCAGAATGGATAATCCGGTCCCGGTCCCGCTGATAGGCTGACCGATACGCATGCTCCGGCTCCTTGTGCACCCGGCCGCGGCTAAGGCAGCTCTTCATGGCATAGGGGGCCAAAAACGTATCTTCGTATTCCCGGATCCGGCTAGGCGTCAGCATGTTTTAGTATGCGGCAAAGTTGTTCCAAAGACTGAGAGATCACTTTTGTGTTATGTAGGACGGGCATGAAGTTCGTATCCCCCTGCCAGCGCGGGACAATATGGATATGCAGGTGGCCGGTAATGCCGGCGCCGGCGCTGCGGGAGACGTTGATGCCGATGTTAAAACCGTCGGGCTTCAGGGTTTTTTGCAATAATCTTTTCGCCCTGTCCAGGCTGCGTAACAGGTCCAGCGCCTCGGGGTCGGTTAAGTCAGCCAGCTGCGGCTTATGCGCCCGGGGGGCAACCATCAGGTGGCCGTTGTTATACGGAAAAATATTAAGCAAGCAGACTGAATAGAGGGTCCTGAATACAACCGGCTTTGCGTCTTTGCGGCGCTGAGCCTTGCAAAAAACGCACCCCTTCGTTTTCTTCGCCTGTACGTAATTGACCCTCCAGGGGGCCCACAGTTTATCCATCAGAGCTTCACTATCCTGGCGTTAATGGCATCGTTTATCTCGACCATGCCGTATGAATTGTACGGAGCGAATGCCGTATCCGTAGGGCTGCCGGGATTAAAATACAGGATGCCGTCTTTTTTTTCGTTGTAGGGCTTGTGCGAATGGCCGAAAATGATCATGTCAACCCCGTCGTCCTTAAATGCAGCGCGCATGACAGCAAGCAATCCGTCCGGATGGCCGTAGCCGTGCATGAGGCCGATCTTGTGGCTACCGACGGTAATGACCTCTTTCTCCGGCAGATGGGCCCTGACCTCCGGCCCGTCCATATTCCCCCAGACCGCATGCACGCGGGGGCAGGCGCTCTTTAACTGTTTGAGCACGCTCATCTCAGCCAGGTCGCCTGCGACCATCACCATATCGACGGTTTTGAAATCATCGATAACCTTCTGGGGTATCTGCCTTGCGCTAAAAGGAATATGGGTATCAGAGATCACTCCGATCTTAACCATGCTATGCGATCACCCGGGGCTTAGAGAACAGATCAAAGATCTGATTGAGCCGGTTGATATCCCAGGTCCAGATCTTTTCCTCCAGGGCCCGCAGCCGTGCGTTGGCATCGATATCCCTGAGGGTCACGATAACTTTTGTTTGCAGCTTGTGCCGGTATTTCTTGCACTCTTTCGCGAATTCCGCCACATCCTCTTCGGTAAGAGAGTCCTTTTTGAACGCGACGATCCAAAGGCTGTCGTGGGAACGGCCGATCAGGCCTTCCCGCAGGCCGGCGCGGTTGAGCTCCATGGGTTTAATCTCCCGGAAATGCGCCAGCCTCAGGCGCTTGCGCTCAAGCTGAAGCGTATCGTCGGAGAACGAACGGAACAGTTCCGCCATCCGGTCGATCAACGGCTTCTGCGCCGCCGCCATGAATTCCTGGATCATTTTTTCGATCTGCTCCTTAAAGGCGGCTTTCTGGCTCTTGGCATCGAAGGCCAGAGAGCTGATCTTGTTCTGGTGCACGAACCTTAGCCAAAAAGCAAACACGCGGTCATTTACCTTCAGGAAATCTCCGCTGCGCGATATGGCGTCGAGCTCCATGAGCTGGCCGATATGCAAGTTCAGTTCCTTTTTGCTCCGGCGCAGGATATGCGCGATATCGTTGAGCCTGTTCTGGCCGCTGGCGATCAACGACAAGATGGCGCCGTTGCCCTGGCCAAGCGGACCATCCAGAAAACGCTTAAGGTAGACCGAAAAACGCTGGTGCAATATCCCTGAGGATTCGAACAGCAGGTCTTCCAGTATATCCGAGAGGTTGTTCTGATATGATTTCAGCAGCGCCCCGGAAACCACTTCCAGGTAAAAGGGGTAGCCGCCGGTGAGATGCATGATAAAATTTTTCAGCCCAGGCTCAAGCGTTACCCCCGCAAGCCTCTGCTCCAGATATTCCCCCGAAGCGGGGATATCGAACGGCTCGATCGTGATCACCTCAAAATTGCCGAACAACAGGGAGAGGTCTTTGGCCAGGACGTTCTTGGTCCGGTATTTCATCGAGCTGATAATGATATACATGGTGTGTTTCTGGGAGATCAGGAGCCGGGACCATTCTTTATACAGGTGTTTGGCATCAAGGCTTTCGAGATTCAGGAACTCATCAAAAATGACCACGCAGGATTTCGAAGTTTCCTGGTAGATACTTTCGCACAACGAAAGCAGGTCGCCGAACAGGTTATTTTTCTTTCTCTTGTCCAGCCCCTCCAGGATCAGGTTGATTCTCTCAATCGTGACGGGGATATATTTGGAAGATACGCGCATAAGAAAGCCCAGGTCCTCTTGCAGGGGGATAGCGCTGTGGCTCAAGAAATTATACAGCAGCACCGAGATGAACCTGCGCGCAAAGGAAACCGTCGATTCCGGCCTAGTTTCAAAATAGAGTGTAATGATCCGGTTGTCGCAGAATTTGTTGAGGAACCGGAAAATAATGGAAGTCTTGCCCACCATCTCGTCGCCGATGATCGCGATATTCTGGCGGTACCCATCCTTGAGGTCGCGGATGCGCTTCTCCAGGATCCCCAGGTAATCTTTCCTACCGACAAACGTGCTTTTCATGGCAGATAAAAATTAGGGTTCTGGGGCAGGCGCCCCTTGCGTATTTCGAAATGCAGGTACACGGCTTTGTCCCTTCCGGCAGAACCAGCCCGGGCAATGACATTGCCCTTCTCGACCCGGTCGCCCGGTTTGACGTACACTTCGGCATTGCGGGCATATACCGTCATGAAGCCGTCGCCGTGGTCAAGGATAACGGTTTTACCATAGACGTCGAAGTCGGGGGCATAGAACACTACCCGGCCGCTGCGGCTGGCGACTACCTCGGTGTTGCCCGAATACGGCTGAATATTGACGCCCTTGTTGATCATATTGGCGTAGGTCTGGCTGAATTCGCCGACGACCCTGCCTTTCAGCGGCCAGATGAAACCGCCGCCGAGGTTCTTCTCCGGGACCGGACAGGGCTTCTGGGCAAAGGGGATAAAAACCTGTTGGCCGGCTTCGACCTTGGCCGTATCCGATATGCGGTTGACCCTGGCCAGCTCTTCCACGTCCATATTGTAGATCCGGGAGATCATCCACAAGGTCTGCCCTTTTTCCACCCGGTGATACACCCCGGAGACCCCTTCCGGCTTGGGTGAAACTACCATCGGAGTACTGGCGCAGCCGGATACCATCAAAATGCACATGATGCCGGATATCGCATACGTTTTTACAGGCAAGGCTGGTCTTTTATCTGGCATCATACGCAGTCAAAGCGAGAGAGGGGAATCGAACCCCCATATCCAGCTTGGGAAGCTGGTGTTCTGCCACTGAACTACTCTCGCATATCCTACATCGTTACATCCCAAGGCACTTCTCCGTCATCCGGATCGAACAGTAATCCCCGCACATGGTGCAGACGTCGGACAGTTGCGGGCGCGAAGACATCCGGTACTGGCGCGCGCGGTCAGGGTCCAGCGCAAGCGCAACCTGTTTCTTCCAGTCGCGCGCCTTTCGGGCGTCCGACATGCGTCTGTCCCAAAGGAGCGCGGATTTGATGCCCTTGCTTATGTCGGCGGCGTGGGCAGCGATCTTGGCAGCCACCACGCCTTCGCGGACATCGTCGACAGTCGGATGGCGCAGGTGCTCCGCGGGAGTCACATAGCAAAGGAAATCAGCCCCGTAGCTTGCGGCAAGGGCGCCTCCGATAGCCGAGGTAATGTGATCGTAACCGGCGGCGACATCGGTAACCAGCGGCCCTAATACATAGAACGGCGCCTGATGGCATATCTTTTTTTGCAGCAGAATATTCTTCTTGATGTCGCTCAGAGGCACATGGCCGGGGCCTTCGATCATGACCTGCACGCCCTCTCTCCTGGCCTTCTGCGCCAGCTCGCCCAGGATCCTTAGCTCTGCGATCTGCGCCTTATCCGTCGCATCCAATATCGAACCGGGCCTCAGGCCGTCCCCTAAACTTAAGGTTACGTCATGGCGCCGGGCGATATCCAGGATTTGGTCGAAATATTCAAAAAACGGATTTTCTTTTCCGTGAAGCTCTATCCAGGCCGCCAGGATCGCCCCTCCCCTTGAAACAATGCCCATGACCCGTTTATTGCGTTTTATAGCCGCCAGGCTCTTGCGGGTAACCCCCGCGTGGATGGTAAAGAAATCGACTCCGTCTTCAGCCTGGGCCCGTAAGACCTCCAGGATATCGGAGGCGTCAAAGCGCAAGGCATCCCCTTTTTGTTTTTTGACGGCTACTGCCGTTTCATAGATGGGTACGGTCCCCACCGGCACCGGAGAGTATTTGAGTATCTGCCGGCGCACCAAAGGGATATCCGGGCCTACGCTTAAATCCATCACGGTGTCCGCGCCGTATTTGACGGCTACCTTAAGCTTTTTCAGTTCCTCCACCAGTGACGAGCGATCGGTGGAAGTGCCGATGTTCGCATTTATCTTAGTGGCCAAGCCACACCCGACGGCGCAGGGGTTCTGGATCCGGCGCCGGTTATTGTGCGGAATGACAACCTGCCCCTGCGCAAGGCGCCGGCAGAGGTCTTCGGCGTCTATCCCTTCTGCGCGGCTGATCCTTTTCATGAGGGAGGTAATGATCTTTTTCTGGGCGTAGATAAGCTGGGTCATCGGTCTTGTGCGCACAGGTGCATCTTTTTCGCGAGCCTTTTTTCGATTTGATAGATACGGTAACGTTCCCGTTTCAAAAGCACCGCGGCCTTGGGATCCTTGAGCTTGCTCAATTCCTCCAGCACGCGCACGGATTCCTTGACGCGCTGCATGTTGGCAAAGAAAACGTCCCGCAGGCTTTCCCTGTGCAACTCCTGACCGTAGACATCCCTGCCGACATCCCTGAGGCTGTCGCGATAGGCAAGCAGTTCAAGCCTCGGTATGAAGCGTTCGACGGCGTTGCCGATACGGTGCCGTATCAGCTTAAGTTCGGACGTAAACCGGCGGTCGTCCAGCGCAAAACGGACCACCTCTTCGCATACGCGCAACCCTTCCTTGAGGCGGTTAAGGTTGGCATCGATGATGCGGTTAACGGCGCTTGCACACGTAGGTTTTAGCAATTTTTTTGATCAAGTTAGTGGTCGAACGGCCCTCTAACAGGGGGAGCCTTACTACGCTGCCGCCGGATGCGCAGACGACATCCGAGCCGACGATCGCGCCCTTGCTCCAATCCGACCCCTTCGCCAGCACGTCTGGCTTAAGGCGTTGAATCGTTTTAAGCGGCGTATCTTCATTAAAAATCACCACGTAATCGACGCTGGCCAAAGCCGCGATAACTGCCGCCCGGTCCTTCTGGCAGACGAGGGGCCGCCGGGGCCCTTTGATGCGCCTGACTGAGGCGTCGCTATTGACGCCGACAACCAATACGTCGCCGCAGGCCTTTGCCGCTTCCAGATAACGGGTATGGCCGTGATGCACGATATCAAAACAGCCGTTGGTAAACACGATACGCCTGCCCCGGGCCCGCAGGCGGCTGATGACCCCGGACAATTGCGCGAGGGATTTTATTTTTGTTCCTGAAAGAGTTCCTCTTCTACGAGTTCGCATATGATATGCCCCACGGTGATATGCGCTTCCTGAATCCTGGCGGTGACCGTGGAAGGCACGATCAGGCTGACGTCGGCTAATTTTGCCAATTCTCCGCCATCTCCGCCGGTAAGCGCGACGGTCTTTAATCCCATCTTTTTTGCCTGCTTGATGGCGGCAGCGACGTTCTTGGCCTTGCCGCTGGTGGATATCCCGATGGCGATGTCGTTCTTATGCGCCAGGGCTTCCACCTGTTTGGCGAAAACCGCTTCGTACCCGTAGTCGTTGGCCACGGCGGTCAGGATCGAGGTGTTCGTAGTCAAGGAAATTGCCGGAAGCCCCGCCCTGTCCTTTTTGAAGCGGCCCACTAATTCTGCCGCGATGTGCTGGCTGTCGCTGGCCGAACCGCCGTTACCGAATACGATCATCTTGCCGCCCTTTTCCAGGCAGTTGATCGCCAGTTCCGCGATCTCGACTATCTGGCCAAGGCCCGTACGCAATAGCTCCTCTTTGACTCGAATGCTTTCCAGGAATATGTCTTTTATTCTGTCTCTCATGGTCGTTTACTCCGAGAATACTTTGGCAATGCTGCACCATTCGGAATCTACGGTCTTCAAGGCCTTGACCGCATCCTCCAGGGGAACGTCGATGATCTTGTTGCCTGCCAAAGCAGCCATCCGGGAAAACCGCTTGGCCTTGACCAATTCAACCGCCTTGACGCCGAAACGGGTCCCCAGGATACGGTCGAATGCGGTAGGCGAACCGCCTCTCTGAATGTGGCCCAGGACGCTGACGCGCGTCTCGAAGCCTGTGCGTTTCTCTATCTCTTCGGCCAGGAGCTCGCCGATACCCCCCAACCTGACGTGCCCAAAGTCATCGAGTTTCTGCTCCTGGGTAACCATGGTGCCGGCTTTGAATTGAGCGCCCTCCGCAACCACTACGATACTGAACGTCTTGCCTCTTTGTTTCCTCTTTTTGAGCGTCACGCATACCTCATCCATGTCGATCGGTATCTCCGGGATCAGGATTACGTCCGCCCCGCCTGCGATACCCGCTTCGATAGCGATCCAGCCGGCATGGCGCCCCATCAGCTCGGCCACGATGATGCGATGGTGGCTTTCGGCGGTGGTATGGAGCCGGTCAAGGCATTCCATGGCAATGTTGATGGCGGTATCAAAGCCGAAGGTATAATCGGTGCACGACAGGTCATTATCGATGGTCTTGGGTACGCCGACGATGTTCGGTATGCCGTCCTTGGTCAGCTTGGAGGCAACCCCTAAGGTATCCTCCCCGCCTATCGCGATCAGCGCGTCGAGCCCCAGCTTCGCATAATTTTCCTGGACCTTCGCTACGCAGCCCTCTTTCTTGTACGGATTGGTACGGCTGGTACCCAATATGGTGCCGCCTTTAGGCAATATCCCGGAAACGGCCTCGATGGTCAAAGGGATGGTGTCGTTCTCTACAAGCCCCTTCCAGCCATTCTTGATGCCGACGAATTCGTATCCTTCGATGATGCCCTTGCGCACCACTGCCCGTATCACCGGGTTTAGACCGGGGCAATCGCCGCCTCCGGTAAGTACGCCAATCCTTGCCATGACATATCCTCCTCTTTTTTAGGCCCTGCCAAAACCGCCGAACGGAATCTTGGGTTCTTCCTTTTCGAGCAAATCCCGCTTCTTACGGTCACGTTCTTCTATGGAGATGATCTTGACGATATGGATCTTGATGATGATCTGTTCCTCTATGCCAAGCACTTCCTGAATCTTGGCCTTGGTAATATCCTGCAGCCGCGAAGTCAACTCCGGGATATTCGCCTCGGACCTGAGCACGACCCGCAAGTCAACCAAGATCCCTTTCTTGGTGGCGATGACGTCCGGGCGCAGCTCGCGTATCTCCGGCAATATCCCCGTCAGCCTCTTGATGAGGTCTTCGACTGCCGAAAGCGCCACCGTTACTTCTCCCGAAGAGGTCGTAAAGGCGATGGTCCTTTCGCGCTGGAAGCGGCCGAGGATCAGCTGGGCAAAAGAAAAACTGATCAGTATCAGCACCAGCCCCGAAAGCCCCACCGCGATACGCGTGTTCATGCTGGTCTGGGTATATTCTATGAATGCATTGATATCCTGAGGCTGGAATAGATTCAGGGAAAAGATGATCAGGACTACGCCTATCAAGATCAGGACGCTTGCGTAAAATAAGATGCCTAGAACCGTAAAGAGCCTCATGACAGTCCCCCTTTTTCTATGCCCTGCACATTTATATTGATATCCCGTATGGTTATCGTGGTCATTTTCTCCAGGGCGGCGCGTACGCTCTCCTGTACCTTGTTGGCGACTTCCGGAATGTTGTAACCGTATTTAATGACCAGCGGGATCTCCAGGCGCACCTCTTCGCTCTTGTCGATGTCGACCTTTATCCGAGGAACGAACTTTTTGCTGATCAGCTCCAGAAACGTGCTTTTGAAATCCCCGCCTATGCGCCTGACGCCTTCGATCTCGGTCGCGGCGATCGAGGCGATGGAAGCCACTACATTCTTGTGTATCCTGATCATGCCCAGGTCGGTCCGGGATTCATCCTTGCGCATGCCTGCCTCCCGCGGAGCGGTTATTCTTCGGGTTTATCTTCCTTGAGCATCTCCTGCACAAAATGCGTAGAGATATCGCCTTTCAAAAACAGTGAATTTTCCAGCAGCTTGAGGTGAAACGGAACAGTGGTCTTGATCGGCGCGATGGTACACTCATGCAATGCCCGGTGCATGATCCTGACCGCCTCCTGGCGGTTTTTCCCGTAGGCGATCACTTTCGCCACCATCGAGTCGTAATAGGGCGAAATCGTATAACCCTGATAGATATGGGTGTCGACGCGCACGCCCGGGCCTCCGGGAAGGTTCAGGGTTTCTATCTTGCCCGGGCAGGGCATGAAATGGTTTTCGTGATCTTCGGCGTTGATCCGGCATTCGATCGCCGCACCCTTGATCTGGATGTCATCCTGCTGCAGACGCAGCCTCTCTCCCGCAGCGGCGCGGATCTGCTCTTTTATCAGGTCAAGGCCGACGACCATCTCGGTTACGGGGTGCTCGACCTGGATGCGGGTGTTCATCTCCATAAAATAAAAATTCTTGTTCTGGTCAAGCAGGAATTCCATGGTGCCGGCGTTGATGTAGTTGACGGACTTGGCGGCTTTTACCGCCATCTCGCCGAGGCGCTTACGCAGTTTCGAATCCACTATCGGCGAAGGAGACTCCTCAAGGAGCTTCTGGTGGCGCCTCTGGATACTGCAGTCCCTTTCCCCCAGGTACAGCACCTTTCCGTGCTTATCGGCCAATATCTGGATCTCGATATGCCGGGGCTTTTCGATGTATTTCTCGATATACACATTAGGGTTGCCGAAATTCGCTTCGGCTTCCTGCTGGGCGGTCATAAGGCTGGAGATCAGGCGGATATCGTTATGACAGATGCGCATGCCCTTGCCGCCTCCGCCGCTGGCAGCCTTGATGATGACGGGGTAGCCGATACGCTTGGCGGTTTTAAGCGCTTCTTCCTTGCTTTTTATCAAGCCGGTGCTGCCCGGAACGATGGGCAGGCCCGCCTTCTGCATGGTCGTGCGGGCGGCCATTTTATCGCCCATCTGGCGGATATTGTCGGGCGTAGGGCCGATGAAGGCTATCTGGCAAGATTCGCAGATCTCCGCGAAATGGGGGTTCTCGGCAAGGAAGCCGTATCCGGGATGGATCGCCTCCACATCGGTGATCTCGGCGGCGCTGATGATGGCGGGAATATTAAGATAACTGTGGCTGCTGGGCGCCTGGCCGATGCAGATCGCCTCATCGGCAAAACGCACGTGCAGGGATTCGCGGTCGGCTTCGGAATATACCGCGACGGTACGTATACCCAATTCGCGGCAGGCGCGGATGATCCGCAGGGCTATTTCGCCCCGGTTGGCAATAAGGATTTTAGAAAACATATTTTACAGGGGCTCGACAATGAACATGGGTTGGCCGAATTCTACGGGCTCGGCGTTCTCTACGATGATCTCGACGACCTTGGCCCTGGCTTCCGCCTTGATCTCGTTCATCAGCTTCATCGCTTCGATGATGCAGATGACCTGGCCCGGCTCAATTACCTGCCCTACCTCTACGTAGGCCGGAGATTCCGGAGAAGGCGCGCGGTAAAAGGTCCCGACCATGGGGGCCTTGATCTCGACGGTCTTTGCCGCCGCCTTTTCTGCTGCTTCCAGGGCTTGCGGGACCCTGGGCGCTTCAGGGATGAGCCGCTCCTTTTCGATGACTATCTGGCCGCCGGAGGAGACGTCCGGGTAACCGGAACCCTTCTTAAGCCGGATGCGCATGCCTTCCTTCTCGATCTCCAGCTCTACCAGGCCGTTCTCGTTCATAAGATTGATCATTTCCCTGATCTCTTTTACGTTCATACTAGTACGCCCTCTCTATGTAGGTACCTGTACGCGTATCTACCTTGATCCTGTCGCCGACGTTGATGAACAACGGCACCTGGATGACCGCGCCCGTTTCGACGGTCGCCGGCTTGGTCCCGCTCTTTGCGGTGTCTCCCTTGATGCCCGGCTCGGTTTCGGTGATCTCGAACTCGATGAAATTAGGAAGGTTTACCATCAGCACTTCGTCCTTATAAAAATAGGCCGAAACCTCAAGGTTATCCTTGAGAAATTTGATCTTGTCGCCCATGTTATCCACGGAGATCGCGATCTCTTCGAAGGTTTCCTGGTCCATGAAATGGTACATGCTTCCCGAGGTATATTGATACTGGAGCTTGCGCTCTTCGACGTATGCTTCTTCTATCTTTTCGTCTCCGCGGAAGGTCTTTTCCTGAACGCTGGCATTTTTCATATTGCGCATCTTCGCCCGGACAAACGCCGCGCCCTTGCCCGGCTTGACGTGCTGACACTCCAGGACCAGCCACACGATATCATCGACCAATACTGTTAACCCGGCTTTGAGTTCATTAATTGAGAGTGCCACTTGTTTCTGGCTCCTTTCTTACTTGATCAGGCGACTGCTCAGGATATCGCAGCCTCTGGCGGTAACGACGCCCATATCTTCGATCCTTATCCCGAATTTTCCGGGCAGGTAGATCCCCGGCTCTATCGTAATGACCATGCCCGGCTTCAACTGTGTCGCCGCCTTAGGGGACAGCGCCGGAGCCTCATGGGTCTCCAGGCCCACCCCGTGTCCCAGGTTATGGCCGAAGAAGCTAGCGTAACCATGGGCGGCAATATAGCCCCTGGCTTGCGCGTCTACTGCGCTTGCCTTAACTGCGGGTTTTATCATCGCGAAGGCCAACTGCTGTGCCTGGCGGACAATATCGTAAACCCTTCTGGCAAGAAGGGTTATTTTACCTGAAAAGAAAACTCTTGTCAAGTCAGATTTATAGCCCAGATAGTCTGCGCCCATGTCGATCAAGACGGGCTCGCCTCTTTGTATCTTCCGGCTACCGGTAACGTGGTGCGGAAAAGCCGCGTTCGGGCCGGAGGCAACAATAATGTCGAATGAGGCCATGGATGCGCCCTGGTAACGGATGAGCCGCTCCAGTTCCGCGGCGATCTGAAGCTCGGTTTTGCCCGGCACGATCGCCTCGGCGATCGACGTAAGGGCGCTGGAGGCGATCGCAACCGCCTTTTTTATCTTTTTTAGCTCATCCGCGTCTTTGACCTGCCTAAGCTCCTCTACCATCCCCTGCACCGGCACTAGGCTGACGCGCCTGCCCAGGCACCGGCGTATCAGCCGATAGTCGCTGACACAAAGGTGCTTTTCCTCGAACCCGAGGCGCCTGATCCCTGTATCGGCACACAGCATTGCCAGGGCCTGCGCAAAGGAATCTTTGCGCTGATGGACACTGATGGAGCTATCCAGGCGCTCTTTTGCCTCCTGGGTATAGCGTGAATCGGTAATATAGACTTTATGCCTGCCTGAGACAAACAAGACGGAATCGCGGCTGCGATAATCGGTAAGATAGGAAATATTGGCAGGCGAAAAGATGACCGCCGCATCAAGGTGGTGTTGCCTTAGCTTCGCGCAAATTGTGCGTATCCGCGGATTCATGTAGCGTCAATAAGCTCAAGGATCGCCTGGAGCCCGAGAGTGTAGCTGGCAGGGCCAAAACCCAAAACAGTGCCTTTGGCAACGGGGCTGATCAGGGATGTATGCCGGAATTCCTCCCGGCTGTAAATATTGGACAGGTGCACCTCAACCGTAAGTATCCCCGAGGCTGCAATGGCATCGCGAATAGCCACGCTGGTATGGGTATAGGCAGCCGGATTGATCAAGAGCGCATCATAGTGGCCCCTGCTTTTGCCGATAAGGTCGACGATCAGGCCTTCGTGGTTAGACTGCTTGATGGTAAGCCGGGCCTTGTGTGCCGCCGCCAATTTCCTGAGGCGGTTATTTATCTGTGCTAAGCTCGTACGGCCGTAGATCTGCGGCTCCCGTTTGCCCAGGAGGTCGAGGTTCGGGCCATGCACGACCAGGATTTTTTTCATCGGACCACCCCGCCAGGTTATTCCGCTTCGTCGATGAGCATCACGGGGATGCCATCGCGGATCGGATACTTTTTGCCGCACTTAACACAGACAATGTGGTTATCCTTAAGCTCGACATCAGCCTTACAGGCAGGGCAAGCCAGGATGCGCAAAAGTTCCTTGTCTATCATTTTTTACCTTCCACCTTGGCCACATACTGCAGCCGCAGTTCATAGAGGAGGTTCTCCAGCATCTTAGACTCTTCTGCAGTGAGGTTGCCTTTGGTCTTTTCCTGAAGCAAAGTCATAGTGTCGATGATGAATTTTGCCTGCACAAGGTTCTCCGGCTCTTTCTGGTTGGTCGCCGGATTAGGCAATATCCCCAGGGCAATAGACGCCTGCAGCGCAAGGCTGGTAATGAATAAATTGAAATCCGGCTCTTCCGGGACGAATGTGCCTTCTTTCTGCAGGTGCTCCTTTTCCTTGACCACCGCGTCCTTCCAGCTTTCGTCAATATGCTTATCTTTTTCTTCCATGCACTGCTCCTTAGTTATTGTAAGATTATCCCCGCGTAGCCGACCACGCTGCTGCGGTCACCGCTGACGTCGCCGCTGGTCTGGTATTGCACCAGCGTAGCGCCTGTGGCGCCCAGCGCCGTGGCAGCGCTTAGCATGATCGCTACCGGCGCCCAGCCGCACATGGAGATACCGTATGCACTGACCCGTCGCAACAGGTCTGCCCCGTCGAGCCTCAAGATCGCTTCAATCGCCTGCCGGTCTTTCTCTTGAGCCTGGTCCTGCGGTTCATAGTGTGTCATATCGCTGGAGGCGATGATCAACACGGAATCCCGCAGGTCGTTGTCCCGGATCACCGCGGCAATATCCCGGCCTAGCTGCGCCAGTATTTCCGGGCGGCTTCCGGAGACGGTGATCGGGACCATCTGGAAATCAGGGCGGAAGTACTGCAACAGAGGCAGCTCCACTTCCAGCGAATGCTCGTATTCATGGGCAAGGGTATCTGTTTCCAGGTATTTCGACTGGTTCAGCAGCTTGGCGGCAAGCTGCGTATCGATCCTGACCAGGCCCAGCGGGGTTTGCCAACTGCCTTCGGCCATAACGCTAAAGAGGGCGCCGCGGCCGGTATGATTCGGCCCCAGCAAAATGACTGTATCGGGTATCGTAAGCCCGGAGACCGTTTTTGCCGCTACCGCGCCGGAATACATATAGCCGGCGTGCGGCAGGACACAGGCGATCGCTTTTTTCTTGGCGGCAGCCGGCTCAATCAGCTGCTCGATCTGGCGTTTTAATCCCGCGGCAGAAGACTGGTAGAACTGCCCTGCCACTGCAGGCCTTCTGATACTCATGCGCCGAAGATATTCTCCAGGTAGACCTTGCTATCCGCGATATCCTTCTCTGTTGCCGGGTAGTGGGCCTCGATGATCCTTATGGTTTCTTTTTTTAGATAGGGTTGCAAGAATGCGAAGTCCAGCTCTCCTTTGGAAGGGGCTTGATGGTCATGGCAGCCGGCGACATCGTGAAAATGGCAGCCGATCAGGTCTTTAGCGTAGGATTCCAGATAATCCTTGTGCCTTGCCAGGCCAAGATTCTCCATGATCTGCGCATGGCCCGTATCGTGCCAATACTGTACGCCTTGGTTCCTGAACCTATCCAGAATAATGCCGATCTCCTGGAAGGAAGGTATTTCGCGGTAATAAATACGGTTTTCAATCCCCAAGGCAATGCCCTGGCTCGCAGCAAAGCCGGAAAGCTCCTTTAAGCTCTTAAGGGTATTTTCAAAAAAAGGCCTGGCCAGGCGCTCCCGTTCTTTGACGATATCGGATTTGAACTCGTCGAAATCGCGGCTTTCCCTGCGGTTGTCGACATAGAGCTGCATAAGATGTTTGGTGCGGTCGGCTATTTCAACCCTGCCGCAGTGTAATACTACGGCCCTGGCACTTAAGCGTTTTGCCGTTTCGATGGTCTTTTTGGTTTGATCAACGGCCATTTTGCGCTGGCGTTCGTCCAGCGAGGCCATGGAATAACAATCCGGAAGGGCTTCCTCCCGCTTGAGGCCTTCGGGAATAGGGCAGTAATTATGAGTACTAAGTACTCTGACCTGGCCGTCTTTGACGAGCGCAGCGACCTCCTCGACCATAGCCTGGGTCAGGTTAAAACCCAACTCAACCTCTGAGAATCCCGCTTTCTTGATTTCAAAGATCAAATCCCTGCCGCCAGAATGCCGGAAGGCATTCCAGGAAGTCGAAAGCCCAAACGACATGGTTATCTTCTGCTCCTGGCTCTCTTTCTCTTGCGTTCGCTGGGTTTTTCGTAATGCTTGCGATCGCGAACCTCTCGCAAAATGCCTTCCTGCTCGATCTGTTTTTTGAAACGGCGCAACGCCGCTTCAAACGACTCATCCTTACGAATTTCTACTTGCGACATAGCTATTCACTCCTTTTGGAGTACTATATCATCGAATCCGGCCTCAGTCAAGCAGTTATCTTAAGGCGTCCTTGACGAGTACCTAAAAATATGTTACAGTATCGGTTATGGACGAGCCTAATCAGATCAAGCTTGACCTGGAGCGCACAAAAACCGAGCTGGGGATCCTGTACGAGATCTCCAACGCCATGCGTACGACCCTGAAGCTCGATGAGATCCTCTATATAATCCTGACCGGCGTCACCGCGCACATCGGCCTGGGCTTCAACCGGGCAATACTGTTCCTCGTCAATGAAAAAGACGGCCTCATCGAGGGCAAGATGGCTATCGGCCCGGAAAACGAAGCCGAAGCAAACCGCGTCTGGACACAGATCGAAAAAGAAAAAAAGGACCTGGAAGACCTTATCAGCGCATATAACGCTTCAAATAACCTCAATGATTCGGGGTTCAACCGGCAAGTGCGGCTATTCAAGCTGCCCCTGCACGTCCACTCGGGCAGCCTCCTGGCCTTAAGCGTCCTGGACGGTATGCCGCTGCACCTGACCCGCGAGACGATCAAGAACTACAGCAGCGATTCGGTGATAAAACTGCTGAATACGGAAGAACTGGCGATCTGCCCCCTCAAAGCCAAAGATAAAGTCAACGGGCTGATCCTGGCGGATAATTTCGTGACCCACAAGCCCATCGGCAAGGACGACCTGCGCCTGCTCATCATGCTGGCTAACCAGGCGGGGCTGGCGATTGAGAATTCGCAGCTATACGAAAAAACGGTCATGATGGCTCATTCCGACTCTCTTACCGGGTTGTGGAACCACGGTTATTTCCAGTACCTCTTGCACGATGAGCTGGAAAAGGCCAAAGCGATAAAAAGCCCCTTGAGCCTGATCACGCTGGACATCGACGATTTCAAGGTGTACAACGACACCCTGGGCCATCAGGCGGGCGATCAGATACTGCGCGACCTGGCAAACCTGCTTAAAAGACATTCCCGAAAGATGGATTATGTGTGCCGCTATGGAGGAGAGGAATTCACGATCATCTTGCCGCGTACCGACAAGAAAGAAGGGTTTATGATTGCGGAACGTTTACGGCAGGATATTGAGAAACACCCTTTCAGCCATCAGGAGATCCTGCCCAACCGGATACTCACGGTAAGTATCGGCATAGCCTCCTACCCCGATGACGGCTCGACTCCTTCCGAGCTCATCAGCTACTCCGACCGCGTCTTATACAAAGCCAAGCACAACGGCAAGAATAACACCTGCTGCAGCGTTAACAACCACTAAAACAACGTCAGGCCGCAGGGGCTACGGCAGGCGTCCGCTCAATCGGCGCCTGTGCCGCTTTATTCTGCGATAATTTCACCGAAACGATCTTGGAAACCCCTGACTCTTCCATGGTAATGCCGTACATGACGTCGGCATTGGCGATGGTCTTTTTGTTGTGCGTGATAACGATGAACTGTGAGATCTTGGCGAATTCCTGGAGCATCCGGCCGAACCTGTCGACGTTTGCCTCATCCAGGGCCGCATCGATCTCATCCAATACGCAGAAAGGCGCCGGCTTGACCTTAAAGATGGCGAAGATCAGCGCGATCGCCGACATGGATTTTTCCCCGCCGGACAACAACAGCACATTCTGCAGCTTCTTGCCCGGGGGCCGGCAGATGATCTCGATGCCCGACTCCAGGGGATCCTGCTCATCGATAAGGTAGATCTGGGCGTCGCCGCCGTTGAACAGGAGCCGGAAATAATTGCGGAACTCTTCCCGTACCTTCTCGAAAGTCTCCAGGAACATCTTCTTGGTGGTGTGGTTGATCTTGCGTATCGCCTCCTGCAGCGAATCTTTGGCCGTCGTCAAGTCGGTCTGTTGCTGCGTCAGAAAATCATAACGCTTCTTTAATTCGTCGTACTCTTCGATCGCCACCAGGTTCACCGTGCCGTAGGAATCCAGCTTATCCTTGAGTTTCTGTATCGTTTCGGCAAGCGGCGCCTCGTCGGCAGCCGGCTCCGTCGCTGCGGCAGGCTCGGCGAGGGTATCCAGGTCGACCTTGTAGGACTGCAGGATCCTTTCCTTGATGGCCAGGTATTTATAGTCGATATCCTTGCTGTGCATCTGCAGTT
The DNA here is from genome assembly GCA_035506195.1 of Patescibacteria group bacterium. Classification (GTDB taxonomy): domain Bacteria; phylum Omnitrophota; class Gorgyraeia; order Gygaellales; family Profunditerraquicolaceae; genus DATJPV01. Next base: position 6,813 of record DATJPV010000036.1, on the reverse strand, counting down.
CGTAGAGCTTGTTCTTAAGGCCGTCCAGTTCTTTCTTGTCTGTCTCTATTTTTCGGAGTACCTCTTCGGAATTACCGGAGGTCTGGTCATATTGCTGCTGGGTCTGCTTGAGAGAGGCGCCCCGCGCTTCAATGGAACGGTTGGCCTCGTCCATTTCCCGGCTCATGTCCTTTATCTCATTCTCCAGGGAGGCGGTTTTGGCATCGCTGTCAATGCACTGCCGCTGGAGATTCAAAAGGCTCTCTTTATCCTGTTCGTAGGCGTCCTGGACCATCTTAAGGGTCGCCTCGTCGGTGGTGATACGCTTGCGCAGGCCCTCCAATTCGGTCTTGGTCTGGGTAATAACGACGATGGCCTGTTCTTTCAGGCCGTTATTAGCCGTGATGTGCGCCTGCTCTGTCGTAATGGCGTCTTCCGATTCCCTTTGGCCTTTTTCCAGGTCTATCAGCGCGCATTGCATAGCCGCGCTTTTTTCTTCCAGGCCGGTTATCTCCGTGCCGACATCGGAAAGCTCAAGAAGGATGATCTCTTCTTCCGCCTTTATTTTATCGAACTGTTCAAGCGCGGTCTGTTGCGAGGCCTTCCTGTTGACCAGGATCATTTCCTGGCTATGCTCCTCCTCTTCCAGGCAGGCGAGGGTTTTTTCCAGCTCGTCGATGCGGGCCTGCTTCAGGGCCTTCTCGCTCTTCAGGGAGTCGATCTTCGCCTGTATCTGGACGATCTTTTCGGTGATCCGCTGGGTATCCAGGTCGATCGGCTTGGCTTCTCCGGATATCTTGACATTAAGTTCACAGGATGCCTGGTCCATATACTCTTTTATCTTGACCACCAGGCCGCTCATCCTTTCCGCGGGAACCTTATCCAGATAGATGACCGCGTTCATTGACTCGCTGATGTCTTCGTATTTCGTCCTGAGTTCATCCAGGAAGGCTTTTTGCGATTCCAGGGTCAGCCTCTGTTTTTCCAGGCCGTCGATGCTAAGGCTCAGTTCGCCAAGCAGGGTAGCTTCTTTTTCTTTTTCGCCCTTGACCCCGGCTACCTGAAGCCGCAGCTCTTCGACCTTGCCTGCCAGAGTACGGACCTCCTGGTTGATTGCATTGACGTTCTCCTCAACCGCGGCCTTCTCTTCGTTGGTCTTGGCCTTCTCTATCTCCAGCCTCTTTTTGCGGGCAAGCAGGATCTGCTGTTTGGCGCCCACGTCCGTAATGTCGTTCTTCGCCGCGGCAACCTTGGCTGCCATGGTCAGGATGTCCTTTTTGGCTTGCGCGATGCGCTCCAGCGAAGACTGGATAGCCAGGGTAAGCTCATGCAAGGCCTTCTCCTGAGATTCCAGCGTTTCTACCCTTTTGGCGATCTCTTGTTTGATCCCGTTATATTCGGCCCTGAGGCCGGCCAGCTTCTCTTCGTCAACGGCAAGCCTGGCGCGCGTCTGCTCGGTCTGGGCTTCCAGGTATTTTTTGTTCTCTGCCAACTCCTGGATCCTCTCCTGATTGTAGCGTATCCGTTCCAGGTTCCGGGAAACGGTATTGCCGAGACGCAGGATGTCGTCTTTGATGGCGCTGATCTGCGCCTCCAGGCCCTCCAGTTGCGCCTTGCGGCTGGCGATAACCTGCTCTTGCTGCTGGATAGACTCAAGGAGCCCGGCTTCATCGCTGGCCAGTTGCGCCAGCTGACCGCTGACGCTCTCTTTTTCCTGCAGGAAGGCATTTTTCTGAGCGATGCCTAAAAGGGTTTCTTTCGATTTTAAGTCTTCGAACACTTCTTTGTAGCGCCGCGCCTTGTTTGCCTGGCGCTCTAAGGAGCCGATCTGGCGCTTTACTTCGGTGATGATATCATTGAGCCGTAGAAGGTTCTGCTCCGTCTCTTCCAGTTTACGCAGCGCTTCCCTTTTCTGGGCCTTATATTTGGTGATACCGGATGCCTCATCAAAGACCATCCGGCGCTCCTCCGGTTTGGAACTCAAGACCAGGTCGATCTTGCCTTGCTGGATCAGCGAATAACTCTCCGCCCCGATGCCGGTCCCCAGGAGTATATCGGTAATATCCTTGAGGCGCACCACGGACTTGTTCAGCAGGTACTCGCTTTCTCCGGAACGGAAGATCCTGCGGGTAATGGCTACTTCATCGTGGTCGACCGGAAAAACCCGGGAGTGGTTGTCGAAGGTCAGGGTGATCTCGGCCATGCCCAGCGGCTCTTTCGAATCGGTGCCGTTAAAGATGACGTCCTCCATCTGGGAACCGCGCAGTGCCTTTACCGACTGCTCGCCCAGGACCCAACGGATGCCGTCAAAGATGTTCGATTTCCCGCAGCCGTTAGGGCCGACAACCGCCGTAACGCCGGGCTCGAAATCCAGGATGGTTTTATTTGCGAACGACTTGAACCCCACCAGCTCAAGTTGTTTAAAATACATACGCGCTCTCCTCTCGGGTTGAAATAAAAAGCCGTTAGTGGTGCTGCGCCTGGCCCTCAAGCCAGGCATCGATCTTATCCTTTTTAAAACGCCACTGGCCGACCAGCTTAAGGGCCGGGATCTTGCCGGACTTAAGCCACTCGTAAATAGTCCGGCGGGTTACTTTCAGGTATGCCGCCAGATCGTCGATGGTCATTAAAGAGGTTGGAGTGATCATTGCATTCTTGATATTCATTGAATGACATTATAAAAAATAAAAATAATTTTGTCAAGGAAAATATTAACATTCTTTGACATATGCTTACTTATAGGTAAATTTTAATGAAAATGGCTGCAAAAAGGCGAGAAAAGATGTAGCAAAACGGGGTGGGCAAAAAAAATTGGCAAGGGGCAAAATCAACTTCGCTTTCTTTGCGCTACTGCCTGAATCTTGTTACAGGCCCCTTGCCTTTGATCTAGTTTTACTATACCACTGCGGATAGCTTTGTCAAGCTATTTTCTGAGGACCTCTTTGAAACGTTTCGTTAAAGCGGGGACGACCTGGAACAGGTCCCCGACGATGCCGTAGGTAGCCACTTTGAAGATGGGGGCCTCGGGGTCCTTGTTGATCGCGATGATGATCTTCGACGACTGCATCCCCACCAGGTGCTGGATCTGGCCGGAGATCCCGCAGGCAATGTAGATTTTCGGCGAGACGGTCCTGCCGGTCTGGCCTACCTGATGCGAATACGGCATCCAGCCGGAATCGACTGCCGCGCGGGAAGAACCTACCGCCGCACCCAACACATGCGCCAACTCTTCGAGCATCTTGAAATGTTCGGGCCCTCCCAGGCCGCGGCCTCCGGAAACAATGATATCCGCCTCGGCCAGATTGACCAGGGATTCGACCTCGTCGACTATATCCAGGAGCTTCGTGCGGGAAACGTACAGAGATCCGTCAAAGCTTTCCCTGACGATCTTTCCTTTGCGTTTCTTGTCCGAGGGCATCGGCTGCATGACCTTATGCCTGACCGTAGCCATCTGCGGCCGGTAATTCGGGGAGATGATCGTGGCCATGATGTTGCCTCCGAATGCCGGGCGGGTTTGCAGGAGTATCTTTTTTTCCGGGTCGATATCCAAACCGGTGCAATCCGCGGTAAGCCCTGCCTTGATGCCGATGGCCACCCGCGAGATCAAAGAGCGGCCGATGGAGGTCGCCCCGCACAACAGGACTTCCGGTTTATATTTCTGGACGAGCTTGATCAAAATGTTGGTGTACGGCTCATCCTGAAAGTTAGCCAGTTCCGGGGCCTCGACCAGATAAATAGTATCGGCTCCGTGCCAGACCACTTCATCCAGCTGGTCATCCATGCGGTGTCCGATCAGCACGGCGCTGACATCGCAGGAAAGCTTTTTGGACAATTCCTGCGCCTTGCCTAAAAGCTCATAGCCGACGGACTGGACCTTCCCTTTCTTCTGCTCGATAAAAACCCAGATGCCCTTATAACCCTTGGTGTCGGGCAGGTCGCATTTCGCCGGGGTCTTTTCCAAAAGTATGGCCTTGAATTTGCAGGCCGGCACGCAGGCGCCGCAGAGGGTGCATTTATTCAAATCGATAACCGCCTTTTTTTCCGCCATGCGGATGGCGTCAAAAGGGCAGGTCTTGATACAGAGGGTGCAACCGGTACATTTTTCGACGATGACTTGAATGGACATGTTTAATTAACCTCGTTCTTTACCAGGTCTACCAGCTGACTGGCTATTTCCGGGATCTCGCCTTTGAGGATCTGGCCTCCCGTCCTTTGCGCGGGCGTGAAGATCTTGACTACCTGCGTAGGAGAACCGCACAGGCCGATGCTTTGCGGGTCGAGGTTCAGCTCTTTCTGCGTCAGGACGGCGATCTTGGCCGATTTTGCCCGCATCATCCCTTTAAGAGAAGGAAGCCTGGGTTCGTTTATCTCTTTGACCACCGTCAAAAGCGCCGGAAGGGGCGTCTCGATGATCTCGTAGCCCTCCTCCATCATGCGCTCTACGCGCATGGACTTCTCTTGGACCTCTTCTACTTTTTTCACGTAGGTCACCTGGGGGATATTCAGGTGCGCGGAGATCCCGGGGCCGACCTGCGCGGTATCGCCGTCGGAAGCCTGCTTCCCGCAGATGATCAGGTCGAATTTTCCGATTTTACGTATCACTCCGGAAAGGGTGTAGCTGGTCGCCCAGGTATCGCTTCCGGCAAATGCGCGGTCGCATACCAAGACCCCATCATCTGCTCCCATGGATATCGCTTCGCGCAGGGCAGCTTCCGCCTGGGGCGGCCCCATGGTGACAACGGTCACCTTGCCGCCGAACTTTTCTTTCAGGCGCACCCCCTCTTCTATGGCATACATATCAAAGGGGTTGATGATCGACTTGACGCCTTCCCGGATGAGGGTATTGGTCTCGGGGTTGATCCTTACTTCCGTGGTCTCAGGGACCTGTTTTATGCAGACGATTATGTCCATTACTTGGCCATCTCCTTGATAAGCTGTAACGCGATAATATTGCGTTGAATCTGGTTGGTCCCTTCATAGATCTGGGTGATCTTGGCATCGCGCATGTATTTCTCTGCCGGGTAGTCTTTCATGTAGCCGTAGCCGCCGAGTATCTGGACCGCATCGGTGCTAACCTTCATCGCCACGTCGGAGGCGTATAATTTGGCCATCGCCGAATCCTTGGCTACGTCTTTTACGCCGGCATCGATCTCGCGGGCACAGGCATACACCAGGCCCCTGGCTGCTTCGATCTGCGTTGCCATATCCGCCAGCATCCATTGGATGCCCTGGAAACTGGAGATAGGCTTGCCGAACTGCACCCTCTCCTTGGCGTACTTTACCGCCACATCCAGCGCTCCCTGGGCGATACCCAGCGCCTGGGCAGCTACGCCGGGGCGCGACATGTCAAAGGTCCGCATGGTTACGATGAAACCCATGCCTTCTTTCGAAAGGAGGTTTTCCTTGGGGATCTTGCAATCGGTAAATACCAGCTCCCGCGTCGAAGAGGCGCGGATACCGAGCTTCTCCTCTTTCTTGCCGAAGGTAAACCCGGGGGTGCCCTTCTCTACGATGAACGCCGAGGCGCCGCGGGCGCCCTTGGTCTTGTCGGTCATGGCGATAACCGTATACACTTCGGCATCGCCGCCGTTGGTGATAAAATGCTTCAGGCCGTTAAGCACATAGTAATTGCCTTCCTTGCGCGCGGTGGTCTTGATACCGGAGGCGTCGGAACCGGCCTCGGGTTCGGTAATGCCGAAGGCGGCGACCTTTTTCCCGCTGGCTATCTCCGGAAGGTATTTTTTCTTCTGTTCGTCATTGCCAAAAAGGACTATCGGGAACGTCCCCAGGGCCGTCGCAGCGTAGCAGACCGCGATCCCTCCGCAGGCGCGCGAAAGCTCCTCGGTAGCCAGGCACAGGTTTAACACCCCCACGCCCATGCCGCCGCATTCTTCGGGAATGAACAACCCGAACAGGTCCGACTCGGCGATCACCTTGATCACATCCCAGGGGAAATCCTCGGTCTGGTCGTATTTGGCCGCTACCGGGCGGATCTTTTCTTCGGCGATCTTGCGCGACAGCTCCCTGATCATTTTTTGTTCGTCGGTCAACAAATAATCCATTTTCTTCCTCCGGATTGAAAGGGGTTATTTTTTACACTTTGCGGATTAAAGCCGTCTCTTCGCAATTGGGGAATTTAGGACAATTAATGCATTCCGCCCAGATCTTGTGCGGCAAAGAGGAGTGTGTGGTCTTCCTGAAGCCGAACTGCTTAAAATACTCCGGCTTGTAGGTAAGCACGAATACCCGCCTGGCGCCCATCTCCCGGGCTTCGCCGATACAGGCCTCTACCAGTTTGCGGCCTATGCCTTTGCCCTGGTATTTTTTTGCCACCGCCACGGCCTTTACTTCAACAAGGTCATCCCAGCAAATGTGCAGGGCGGCACAGCCGACGACCCTGCGGCCGTCTTCGAATACCCAAAAATCCCTCAGGTTCTCATACAGTTCGTTGCGCGAACGCGGCAGCATAAGGTCTGCGCGGGCAAACGCATTGATGAGTTCCTGCATCTGTGGTATATCGCCTATCGCCGCTTTTCTAAGCATGGGTTATTTTATTTCGGTGCCTTTGGCTACTACTACGATCCCGGATTCGCTCACGTAAAATGTCTTTCTATCCGCATCGGTGTCATAGCCGATCACCGTCCCGGGAGGGATGGTCACGTCCTTATCGATGATCGCGCGCCTGACCTTGGCGTAGCGGCCGACGTTGACGCCCTCCATGAGGATGGATTCATGCACCTGGGAATAACTGTTGATCCTGACGTTCGGAGACAGTATCGAACGCTGCACCCGGCCGCCGCTGATGATGCAGCCGCCGGCAACCAGGGAATCCAG
>DATJPV010000035.1:0-56057 GCA_035506195.1 Patescibacteria group bacterium | reverse complement strand
GGTTGGCCGTAGCAGCCGTAGCAGTAATCGCAGGAAAGGTCGCAACCGTTATTGGTAACCAGGATTACCCAGAGGGGCCGGGCGATACCCAGCAGGCGGCAAGAGAGGATGTGGCCGAAAAACTGGGCCCTTTTACACAGGGAACGGAAGGCGCTATTCTTGTAAGGGGGGACCGTTTTTAGAAATGCCAATGCGTTCATGTGGTGCTATTATATACAATTTTGCGCTTTTCTTCAAGAATTAAAGATTGTGCGTGGTTAGGTTATTTGATAAAATGACTCTGCGAAAGGAAAATGATGGATAGTATGCGAAAGACCATCAAAAAGATCGGTTCTTTTCTTGGGGATATAGGGATCGGGATCCAGCCGCGTAAGTTCCTCCTGTTTATCGTAGGGTTCCCTTTCTATTGGAGGGACTTGGTTATCATAACGCGGCAACTAAAAGCAAACAAAGATTTTAAGGTCAAATCCCTCTGCCCGGTTTTGGCCGAGAAGTCCGTCGAAAGCGGCGTAATGTCGGGGCAATATTTTCATCAGGACCTTTTGGTGGCCAGGTTGATATATGCGCATAATCCCAAGAAACACGTGGATATCGGCTCGAGAATAGACGGTTTTGTCGCCCATGTCGCCTCCTTCAGACAGATAGAAGTATTCGATATCCGGCCGCAGCACAGCACGTCGAAGAACATTATTTTTACTCAGGCGGACATGATGGCCTTGCCGGCACGCTTGAGTGGATATTGTGATTCGGTTTCTTCGCTGCATGCCATCGAGCATTTTGGCTTGGGCAGGTATGGCGATACAATCGATGTCGATGGGCACCTGAAGGGGCTTGATGCTATTTACAAGATCTTAAAGAAAAACGGCAAATTCTATTTTTCCGTTCCCATCGGAAGGCAGCAGATCGTATTTAATGCCCATCGGATATTTTCCGTCAGATACCTGCTGAATATCTTTAAGGATAAGTATAGGATCGACTCGTTTTCCTATGTCGATGACAACGGCGCTTTACACGAGAATGCACCCTTCCTTGACGCGGATATAGACGTCAATTTCCGTTGCCATTATGGCTGCGCTATATTCGAAATGACAAAGTTATAATCATATGCCTACTGTGCTGTTTTTAAATCCGCCCGGCCCCCGGAGGCTCTATCGCAGCACGGTCTGTACGTTCGTTTCCAAAGCCAACTATATCTGGCAGCCGCAGGATTTCCTTACCTTAAGCGCCCACCTTGCCCCGGAATGCAGGCTAGCTTTCTGTGATTGTTCTGCCGAAGGGTTGCATACAGGGCAGGCCCTGGAGCGCATCAGCCGGATCAAGCCCGACGCAGTCGTTATTGCCATCTCTTCGATCGTCCTGGACCAGGACAGGGATTTTTTAAGGCTGGTCAAAAAGGCACATCCCGGATTACGTGTTCTGGTTTTGGGCGACATACTGCTGGATGCTTCTTTCCGCAAGTCAATCGCCGCAGAAGGGTTCGACCTTATTCTCAATCCCATGGATATCGATATGTCGGATTATCTTGCCTCGGGCCAGAGCAGCTCCCCGAACCTTATTGTGCATAATGCGGCTGCGCATTATAGCTACGTTTGCGACAAGGGCCGTAAACCTAAAAAAGTCTCCATCGGGATGCCCCGGCACCGCGTTTTTCTGCATAAAAGATACCGGTTCCCTTTTATGAAGGCCCTGCTCTATACGACCGTTTCCGTTCAATTCGGCTGTCCTTATAGTTGCAGTTATTGTTCTTGGTCAAAGCTGCCGGTAGATTATCGCGGTTACGAGGAGGTCCTCCGGGAACTTGATTTGGTCCGGTCGCTTGGTGTGCGGGACATCTTTTTCGGGGATCCGAGTTTTGGCTTTCCGGAAGAAAATGCCGCAGGCCTGCTCGAAGGAATGCTGAAGGCGCCTTATCGGTTCCGCTGGGCCTGTTATGCCAATCCGAACATCTGCCGGCAAGACACGCTGCAGGCGATGAGCCGGGCCGGTTGCCACACGGCAATTATCGGCGTAGAAGACGAAGATACCGAAATGCTTGCCTCGCAGCACCAGCGGCATTGTTCCCGCCAGCGGCTTTTTGCATTTGTCCGGGAATGCCATCGTCATCGCATCAAAGTGTGCGGAGATTTTATCGTCGGCCTTAATCAGAGCGAGTCGGCCATGGCAAAGTTGGCGGATTTCGCGGTGAGCCTGAAACTGGATTTTGCCTCTTTCAATATATATGTTCCGCTTTTTGGTTCGGTCCTGCGTGATAGGCTTGTTCGGGAAGGCAGCATTGCTCTTGATGCAGCCGGTTCCGACACTAGCGGCACCTTTGGCCGGGATGCCGCAGATCTCCTTAAGACCCGCAACCGCTTGATCCGCCGTTTTTATGTAAGGCCCGCCTACCTGGTCAAGCGCCTCTTGGCTGTTACTACGCCTTCGGAGTTTCTCATCCAGTGCGCTGAGATGTTTAAATTGGCCGGCTACGCATTCCGGAAATAAAATTTATCGTTGCGTTACCCTTGGTTTCTGATATACTAAATGGTCAGGCATGAAGATGGCCGTCGATACCTAACAAGCATATAACGCTATGAATTCAGGATAGTTATGAAAACCAACGTATTGCGCAAGATCGATTATTACTTGGGGCCGGTTGTCTGCAAGTGTTTGCTGGCGGCAAGGATGCTGCTTGGCCGCAATCCCAGCCAGGAAAACGGGCCGTACGTCAGGCAGTGTTCCAATATCCTTATCATCAAGTTTTTCGGCATGGGTACTATCCTGTTTTTTTCTCCGGCCCTGCGCGAATTAAAACGCGCCTGGCCTCAGGCAAAAATCAGTATCGCCACCCTTTCTTCGAACCGCGAACTCTGCGCGATGCTGCATGCGATAGATTCCGTTTTGTGCCTTGACATAAGCGGCCCCGGCCGCTTCCTGAAGAGTTTTTACGTCCTTTTAAGACGCATCCGCAAGGAGCGCTTCGATATCGTCATTGACCTTGAGTTCCTGACCAATTTTTCCGCCCTGGTCAGCCTTTTGACGACGCTGTTGAGCCGTCCCACAGTGACCGTAGGTTTTAACGCGCCCTTCAAATGGAGGAATGATATTTATCATCTTAATGTGGCTTTTGACCATAGCCGCCATATCACCAAGATCTTTGCTAAGCTGGTCAGTAGCCTGACGGGTGAAAAATTTGAGCCCGGTTTTGAGCCTGAACGGCAAGCCTTATTGGCGCAGGCCGACACCCGCTATGCGCAGGAGCTTCTGCGTACTCATTATGAGTTGGAGAAAGCGGATCTGGTCGTCTGCGTAAATATCAATGCCGGTGAGCTGAATTTCAACCGACGCTGGCCGAAAGAATATTTCTCCGTAGTCATCGAAAAGCTCCTGACGCATTATCGCGCAGCCGTCATTTTGATCGGAGGGGCGCAGGACCGCGCCTATGTCGAAGAGCTCAAGAAAATGCTGCCCGCCTCGCCCTTGCTAGTTAATATTGCTGGGGCCACGACGCTCAAGCAGCTCATCGGGGTATTCATGCGTTCTAGCCTGCTCTTGACTAATGACAGCGGCCCTTTGCACCTGGCGGAAGTGATGGGGTTGCCTACGGTATCCTTTTTCGGGCCGGAGACCCCCTATCTTTACGGGCCGGTAGACGGCGGCCATTACGTTTTTTACGAAGACCTGTATTGCAGCCCTTGTTTGAATATTTACAATTCCAAGCTGTCTCACTGCAAGAACAACGTATGTTTAAAGGCCATCCAGCCAGAGGCCGTCCTGCGGGTTCTGGAGCAGCAATACCTTTAGATGAAGGCAATCATTTTGAGAAATAAAAAATGTATTCCGCGCCTGGCGTGGTGCGCGGCACGCTGGCATGCGCATTACCTGGCTACCAGGCGCCCTCTGCCCATTGCCTGCGGTTTGTATATCACCAACACCTGTAACTTCCGGTGCACTTTTTGCAATATCTGGAGAAAGGCACCTCCCCGGACGCTGCCGCACAGCAAGGCAAAGGCGCTGGTCGATGATTTGCGCAGGCTGGGCGTATTTTATTTCAGTATTTCCGGAGGAGAACCGCTCTTGGTGGATTACCTCTTTGACCTTCTGCGCTATGCGCACCAGAGAGGAATCGCGTATATCCACCTGGTCACCAACGGCTATCTCTTGGATGCCGCATGCGCCCGCGCCCTGGCGCAGACGGGTATTAACGAGGTATCGGTCAGCATTGACGGCGAAGCTGCTATTCATGACCAGCGCCGGGGTACGGCCGGTGCGTACGCCAGGGCCGTTGAGGCGGTGGAGCATTTACGCGCGCATGCGCCGGGCATTCAGGTAGTCTTGAATACTATTTTATTCCCGGAAAAGCCGTTTGATTGTTTCCACGCGGTAGAGCTGGCAGCCAGTCTTGGTGTCTGCGTAAAAATCCAGCCTTTGAATCAGCACCCCGTGTTCAACCGCGACAATTTCAGCACGACCCCTGTCCGGCAGGTATCTGCCGGACAGCTAAAAGAGGCGATCAACCGGCTCAAGGGGCAGCAGTGCGTGGTTAATTCCCGGCTCTTCCTGGATAATATTTACAATTTTTTCTGTGACCAGCGGCGCCTGGTATTTAAAGGGCAGCCGTGTATCTTTGGCTATCATCACGTTGAGCTCCTGGAAGACGGTACGTTATTTCCCTGCCTGGAAGGCATGGGCTGGGAGAACGGCTTCGTTTATAGCGGGAACCTGTCCGGGGATATGCAGTCTTTGGAATACCACAGGCTCCTTGAAGGGTTAAGGCATTGTCAGGGGTGCCAGCGCAATTTTTACGTATGTTACTATGAGCCGCGGATCAATTTTCCGGCCACTCATTTTGCACGTTCTCTACTGCAAGGATAAACCGTGCGTATAGGAATGCGTGCTTTTTTTGACGGATTACAGGTTCTACGGTCATTAGGTCACATCCATGCAGGCGGCCGGGTGCCGCTCTATTGCGAATGGGAAGTTACGGACCGCTGTAATATGCATTGCGATTTTTGCGGTACTCGTAAAACCGTGCCCAGCAACCTTCCGGAAGTCAGCACGCAGGAGGCCCTGTCGCTGATCGATGAGCTTTCCGGGCTGGGGACAAAGATGGTGCACTTTTCCGGCGGAGAACCTACCTTGCGGCCGGACCTGGCGCAGCTGGTGCACCGGGCGAAAGAGAAAAAGATTCTGGTCTCTTTTACCACCAACGGCTCTGCCCCTGCGCAGGTAATGGAGCAGCTTTTGGATGCCGATTTGATCCGCGTCAGCATCGACGGCCCGGAGGAATTCCACGATTCCCTGCGCAAGAGCCGAGGGGCTTTTAAGAAAGCAACAGGGACCGTGGAGTTCCTGGTTTCACGCGGCAAAAAACCGGTAATCACCAGCACGTACACCCCTCAGACTTCTTGCGGGATATTAGAAGAACTGGTGGGCATAGCCAGGGGGCTCAAGATTCAACTATCACTCAATGTATTAGGCAGAAGCCTGAACGCCCAAGACCGCCTTTCCGCAAAAGGCAAGAACGATAGCCTTCTGAACTCGCAGTTATTCCGGGGGTACGCCGCCAGTCTCCGGTCCTTAAGGCGCACGTACGGCAATACTATTGCCAACCCTGACCCGTATCTCGATATTTTGAACCAGGGCGGGTTGGATGTATACGGCTGCCGGGCGATGGACATTGCCATATGCATCAAAGCCGACGGCAGCGTTACCTTGCCTTGTAACGGTTTAGCGCTGAAGCAAGCCAAGGGCAGACTCAGGGATATCTATTACGCAGATGATACCGTGGAGCTAAGAGCGTTACAGGGGAAGCATCCGGCATGCGCTGAATGCAGCATACGCTGTATGGGTATGGCAAGTTCCCTCTTGAAGTTGCGTGGCATTATTGCGATTTTCGATTCTTATACACGAAGTGCGGGGTGAAGTAGTGAAAATAATGTTTGCTGCCATGGGGTCGGAAGTTATTTCGTTAGAGTCCCTGTCGGCGGTATTAAAGCAACACGGGTATACCTGCCGCCTTGCCTTTGACCGAGGCTTGTTCGATGATAAGCAGTATTTTTCGATTCCTTTCCTGGCCCGTCTTTTTAATGACCGCGCGCAAGTCCTGAAGGAAATACGTGACTTTAAACCGGACATCCTGGCTTTTTCGGTTATGACCGATACCTTCCAGTGGTGTCTGGATATTGCCCGGGCTGCTAAGAAGCAGGCGGCCCTGACCGTGGTCATGGGCGGAGTGCATCCCAGCTGTGTGCCTGAGGTTTGCATTGCTCAGGATTGCGTAGATGTGGTCTGCACCGGAGAAGGCGAATATCCGCTTTTGGAGCTGGCGCAAAGTATGGCCGCCGGCAGGATCGATTACGGTATCAGAAACCTGTGGTTCAAGAAGGACGGCCAGGTCATTAAAAATCCGCCGCGGCCGTTGATTCAGGACCTGGATACCTTGCCCATGCCGGATAAGGATCTGTTTGAGGAATATATAGATATACCGTCTTATTATCTAACCGTGACCAATAAGGGCTGTATCGCACGCTGTGCGTATTGCTCGCAGAATTTTTATGAGTCCTGGGGTAGAGAACAGGGATTGGCTCCTTTTTATCGCGAGCGTTCGGTAGACAGCGTTATCGCGGAATTGCGGCATATGCAGCAACGCTACCATTTCAAGCGCGTAGATATAAAGAACAACGTGCTGGCAGCGCGTAAGGAATGGACCCTTGCGTTTGCCGAGCGTTACAAGGCCGAAATCGGCGTCCCCTTGCGCATTATGGGGCATCCCAAGACCATTGACGCCGAAGTGGCTGTAAAGTTAAAGGAGGCCGGTTGTTGGCATGTGCAGATAGGTATCGAAAGCATGAATCCCGCCATAAGAAGGAATTGGTTGGGTAGGAACGAAACCAATCAGGATATCGCCTGTGCTTTAGAGGCCATGGATAAGGCAGGGTTACACTATTCCGTTGACCTTATGGTGGGGCTACCGGGTGAGACCAATGAAGATATCCTTGAGGCCCTGGAGTTTCTTATAGCAAGACCCGCGTTGACCCGGGCCAGCATCTTCTGGCTTAAATATCTTCCGGCGGTAGAGATAACCCGCCATGCCCTGGAGTGTTCGCAGATCGGTCCAGGAGACCTGGAAAAAATCAACCAGGGCCTGCAGCCGAATTATTTATCGACCGGCTCGGTAGAGGATAAGGCGATGCGGGGCTGCCTCTTGAGCTTCCAGGTGCTGTTCCGCATTTTGCCGATTATGCCCCGAGGCCTGATGGAGCTTATTCTGCGCAGGAAATATTACCGGTATTTTCGGTATCTTCCGCAGATACCCGTGATTATTTTTATCGATATTCTGGTGTCGATATGCAAGAAAGATCACTGGGCGCTGTACGCTATCTACAGTTATCTCTGGGAACTGGGGCGCAGGGCAAGGCGTTTTGTCGCGTTATTGGAGAAAAGTTAGTATGGGGATGATCAGGAAATTCTATAACGAGAGAGTCGAGGATTTCTGTACGCGCCTGCTGTATTTCATGAATACCATTGATTCCTATTTTTTCATTGCCGGGGTCACCAGTTTTCTTATCTGGCGCAGGTCTTTCGTAGGGATAGCGGGCATGCTGCTTGCAATCCTGTTTGCCTGGCTGTGCTTTAAAATCGCGGATTTCCATCCCTGGTTCCTGGTTTTTTCCCCGCTCTACGTTTTTCTTCTTAAAAGCGCAGGCGCCTTGGATGTAGCCGCAGCGCTTAAGCTGGGGGCTATCAACATCGCAGTATTCGTAGTAATACAATTCCTGTTCATGGGCATACCCAACGCCATCGTGTCCAGGGATCCAACTGTCCCGGTGCGCATGCTCTGGAATTCGATCTGGACGGTTGCCGCTACCGCCGTAAGTTTTTCGATATCCATTTACTTTTCCTGGTTTTTGGCGGTTATCCTTCTTGCGCAGCCCCGCCTGAACCGGTTCGACGGTTTTGTTTTCTGGTGTGCCTTATTTCTGTCCGCGGTCCTTAGCCGGCTCTTGATTATCAAGACCTTCGTTTCTCCCGATTTTAAGCCTGTCCCGGATCCCGCAAGAGCAGTCTCGCGGGTCATCCTGCTTAATATCGACGGAGTAAGGTTGGACAGGTTCTACGAAGCAGGGCTGCCGTTCCTGAAGAGTTTGGAAAAAGAAGCGACGTATTTCCCGAGAGGGCTACAGACAGTATACCGGGCTCTGACCAATCCGGCTTTTGCCAGTATTCTCACCGGTGCCGTGCCGCACGTCCACGGGGTCAGGGATAACAATATCAAGCGTTACATCCGGACCGAGGCCCTTCCGGATGTGGTCAAGACTATCCTGTACGGCTCGATGCACGTAAAACATTTTTCAAAAAGGCAATGGCAGGCAAAGGTCGTTTCGTTGCCGGTTCATTCGGTGTATGCATCGGACGATATTATGCTGGGCTGGCTGAAGGCAGACTTAAAGGCGCGTACGGACGTACGCCTGTTTGTCGCCGATATCAGCGAAGCCGATTTTCTGGGACACGCCTACGGCAGCGAATCTTCTCAATACCTGGAGGCGCTGCGGCGTGCGGATCGCCGAATAGCGGATTTTTTTGCGTTTTTAAAGGATACGGGCCTGGATAAGGATACAGTAGTCATTATCTGTTCCGATCACGGAATGAAAGTCATCGACCACTCGTATATGCTGTTTGACGCAGAAATATATGTGCCCTGCCTTATTACCGGCAGGCATATAAAGAAAGATAACCCTTTGCCTTTTGCGGCCTCGATCATGGATATCGCCCCGACCGTTGCGTATCTGCTGGGAGTCAAGTATCCGCAGGAATCCCGGGGTCGGGTGTTGGTTGAAGCAATGGCATAGCCATACGAAAGGAACGTGTATGCAGTGGGGTGCTTTTCTTCATTCGCTTAAGCATTCGCCGGTAGTTCTGGGGCGCCCGGCGGTCATCCCCAGGATCCTGCAGGGGTTTTATGCCGCAGGGTTCTTGAAAAAAGACAGGCTACGTATCGTTGAATTTGTAGTCAACCACGAATGTAATTCGCGCTGTGTCATGTGTTATGCGACCAAGTACGAGATAGCAGGCCAAAGTCCCTTGAGCCCGGCTGAATACCGCCGCATCTGGAAACAGTGCGTTAAGCTCGGGGCGTTCCTGGCGGTAATTGAAGGGGGCGAGCCGATTTTGCGCAAAGACTTGTTTGAGGTTATCGATGCCCTGGATCCCTGGAATAATATTATCGTGCTCGTGTCCAATAGCATAGGTTTGGATGCCGAGAATCTGGCCAGGCTCAAAAAAGCAGGCGTTGCCGTGCTGCACCTAAGCCTTGACGGAGCCGATGCCGAGACCAATGACCGCATACGGGGGCATCCGGGGCATTTTGCTAAAGTCATGGAAGTCGTCAGAGAAGCAAAGCGGCTGGGGTTCCACGTGTATTTTTCTTCGGTCCTGAAGCATAGCAATAAGCAAGAGTATATCCGGATTATCGAGCTGGCCCGGTCTTTAGGGGTTGGTATAAGCGGCGCCTTGATAGTTACCATGGGCCGGTATTCCGGCAACTTCGGCGAACGCCTGACCGAAAAAGACAGGCTTTGGCTCCTTGAAGTCTTGAAGACATACCGCTCCACGATCCGTTTTGACTGGAACAATAATTTTTCCAATATCTACGAGTGTCCCGGAGGCAGGGAGAAGTTTAGTATCAGCCTCTATGGCGATATTATGACTTGTGTCTGTAATCATTTGAGTTTCGGCAATGTCCGCCAGGAAGCAGTAGGCGCGATCTGGGAGCGGATGCGCGCATTTTCCCTGTTCCGGGAACGTAGCGACAAGTGCCTGGCTTCGTTTGACACCAGGTACCTGCGGGAGTATCTTGATCCCCTGGCAGAGGCTAAGGTGCTGCCGGTTTCGATCTTCAAGCACCCCACAAAACCGGCAAAGCTGGTGAATGGCAGAATGGTCGAGGGATGATGCGGCTGTTTCCTACTACCGACGTCAGGCTCAAAAATGCGTTCCCTGATCCGGTGAAGATGACACTGGTTCAGCGCCAGATATTGCAGGAGAAGCCACAGTTCCTTGCCTGGTACCGGATGATCTATGCCTTTATGGCTGCTCATAAGGCAGCAGGGGCCCGTAACGTCGAGATCGGCTCAGGCAGCAGTTTTCTTTTTGAAGCAATCCCGAGTTTAATCGAAAGCAACATACTGCATATACATTCTAACGATTTGACTTTTGATGCGTATGCCATGCCTTTTAAGGATAATAGCTTGGATAATGTCATGCTCATAGACGTGCTGCACCATTTTAATGAACCGATGGCGTTTTTCCGGGAGGCCTGCCGGGTGCTCAGGCGGGGAGGCAGGGTCTTGTTGTGCGACCCATATCTTTCTCCAGTTTCTTTCATGCTCTGGAGGTATATTCATCCGGAGTCCTGTGATTCCTCAAGGCTCGGCTATAACGCAGCGCCAGGTTCCAATCCGCTCCTGTCGGCGAATTCTGCGTCTTTGACGCTTTTACTGAGAACGCATATCCCCGGGCTTACGTTGATGCGTAAAGACTATCACACCGTATTGCATTATTGGCTGGCGGGCGGGTACAATTTTCCTTCTTTTCTGCCGGAGTCGCTGGTAGGAGCGGTTATCTCCGTAGAGAAGATGCTCTTGCCTTTAGGTCGCCTCCTGGCGAGCTTTGCCTTTGCGGTTTGGGAAAAGAAAGAGATGAACTGGTGAAAGTTTTTTTCCTGAATGAGTTCAATAAATACGATTCTATCGGCATCGAGTGCCTCTCCAGCGTCATTAAACAGCACGGGCACCAGGGCCGAGTCTTTCTTATCCCCGACCTGGTATACAACACCACCATCAGTATGGGGTGGATGAGTCGTTTCAAAGAGTATACGATGATCTCTGATGATGACTTTCTGCGTTACCTGCTTTCTCAGAAACCGGACGTGCTCTGCTTTTCGATGGTTACGGATTACGTGAAACGCTCGGTTCAGCTGGCCAGGGTCGCCAAACGGCTCAATCCGGAAGTAATCACCGTTGCTGGCGGTCCGCATTGCACTATGTGCACCGAAGAAACGGTGCGATTCCCAGAGTTTGATTATGTCTGTAAGGGGGAAGGAGAGAAGGCGCTGGTAGCGTTGCTGGATGCGCTGGAGAGCGGGAACCGTTCACCGGGTATCCCAGGTATCTACTACCGGGATAACGGAAGCGTCAAGGGCTACGGTATCGGCCAGCTAGTCCAGGACCTGGATGACCTGCCTTTCTTGGATAAGGAAGACGTCTATCGCGATTACCCCTTTTTTGAGCGGATATATTGCATCAATACTCTGCGCGGCTGTATCTATAACTGTACCTATTGCGGCAGCCCTACTTTGCGCGATGAATACAGGGCAGCCGGAGTCAATGTGATCCGCAGGAAAAGCGTGGGGGCGGTGATTAAGGAGCTGGTGCAGGCGAAACAAAAGTTCCGCAGGATGGGTTTCGTTGGTTTTGCCGATGACGTATTTACCTGGCCGGCTGCGTGGACGAAAGAATTCAGCCGGGAGTACAAAAAACATGTGGGCCTTCCCTTTTTCATGTGCACCAATCCGGTTCTTTTCAAGGATGAAGAGCTAGTACGCAGCTTAAAAGAGGCAGGGCTGTTGTATGTGGAAATAGGCGTACAGGCGATAGATGAAGCATACCGGATAAAACAGACCAAGCGTCCGGATACAGACAAAGATATTGTTGCCTGCGCGGATCTCATGCGCAAATACAACATTTATTTTCAGGCGAACCATATTTTCGGCCTGGACCGCCGCGACTTAACCGACGAGGCCTTCCTGCGCAAGACCGCGGAATACTATTTACGGCTGCGGCCTAACCGTACGCATTGTTTTGAGCTGGAATTCCTCCCCGGCTGCCGCGAGCTGGAATTAGCCCTGGAGGAACAAAGAATCTCCCGGCAGGAGTACGAGCGGATCTTCCAGGGGGATGTCTCCTGCGCATATAATTTCGGAGGCTCCATTACCGATCACAAAATATTTACGCCGTATGTCCTGTTTCTGGAATTAGCCCCGTTTTTTCCCAGAGCGGTCGCCCGGGCAATTTTACGTAGCGCATTCTGGTTCGGTTTGCTTAAAAAGATACCTCTGAACTGTATTATTGTGACACGCATACTTAATACCGCTATTTTTGACCGCCGCGACATCGAAGGCCGGCCCCATTATCGTAAGTATATCGACGGCATCCGGCATATAATAAAAGTTAAAAAACAGCTACGCGCACACACATGAAAACTAAAGTCAGCCTGGTTAAGTGTCCTTCGTATGACGAAGGCTTAGTTTTGGAGCGCATCCAGCGCGCCGTTGATCTGGTGGGCGGCTGGGCAGCGTTTATCAAGCCTGGCAGCAGGGTTTTGCTTAAACCGAACCTCCTGACCGCGTATCCGCCGGAACGCGCGGTCACGACTCATCCGGCGGTCGTGGCGGCGGTAATCCGGCTTCTCAAGGACCGGGGTGCCAAGGTATACATCGGAGATAGTCCCGGCATAGAATCGGTTAAATCCTTCGCCAATTACGAGCGGGTGCTTAAGATAAGCGGTATAGCGGATGTCGCTAAGCGCTACGGGGCCGAATGCATCGCTTTTAAAGAACCGGTGCTTTTGCCCAAAAAGCCGGCCCATATATTCAAAGAACTGCGTGCGGCCGAAGAAGTCCTGAAGATGGACGCTATCGTTAACCTGCCCAAGTTTAAGACGCATGTCCAAATGTATCTGACTTTGGCAGTCAAGAACATGTTCGGCTGTGTCATCGGCAACGAAAAAGCCCATTGGCACTTTCATGCCGGAAGGGATTATGCCCATTTTGCCAGGATGTTGGTTGAGTTGTATGATTCCGTCAGGCCGACGCTGAATATTCTGGATGGCGTTGTCGGCATGGAAGGTGACGGCCCCTCCGCAGGCACTGCGCGGGATATCGGCTTGATTATGGCTAGCGCCGATGGCGTAGCGCTGGACAGGGTTGCCTGCGAGATCGTCGGCGGCGATGAGAAACATTTTTTTACCCTGGAGGCAGCCAAACAGATCGGCTGCGGAGAAACGTCGCTTTCCCGTATCGAGCTGGCCGGAGAAGGGCTGGCTAGCGTCAAGGTGGCGCATTTTAAATTACCGCGTTTTATCGGTATGTATATGGGGCCGGAGTTCCTGCAGGGGCACATCCGCGCGCTGATCAGCGCCAGGCCCGTACCCTTGCGCCGCAATTGTAAGCTCTGCGGCGTCTGCGTGCAGGCTTGCCCCGCCGCGGCTATTACTAAGACCAAAGACCGCCTGATCTTTGCGTATGACAAATGTATCGGTTGTTTTTGCTGCGCTGAGCTGTGCATGTATCAGGCGCTTCAGATCCGGCGGCCTCTGTTAGGCAGACTGGTGCAAGGCTATGCCCGACACAAAAAGCGTTAAGACGTCGAAAACCGGCACGCGGCTGGCAATATTCAGGGACCTGCTCCTTGCCAAATGTACAAGGCGCAGGATACCGCTTATGGCCAACCTGTTATTGACTAACCGCTGCAACTTGAAATGTTTCTATTGTTACGTCGACACCTTCCATCGCACGGTCGAAGACCTCGGCACGCAGAAGGTCATCGAGGTCATCGATATCTTGCACAGCCACGGTACAAAGATCATGGTGCTGCTGGGGGGCGAGCCCCTGGTCAGGAATGACCTGGGCGTGATCATCGAGCACATCAACCGCAAGCGCATGATATGCGAGGTCATTACGAACGGTTTCCACGTCGAAAAATGGCTCGATCCCCTGAGGTTGGCGGATTCGGTCTGTGTCAGCCTTGACGGCGACCAGGCAGCCAACGACAGGAACCGCGGGCCGGGCAGCTTTCAGACGGCCATGGAGGCGATCCGGATACTCAGGGAAAACCGTATCCCGACGCGCATCAAGGCGGTGATCACCCGCTACAATATCGATGCGCTTGATTTTCTGGCGGATTTCGTAAGGGACAACCGGATCCTGATGACCTCTTCGGTTGCCGTGGTGTATGAGGCCAGGCACTACGATGCCGCAAGCCCGTGGCTTGACGGCCCCCAAACCAGGCAGTTCCTGGAGAAATTGAGAGCCCTCAAAAGAAGCGGCGTTCCCATAGGTTATTCCTATCAGGCCCTTGATTACTGCATCAATTGGCCGCACGAGTATCATGCGGTAATCGACGCTGCCCCGGATGCCGACACGCGCCGCTATATCAAGTGCCTGCGCAAGGATTTTTCCTTATACATGGATGCCGACGGTACCATGTATCCTTGCGCTAACCTGTGGGGTAAGGCAGGCAAGAATATCCTGACCGACGGTTTTCAGGCAGCCTGGGATCAGTTCCGCCAATATCCCTGTTTTTGCTGCGGTAATATACCGGATGTCGATTTAAGCCTTTTGCTGGGCCTTAGCCCGACCGGCATTCTGGGCGCTGTAAGGTATTTTACGGGAGACTAACTACATGAAGTACGCCCTGGCGCAAAAGTACGGGACCTATTCCCGGGTGGCGGCAAAGCTGCTGGAAGCCAAGCTTTTCAAAAAGCGGATGCCGGTCATGGTAGAGCTTCAGGTCAACAAAGAATGCAACCTCCGTTGCACGTATTGTTACGCGCAGCTGGAGACCCTGGCGCATCAGGCCAGCCTTACGCTTGCCCAGATCAAGGCTATTATCGATGAGCTACACGGCATGGGGATGCGGGTCATGCGCATCCTGGGAGGAGAACCCCTGCTGCGCAAGGATATCGGAGAGATCATCCGGTATCTGCGCGACCGCAACGTCTTTATAGAACTGTCTACCAATTGCACGCTCTTAAAGGCGCTTTCCCGCCAGATCCACGAGCTGGCTTTGCTTGACGTGCTTCAGGTCAGCATCGATGGGAACGAGGCCGCCACCGATGCGGTGCGCGGCTCAGGCACGTACGCGCGGATCATTGAGGGGATAGAAGCGGGCTTGGAGGCAGGGCTGCCGATCCGCCTGCACGGAGTGTATAATAAGTTTTCCATCGAGGCCAGCCCCGAATCTCCGGTAGCGCATCTGGCCCGGCTCTCGGAGAAATACCGGGTGCCTTTCAATTTCTGCCAGTATGTCTCTTCGATCGACGGTAAAAAAGACGCCGCCTATATAGAGCACAGCCAGATCATGGGCCGGGGATTTTACGCGGAATCTTTGCAGTATAAGAAGAAAGGGTATCGTTTCTTTAATTCCTTTGATGCGCTTGAGCAGATCATGCATTGGCCGGATGAACGCAGGGAGTTCCTTTTTGAGGCCGACACGATCCCGGCAGGTTTTAACCGCTGCCGCGGTGGCCAGCTGTATTGCTTTATCGATTCCGACGGCAGCATGTACCCGTGCGTGCCGCTGTGGAAAAAAGGGCTCAATATCAATGAGGTAGGGATCAAGAAGGCCTGGGAATTCCTGGAGGCCGTGCGCCATAAAGCGCAATGCTTTTCCTGCGTGTCCATGGGGGATATCGAGTTCTCCAAGACCATGTCCCTTAATCCCAAGGTGCTATGGAATACGTTCCGGCAGGTATTTCTTATAAGGAAAAAATAATGGCTGCGCAACAGGAGTTATTGAACCGCAAGGTCAATGAGGCGCTTTACCATTTCGAAGCGCGGGAATACGACCGTAGGCATCCGGAGACCATGGCCGGAGACAGCCAGTGGTGGGAGGGGTTTGCCAGGCAGCATCTGAAAGGCAGGCGTACTATATTGGATATCGGCACCGGTACGGGCCTGGTCCCTTTTTGCCTGCGCGGGTATCTGGAGCCCGGGCAGGCGCTTGTCTGCTATGATATCAGCCAGAACATGCTTTTGGAGGCGCGTCAGAAACTTAAAGGCGACAGCCGATTCAGTTTTATCCGGGGGGATGCCGGCGCACTGCCTTTTCCCACGGAGAGCTTCGATGCGGTGGTATTCAATTCCCTCTTGCATCATATAGTGGATTATGAAGGTTTCTTGCGTGAGTGCGGCCGGGTCCTCAAACCGGCAGGGGTCCTTGCCTTTGCGCATGAGCCGAACCGCGCATTTCTTAAGTCCCGCTTCTGCAGGATGCTGGCAAACGTCTACAACCTGTTTTTCCCGATCCAGCTGACTGCGGGCCTGCAGGGGCATGTCAACGCGCAGTTGAAAGAAGAGGGCCTGATCACCCAGGACCTCTCGCGGGAGGAAATACGCCGGATGGTCGAATTTCATTCGCCGATGGAGCAGTCCCGGGTGTGGGTAGATAGCAGTAAAGGCTTTGACCCGCAAGAACTGGTGGAAAGGGTTTTTTACGGCTGGCGGGTGCTGGAGCTTTCGGAGTATTCGACATATTTCCACCGGCCGATATTTGAAAAATCAAAGCTAGCCTCTTCGGTGATGCGCTGCGCCAGGCGCTTTGCCCTTAAGAGAGGCAACCTATTCAGGATGGTGTTGCAAAAATGAGCCGTAGAAAATATCGGGTCCTGTTGATCAATCCTCCCGTCCACATCGAGCAGATATACGGCAAGTATAGCGAGCTTGCCGCGTTCCAGCCGCCTGTGGGGTTGTGCAGCCTGGCGGGGTATCTGCGCAAATTCGAATACGACGTGCGCATTCTCGATGCGGCGGTATCGGGCTTAAGCGTGTCCGATACCGTCCGGCACGTAGCTGCGCAAGAGGCGGACCTGGTCGGTATTTCCGCGAATACGGCCAACATCTCTATCGTCGCGCACCTGGCAGCGGAACTGAAAAAAACCGGCGTCCCCTCCAAGATCGCCGTCGGAGGACCGCACCCTACTTTCATGCCTGAGCAGACACTACAGGAGGGTTGTTTTGATTTTGCGGCAATCGGAGAAGGGGAGCAGACGCTTTTGGAGCTGGTGCGTGTCCTAGAAAGCGCAGGGACGGATTTCCGGGAAATAGATGGTTTGGCTTTCAAGGACCAGGACGGCGGCATCGTGATGAACCGGCCGCGACGCCTGATCGAGGAGCTAGATACCTTGCCTTTTCCTGCGGTGGACCTTCTGCCGGACCTGCGCAAATACCGATTGTATCTGCTGCATTACAAGACCCTGCCTTACATGACCGTCTTTACCAGCCGCGGCTGCCCCTATACGTGCGTTTTTTGCAATACGCCTTTCGGCAAGAAGGTCAGGTATCACAGCCCCGGCTATGTCATAGATTACATCCGTTATCTCTATCAACAATTCGGGGTCCGGGAACTGCATTTCTCCGATGATACCGTTACCATGGACGAACGCAGGATCTTCTCTCTCTGCGGCCTGTTGCAGGCGTCGAAATCGAAGGTCAACTGGTATGCCGGGATACGGGCGGACTTAAAAGACAAAACGTTGCTGAAGGAGATGAAAAGGGCAGGGTGTTGGATCGTCGCAGTAGGCGCGGAATCAGGGGACGAAAGGATTCTTAAGCTCATCAAAAAGAATGTCACCCCGGCGCAGATCCTTCATACCTGTCAAGCGGTGCGCAGGGCCGGCATGAAGCTAAAAACCTTTTTTATCATCGGCCATCCCGGGGAGACCGTAGAGTCGATCGATGCGACGATACGGTTTGCCAAGAGCCTCAAAGCCCACTTTCCGGTATTCAGCCTCATGACCCCCTATCCCGGAACGGAACTTTGGGATAACGCGCAGGCCTACGGCACGTTCGATAAATCCGATTTTGCAAAGCTGGTCATTTCAACCTCCGACCCCATCTTTATCCCGTACGGGTTATCGAAAGAAGTGCTCTTGTCCAAGCAGCAGGAGGCTTTCCGTAAGGTATACTTTAATTTTCCCATGGCCATACGGCAGTTGTGCTCCATCGATTCTGCTCAGGACCTGGCCAGAAAGGTCCGGGCCGCAGCGATCTTTCTGCGGCACTTTATAGGTAAGCCTTCTCATTCATAAGGAGGGGAAACGATGTATAGCGTAGAGATTACCAATGCAGGCGGTTCGCAGTTCAAGGTTATATCCAAAGATTACGAATTTGTAGTGGATACAAAAGGCGGCGGCGTGACTCCCCCGGATGCCCTTCTGGCAAGCCTGGCCAGTTGTATCGGGGTTTACACCCGTAAATATTTCGAAGGGGCAAAATTGGAGGCCCCGGAATTCAAGATTTACGCAGAAGCGGAATTCACCAAAGAGTCGCCGGTCTGCTTCCGGCAGATAAGGGTCCGCCTTGAACTTGCCGGGAACCCGCTGGATGAGCGCAGGAAAAAGGGGCTCCTGGAGTTCGCTAAGAACTGCCCGGTGCACAATACCCTGCATGCGGATCCGGCCGTCGAGATCACCGTAGGTTGATTGCCATGGTAAAGACCAAGATTATCTGTACGATCGGCCCTTCCAGCGATAGCATCGCCGTCTTGCGGAACATGATGCGCTCGGGCATGGACGTAGCCAGGCTTAATTTTTCGCACGGCACGCATGCCGAGCATCTGCAGCGTATCCGCAACATCCGCAGGCTCAACGAAAAGTACCGGCGGCATATCCGGATACTCCAGGACCTGGAGGGCTACCGCATACGCATCGGCTCATGGCCGGGCGGGGTGCCCCTGACGCTTAAGAAAAGGCAGCTGGTGCGCCTGACGAATGCGCCGTCAGCTCAGGGCCAGGGGGTCATCCCTTTCGATTACCGCGGCGACCTCAAGGACATAAAAGCCGGCAATAACATATTTATCGATGACGGCAATATCGCGCTGGTGGCCAGGCGGGTGGCCGGGGATTACATAAGCGCGCAGGTGGTTGTCGGCGGCATCCTGAAGGAGCACAAAGGCATCAATATGCCCGAGGTCAGGCTGCGCTTCCAGGGGCTGACCCCCAAAGACGTGCGCGATGTCTATTTCGGACTTGCGCACGGGGTGGATTTCATCGCGCAGTCGTTCGTGCGGGATAAAAAGGACATACTGCATCTAAGGAAGCTGCTGGAAGGCGCGCGTTTTTCCGCCTGCCGGGTCATCGCCAAGATCGAGAACCGCCAGGGGATCGCCAATATCGACGAGATCCTCGATGTTTCCGACGGCATCATGATCGCCCGGGGGGATATGGGCGTCTCTGTCCCGGTATATGAAGTCCCGATGATCCAGAAATACATCATTAAAAAGTGCAACCGGCGGAAGAAATTCGTGATCACTGCCACGCAGATGCTGGAGAGCATGACCGAACACCTCCGGCCGAGCCGGGCAGAAGTTACCGATGTGGCCAATGCGATACTGGATGGCTCGGATTACCTGATGCTTTCCGGGGAAACCGCAGCCGGCGCCTGGCCCGTTGAGGCAGTGTGCATGATGAACCAGGTTATTGCCTTTACCGAAGCGCACCGGTACGCGCTTTAACGATGAGACTGTCCGTCAGGGTAAAAGCGAACGCAAAAGAAAACAAGGTCCAGGCGATCAGCCAAGGGGAGTTGGCGCTCTGGGTGAAGGCTGCCCCCAAGGAAAACAAGGCCAATGCGGCGGTAGTCGGCTTATTGAGCGAATATCTTGATATACCCAAAAGCCGGATTATAATTATAAGAGGCCTTACCAGCAGGAACAAAGTGGTCGACGTCAAAGATTATGAGCGCTGATTTTTACCGGAAAGTGGAAGGGATCATCGAGAAAGACCCCCGCTACAAGGCCGATGCGTATGAATTCGTCATGCAGGCGCTTTGGTTCACCCAGAAAAAACTAAAAGTGCAGGCAGACGTCAGCGGCCGCCAGTTGTTGGAGGGGATCCGCGATTTTGCCCTGGAGCAATACGGCCCCATGGCCAGGGCCGTCCTTGCGCACTGGGGGATAAAGGCAACCGCAGATTTCGGGGAGCTCGTTTTCAACATGGTCGATGTCGGGCTGATGGGCAAGACCGACAGGGACTCGCGAGATGACTTCAAGGAAGTCTATGATTTTGACCAGGCATTCGACGTCTTTAAAATGCGAAGCAGATGAAGCACTATACCCAGCACATCTGGTTTCATACCGAAAAACGGCAGGAGTTCATTAATATTACCGGCCAGGTTGAGCAGGCGGTAGCCAAAAGCGGCATCAGCGAAGGGCTATGCCTGGTAAACGCCATGCATATCACCTCCAGCGTATTTATCAACGACGATGAGGAGGGCCTGCATCGCGACTTTTCCTCCTGGCTTGAGAAGCTGGCGCCTTACGGCAAGCAGAACTACCTGCATAACCAAAGCGGCGAGGACAACGGCGACGCCCACCTGAAAAGAACGGTCATGGGCAGAGAGGTAGTGGTGGCTGTTACCAAAGGCAAGCTCGATTTTGGGCCCTGGGAGCAGGTTTTTTACGGTGAATTCGACGGGCAGCGCAGGAAGCGCGTCCTAATCAAGATCATCGGAGAGTAACGCGCATGAAAGTCAAGATCTATTACCATCATACTGACGCCGGCGGAGTAGTGTATTACGCAAACTATTTGAAATTTGCCGAGGAGGCGCGCACGGAATTCTTCGCCGAAAGGGGCATTTCGATAAAAGAGCTTGCCGATGCGGGGACGCTGTTTGTGGTGACGAGGCAGGAAACGGAGCATCTTGCTCCGGCATTTTACGGCGACCTCCTGCAAGTGGAGACGCAGGTGAGCCGCTTGACTTCGGTGAGGATAGAATTTACGCACACCATCACCAACCATAAGACAGAATTGATCTGCCGGGCAAAGGCCTGTACTGCCTGTGTGGACGCGCAGCTTAAGCCTAAGGCCATACCCGAGGCGGTGGCGGTAAGGCTTGCCCCGATGCGGCAAGATACGCTCATACGATGACCGTTTTATTCTTCCTGATCATTATTGCATTCCTGTGCCTGGCGGCGCTGGCCGTATTTGTGCTGGGTAGGCCCAAGAACAGCGCCGCTGCGCCCGGCCCGGCCCCGGAACCTGTGCAGAGGAAGCCTTCCGCCGCCGTACTCGAAGACCAGGTGCACTACCTTACCGAGGAGTTGGAAAAACTAAAACTCCAGAATCAAGGCCTGGTTTCCGAGCTTGAGCTTCAAAAAAACAAGGAATTCGATTTGAAAGAAGACCTCCAGGAGAGGAAACGCTGGGAGGACTCCCAACGCGGCGAGATGGAGATACTCCAGCAGGAGAATATGCGCCTGCACCAGGAGATACTGGATAAAGAAACCCAGCAGTCC
This sequence comes from Patescibacteria group bacterium, assembly GCA_035506195.1. Lineage (GTDB taxonomy): Bacteria > Omnitrophota > Gorgyraeia > Gygaellales > Profunditerraquicolaceae > DATJPV01. The sequence goes on along the minus strand of DATJPV010000035.1, from coordinate 35,007 downwards.
ATGCGTATCCCTCCTGAAATAGAGGACCAGTTGAAAGCCAAGACCTTCAGGGTCCAGGCCCTTGAGCAGGAGAACGCCCAAACCGCCGAAAAGATTCGTAAACTTGAGGCTTCGATGGCGGAAGTCAGGCTTACCCAGAAGCGCAGTGAGTCGGTGTACAAACAGGAGTATGAAAGCCTGCTCAAGCAATTTCAGCTCAAGGAAGAGGCTTTGCGCAGGCTTCAGGGAGAATTGAAACGCTCTGAAGAAGAATACGGCCTTTCTACAGGGCAAAAAGACGAGCTGAGCCAGCAATTGAGCCAGCGCGAAGAGCAACTGCGGCAGCTCAGGGAAGAGCTGAAGCGCGCCCAGGCGGAGGTGTCGCGATTCCAGGAAGACTATATAAAACTCGACAAAGAGCTTAAGGCAAAGGAAGCGGCTTTACAAGAGCTGAGTGCCGCCCAGGCTTCAACCGCTTCTGCCGCAGATATTGCAGCATCCGGGCCGAAGGATGTCGAAGAAAAACGCAACGGCCTGAAAAAAATGCTGGAGTCGCTTGAAAAGAAACCCGAAGGTGGTGACGCATGAATAAGGAACTTATTGTTGTCGGAGACCGCGTATTGATTTCGCCTGACGAAGGCAACGACCGGACAGACACCGGTTTGTATCTTCCGCAGGGCGTCAAAGAAAAAGAAAAGGTGCAGGGAGGCACGGTCGTCAAGACCGGGCCGGGTTACCCCATCCCTGACCCCGGGGCCCTGGAGATCGAGCCCTGGCAGGCAGGAAAGTTCGAAGGTAAATATTTCCCTCTTGAGGCAAAGGAGGGGGATTACTGCATTTTTTTGAGAAGCTCGGCGATCGAGCTGGAATTCGAAGGTAAAAAGTATGTCGTGGTGCCGCATGCCGCGATCATGGTTATCTTGAGGGCAGGTGTTGAGGGCCGGATATGAGGCCGCTGCTCATTGTCGGCTCCGCAGGCTGCTTTCTACCCTCGCTCATCATCCTCAACCTGTTTTTCGGCTGGCTGTTTCTGTCTCCCCTGCATTGGCTCCTGGTTGAATCCGTCCTTATCGCGCTTTTTCTGGTAAGTTCCGCAGTCATGAGCCGTACGATCTTCTCCGGCCCGGGGCCGCATAAAAGGGATGGCGTTATTGACGTAGAAGGCAAGGTAGTGGATGAAACGGACCGGCACAAGGGGGCATAAAAGGTATTGACTAAGCAGTGCCCCTGTGCTACTGTAGTGCAATTCAGTCCATACAATAGGATAAGGAGGAGTAAAAATGCTGGGAGACCTTTTGTGGTTAGCGCCGGTCGGCTCGATAACCGCGTTGGGTTTTGCTTTCTATCTGGCACTCTCCATTCTGAAAAAAGGCCAGGGCAACGAAAAGATGATCGAAATAGCCCAGGCTGTGCGGATAGGGGCCAGGGCATACCTGAAGAGGCAGTACCTGGGTGTGCTCATCTTCTTCGTAGCGGTATTTGTGATACTGCTGCTCCTTTCTTTTAAGCATTATTTAGTTATCTTTGTGCCCTTTGCCTTTTTGACCGGCGGGTTCTTTTCGGGTTTATCCGGTTTTATCGGCATGACCATCGCCACGCAGTCTTCGAACAGGACTGCCAGCGAGGCAATGAAAAGCCTCAATTCAGGCTTGCGCGTGGCATTCTCCAGCGGCGCAGTCATGGGCCTGACCGTCGTTGGTTTGGGCCTCCTGGATCTAAGTATCTGGTATTATTTTCTTAACTGGTATTATTCCACGCATCCGATACCTTTAGGTATGGATAAGGTCGCGGCGATTACCTCGACCATGCTTTGTTTCGGGATGGGCGCCAGTTCCCAGGCCCTCTTTGCCCGCGTCGGCGGCGGTATTTTTACCAAGGCAGCCGATGTCGGCGCCGACCTGGTCGGCAAGGTAGAGGCCGGGATCCCTGAGGATGACCCGCGCAATCCGGCGGTTATTGCCGATAACGTCGGCGATAACGTCGGCGACGTTGCGGGCATGGGCGCCGACCTCTATGAGTCGTATGTAGGCTCGATCGTGGCCACGTCGGTACTGGGTGTGGCGGCGGGGTTGGGTATAGCCGGCGTTACCGTGCCCATGGTAATGGCTGCGATAGGCGTGCTCGCTTCGGTCATCGGCACGTTTTTTGTGCACAGCCGGGAAGAGGCGACTCAAAAAGTGCTGCTGGCTGCCTTGCGCAAAGGAGTGTTTGCCAGCTCTTTTATTGTCGCAATAGTCTCGTATTTTCTGGTGCGTTATACCCTGGGGGCTGATCATATCGGAGTATACTGGGCGGTGCTTTCGGGCCTGGTTGCCGGTGTACTTATCGGTCTGCTTACCGAGTATTACACCTCCAGCGGTTTTAAGCCTACCCGCTCGATTGCCGATGCCAGCGTTACCGGACCGGCAACCGTTATCATCGCAGGCATATCCGTAGGAATGATGTCTACTGCTGTGCCGGTTATCGTAGTAGGCATCGCAATATTGGCGAGCTATTTCCTGGCAGGAGGAGCGGCGAATTTTAATGCCGGCCTTTATGGCATTGCGATCTCTGCCGTAGGCATGCTTTCTACGCTGGGCATCACTTTGGCGACCGACGCCTATGGCCCGGTTGCCGATAATGCCGGAGGGAACGCCGAGATGTCGCATTTGCCTCCCGAAGTCAGGAAAAGGACCGATGCCCTGGATTCCCTGGGCAATACCACCGCGGCAACCGGCAAAGGTTTTGCCATCGGCTCGGCAGCCTTGACCGCCCTGGCGCTCATCGCCGCCTACCGCGACCAGGTTTTGGTTATCAGCCACAAAGAGCTCAACTTAAGCCTGATGAATCCCAGCGTATTGGTAGGATTATTTTTGGGCGGGATGCTTCCGTTCCTGTTCTGTTCCATGACCATGCGCGCCGTAGGCCGCGCTGCCGGCAAGATCGTTATTGAGGTACGCCGGCAATTCAAGGAGATAGCCGGGATCATGGAAGGCACGGCCAAGCCCGATTATGCCCGGTGCGTCCATATTGCCACTGCCGCAGCCCAGAAGGAAATGATCGTTCCCTCCTTAATGGCAGTTACCGTCCCGATCATCGTCGGCCTCTTGTGCGGCATCGAATCCGTCGCCGGCCTGTTGACCGGAGCCACCGTAACCGGGTTTGTCCTGGCGGTCATGATGGCTAATGCCGGCGGAGCCTGGGATAACGCGAAGAAGTACATCGAAGAGGGCAATTACGGAGGCAAGGGCTCTGCTTCCCATAAAGCAACCGTGGTAGGGGATACCGTAGGCGACCCGTTCAAGGATACCTCCGGGCCAAGCCTGAATATCCTTATCAAGCTGATGTCCATGGTTTCGATCGTGTTCGCTTCGTTTATTATTTCCAATACGCTTTTTAAATAGGCGCATAAACGGTGAAAGGGGCACCTGAAACAAGGTGCCCTTTTTTTTGCTCATTTTTTGATATTTGGTGATATAATAAGGACAGTATGAGCGACCTGGAATTTGTCCAGCAATGCGTCAAAGGCGACAGACAGGCTTGGGACGAATTCGTAACGCGGTATTCCCGCCTTATTTACAGCTATATTTACCGCGTGCTGCGCCTTAAAGGAGCGCCTGAGAACGTTCAAAACAACGCCGCTGACATATTTCAGGAAATCTTCGTTTCTCTTTCCCAGGATAATTTCCGCAAATTAAAAAGCTTTAAAGCTAAAAATAACTGTACCCTGGCCAGCTGGCTGCGTCAGGTAACCATTCATGCCGTCATCGATTATCTGCGCCGGCTTAAGGGCACGATTTCCCTGGATGAGGAGGATGCCGACGGCACCAGTTTGCAGGATATCGTGGCTGATGATGCCCCTTCGGCCAGAGATGAGCTTAAGGCGCAGGAGAAGCTAATCGATCTGAAGGATTGTGTCGAAAAGCTCGGTACGCAGGATAAGTTTTTTCTGGAACTGCACTTTAACCGGGCCTTGAGCCTCCAGAAGCTTGCGGAGTTCTGGAGGGCTTCTCGTCCGGCTATGGATATGCGCAAGGCCAGGATCATCTCCCGGCTGAGAGACTGTTTTAAGGCTAAGGGGTTTGAGATTACGTAGTTAGATTAGCCGGGCCTTTGCGTCTATTGTCTTAGGAAAGGAATGCACCATGCAAGATGCATTTGAAAAACTGATAACCGGGGTATACAGGAGATGGAAGGCGCAACGTGCTCCGGAAGGACCGGCGCATCCGGAAGACGAGGCCCTTGCTTGTTTCATAGAGGGCAAGCTTTCCGAACAGCAGGGCCAGCAGGTCATGGAGCATCTGTTGGGTTGTAACCGCTGCCTGGAGATCTTTGCGCTCCAACTTGACCTGGAAGGCATCCAGGATGTGCCCTTGCCGCAGGAGTTGCTGGAGCGCGTAAAGTCCCTGGTGGCCGATAGCGCTGTTGCCTCGGTCCTGGAGGTCGTCGCGCGCCTGAGAGAAAAAGCGCTGGAGCTTTTAGCTACTACCGGCGATGTACTGGTCGGCCAGGAACTGGTGCCTGCGCCGGTATTGCGCAGCCGCAACATCCGGGATTTCAAGGACGAGGTGACGATCCTGAAGGATTTTAAGAACGTCAGGGTGGAAGCCAAGATCGAGAACAAATCCGGGGTATCTTTCAGCCTTACGGTGGTAGTAAAAGAAAAGCCCGGTTTGCAGGTGATCAAAGACCTGCGCATAGCCCTCTTTAAGGGCGACATAGAGCTTGAGTCCTACCATGTCGATTCCGGCAAGGTTACCTTTGAACATGTGGCCTGCGGCAGCTATACGGTCTCGATCTCCAGCCTCAAGGCCACGCTGGCTTCGATACTCCTAGATATAAAAACTTAGCTTTCTTATGGCCTACGATTCCGATGCCCTGGTCCTGGAAATATCGAAACAGGACGATACTCTCCAGCTGAGTATTTACGAACAAAGGGAGAGCGCTTCGACCCTGAGGCATTACAGCCATTGCGAAGTTTCCTTTTCTCAGATCGATACCCTCTGTCTGGAGGTGACTTCTCTGCTAGGCAGGGCTTCTCGCCGGGGTCCCCTGGATAATGATGCACTCGCAGGCCTGAAGAAATCCGGCCAGCTTCTTTGGGAGGGGCTCTTGAGCCGTCCCGTCAGGGACAAGCTGAAGGCTACGGCCCTGCGCGATCTGGTCCTTTTCCTTGATGAAAGGCTGATACATATCCCCTGGGAGCTCTTGTACGACGGCAGGGATTTCCTGTGCCTTAAATATAACGTCGGCAGGCTGGTAAAGACAAAAACACAGACCTGGGTTGCTCCATCTTCCCGCAGTAGCAGCCGCTTTAAAATGCTCATCCTTGCCAATCCCACGGACGACCTGAGGTTCGCCTACCTTGAGGGGGTCGGTATCAAGAACCAGTTTGAGCGCATGGGCACGCAGATACGCATCGATTTTAAATCGACCCGCGTCGATACCCTGTATGTGAAAAAAAACATCTGCGATTATGACATCGTGCATTTTGCCGGCCATGGCGAGCATGATCCGTTGCAGCCTCAGAAAAGCGGCTGGGTCATGGCGGATGGGAGATTTACCGCTCAGGATATCCTGGCGGCCGCAGAAACCCTGGTTTTGCCCAGCCTTGTTTTTTCCAACGCCTGTTATTCCGCGCAGGTATCTTGGCGCCCTCTGGAAGCGGATTACCAGATGAAGGCCTATAGCCTGGCGTCCGCATTTTTGTTCGCAGGCGTACGGCATTACCTTGGCACGATCTGCGGGATAGAAGACGATGCCAGCCTTGTCTTCGCCAGGGAATTCTACGCCCAGCTTTTACAGGGCAGGCCGCTGGGGGAGTGCGTACGCATGGGCCGCCTGAAACTGGTCAAAGAACACGGGATCTTTCATATCTGCTGGGCGTATTTTCTTCTTTACGGAGACCCCAGCTTCGTGCTTTTTGGCACAGTGCCTTCCGGGAACCCTGTGCGGCGAGCCTCTGGGCTGGCCGATCTCCTGAGGGTACGGCCTTTGCGCCGGGCGCTAGCACCGTTATCAATAACGATAGCGGCGGCCGGCCTGTGTGCCGGGCTTTATTCCTGGCTGCCTACGCTTAATCCAAACAGCTATTTTCTGCTTGCCAAGTCCCGTGCATTATTCCGTCAAGGCCTCAACCGCCAGGCTGTCTCGGTGTGCAACACCGTTATCGGAAAAGACCCGTTGTTCCTGGATACATATCCGCTGCTTGCCGAGTCCTACCGGCGTCTGGGTAAAATGGATGATGCCTTGCGGTGCTACTTTGAATACGCGTTTTACAGCCAGAAGAGGCAGGATAACCGGAACCTTGCCGACGCCTATATCAACATCGGCTGGATGTATCAACTTTGCGGCGAATACCCCAAAGCCGATGATTTTTACAACAAGGCTATGCAGTTAAGCCGCCAGAACCGTGACCGCCTGCACGAAGCAATTGCGCTGCGCAAGCTTGCGGTCTGGCATATGGATAAAGAGGATTCCGACAAGGCATTGGCCCTGCTTACCAAAAGCTCGGAGATCAACCGTCAACTGCAGCACCGGGCAGCCCACCTGTATAATCTTGCCTGCGATTATTTTGACATCGGCCTGGTTTTTGCCAACAAGGATGACTTCTCCGGCGCCAGAGAATTCTATACGAAAAGCCAGCTTATTTTCCAGAAACTCAACCTGAAGCACGAGTTGAGCGACTGTTATTTCAACCTGGGAGAAATATGCCTGTTCGAAAAGCAGTATCAAAAAGCCATGGAGTACTACCTGAAAGGGCTGCGCTTAGATGAGACTTACGGCGATAAGCCGAGCCTGGTCAACGACCATAACATGATCGCAGAACTGCATATGGAGATGGGCAACGTTGAAGAGGCGGAGCAGTCGCTTTTGCGTGCCCTGGCCCTGAGCAAGCAAATGGACGGCTCCTGCGAGCTGGCCTACACATATTACAATCTGGGAGTCCTGTTCAGGCAGAAAGGGCAGGCCGATAAGGCCCGGGAATACCTTTCCCTGGCGTATGAGCTTTATCGCGACGTAGACATCCCGTTTTCCCAGAAGGTCAAACAGGAGCTCCAGATGCTGCAGAGCTCTTCTTGATACACATCGGTTTACCGCCCACCTTAAACCGGTTTTTATTGAATCTGACGGTGTTTTGTAGTACAATAACATGCTCAATGCCCGCATCCGGGTAAAAAGGAGCACAAAGGCATGAAGCTGCTTACAAAATATGTCCCTATGGCCAACGCCGGGCTGCAGTACCTTAAGGCCAGGCTGACCGGCAGGCCCGTCCCGCTGTATGTCGGCCTTTTCATTACCGAACGCTGCAACCTCAAATGTATCTATTGCTTTCCTGATTCTCCCAACCGCAAGGATGTCAAAGAGTTTTCCCGGGAAGAGCTTTTCCGGATCATAGACGAGCTTTACGCCATGGGCACCCGGTACATTACCATCCTGGGCGGAGAGCCGCTCCTGCGTAAAGATTTCGGCCAGATCGTCGAATACATCTGCCGTAAACACATGATCGTTGAGACCGGTACGAACGGTTATTTCACCAGGTCCAGGATCAACGACCTCAAAAAACTTACCCTGGTCTGCCATAGCATCGACGGGGACGAGGAGGGGCATGACAAGAACCGGGGCAAGGGGTCATTCCGTAAGATCATTGAAAGTATCGAGTTGTGCGTAGCCAACAAGATCCCCATTCAGATGCGGGCCGTTTTTACCAAGAATAACGTCCACAGCCTTGAGTTCCTGCTGAAACTGGCCAAGAAATACAACACCAACCTTGGCCTGGCCGAACAGGCGATCGTCAAACCGGAAGATAAAGACTATGTCATGACCCCGCAGGAGCTGCGCGAATTCTGGAAGAAGGTCAGAGAATACAAAAAGATGGGCTATCCGGTGGATAAGTCTTTTGTGCTCTTGGACAAGATCATTGAATACCCCGTAGACTTTCCTGCGGATAAGGTCTTTAAGAAAACGGATACGCTTCCCGCCGGTTATCAATACACTCCCTGTAACTTAAGCGCCGGTTATATGTTCCTGGACTGCGATGGCATGGTGTATCCCTGCGCCAGGCTTTTCAGGAAATACGGCAAGAGCATTTACGAGGCAGGCTTAAGCGGCGCCTGGGAATACCTGCAGCAGAATGACTGCCTTTTCTGCCGGCAAAGCATCCAGGACCTGAAAAGTTATTTTTTCTCGCATGACCCCGAGGCCCTGAAGGTGGCCTTGAAAAACTTTATGCGCAAATGAGCGATTATCTGGCGAAGTTCCGGCTTGCCGCAGGCCGTCTTAAAAGCGGGCAGTCCGCATTACCGGGAGTATGCCCTTTTTTATTCTATAATCTGGCTCCCTATGTTGTCACCCTGGCAAAGGGGGGATGGTTTTCCTGGGCTCAGCGTACCGCCGACTGCCGGCGTAGGCCCATAGAAAAAAAGGATTTCCGGACCAAGCAGGTCAACTGGGTCTATCCCAATGAGGTCCTGGTCCGTTGCCCCAATCCTCAGAATGCGGTAGTGGCTGGGATCGGCCCGGCCCCGGACGGCAAGCTTCGCATACGGATCTTGGATGTCGAGGGGACCTGCCTGCAGGCGCATGCCGCAGGCCAGGAGTTTAACCTCGAGGCAGACGATGCCGCGCGCAGGGCCCTTGATTTCAACGTCGCCTTTCCTACCATATTGGCGGCTTCCCTGGGGCCGGCTCAACAGGCAACCATTGACGAAAGCACCCCTGTCGGGATACACCATATCACTTACTCCTGCCGGTATCATAAAGAGAAAAAAACATTCAACGCGCCCTTGTTGCCCGGCGGTTTTTGCAGCCATGCCTTTGCCGCCGCGTATCCTTATGTCCTGGCGCTCATGTACAACGCGACGGTAGAAAAAGAACTGAACATCCGTTGCCCGCAGGGAGGATGCGCGCTGGCCCTGCAGCTTGAAAAAAAGCGTTCCCTGAAGCATAAGATAACCAGGCCGTTCTTGCGGGCCATGGAGATCATGTTTGAGGCCGTTTTTCATCCGGTGGACCTTATCGACTATGATCTGGGCATTCGGCTGGTCAATGTTGCCCGGCAGCATCCCGGCTGCCGCTTGAAAAAAGGCGCCTCTTACCCGGTGAACCTGCATTCGCCGGATTTTATCTGCCCGGCGTCTTTTCATGCATTGTATCCGTACCTGTTGTTGAAAGCCTGCGGTAAGGCGATGGAATGGAATGACCCGCAAGGTTTAGGCGCCTTGCCTTGCCCGGACTGCGTAGGCGTGTCTTATTCCTTCGGCCGCCAGGGGGTTCGATGAAAGTCCTTTTTATCGTCAATATGGAAGACCTGGGTTTCGAAGAGCCCCTGGGAGTCCTTTATCTTTCGGCCGTCGCCAAACAGCAGGGGCACCGCGTATATGCGGTAAGCAACGACCTTGCGCGCATCGAAGCAAAGATCAGGCATGTCCAGCCGGACATACTGGCGGTCAGCGTGATCACGCCGAGCTTTCCGTATCTGTTCGAGACCGTCTCCCGCATCAAGGCCAAATACCGTATCCCCACCGTTTTCGGCGGCTGCCACATTACTTTCTTCCCGGAGGTCGTCAAGCACGGCGAGATCGATTATGCCTTCCGGGGAGAATGCGAGGGGGTCTTTGTCGAGTTCCTGGGCCTCCTGGAAAAGAATAAGGATGTCGGGCACCTGGATAACCTGGTGACCCGGGGCCCGTCCGGCTCCATCAGGCAGAATCCCCTGCGGCCGCTCGTACAGGACCTGGATACCATCCCGTTCCCGGACCGGGAACTGTTTGTGCAATACCCCCAATTCTACAAAGCCGAAGTCAGGTCCATGATCGCCAGCCGCGGCTGCGTGTATAATTGCAGCTACTGTTTTAACAAACAATACAACGAGCTCTATGCTTCTTCCGGAGGGAAGGTCCATTTACGCAGCGTTGACAATGTCATCCAGGAGTGTCTTCAGTTGAAAGAGCGCTACCACGCAAAGCTCATCCATTTCTTTGATGATATATTCCCTTTCCGCAGGGACTGGCTGGGGGAATTTGCCGAGAAATACCCCGCCAAGGTCGGCCTGCCTTTCATAACCAATGCCCATTTTGACATCTGTACAAAAGAGTACATCGAATCGCTTGCCCGGGCAGGATGCAAAACGCTTTTCATGGGAGTGGAGACCGGCAATGAAGAATTGAGGGAGCGGATCCTGCACCGGAGGATGAGCAATAAGATGATGATCGAAAGGGCCGGCCTTATACATAGCTACGGGATAAAGATATACGCCCAGAACCTCATCGGCCTGCCCATGGGAAGCCTGGCAAAGGATATCGAAACCCTGAAGCTCAACATCGACTTGAAAGCGGATTTCTCCGGCGCCTACCTGTGCCAACCGTATCCTAAGACTGAGATCGAAGCAATGGCCCGTCAGATGGGGCTCCTTGACGACGATTCGGTTATCGCGCGGTCATTCTATTATCCTTCGCCCCTCAAATTACCCCAGAAAAGAGAAATCGAGAAATTGCGGCCTTTGTTTTCGATCGTCGTGGCGTTCCCTTTTCTTTACCGCCATATCTATGCATTGCTTGCCTGGCCGGGTTTTGCCTTCCGGATGTTTTTTTCGTTCCTGCACGGCTACAAGATAAAAACCGTGATCCTGCGTTACCCTATGGGCCTCTCAGGCCTGCTTAAGGGGATCTATACATTCTTTGCCCGTAAGACGAATAACATGTTTTATGCCGTCCGGGGCACGGGCATCAAAAAGAAGGAAGGCTAGACGTTATGACGCCAAGGATACTCCTGGTGAACCCTCCGGTCGATGTCTTTGCGCACAAGCTTTCCCGGGGCTCTATGCCTCTGGGGGTTTGTTACGTGGGCACTTTTCTTAAGGCCGCCGGCTACGAAGTCAGCGTCCTGGATGCGCTTATCGAGGCGGAGCAGAAGACCAAGCTTCATCGGGACGATATGGTGCGGCTGGGGCTCGGGCTTGAGGGTATCGAAGAGCGGGTACGCGCGATCAAGCCCGATATCGTCGGGATATCCTGTAATTCTCATGCGGCGTTCAAGCCGACGCTGGATTTAGCGCAGATGCTCAAAACCAAAGCCGGTATCCGGCACGTGGTGGCGGGAGGCTGTTATGCTTCGGTGGTCCCTGAACGTATCATGGCGTCGTCCTTTATCGATTACCTGGTCATCGGAGAAGGAGAACAGACGGCCGCTTTGCTCCTGGATGCGTTGTCCGGCCGGCGGCCGGCCGCCATAGAAAAGTTAGACGGCTTTGCCTGGCGTGTCTCCGGTCAGCTTAAGATCAATCCCAAGGCCAGGTTCCTGCCGCCGGAAGAATTTATCACTCCCGACCGCGACCTGGTGCCGGTAGAAAAATACATAAAATTGAACAGGCCGCACGGTTTCCTGACCAAGGGCAGGCGGGTGCTTGAGGTGTTGACCTCGCGGGGCTGCAACGCCGCCTGTACTTTTTGTTCCGCGATCCTCTTGCAGGGGAAGTTCAGGGGCAGGGCTGCCGCGGCAGTGGTAGAGGAGCTGACGCTGCTTAAAGAGAAGTACCGCATCGATGAGGTCCAGTTCCTCGATGATAACCTGACCATGGACAGACAGAGGGCAAAAGAGATCTTTCGCTTGATGATCGACCAGAAACTGGGTCTGTCCTGGTGCGTGCCCAACGGGATCGCGTTGTATGCCCTGGATGACGAGCTCATCGGCCTGATGAAGCAGAGCGGCTGCTACCGGGTATCGCTGGCTATCGAAAGCGGCAGCCAGAGGGTGCTCAGCCGCATCATGAAGAAACCCCTGTCCCTGGAAAAGGTCTATCCCCTGGTTAAGGCTTTCCGGAAATACGGGATCTCTCTGGAGGCCTTCTTGATCGTCGGCATGCCGCAGGAGACCTTTCAGGACATGCAGCAGACATTCGATTTCGTATTCAAGCTGGGCATATTCCGGGCGCATTTTAATTTTGCCATGCCCATTCCTTCTACGCCGCTGTACGCCGAATACCGCAGGCTTAAAAAAGACGCGGACCAGGACGTCGACCAGGAATACTATTTTGATTTTCGGATCCCCGTCATCTCAACGGCAGACTGGACACACGAAGAGCTCAGGCAATTTGTCCGCCGCCAGGTCATGCGGCTGTACCTGCGCTACCTGTTCCTCAAGCCGTTCATGTTCATCTCGGAAATGGCCAGGCTTGTCTGTAACCCAAAAGCTTTTTACGAATTGATGCGGTATTACCGGGCACAGGTATTCAAAAAATGAAAAGGGACGCCTGATGATCACATCCAAAGACAGGAGCGCTTTTATACGGCGCAGGACCGTTAAAAACCTTCTCGACATCGCCGCACATGTCTGCATTGCCCTGGCCTTGTCGTTTCTGGTGTGGAAGAGATCCGGCAGTCTTGCGCATGTACTGATCGTCATCTGCGCGGGGGTGCTCATCGACGTAGACCATTTCGTGGATTATCTGTCCGTGCAGCGCCGTTTTGACCTTACGCTCTTTTTCTCCACTACCTATATCGAGAAGGGGAAGGTGTATCTATTCCTGCACTCCTGGGAGCTTATCGCGCTTCTTTTCCTGCTGGGCTTCTGGCTGCATTCGGCGGGCGTTTTTTTATGCGCGTTCAGCCTGGCCGTGCATGTGGCCGTAGATAACCTCCAGCGCCGGCAGCCGTTTGTTTATTTTTTTATTTTCCGCCTTATCAACAAATTCGACGTACGCAAGCTCTTCCCTGATGCGGAATTCCTGCCTGAGGAGTCCCGGCCGTGAAAAGTGCGCAGGTTTTAAGTTTGGTAAAACGCTGGCTCTGCGGCCTGACGCTGGCATGCGCAAGCCTGCTGCTTCTGTGCCTGGCCATAGAGTTTACCCTGCGGTTTGTCTGGACCGATTGGAAGCACAAGTGGGATACGACGCAGCGTTTCCGGTTCAAGACAGAGGTCAAGCAGAATGAGTTTCGCACGGGCCCGGAGTTTTTCCATAAGGATCCGGATACCTTCCGGATCATTGTGCTGGGCGACTCTTTCACGTTCGGAGAGGGGGTATATGATTCGGAAGACCTCTACACCGCCGTGCTCCAGAGGCGCCTCAACCAGAGGTACCGCGATGTATACAAGAACATAAAGATCGAAGTGATCAACCTCGGGGTCTGCGGCTTCACCACCCTCAACGAGCTTGAGCTTTTGATGTACAAGGGGATCCGGTTCCAGCCGGACATGGTTATTGTACAGTTCCTCTCCAATGATACTGAACGCAGCGCCAAGGGGTATGCGCATCTGGATACAATCGAAGAATTCAAGGTGCGCATGGAACTCCTGGGGGACAACGCCGTCCATCGCTGGCTCATCGCGCACAGCTATTTGTACGCCTTCCTGAACGAGAAATACCGCATGCTCCAATATATCTATAAGATCCCCCTGAATCACGGTTTCAAGGATGACTATCACGGCTGGATCCAATGCCAGCAGGCGTTGAGCTACATGACGGCATTCTGCATGCAGCATGACTTGGGCAGGCCGGTCATGATGATCTTCCCGTTTTTTATCCCGGGCAAATGGAATATCCGGAATTTTCCCGAGCGCATTGCTCATGAAAAAATACGCCAGGCGGCGACGCAGTCCGGCTTTTATGTGATGGACCTGTTGCCGTTATACCTGAGTACCGGCAGGAACCTGCGTTCTTTCTGGGCGTTGCCTTTGAACCAGCACCCCAGCGCCGAAGCCCATGCCATGGCCGCCGCGGCCCTGGAGGAATTTTTAGTTTCTTGCGGCATCATCGAGCCGCGTTTGGCAGAATTCAGCCGGGCCAGGGGGAAACGCTAAATAACGGTACGCGCACTTTACAAAACACGGGTGTTTGTGTTATAATGCTCAGCGAAAGGGGGCCAAGAATGGGAGCTGAGATTACGGTTTATGAAATCGCCAAGATTGTGCTATTCTGGCTGAGTCCTATTATCTTTCTGTCCGGGATAGTGGTGGTGCTCTACGGAAATTACGAAAAGCTGGAGGAGACATTCGGTAAGGAGCTGGGTGGCATCAAAAAGAAGCTGCTCCCCGCCATCGAGACGAACATCTACACCTTTCACGAATGGCTCATGGAGCGCCGGACGATCGTCGGCCTGATCTGCATCATCGGTTCGATGATCCTATTCTTCGTTTTGAAAAAGTAATTATTCCTTAAAACATACCATGGCGCATAAGGGCCAGGAGCGGCGCAGATACGTCCGAGTAGACGGACGTTTCATCGTATCCTACCATGTCCTCAACGCCGGGCAGCGGCATGACGTTTCACGCACCAAGAACCTAAGCCTCGGCGGAATGGCCTTTACGAATGACCGGCCTTTTGAAAAAGGCACCTGCCTCGGCGTAAAGATAATGCTTCCTACCACCCCTGAGCCGATCATCGTTACCGGAGAAGTGGTTGATTCCAAAGAGCTCGTCCGAGGGCTTATTTATGACATCAGGCTTAAATTCTCACACATCGATGAAGAGGCGACCATGGCCATCGATGCCGCCGTGGCAATGCTCCTGAAGGGCCTGAACAAGGATCAGAAAAACTCCCGCCCGTTTGATTTCTAGTATCCCCTTCCGTATCTTCTCTTGTTCTTGCGAAAAATCCTGTTAGATTCTCCCGCCTTGCGCGTCAATTGCAGCAGGAGGTGGGAAAAATGAGATATGGCAAAATAGTTTTTGGAGCCGTTCTTTTGACGGCTCTGGCATGGCGGTTTGGAACCGCAGAGTTCGCTTTTGAGAATGAATGGCAACAGATAAGCGCAGGCAACAGCGACTTTACCGCCGTCGCCTGCACCGGCAGCCAGCCCGGTATTCTCTATGCGGGTTCAAAGTCGAGCCTCATGCGCAGCCAGGATATGGGCTCAAGCTGGAGGCCGGTATTGATCCTTAAAGGCCAGCCCGGCCGGTTGTCCCGGCTGGTTCCGGACCCCTGCGGCAAAAACGCCCTTTTTGCCGGCACGGGCCAGGGGCTGTATCAAAGCGAGGACGCCGGTTTACACTGGAAAAAAATATTCCAGGGGAAGGGCTGGCAGGAAAACCGGATTTGTGCTTTGGCAGTGTCTGATGCGGTGATGTATCTGGGGACAGGCGCTGGGCTTTTTGTAAGTTACGACCGGGGCCGCAGCTGGCAGAAGGCCTCCGGAAAACTTGCCGCTTCCATTGCGGCAGTTGCCGTCTGCGCGCAGGATCCGTCCCTTGCATGGGCCGTATCCGCAGACGGCGTGTTCAAGACGCAGGACCGGGGCAATAGCTGGCAGCGTGTCTTTACGGCTCTGGCGAAGACGCCCGAGGAAGAAGGTGACGCGCAAGAGGCCAGCCCTGAGGACGGCCAGGCAACCGGCAGCGGCATCCTTTATGATATCTGCGTTGATCCGGCAAACAGCCGCCTTTTATATCTGGCTACTGCGCGCGGCGCATATCAGAGCCTCGATGCAGGAAGCTCCTGGAGCGCAATGACCGCGCACGGGCTCATCGACCGCCAGATCCGGCAGATACGAGTGTCTGCGCAGTCTCAGGTGTATGCGGTCTGCCGGTCAACGGTTTTCGCATACCGAGACCAGCGTTGGGAGGCATTGCCGCTGGGTCCCGGCAGCCGCCAGATACGAGATATGAGTTTTGATGCGCAGGGCAGGGTGTATGTAGCTTGCGATAGTGGCCTCTTTACGCTGCGGTATACTCCTTCCGAACAATCCTTCGGCGCTTCCTCCCGTATGATCATGCCGACGATAAGGAGTGTTCAGGAGGCCGCGGTCGAATACGCCGAAGTGGGCAACGGGAAGATTAAGCAATGGAGAAAGCAGGCAAGCAGAAAAGCCTGGCTTCCTACGGTAAGCCTGGGGGTGGACAGGAACGCCACGGATCTTTGGCATTGGGAGTCGGGTTCGACGACCAAGGCAGAGGACGACATGCTCAGGAAAGGGCATGACAGCGTTGAGTGGGATATTCGCTTGAGCTGGGAGCTGGGCAATCTTATCTGGAACAGCGACCAGGCCTCGATCGATGTGCGCTCCCGGCTGATGGTGGAGCTGCGGGACAGTATCCTGGATGAGGTTACCAAGCTGTATTTTGAATACCGGCGGGTCACTATGGAATTAGACGGCCTGCGCCTGGAAGATAAAAGAAAAAGACAGGAAAAAGAGTTGAGGCTGCAGGAGTTAAGCGCTTCCCTGGATGCGTTGACCGGAGGTTACTTTTCCAGCCGCGTTCCCAAAGGATAGTAATTGCATTTTTGCGCAAGGCAGCTTATAATGGATGAGAACGCTTCTCGCAGAGAAGCGTTCTCATCCATTATGTTTCATATGAAAGGAGTATCTTATGGGCAGCAAAGAACTTGCCAGGCTTATCGAGAATATCGAACGCGTGATCGTCGGCAAGACCGAAACGGTGAAATTCCTGCTCGTCGGCCTGTTGACCAACGGCCATATCCTGATCGAGGATGTGCCGGGATTGGGCAAGACTACGCTGGCCCTGGCCCTGGCCAGGTCCATAAACGCGGACTTCAAAAGGATCCAGTTCACCCCGGACCTGCTGCCTTCCGATATTACCGGCGGTTTTGTGTATAACCCCAAGAGCGGGGAGTTTGATTTCAAGCCGGGCCCTGTCTTTACCAATATCCTCTTGGCTGACGAGGTTAACCGTACGACGCCCCGCAGCCAGTCGGCATTACTGGAGTGCATGCAGGAATACCGCGTGTCAGTTGACGGCAAGACCTTTACCCTGCCGTATCCGTTCATGGTTATCGCCACCCAGAACCCGATCGAGTATCAGGGGACATACCCCTTGCCCGAGGCTCAGATCGACAGGTTCCTCATGAAGATCGATATGGGCTATCTGCAGGTCGAAGATGAAGTAAAGGTCGTTTCCGGCCAGAAGCTGCAGCATCCCCTGGAGCAGCTGCAGCCGGTCCTGCGTATCGAAGACGTCTTGAACCTTCAGGACGCCGTCAAAAAGATCCAAATCTCCTCCAGTGTCATGGAGTATATCGTGCGGCTGGTTTCCGCTACCCGGAATACGGAGTCGATACGGCTGGGGGCCAGCCCCCGGGCTTCCATCGCCTTGATGAAAGCCGGTTCCGCCTGGGCCCTTATGCATGACCGCGATTACGTGGTCCCGGACGACGTGGCAAAGCTGGCGCCTTTGATCTTGAAACACCGTATCGTATTGCAGCCTAAGGCACTGATTGCCGGCAACAGCACAGGAAGCGTAATCCAGGAATTACTTAAAACCACCGCCATCCCTTAATACGACTGAAAAATCCGCATCATGCTGGCGACCTGCCTGAAAAAGTGGGTTCTGTTTTTCCTC
The DNA here is from genome assembly GCA_035506195.1 of Patescibacteria group bacterium. GTDB lineage: Bacteria > Omnitrophota > Gorgyraeia > Gygaellales > Profunditerraquicolaceae > DATJPV01. The sequence goes on along the minus strand of DATJPV010000035.1, from coordinate 17,757 downwards.
ATCGCCGCCGCGTCTTTGCTCATCGGCATGAGGACCTCGATCGCATTTTTCTACCTGTTGTTCTGGTTCCTGGTTACGCTGGTTGCCGTATGCGGCCTCTGGGTCCTGTGCGAGGCTGCCTTCGTTACGCTGCAGCTGGCCCGCCAGGCCACCGGCAAGGTAGACACGGGCGACATCCTTGAAATAAAAGTTTCGATCCACAATAGAAGCTTCTTGCCGCTGGGCAATATGCTGCTGGAGGACTATCTGCCGTGCCTTTCCGGAAGCCTTGCGCGTAAGTACATTTTGATCGAATACCTCGGCCCTGGCTTGTCGATGGACCTGCATTACCGCTGCCAATGCCTGCGCCGGGGTCGCTACCGGCTGGGGCCTTTCTCGGTTTATTTCTTTGACCCGCTGGGGTTATTTTTTATAAAGCGCGCCTACCCGGTATATTCCGAACTCTACGTCTACCCCAAGACATTTCCCATACGCAGGTTCCCCGCGCTCTCGAAAGGCGTTCTGCCGTGGTTCGGGATCGAAAGCGCCAGGGCCGGCGGGGATGAAGACGAATTCTTCGGCGTCAGGGAGTATAAGCCCGGCGATCCGATCAAAAAGATCCACTGGTTCTCTACTGCCCTGAAAAACAGGCTTATCGTCAAACAATACCAGCGTCAGGTTTTTTTCCGGGCGACGCTCATCTGCAACCTGCGCAGGGATATGGAATTCTCGGCCGGTGCGGATAGCGTCAATGAATACGCGATCAAGATCGCCGCATCCGTCGCCCGCTACCTGCTGGACAAGGGTATCTCCGTGGAATTGATCGCCCAGGCACAGGAGCCGGTGCATATCCCTTTCAATAAGGGGGCCCAACACCTTGAGAGTATCCTGAAATTCCTTGCCATGGCCCGCCCGGACAGCCAGATGGGGCTGGATGAGATCTTCCAGTCCTGCGCCCGCCATATCCCCGACCATACGACGGTTATCGTGATCATGCCGGACAGGGACTGGGAGCATCTGCCGCTGATGCTGCCGCTGGAAAAAAGGAACGTTTCGTTGATCCCCTTGGTACTGATCACTTCCACATTCAAGTATGCCCTCAGCCGGCCGGAACTCATCAAGGACGTAAAGATAAAGCTTTCGCAGACGCTGCCTGCTGTCCCTATCGTGTTCTACCGGGGGCAAGACCCCGAAGAGGCGTTTCTGGAGTGGTGAGATGAAGAATACGGATACGTATTTTTTCCTGGAACTGGCGCTTACCTTCGTGTTGCTGATATGCGCGACGGTGCTTCTGTCCGGGGTGCTGGGCCTTTTTCAATACCTGTTCCTGGCGGGATTGGGGATCGCGTTTTTTGTCGGATGGCTCAGCCGTCAGCAGGAGGAGCGGCTTATCAAGAGCGTAGCCGGCGCCGGCAGCCTCATCGTTTTTGTCTGGACCGTCTATTGCGTATTCAATTCCTCCTTTTTCTATAAAGAGGTCCTGGCTATCTGGATCCGCGGCGTCTTGCTCCTGGAACTGGTGCTGGGGCTTGCCGCCGCGCTTCCGGCGTACCTGACCTATGTGCAGCTTTTAAGCGTGCCGTTGTATATGAGCTGGCCGGTATTCGCCGATGCGCTTGGCGCGTTTTCGATACTGGCGGCCCTGGGGTATGTGCTCTGCTGGTTTTACCTGCTGAAACTCAAATTCTACGAAACGCTCGGCCTTGCCGAGAGAAAGAACTTCCAAACGCCCCACTATTTGTTTTCGCCGGTACTGTTACTGGCTCTGACCCTGGCGGTTTCCCTGGGGCTCTGGAGCAGTTTTTTGCCGGAACGTCTGAAGGGGAAAGGGATATTCCTGGAGGCGGACTCCGGCTGGCAGCCGGGATTGGGCGTGGCCGACGAAGACTTCTACCTGTTGCAGAGCCAGATGCAGGGGGCTGTCCTCGGACTGCTTCCTCAGCTTGAGGATCCCAAAAACCAGTATCAGGCCAATGCCCTTTTGGGGTTGCTCGTGAAAGAAAGCGTCACTATCCAGGAGGTCGAAAAAGCGGAAAACGGGCTGGTAAGTATTTTACGCACTCCCGGCCTGGGGATCGAGAAGGACAAGGGCAGGCAGGCAGAAGTGCTCCTGCGCAAGTATGTCCGGCAAAAGTCCGTCCTCTTGGCTCAGCGCAATAAAGATGACGCTACCGATGCGGTAAAAAAAGCGCCCTTCAAGATGCGGGATAAGATGTCGGTATTGTTCTCGCTCAATCAGCTGCAGGAAGGCAATTCATATAAAGAGATCCGTAAAGCCGATGCCGACATCAAGAGCAAGGTTGATGCCGCCGCATTGCGCGCCGAGGATAGCCAGCCGCTGCAGGATGCGCTTGACAAATACAAGGAATGGAAATCCTTTCAAGTGTACCGCCACAAGATGGAGGCAGCCGATAGCCAAATAAAGGCGCTGGAGCCTGCGCAACAGCAGGCCCTTGAGGAGATCGCTTCGGCGATACCGCAACTTCAGACCTCCGTCGATTTCAAAAAGATCGCCTCCAAACTCCAGGAAGCCAAAGAAAGCCAGGACGCAAAAACCCGGCAGTCCGGCGTGGTCGACGGCCTGGAGGATGCCTTACTGTTGCGGGCAGAGCTTTTCGTGGCGCAGGAAGCCAAGGAGGCCGCGCAGGCGGCTGCACAAGCAGCTTCTCCGGCGGCCGCGCCTGCAGCGCCCCCCGAAGAATTGCAGAAACAGCAGGATGAAGCCCGCGCCCTCAGCGAGGAGCTTCGCTCCAGAGAAAAAGAGGAGGAGGCTGCAAATGCCCGGCTGCGCCAGGAACAGGAGCAGGCCTTAGCCGAAGGTCGCTTGGGCCGTAACAGGCGTATTGCCGATGCCGTAGCTTTCGCCTTGGCGGCCGTCTTTGTTTTGACGGGCGCACTTTTTGCGGTGTTCTATTTTTTGCGGCAGCATCAGGCGCGCAAGTTAAAACGTTTTTTTGCCAGCGACCAGCGGCAATTCATTATCGGCATCTATGAAAACGCAAGGGCGGTGTTGACGATCATGGGCGCAGGCCCTTGGCGCCAGATCCCCCCGCTTTCCTACGCCGATTCCATCCAGGCGCGCTATACGCCGACCAGCGGCATATTCCGCAAGTTCACCGAAAAATTCGAGGAGGCCAAATACAGCCAACACGTCCTGTTACCCGAAGATGCACGGCTGGTGCTCGGCTATTACAACGACTTCTTGCGGATACTCCTTAAAAAACAGGGCGCCTTTTCTTTATTTCTTATTACATACCCCCGCGCCATCTTGGAGCGAAGGCCTTTTTTTATCCGCGCCTGAAACGGTTTTTACGCAGTCCGGTTTTTCGCTTGCAAACAAATCCTGTTTATGATATTCTATACACTCGGCCAGCGTACTTTTTTATCAACCCTTTAACCCCCTACAAACCATGAGCTTACTGCATTTGAGTGACGGTGATTTTCAAAAAGTAGTTTTGGAATCGGATCTGCCGGTACTGGTGGATTTTTGGGCGCCCTGGTGCGGCCCCTGCAAGATGATCTCTTCGGTTATCGATGAGCTCTCCCGGGAATTCGACCAGCGGCTCAAGGTCGCCAAGATCAATATCGACGACAATCCCAAGGTCGCCAGCCGATACGGGATAATGTCTATCCCTACGCTTATGTTCTTTAAGCACGGTAAAGTTTCCGAACAGTTGGTGGGCGTCCTGTCCAGGTCGGAACTAAAAAGAAAGATAGAAGAACATCTTCAATGAAGAAGATATTCATCGCAGCCACCAAGCAGAACGACGGTAAGACCACCGTTTCGCTGGGATTGATCTGCAATTTTCAAAAGCGCTTCAAGAAGATCGGGTTCATCAAGCCTATCGGCCAGCGCTACCTCGAGGAAGAGGGGCTCAAGATCGACGAGGATTCCGTGCTCATTGAGGAGGTCTGCGGCATCAAGTGCGGCTTGAAAGACATGAATCCCATCGCCGTGGAGAAGGGCTTCACTGAGCGTTACATCGCCCGGCCCGACCAAAAGGCGATCACCGCCCAGATCAAATCCGCCTTCCGACGCGTTTCCAACCGCCAGGATATGGTGATCATCGAAGGCACCGGCCATGCCGGCGTAGGTTCGGTCTTTGACCACTCCAACGCCTACGTGGCCAAGACCCTGGGGTCGAAGGTCATCCTTATTTCTTCGGGCGGCATCGGCCGGCCGATAGACGAGATACTGTTGAACCGCGCGCTTTTTGAAAAAGAGGGGATCAAGATCCTGGGGGTCATCATCAACAAGGTCCTGCCGGACAAGTATGATAAAATAAACCGCCTGGTCAGAAAGGGGCTGGAGAGAAAAGGCATCCGGGTCCTGGGGGTTATTCCTTACAATGACATGCTCTCCCAGCCGAACATACGCCAGCTTCTTGAAGAGACGGGCTTTGAGCTTTCCTGCGGCAAAGAGTACCTGGGCAATTATGTGACTAACGTTATCGTCGGGGCGATGCAGCCGGCAAACGCAATACGCTACATTAACGACGGAAGCCTGCTGATCACTTCCGGCGACAGGGAAGACATGATCATGACGGCGCTGGGCTGCTACCGCGAAGTGGAAAAGACCAGGCTTAAGGTTTCCGGGATCATATTATCGGGCGGCATTACCCCGGGGCAGCCGATCATGAACCTGCTGACCAGCGCCGGTATCCCCGTGTTATTCGCTAAGGCGGAGACCTATACGGTAGCCTCTTACGTCCATGACCTGACGGTCAAGATCAGGCCTACCGATGCCGCCAAGATCGAGGCAGTCATCAAACTTATTAAATATAACGTTGACCTGGACGAAATACTGAAAGGGATCTGATATGGATACTATTGCCAGAATCCGCCAGAGGGCGCAAGCCAAACTCATGACCATCGCGCTGCCCGAATACGACGACAAGCGCACCGTAGAGGCAGCCCGCATTATCGAGAAAGAGGGCATTGCCAAGGTGCTCCTGTTGACCGAAGACAAGATCGATCCTGCCCTGCAAAGCAAGTACGTCGAAGAGTTTTATCAATTGCGCAAGGCCAAGGGCATAGACATGGAGACCGCCGCCAAGACCATGGCTGACCCGCTGTATTATGCGGCGATGCTGGCACGCGAAGGCCGGGTGGACGGGTTTGTCGCCGGCGCAAGCCACACGACCCCGGATGTGGCCAGGGCGGCCATACACTGCCTGGGCGTGGATGAGCGCATCAGCCTTGCCTGCAGCTGTTTCATCATGGTTGTCCCGGATTGCCCGTACGGCGACAACGGCACCTTTGTGTACGCCGACTGCGGGGTGGTCCCCGAACCGAACGCCCGTCAGCTGGCCTGCATTGCGGTGGCATCGGCGGACCTTGCGGCTAAAGTCCTGAACCTTACCCCGCGTGTGGCCCTGTTAAGTTATTCCACGAAAGGTTCGGCCAAGGGCAGGTCCATCGACCAGATCCGCCAGGCCCTGGAACTGGCCAAGCAGATGGCGCCCCAGTTGCTTATCGACGGAGAGCTGCAGGTTGACGCCGCGATCGTGCCGGAAGTAGCCCGTATAAAATATCCCGATAGCCCCGTGGGAGGAAGGGCCAACGTCCTGGTCTTCCCGGACCTTGAAGCCGGCAACATAAGTTATAAGCTTACGGAACGCCTGGCCAAGGCCAGGGCATTAGGGCCTTTACTTTTAGGATTAAATAAGCCCTGCAGCGACCTGTCTCGCGGCTGCTCGGCAACGGACATCGTAGATTGCGTAGCCGTTACCGCAATACGCGCCCAATAAACCATCTGACCGCCATGAGCATTAAAGTCCTAGTTATAAACAGCGGAAGTTCCTCCATCAAGTATAAACTTTTTCAGATGCCTCAGGAGAAATACATTTCCAAGGGCGTCATCGAGCACATCGGCGAAGAAGGCTCCGATGTGCAGGACCACTATGCGGGCCTGAAGATGATCTTAGGATATGTCAAGGACGTCGACCTTATCGGCCATCGCGTGGTGCACGGAGGAGAGCAGTTCAAGAAGCCGGCGTTGATCGACCAGGCGGTCATCCGAAAAATAAGACAATGCGCCGCCATTGCCCCCTTGCACAATCCGGCAAATCTGGCCGGTATCCTGGCGTGCAAGAAGCTGCTTTCCGGGATACGGCAGGTGGCGGTTTTCGATACCGCCTTCCATCAGACTTTACCTGACTACGCCTACATCTACGGCTTGCCGTACGAGTATTACAAAAAATTCGGCATACGAAAATACGGTTTTCACGGCACCAGCCATGAGTACGTCGCCCATGAGGCCAGCCGCATTTTGAAGAAACCCTTGAGCAAGCTTAAGATCATTACCTGCCATCTGGGCAACGGCTGCAGCATCGCCGCGGTCGATGCGGGAAGATCCGTGGATACGAGCATGGGCTTTACGCCCCTTGAGGGCTTGATCATGGGGACCCGCTGCGGCGACATCGACCCGGCGTTGGTTACGTATCTTATGCGGCGCAGGGGCTTGGATATCTGCGGGATGGAGGCGATGTTGAACAAGGCCAGCGGCTTGAAAGGCATCTCCGGCATCAGCAACGATATGCGCACGCTGTTGAACAAGGCCAGGGGAGGCGACAGCCGCGCCCGCCTTGCCATCAATGTGTTTGCCTACCGCATCAGGAAATACATCGGCGCCTATACCGCGATCATGGCCGGCTGCGACGCGCTGGTGTTTACCGCCGGCATCGGCCAGAATCAAACGGAATTACGGGAACAAGTCTGCCGAGGGATATTTTCGCACATGAAGAAAAAACCGCGCATCCTGGCTATTCCGACGGATGAAGAGCTGATGATCGCGCGCCAGGCCTGGCGGTTGGTTACTCCACTACGATCGAGGTGAAAAGATGTTACGCATAATGTTAAAATCGAAACTTCATCGGGTACGCGTTACCGAAGCCAACCTCCAGTATGAAGGCAGTATCACCATCGACGCTACCCTTATGGAAAAAGCCGATATCCTCCCGCAAGAAAAAGTGGAGGTCCTGAATTTAAACAACGGCCAGAGGCTGCAGACCTATGCGATCAAAGGCAAGCCCCGCAGCGGCATGATCTGCCTTAACGGCCCGGCGGCGCGAGGCGCCTGCGTCGGCGATGAGGTGATCATCGTTTCGTATGCGCTGATCGACGATGAGGATGCGGCGGCACTCAAGCCCAGGATTATCAAGGTAGATGGTAAAAACCGAATTAAAGATTAAGGTATTTGGGGACCTGGTCCTGCGCAAGAAGGCCAAGGCCGTTGCGCAGGTTACCGGCCAAACCAGGGATACGTTAAGCCGGATGGCCCGGCTCATGTACGACGCCTCCGGTATCGGTCTGGCCGCTCCCCAGGTGGGGATTTCCGCGTCGCTGATAGTCGTAGATACGGGTTCCGGCCTGTATAAACTGGTTAACCCGCGCATCGCCAAGCGCCAGGGGAGGCAGGTCCTGGAGGAAGGCTGCCTCAGCGTTCCCGGCGTCTGCATAAAGGTCAAGCGCGCCAAGCGGGTCGTGGTTAAGGCGCTGGATGAGAACGGCAAGAGCCTGACCGTCGAGGCCGAAGGCCTGCTTGCCTGCGTCTTTCAGCATGAGATCGACCACCTCAAAGGCAAGCTCATCATCGACTATGCGTCGTTGATCGACAAGATAAAAATACGCCGGATATTAGCGGAGTTGGCGGAAAGGGCGGAAAATGAAAAGCTGCCAGAATCAGAAGCAAAATTATGCACATTGCAACTGTAGTTATGCTTCCTGCTCCCGTAAGGGCATCTGTTGCGAATGCCTGTCGTATCATCGCCAGCAGGGGCAGCTGCCTGCGTGCTATTTCCCCGCGGATATCGAAAAGACCTACGACCGTTCAATCACCAATTTTTTAAAAACCCGGACATGAATAACAGGCTTCCCGAGTGGTTCCGGCAGGAGATCCCGGACCCCTCAACGCGCACGACCATGCAGTTGCTCGCCAAACGTAAGGTTCATACTGTTTGCCGGCAGGCACACTGCCCCAATGCCGGCAGGTGTTTTAAGAGCGGGGAGATGACCTTTTTGATCCTCGGAGACGTCTGCACGCGCGCCTGCCTGTTTTGCGCAGTGCAAAAGGCTCCCGCGCAGCCTTCGGCACCTGCTGTGCAAGAGCCTCAAAGGATAGCTCGCCTGGCCAGGGAACTGGGGCTTACCTACGTGGTCATTACGTCGGTTACCCGGGATGACTTAGGCGACGGCGGAGCCGGGCATTTTGCCCGGACCATCCGCGCGCTCCGGGCTATTGACAAGAAGGTAAAAGTAGAAGCGTTGATCCCGGATTTTTGCGGCCGAAACTCTGCGCTTAAAACGGTCGTTGATTCCGGGCCGGCGGTGCTGGCCCACAACTTAGAGACCGTCAGGCGGCTTCATAGCCGGCTTAAACCGGATGCAAGCTATGCCCGGTCGCTGGGGGTTTTACGCAAGATCAAATCGATCAGCCCGCAGCAGCTTACCAAGTCAGGCTTGATGCTGGGGTTAGGAGAGGGGCAGGGCGACGTAATAGAAACGATGAAGGACCTGCGCCGCGTGCGCTGCGATATCCTGACCTTAGGACAGTATCTGGCGCCCGGCAGGTCGTATTATCCGGTCCGGGCATTTATCGGCCCGCAACAATTCAAGGCATACCAGCAGCGAGCCCTTGAGCTTGGTTTCACGAAAGTCCTGGCCGGGCCGCTGGTCAGAAGTTCTTACCAGGCGCGCCAGCTTTACCGGGAGGCATTGTATGCATGATCTGGTGATTATCGGCGCAGGCCCCGCAGGCCTGACCGCCGGCCTGTACGCCGGCCGCTTCAGGCTACATACCCTGTTACTTGAAAAGATGAGCCCCGGAGGCCAGATCATCCTGTCCCCGCGGATCGATAATTTCCCGGGGTTTCCCGGCGGGGGGATCGATACCCAGGAATTGATTTCCAAGTTTACCCGTCAGGTAGAAGAGGTGGGCGTACGCGTTGTCCCGGAGGAGGCACTCCAGGTATCCGGCCTTAAGGGCCTCGGCTATGAGATCAGGACCACGGACGCTACCTACCAAGCCAAAACCGTCATTATCGCTACCGGCGCCCGCCCCAGGACCCTGGGCGTGCCGGGAGAAGACCGTTTCCTGGGAAAGGGCACGTCCTACTGCGGGACCTGCGACGGGCCGCTTTTTAAGAATAAGGATATCGTTGTGGTCGGCGGCGGAGACCGGGCCATCGAAGATGCGCTTTTCCTGGCCACGTATGCCAGCAAGGTCACCGTGGTGCATCGCCGCCAGGAACTGCGGGCTTCGATGATCCTTCAGGAGAAAGCCGCGGCAGACCCTAAAATAAATTTTATCCTGGATAGCGTGATCGAAGAGATCGCCGGAGACAAAAGCATAGAGCAGGTCAGGCTGCGCAACGTCAAAACAGGCCAGGCCACTGCCTTGCGATGCCAGGGGGTATTTATCTTCGTCGGCATTAAGCCGCATACGGATTTCGTAAAAAATATCTTGAAGACCGACGAGGCAGGCTTTATAATTACCAACCAACATGCCGTGACTTCAAGCCCGGGCATATTTGCCTGCGGAGACTGTTGCCAAAAAGGCTTGTATCAGGTGGTTACTGCCTGTGCGGAGGGCGCAACGGCTGCGGATTCGGCGCATAAATACCTACTTAACCTAAAGGACGCAAAATGAGCAAATTCCCCACGCACGACAAAAAGATAAAAAGCTGGGTTACCAGGATGGCCAAGATGTGCCAGCCGGATGATGTCATTTGGATCGACGGCTCGGAGTCGCAAAAGAAAAAGCTGGAGGCAGAATCGGTTGCCAGCGGTGAATTAATACCGCTTAATCAGCAGGCGCTCCCCGGTTGTTTCCTGCACCGCACCAGCCATGACGACGTCGCCCGTACGGAGCACCTCACCTTTATCTGTACGCGCAAGAAAAAAGATGCCGGCCCTACCAATAACTGGATGTCTCCCCGGGCAGCCTACGCGAAAGCCAAGCAAATATTCAAAGGGGCCATGCGCGGCAGGATCATGTATGTTATTCCGTTTTCCATGGGCCCGGTAGGTTCCTCTTTCAGCAAGATCGGAATAGAGCTGACCGATTCCCGCTACGTGGTGCTTAATATGATGATCATGACCAGGGTTGGGGAGGAGGTATTGCGGCAGCTGGAAAAGGAAGGGAAATTTACCAAGTGCCTGCACTCCAAGGCCGACCTGGATATCAATAAAAGGCTGATCCTGCATTTCCCCGAAGACAGCGCGATCTGGAGCGTGGGTTCCGGCTACGGAGGCAACGTGCTTTTAGGGAAGAAATGCCTGTCGCTGCGCATTGCCAGCTATATGGGCAAGCGCGAAAAATGGCTTGCCGAGCACATGTTGATTATGGGCATCGAGAGGCCTGACGGCCGGATCGGTTATCTTGCCGCGGCATTCCCCTCTGCCTGCGGAAAAACTAACCTGGCAATGCTGGTGCCGCCGGAGGGGCTGAAGAAGAAAGGGTACCGCATCTGGACCGTAGGGGATGACATCTCCTGGATGCGCGTAGACAGCGACGGTTCTCTTTGGGCGATCAATCCCGAGACGGGATTTTTCGGGGTCGCGCCGGGCACTAATTCCCACACCAACCCCAACATGGTGGAGACCATCAAGAAGAATACCATCTATACGAACGTCGTTTTGAAGCCTGACGGCACGGTTTGGTGGGAAGGCTCGGACGGGGAGGCCCCGCATAGCGGTATCGATTGGATGGGTAGGCCCTGGAAGCCGGGCACGGTAGATACTCACGGCAAGCCCGTGGCGGGAGCGCATCCCAATAGCCGCTTTACTACGCCTATCGCCCAGTGCCCGTCCGCATCATTCAGGCTTGAGCAGCATCATGGCGTGCCGATCTCGGCGATCGTCTTCGGCGGCCGCAGGCAGCACTTGGCGCCTTTGGTGTATGAGGCATTCGGCTGGCAGCATGGCGTCTTTGTCGGAGCGACCATGGCCTCGGAACGCACGGCCGCTCAGGTCGGTACCCTCGGCGAAGTGCGCCGCGACCCGATGGCCATGCTTCCGTTCTGCGGGTATCACATGGGCGATTATTTCCGCCATTGGCTGGAAATGGGCAGGCTTATGACCAAGCCCCCCAGGATCTTCCATGTGAACTGGTTCCGCACGGATGAGCACGGGAAATTTTTATGGCCGGGATACCGGGAGAACTTAAGGATCCTGGAATGGATACTGGACCGCTGCAACAACGACGTGGGGGCTATCGAAACGCCTATCGGCTACGTCCCGCAGGTTTCCGATATCGACATGACCGGCCTTGACCTGCCTGCCGAGACCATGGCCAGGCTTTTTGCGGTCAATCCCAAGGATTGGCTTGAAGAATTGAAGGGTATCAAACCGTTCTTCGCGCAATTCAAGAAGAACTTCTCCGAAGAGCTCTGGCGCGAATACGAGAACCTGTCCGCGCGCCTGAAAGCGAAAAAATGAGCCAAGAAAACGTACTGTTAGCCACCGATTTCGGAGACCTGAAACTCTTCCGGCGCGGTAAGGTCAGGGACGTCTATGACCTGGGCGATGAACTACTGGTCGTCTCTACCGACCGGATCTCCTGTTTTGACGTGGTGCTTTCCTGCGGCATTCCCTGCAAGGGCAAGGTATTGACCAGCCTTTCCTGTTTCTGGTTCGATTTTATAAAAGGGCTCGTGCCGCATCATTTGATCAGCGCCGACGTAAAAAAGTATCCGCGGCAGCTGCGCGCATACGAAAAGCAGCTGGCCGGCCGTTCGATGCTGGTTAAGAAAACCAGGGCCCTTGCCGTCGAGTGCGTGGTAAGGGGGTACCTGGCAGGATCAGGATGGAAGGAGTATGCGCAGAAGCAGTCGGTATGCGGCATCGGCCTTCCCGCAGGCCTGGTTGAATCCGACAAACTGCCGGAACCGATTTTTACTCCTTCCACAAAAGCGGACGCGGGGCACGACCTGAATGTCGACCAGGCATATGTCGAGCAGGCGGTAGGCAGGCAGATCGCCGATAAGCTCAAAGAAACAAGTATTGCTATTTACCTGAAGGCGAGCGCCTACGCCAGAAGCAAGGGTATCATTATCGCCGATACCAAATTCGAATTCGGCCTGCTCGGCCAAGACCTTATTCTCATCGATGAAGTGCTTACCCCGGATTCGTCGCGTTTCTGGCCTGTCCAAGAGTACCGTCCCGGCCGGCCCCAGCCCAGCTTTGATAAGCAGTTCGTGCGCGATTACCTGGAGAGCCTGAACTGGGACAAAAATCCTCCGGCCCCGCAGCTGCCTGCGCAGATTATCGAGAAGACTACCGAAAAATACCTTGAAGCACACCTGAAGCTGACCGCCAAGCCCCTGGAGCCATAGATGGGAGCCCTTAAGAAAATAATTTCCGTGGCAGTACGGATCGCCGCCAGTTTCCTGATGTTGGCCTTCTTATTCCGGCAAGTCAACGTCCGGGCGATCATGGAGGTCGTTAAGTCCGCGAATATGGGCCTGCTGCTGGCTGCCTGCGGGGTTTTCTTCTTTACGTATGTCTTCTGCCTGTTCCGCTGGGAGATGTTGTTGAGGGCCGCCCAGATCAACCTGCCATTGAAACGGGTGATCTTCTCTTTTGCCGGAGGCACGTTCTTCAATCTGTTCCTGCCTTCGACTATCGGCGGAGACTTCATCCGCAGCCTGGATCTATCGGCGCATACGAAAAAACCAAAAGAGATCGTAGCCACCGTGCTGATGGACCGCTTAAGCGGCTATATCGGCCTGGTTGTCGTGGCCCTGGCGGCCGTATTCCTCGGTTGGCGTTTTCTCGATGACAAAAGTGTGCTGATCACCATATTCGTAGTCGCCGGGATCCTCGTAGCTATCCTGCTTGCGTTCTTCAACACTTTTTTGTACGCCAAGATCAATAGGCTCTTGACCACCCTGCGCCTGGGCAAGGCAGGAGAGGCGATCCGGAATTTGCATCAGGAGGTGCACCGTTTTCGCGGCCATAAAAAAGTGATCGTAAAGAACCTGCTGCTGTCGGTGGCCATCCAAACCATATCCCCCGTAATCACCTATATCATCGCCTTGTCCCTGGGCGTCAAGATCAACATGATCTATTTTTTCATCTTCCTGCCGGTCATCGGCGCCATTACGCTTTTACCCATTTCCCTCGGCGGCCTGGGCCTGAGGGATGCCACCACGATTTTCTTTTTCGCAAAGATCGGCGTCGGCAAGGACCTGGCGTTTGCCATGTCTCTTTTGTCTTTTTCTTTCCTCCTGTTTTACGGCAGCATCGCCGGCCTTATTTATTTCATTACGGTCAATCACCGAAAACTGCCGCAACAATCGTAAAGAACGCATGGCTTTAACTTATCTTGTCGATGGCTACAATTGCATAGGCAATCCTTTCTTTTCCTGCCGTCATAAAAAATCCTCAAACCCTCGGGTAGCGCTTCTGGAGTTCATTCGGGCCGGCCGTTTCTGCGGAAGCGCCAAAAACAGGCTGGTCATCGTCTTTGACGGTTATCCGCCTGCGCAAGGCGGCCACTTGGAAGAAGGCAATGCCGAGGTCCTGTTTTCCCGCAGCCAGAGCGCGGATGAACGGATCGCCGGGCTGGTTGATTCCAGCAGCCAACGGAAGAACCTGGTGGTTGTTTCGGATGATAAGCAGGTAAAGTTCCAGGCCAAGGCAGCCGGCGCCGGTTATATGTCGGTAGAAGATTTCTTCCGGGCCAAGGAAAGGCGCAAAGGCGGCGCGCGCCCTCAAGACCTGAAGCCGGAGATAAGCTGCAGCCAGATGCACCGCATCAATCAGGAGCTGAGGGGATTATGGCTGAAATAGGCTTCATCAAATTCCTGGGTACGGCCGGCGCGCGCTTCGTGATGATCAGGCAGCTGCGTGCCTCGGCGGGGCTATGGATCCGCTGCGCGGGGACCAATGTGCTCGTTGACCCCGGCCCGGGCAGCATCGTGCGTTGTGCCGCAAGCAGGCCGAAGCTGGACCCCGGCCTGCTGGATGCGATCATCCTTACGCACCGGCACCTCGACCACAGCTCAGACATCAACGTGATGATCGAGGCAATGACCGAGGGGGGCTTTAAAAAACGCGGGACCGTTTTTTGCCCGGCGGACGCCATAGGGGATGACCCGGTTATCTTGAAGTATGCCAGGGCTTTTCCCGAAAAGATCGAAGTCCTGGAAGAGAAAAAAGAATACAAGGTGGGCAACTTCGAATTTCAGACTTCCCTGCGGCACATCCACCCGGTTACGACGTATGGCTTGAAGTTCAGGCTTGGCTCAAGCCGCATATCGCTGCTTACCGATACCCGGTATTTTCCGGAATTGGCGGATGCCTACAAAGATACGGACGTTTTGATCATCTGCGTAGTTTTTGCCGAGCCCCGCGCCGGCATTGACCACCTTAGCCTCCCTGAAGCCGAAGACCTTATCCGGCAGATACAGCCGAAGAAGGCGATCCTTACTCATTTCGGCATGACGATGCTTAAGGCCAGGCCCCACCTGCAGGCAGAGGAACTCTCCAAGAGGCTGGGGCTGGATGTCCAGGCTGCCAGCGATGGCATGCGCATAGAGTTTTCTTCTTGACTTAACCTTCTGATTATGATATAGTTAACAAAAATGTAGCAAACCAACCAAAGGAGGTGGGTAGATGAGTAACTGGCAAGTAATTTTGCTGGAACCAGCTACGACGATTCTCTCGCAAATAGGGCAGTTCATCGTGAACATTCTTCTCGTGCTGATCATCCTTCTTATTGGCTGGACGCTATCAAAGCTCATCAAGGCATTGGTCACCAAGGGGTTAAGGGCAGTAAAGCTTGATCAGTTATCTGACCGCATCGAGCTTGACAGCCTTTTGGCTAAAGGCGGGATCGATTATTCGCTTTCTGAATTGATCGGCGTGATCTGCTACTGGCTGGGCCTGCTGGTTACTTTTGTGGTCGCCATCAATGCGATCGGCCTTACCATAGCGGCGGACCTGCTCAACAGGGTCATCCTCTATGTTCCTAACGTCATTGCGGCGATCTTCATTCTGATCGCAGGTATGTTTGTGGCAACCATCATGCGCAACATCGTGCAAACCACCAGCATCAACGCCGGGATCGCCCAGGATAAACTGCTTGGCAAGCTCGTCGAAGTGATCGTGCTTATTTTTACGCTGGCGATCGTGTTGGAACAGCTTAACATCGGGGCCAAGCTTATCGAGTTGACGATAAGCATCCTGCTGGCTTCCCTCGGATTGGGCATCGCCCTGGCATTTGGCTTGGGATGCAAGGACATTGCGGCAAGATTCGTATCTGATCTGATCGAAAAAGTTAAAACAAGAAAATAATGCCTTGCGCATAGTTAAAATTGACCCCCTGCCTTCCGGAACGAGGGTAGGGGGTTAATTTTTAAAATGAGACTACCCGCTAAACTCAAACATCCGGAACTCCTGGCGAGCCTGTGGATCTTTTTGTATTGTTTTATCCCGCGCCTGCTGCTTTTAAGCAAGGGCCCTTTCCAGGCTGACGTATTGGACCTTTTGGTCGGCATGCGGGATAAAGCTATCACGCCCCATGGCAGCCACTTCCCCCTGCCTAGCATCATCGCCCTGCTTTTGGCGTACCTGAAAGACATACTGCACCTGCCTTTCTCCGACCTGGCCTTGCTTTTGTGGGCGACCGCGTTCCTGGCTTCGGCTGCTTCCGTGCTGATATATCTTTTATGCAAAAGGATCTTCGATGCCAAGCCGGCCCTGGTGTATGCCCTGGTTGCCTCGTTCGGCCCGGCATTCTTTTCCGTTACTACCTTTGGCAGGATCGACTACGCCCTGGCGGTGTTCCTGTTGCCCGTGTCGTTATTCTATTTCGTAAGGAAGAGGCTTTTGTCCTGTTCGCTCTTTACGGGGCTGTGTATTCTGTCCAGGCCGGAAAGCTCGCTCATCGTGCCGGCATATCTGGCAGCGGTCATGATCGGCCGGCTGCGCGACGGTTCCAAGCCTTTATGGCTAAGGCCATGGCGCGCAGTAGGGGATTGGGTACTTTCGCTTGCGGTCCCCGTCTTGTGCCTGGCGGCTTTATGGCTGGTCACGGCTCCTTCCGCCGCCTCGATCGGATATACGGGGATAAGGCTGGAACAACTCAAAGAAAGCGCGCTTTTTGATTTTGGCCTGATGTGTATCCCCCTGGGATTTGCGATATTCGGGATTTTGCAAAAGCTCTTCGGGAAAGATAACGGCCTGGCGGTCCTTTTTCTGGTCTTGCTGCTTTTGACGTTCGGCTTTGTGGCCGGCCTGGGGTATTTTTCTTCCCGGTGGCTGGTCATCCCGTTCTTCTTCTTTTCCTTTTTTATCGCCCACGGGATCGCCTCTGTTTTTGAGACCCGCAGGGCCGCGATCCTTTTCAGTATTTTCTGTGCGCTCCTAATGGTCAATTCGGTTATCGAGGTCGTCTATGACCGCCATGCCAAGGCCTACCAGGTCGACTTCGCCGGTTATGTCGCCATGATCACCGAACCGGACAGCGTCATCCTTGCGCGCCAGGAAGGCGTCTTTCTCTCCTACTATGCCAAGCGCAAGGTCATTATTCCTCCTGCGCACTGCGACAGGCAGCAGTGGGATGATTTCTCCGCGCAAATAGAAAAATTCATCAAGGACAAGAAGCCGGTCTACGTCATATCCGATGCCTTTAATTATGATCCCTGCCGCTACTTCCAGGATTTCGTGTACAATAACTTCGTCCTCTACAAGGTGGGAGAGCAGTTGAACGAGGATTGGCAGCGCATGACGCTTCCCAAGCGGCTTTTCCTGGAAAGTATCTTTCGCCTCAATGTCCAAAGCTGGGTGGAAAAGTACGGTATTATCTTTTAGGAGGGATAGATGAAGAAGCCATCCGCCATGTCCGCCGAGTTCCGGCGCCTGCGCCGTATGATCGGAGGGCTCAAAAGTTCCCTTGAGCACCAGCACTCGGAAGAGCTTTTCCGGCCGCTGGAAAACGAATACCGGACTATCTTTGAAACTACCGGTACCGCGATGGTCATTATCCAGGAAAGCATGACCCTTTCGCTGGTGAACGCCGAATTCGAAAGGATCTCCGGTTATTCCCGCAAAGAGGTTGAAGGCAAAAAGAAAATTACGGATTTTGCTTTGCCGGCCGATGCGCAGCGTCTGAAGAAATATCACCGTCTGCGGCGGGTAAACCCGGAGCTGGCTCCGCACAACTATGAGTTCGTCTTCCTGGATAAGAACGGCAGGCACAAGGATATCCTTATCACCGTCGGCGTCATCCCCGGCACGGGAGAAAGCGTGGCTTCGCTTATGGACATCACCGAGCGCAGGCAGTCCGAAACCCGCCTGAAGGCTGCGGAAGAGCGCTACCGGACCATCTTCGACAATTCTGCCGTAGCGATCACGGTGACCGACGCCCAGGAGCGCATCGTTTCCTGGAACAGGTTTGCGGAACACCTGCTGGGCATGAACCGCGATGACTTCTACCTCAAGAAAGTAAACTCGCTCTATCCGAAGGATGAGTGGCGCAAGATCCGTTCGTACAACATCAGGCGCAAGGGCATGCAGCACCACCTTGAAACCCGGATCATGAAAAAGAACAAAGAGGTCATCGATGTCGATATCTCGATCAGCGTGCTGAAGGACGGTGAAGGCAACATCACCGGCTCTATCGGCATCATCCGCGACATCACCGAGCGCAGGCAGTCCGAAACCCGCCTGAAGGCTGCGGAAGAGCGCTACCGGACCATCTTCGACAATTCTGCCGTAGCGATCACGGTGACCGACGCCCAGGAGCGCATCGTTTCCTGGAACAGGTTTGCG
>DATJPV010000034.1:0-46648 GCA_035506195.1 Patescibacteria group bacterium | reverse complement strand
CTTTCTGTGCGCAGCCCTGTGCTATCTGGCCTATTTCCTTTGGAAAGCGGCAGGCCGTAAACCGGTTCGCCATATTGTCTCCCATAAAACCCTGCTGCTTTTGACCTGGATACTTGTCCCCCTGGGCACGCTGTGCCTGCCGATATTCACCGGCATACGCCATCCCCCGCACCTGTTGCCTGTCTTTCCTGCATATGCGCTTATTTTCAGCCTGGTCCTGCTACGTATCCCTCTGCGCGGCGCCAGATATGCTTTGTGTGGCTGTGCCTTGCTTGTCGGGCTGCCTTATTGGTATATCAATCTCTGCGCTCCTTTACTGCCGCTATCTGCGCAGGAGGATATACCGGTAAGAATGAATATATCCCTGAATTTCTCCAGGCCAACCCCTTTACGGATCGCCCCGGTGCGGTATTCCGTCTCGACTTTGCAAAGAGCATATATCCTGCCCAGCCGGGAAAACTGGCACCACCGGGATATATTGGATTTCATAATCGAAGATTACGGCCACAAAAAGGGTATCCCCGCGGTTCTGCTCTTAGGAAACGATTACATCATTCGGTACTATCAATTTGAGTATTATAATCTGCAGGCAGGAGAAAAAGTACTCATTATCGAACCCTGGCATGCGCCCGGCCCCCTGTTTGAGTATGGGCTCTCTGTGAAGAAGGCCATATTCTCCTACGCTTTTGATTATTTGGTTGTAAAGTCTAATCAGCCGCACATTAACTATGACGAAATGATCGCCGTGGATGAAGGGATCGATTCTATAAAGAAAAACCAGGGAGAATTTGATAAAAGATATACATGTGCGCAGCGGTTTAGCTTGCCGGACGCAAGCTCTGTGTCCATTTACAAACCGAGGCTGTCGTTTAATATCCGATGAGAGTAGCGTTAATCTATCCACAATTTTATCCTGAAGAGCACTGGAGCACCATTGCGGCCCAGGAAAGAAATTTAGGCGTTTTCCCTCCGTTGAGCCTTGCGTATGTCGCCTCAACTCTAGAGGCATGCGGGCACCAGGTTCAGTTGATGGATATCGCCGCATCGGGATTATCTTTCCCCTCGGTCGCCAAGAGAATAAAGCAATTCGATCCGGGCCTCCTTGGTTTTACCGTTACCACACCCTTGTTCCATCAAAATGTAAGCTGGATAAAGAAGATCAAACAGGAGGTAGATCTGCCGGTTATCGTCGGAGGCGTCCATGTGGGGCTGTACCCGAAAGAAACCATGCTTCACCGCGACATTGACTTCGCGATGATCGGAGACGCAGAAGCGGGCCTGCCCGAATTCATGGCCGCGCTGGAGCGCGGAGGAGGCTTCGAACGCATCCCGGGCCTTTGTTTCAAGAGGAACGCAGAGGTCATTATCAATGAGAGGCAGTCCAAATGCGTGGCGTTAGACGGGATCCCCTTTCCGGCCAGGCACCTGCTGCCCAACGAGAGGTATTATTCCATTGTCTCTCAGAGAAAGAATTTTACTGTTATGATCACAAGCAGAGGCTGTGCCTTTGAATGCATATTCTGCGATCAAGGCAGAAGGAAGCCGATGTTGCGCAGCGCCGCAAACGTAATTGCCGAGATCGAAGAATGCTACCATCGGTTTCATGTCCGTGAGATAGATTTCTTTGACCCGTCTTTTACCATTGACAAGCAGCGCGTTATGGAAATCTGCCGGCAGATACGAAGCCGCAACATGGATATTTCCTGGTCTCTGAGGACCAGGATAGATACCGTTGATGCAGAATTACTTGAAGAGATGTCTCGGGCAGGTTGCATCCGTATTATGTACGGCATTGAATCAGCTGTACCGGCTATCCTGAAATCGCTAAAGAAGTACACTGATATTAACCGCATACAAGAGATCATCCGGCTTACTACCAGCAAGGGTATCGAGGCATTCGGGTTTTTTACGATCGGTAACCCCGGGGATACGCGTCAGACCATCAGGCAGACCATACGATTTGCCAGGAGGTCCGCGTTGCTGCATGCCCAATTTACAAGGCTCACCGCTTTTCCTGGAACAGAATTGTATCAAAGATACCTAGACCAATACGCGGTCGATTACTGGCGGCAGTATGTGGTAAATGAAATCGTAAAAAACCCCCTGCCGTTAGTTGACACATGCATCGGCGTCCAAGAAGCAAATAGTCTTATCCGTAGCGCGTATGTAAGCTTCTACCTGTACCCTTGGCGGATAATAAAAATCCTATGCAAGATACGTTCGTTTCGTCAGTTTCGAAAAAGCGTCATCGCTTTTTTTGATATGCTGTTCAGTAAATCCAAGCAGGTGTATCAAGCATGAAAGCGTTATTGATAAACCCTCCTACCGGAAAATATATGCGCGACGAACGGTGCCAAGTGCCCGTGGAAAGCCGCGTCGCTGAGCCTCCCCGGCCCCCAATGGATCTGGCTTACATGGCTGCGGTATTAGAGCAGAGGGGCCTGAAATGCATGATAAAAGATTATCCGATGTATGCGCGTAATGGGTGGCCTGTTCTCGAGAAGGATATCAGGGGTTTTGCGCCTGATTTTCTTGTTATCAGCACTACTACGCCGACCCTCTACGATGACATCACGGCCTGCACGATCGCAAAGCACGTTGATCCGCACATAACGACGATAGCAAAGGGGGCGCATTTTCTGGTGTTTGACACAGACGTGCTGCGTACATTCAGCGACCTTGATGTGGTCATGCGCGGCGAGACGGAAATGACCATTGCAGAAATAGCAAGCGGCTCGGACCTGCGCCGTATCAAGGGTATCACTTTCAGGTCCTCCGAGGGGGACCTGGTCCGTAACGAAGACCGTCCGCTGGTAGACGACCTGAACGCATTACCTTATCCGGCCAGACACCTTTTAGACAACGCCCTGTACCGTACCCCCGACACAGGCGAGCCCATTACGTTCATCTACACCGCGCGGGGCTGTCCTGCGCAGTGTTTGTTCTGCGCCGCCGGTTTGGTATCCGGCCGCACCCTGAGGGTCCGTACTATCCCCGGCGTAATAGGCGAGATTGAAGAATGCGTGAGGACATACCATATAAAAAACTTCTTTTTTCGCGCCGATACGTTTACGTGGAATAAAGAATGGGTCATCGGTCTCTGTAAAGAGATAGTGCGTCGCCGGATGCGGATACGCTGGGGGACTAATAGCCGGGTTGATACTATCGATGCCGAACGCGTTGCCTGGATGCAAAAGGCCGGCTGCCGGGTTATCGGTTTTGGAGCCGAAAGCGGCAGCCAAGAAATATTACATAAAATGAGAAAGCACATAACCGTGGCACAAATAGAAGAGGCGGTGCGTCTATGCCGGGCGTACGGCATAGACAGCTTTCTTCATTTCGTCATCGGTCTGCCCTGGGATACCCGGGAAACGATTGCCGACACCGCGCGCTTTATGCGCAAGGTCTCGCCGTCTTTTGTCGAGGTCAATATTGCGTATCCCATTCCCGGGACCGATTTTTATGACATCTGCTCCAAGGAAGGCCTCTTTGAGCAGGAGGTGGTAGGACGCAATCACATATCCCCTGCGACGCGCACCTACGCCTTATCGGGCCGGCAATTGGTCGAAGCGCGCAAAGAGATGCTCAGGCAATACTATATGAGGCCTGCCTATATATTCGATAGCCTGGCAAGGATACGCTCGCCTCGGATCGCCTGGAATTACTGTAAGGCAGGCTACGCATTATGGAGGAGCACGCTTTGATGAAAGCGCTCTTGATTAATCCGCCAACCGGCATCTTTATAAGGGAAGACAGGTGCCAATCCGCCGTTTCCAATTTTTCCCTGCCCGTAGTAAGGCCGCCGATGGATTTGATGATGATGGCGGCGTCATTAGAAAAGCTGGGCTTCTCTTGCAAAATAAAGGATTACCCCCTCCAGGGGGGAGGGTGGCGCGCGTATAAAAAAGATATAGAGGACTTTAAGCCTGATTACCTGATTATAAGCACGACTTCCTCTACGATCACCGACGATATGGTATCCTGCACAATAGCCAAGCGCGCCAATGAGCGCACGGTGACCATAGCCAAGGGCGCTGATTTGTATATGACTGCCGAAGACGCTTTGCGCCAATACAAGAATTTGGATATTGCGATAACCGGCGAATGCGAATCGGTAATAACCGATATTGTAACCATGAAAGATACGCTTGGTTCGGTATCGGGGATAGCGCACCGGAACGCGCAGGCGATTATAAGAAATGCCGATAGAGCGTTCCTCGGGGACCTGGACCTTCTGCCCCTTCCTGCCCGGCACCTTGTCGATAACCGCCTTTACCAGAGACTGGATACGGGCGCGCCGATGGCGGTAATTGAAGCAGGCCGCGGCTGTCCCCATCGCTGTATATTCTGCCTGGCTGGCAGAACATACGGCCGCCAGGTCAGGTACCGCTCCGTGGCATCGATCATACAGGAGATCGTTGATTGCCTGAAAGATTATCGTATACGCGACTTCCATTTTAAGTCCGATATATTCACCTGGGACAGGGAATGGGTTATGCGGTTATGCCGCGGTATCGTTGACCGCGGGATGAAGATTAATTGGATATGCAATAGCAGGGTGGATACATTAGACGCTGGCTGCCTGCGGGCAATGAAGCAGGCAGGGTGTTGGGCGATCAGTTTGGGCGTAGAAAGCGGCAGCCAGGAGATGCTGGATAGGATGAAGAAAGGGATTACGCTTGCCCAGTCCGTGGAAGCCGTGAAATTATGCAAGGCGGCGGGGATCAAGACGTATGTGTATTTCTTGATCGGTTTCCCCTGGGATACGGAACAGACCATCCGGGATTCCGTCGAGTTCGCGCAGCGGCTCGGCGGCGATTTCGCCGATTTTTTTTCCGTGTACCCCTTTCGCGGGACTGAGTTGGAGACAATAGCGCGGGAATACGGGCTGTTAGGCAGGCACGACCGTCGCACGCAGGCGTACGCCGATACCGTGATTGATACGTTCTTTCTACCGAAACAGCGGGTGGAACAACTAAGAAAAGAAGCCCTCAAAAAATTCTACCTAAGGCCGAGGTACATTTTTAACGCATTGCGCGATGCCGGCTCACCGAAGAGAATGGTCAATTACATAAAATACGGCCTTAAATTATTAAGGGTTATCAGCTAGCCAGATCCAAGATGTGCGGAATAAGCGGAATATTTTATTATACCGATGCCGGCAAGACAGCCGAAGAGGCGCTCGTCAAGAAGATGACGGGCACACTCGTACATCGGGGGCCGGATGACGAGGGCTTCTTTTTTGAGAAAAATTTCGGGATGGGGGTCAGGCGGCTCAGCATAATCGATCGTGCCGGCGGCCACCAACCTATCCATAATGAAGATAAGTCCATCTGGGCGGCATGTAACGGCGAGATATACAATTTCCCTCAGCTAAGGGCAGACCTGTTAGAGAAAGGACACACATTCTATACCAGGTCAGATACGGAAGTGCTCGTGCATCTGTATGAGGAGTATGGCGAAGGGCTCGTGGATCGCTTGAGCGGGATGTTCGCTTTCGCCCTCTTCGATGCAAAAGAAAAAAAAGCATATGTCGTACGCGACAGGATAGGCATAAAACCCCTGTATTACTATGATAAAAACGGCCTCTTCATATTCGGCTCGGAGCTCAAGGCAATCATCGCGCATCCACAAGTAGCCAAGACGGTTGATGCCGCATCGCTGGGCCACTTTCTTTCTCTGGATTACGTTCCTGCCCCCCGCACTATTTTCAAAGACATTGCGCAGCTGCCTGGCGGCTCCTGCATAACCGTTTCCGGCGCCGGCATACAGCAGAGGCGCTATTGGGATTTGAGCCATCGCGGGTATTTCGATGCCGCAGAAGAGACGCTGGCGCAACGCCTGGAGGAGTTGCTTAGCGCTTCCGTCAGGAGGCACCTTATCAGCGACGTCGAAGTGGGGGCATTTTTAAGCGGGGGGCTGGATTCAAGCAGTATCGCAGCAATAGTAGCCAGGGTTTTGCGCAAGCCGCTTAAAACTTTTTGTGTTGCTTTTGATGAAGCGCTGTTTGATGAAAGCGCAAAAGCCAGGAATGTATCGGCATTCCTCGACACGGAGCACCACGAAATTCTTTGCCGGCCGAAAGATGTGATAGCCTGCGTCCCGAAGATAGCCCTTCAGGCCGACAACCTGCTTGCCGATCAGGCCGCGCTGCCGTTATATCTTGTTGCCGGGCTGGCTAAGTCGCATGTCGGCGTCGTTCTTTCCGGAGACGGTTCTGACGAGATATTCGCAGGTTACTCTACTTATGCGGCAAACAGGTACAGGCAGTATTATCGTGCCATGCCGAAATTCTTAAGAGCCCATGTCATTGCGCCTTGTGCCAATGCGATGGCAGCCTCCACAAAGAAACTAGGGTTCGATTACACGTTAAAGAAGTTTATCGAAGGTGCGGAATTCTCAAGAGAAAAGGCCCATTACTGGTGGAGAACCGTATTCACGGAAGACGAACGAAGGGGGATTCTCGCGCGGGAGATTGCCGCATTGATCAAGAATAACGACTCTTTTGATATATACGGGACCCACTTTGCGAAAAGCGATTTCCCTCTTTTTTCCTCCCGGTGCCTCTACGCGGATCTAAAGGTCTGGTTACCGGACAACAACCTGACGAGGCTCGATGCGATAACCATGGCTCATTCATTGGAGGCCAGGGTCCCTTTCCTGGACCATGAAGTCGTTGAGTTCGCATCCCGCCTGCCCTTTCATCTGAAATTGCGCGGATCGCAGCCCAAGTACATTTTAAGCCGGGCAATGCGTAAAGTGCTTCCCCGGGCCGTATGCAGACAGAAAAAAAGCCCATGGCATGCGCCTTTGGCCGGCTGGTTCAAGACGGAACTTCGAGATTACATCAGGAGTTCATTGCTGGACAGCCGTTCGATCAACAGGTTCTTCAATCGAAGCAGCGTTGAGGCGCTCATAGACGACCACCTCAAGGGCAAGCAGAACAATAGTTTCAAGATGTGGGGGTTGTTGGTATTTGTCCACTGGCATGATACATTCGAACCAAACGATATTGCTTAGGCCTTGGGAAAAAGCCAGAAGTGGATGATCACCCTTAGAGTGGTAAGGATGAAAAAGAAGGTGTCCTTGACGGGCATGAATTTTGACGCGCCTATTCTCCGATAGTAATCGATGGGCATAAAGGCGACCTTGTATTTCTTGCAGACAAAGATAAGGGTCAACGTAGATACGCACGAAAACCCATCGGGGATCAGGCCGATATATTTAATAGCGATATCTTTTTTAAAGGCCCTGAAACCGGAATTGATGTCTCGTATATCTGTTCCGGTAAGAAAAGAGGCCGTGCGGGTCACGGAACGTTTAACAAAAAGCCTCAAGAGCCTTAGCGCGCCATATTCCTTGTCCCTGGCTCCGATGACCTGATCAAACGCAGGAAAATGTTGCAGCAGGCGGGGGATATCTTTCACCGGATACGTGGCATCGCAGTCCAACATCACGATAATATCGCCGCGTGCGTGGCGCAATCCTGTTTTTCTTGCCGCGCCGCTGCCGAGATTCTTTGCGTGCCTGTAGACAACACCGCCTTTTGAAAGAGCGATGTTATAGGTAGCGTCGTCAGAGCCGTCATCCACGACGATTATTTCGTATTCATAGGCGCAGCCCCTCAGGACGGACCGGATCTCTTCGATAACGCCGCCTATGGCTTTTTCTTCGTTGAACGCAGGCAGTATGATGCTGATCATATATTCATTATATCATAGACAACATAACCAGACCAATTATTCCACCCGCTCACGCATCGTCCGTTTTATTATTACCATCGCCTATCCAAGCTCCTGTATTGCACCGCCTCCGAGATATGCTCTGCGCATATAGTTTCCGCTTCGTCTAGATCCGCAATCGTACGCGAGATCCTTAATATTTTGTCGTACGCCCTTGCGGATAACCCCATTTCAGTCATCGCCATTTTGAGCAATTCTTTGGCTTCTTCATGTAACAGGCAGTATTTTTTAATGAGCCGCGTAGTCATCCGGGCATTGCAGAATATCCCTTCCGCCCTGAAGCGCTCCCTCTGGATCGCGCGTGCGGCTTCCACCCGCATTTTGATCACTGCTGACGGTTCGGCGTCCGCTGGAGACACCAGTTCTTTGTATCTTAT
Organism: Patescibacteria group bacterium; assembly: GCA_035506195.1. Taxonomy (GTDB): domain Bacteria; phylum Omnitrophota; class Gorgyraeia; order Gygaellales; family Profunditerraquicolaceae; genus DATJPV01. The sequence continues at coordinate 38,529 of DATJPV010000034.1, read as the reverse complement.
CGGAGGCAATTCGATGTGGATATCGATCCTGTCGAGAAGAGGGCCCGAGATCTTGGCCATATAATCGGCAATCTTGCCCGGGTTGCACCGGCAGGGTTTTTGCGGGTCAGTCAGGTAGCCGCAGGGGCAGGGGTTAAGGGCTGCCGTCAGGATGAAGGAGGCGGGGAATACCGACGACCCCGTAGCCCGGGATATGCGGATGTAGCTGTCTTCCAGGGGTTGCCGTAGCGCTTCAAGACAATCGCGCCGGAATTCCGGCAGTTCGTCTAAGAACAGGACGCCTTGGTGGGCGAGGCTTATTTCTCCTGGCTGAGGCGAGGAGTTACCGCCGCCGATAAGGGCAGAGCTTGAGATCCCGTGATGCGGGCAGCGGAAGGGCCGGGTAGCAGTGAGGCCTTTCTGGAACGGCATGTTCCCTGTTACGGAATGAATTTTAGTTATCTCCAGCGCTTCCGGAAGCGTCAGTTCAGGCAGGATGGTCGGAATCCGTTTGGCCAGCATGGTTTTCCCGCTTCCGGGAGGCCCGATCATCAGGATGTTGTGTCCGCCACTGACCGCTACTTCCAGGGCACGTTTGGCCAGGTATTGGCCTTTCACTTCCGCAAAATCCACGTCATAGCGGCAATTTTTCCGGAATAATTCTTCCAGGTCCATCTTGAAAGGCTGGGCCAGGTCGGGATTATGCAAAAACTCCACGGTTTCTTTCAGGGTTTTGAGCGGCCAGGCATTGGTATCTTCAATAATAATCGCCTCTCTTGCGTTTACGTACGGTATGACCAGATTTTTTACTTGTTTAGCGGCTACCGCCATGCTGATCGGCAAGGCCCCCCGGATAGGTCTGAGCGATCCATCAAGGGAAAGCTCCCCGAGTATGTGGTAATTTTTCAACCTTTCGGCATCCACCTGTCGGCTGGCAGCTAATACTCCCAGTGCAATGGGCAAATCAAAGGCCGCACCCTCTTTCTTGATCTCTGAAGGGGCAAGGTTGATCGTAATCCGGTCATCCGGCCAGCAGAAACCCGAGTTTTTGATCGCCGCTTTGACCCTTTCCTTGCTTTCTTTTACGCTGGTATCGGCCATGCCAACCACGGTTACCGCAGGCAGGCCCGCGGAAACATCGACTTCGATCTCTACAGGATAGGCTTCTATGCCCAGGAGCCCAAAACTGAGTACTTTCGATAACATGATAGCCTCCTTTCATAGCCAATAGACGCAACAGACCCGCCAATCTAACGTTTTTGATGACGAATATCCGGATTCCGGCGGCCTTGCCGCTAAGAAAAAGCTTGCTTTTTAGCCTTTGCATTATATAATATTTGAATCACCTAGAAGTCAAAGGAGGCAGCATGAAGAACTATAAGGTTATCCTGGGCATTCTTTTGGTGGCTGTAGCCGTATTTATCATCGTGAAATATATCCTTACCTTGAAGGAAAAGAACGATTTAATACAATCCTTGAGCCAGGCCCGGACCCAGGTAAGCACGCTTCAAGAGCAGAACCAGAAGCTTTTCCAGACGTTAGAACAGGAAAAACAGCAACAGCAGACCCTCGCCCAGGAGAATACCGGGCTTAAGGATAACCTTAAGGCAGCCCAGGACGAATTGGCCAGGATTGGCGCAGCCTTAGACCAGGCCCAAAAGACCATTAGTCAGCTTAATACAGAGGCAGCTGCTTTAAAGACCGAAAATTCCTCCATGAAAGAGCGCCTCGGCTCCATCAAGGAGCTCAAGAAGGCAATCCGGGAAGTAAAGGCCCAGATATACCAGGCAAGAGTCGAAATGCGCCAAAAGGCAGACGTACAAGCACTCCTTGATGGCAATCGCGGCTTTGTTGTAAAAGACGGCAAACCTACGTACCCGGCAAAGGTAAGAATTCAAGTAAATCCTGCCCAATAAACCGGATACATGCTTGAAATATTCACCCAAATATTCAGGAATAAGATTTTTATGACCACCCTTTCTGCCTGGGTTATTGCCCAGAGCATTAAGGTGACCATAGGCGTTTTCCGCCAGAAGAAATTTGATTTCCGCTGGTTTATCGGTACCGGAGGGATGCCGTCCAGCCATACTACCGGCGCTTCGTGTCTAGCTGTATGCGTGGGTCTGGTATACGGTTTTGACAGCGTTCATTTTGCGCTGGCGGCTTCTTTTGCGATTGTGGTGATGTTTGATGCGCAAGGCGTACGCCGGGCGACCGGAAGGCAGGCCCGTATATTGAACAAAATAATGGATGATATCTATTGGCAAGGCAAGATCCATGAAGGCCGCTTGCGCGAGCTCGTTGGCCATACCCCCATTGAAGTTATCGCCGGATTCCTGCTCGGCGTGGCCATTGCCCTGGTAGCTTTCAAACAGGGGGGGCGGCTGTGAACAGGAGGCTCTTTGCGGCGGGGATAGCGTGCCTTGTTTTGATGCTGGCTTCTGTCCTGGCGTATACGAAAATGCACAAAGCTGCCCCCGAGCCTTCTTCGGGAGCCAATAGCGGCGACTACGGATCCGCCGGGTCTGTATCCGCGCGCGCAAAAGAATTGGAAGCCAAAGGCGAGCTGCTGGAGGCAAGGAACCTCTATCAGAAGCTTACAAACGATTTTCCCGGCGCCAGCCTTAACGAGCTCTCCGGTTGGCAGAAAAAAATCGAAGACCTCAATATAAAATTGCTTTTTTCTGCCATCCTAACCCCCAATGCTGTCCTCTATGAGATAAAGCCTGGGGATACGCTGATCAAGATCTCCCGAGAATTTAAGACTACCCCGGAGTTGATCATAAAAAGCAATAATTTGACCGGGGACAAGATCGTCCCGGGCAGAAAGATAAAGGTCTGGACCGTGCCTTTTAGCATACTGGTGGACAAATCGCAGAATACCTTGCTCTTGAAAGCCAACGAAGAGGTTATTAAAAGCTATACCGTTTCAACCGGCAAGAACAATTGTACGCCCGTAGGTGTTTTTAAGATCATCAACAAGCTCCCTAATCCCACCTGGTTTAAATCCGGAGCAGTCGTTCCGGCCGATAGCCCCGAGAACATCCTGGGGTCCCGCTGGCTGGGGTTTGACCTGCCCGGCTACGGCATACACGGTACGACCGACCCTAAAAGCCTGGGCACGCAGGCTACTCAAGGTTGCGTGCGCATGTCAAATACCGAGGTCGAAGAGTTGTATACGATTGTCCCTGCGGGTACCGAAGTAACCATCGTCGACTAATACGATTAGATCCCCCTTACCCTTCACATATGAACGGACTTGATTTCGAAAAACCGATTATCGAGCTTGAGAAGAAGATCCAGGAGTTAAGGAACTTCGTTTCGGATAAGAAGATCGATCTTTCTTCCGACGTGACGCGCCTGGAAGAAAAACTGGAGCACCTCAGGCAGGATATTTACGGCCACTTAACTGCCTGGCAGAAGGTACAGATAGCCCGGCACCCCCAAAGGCCGTACACCCTTGATTACATCGGCATGCTCATGTCCGATTTCATCGAGCTGCACGGGGATCGTGTTTTCGGCGACGACAAGGCCCTGATTACCGGTTTTGCCAAGATCGATAACCAGAAGGTCCTGGTAATGGGGCACCAGAAGGGCCGGGACATCAAAGAAAACTTGAAGCGCAATTTCGGCTGCGCGCATCCCGAAGGATACCGCAAGGCCCTGCGGATCATGCAGCTGGGAGGGGCGTTCGGTCTGCCTATCGTTATTTTTATCGATACCCCGGGCGCATACCCGGGAATAGGCGCCGAGGAGCGCGGGCAGGCCCAGGCGATCGCGCTTAATTTACGCGAGATGATGCAGATCCGCACCCCGTTGATCGCGATCGTCATCGGAGAAGGGGGCTCCGGCGGGGCCCTGGGTATCGGTATCGCAGACCGGGTCTGCGTACTGGAAAATTCTTATTATTCGGTCATCTCTCCGGAAGGCTGCGCCGCAATATTATGGAAGGACGGCGCCAAGGCTTCCGATGCCGCCGAAGTATTGAAATTGACTGCGCAGGATTTGTTAAAAAGAAACATTATCGACCGCATCATACCCGAGCCGTTAGGCGGCGCCCATCGCGATCCGCAGAAAACCGCCCAGGACGTAAAGGCCGCCATAAGCGATTATTTAAAAGAACTGAAAAACATCGGTATCGAAGATTTACTGAGAGAAAGGTACGAAAAATTCCGCAGCATAGGTAAGGTGATATGATCTCCAGCGAACTGGTACTCTTAGGGTTACTCAGGGAAAGTCCCCGGCACGGATATGAAATTAAAGTAAAGATCAAAGAGATCCTTTCCCTGTTCGCCGGGCTGGACCTGAAATCGATTTATTACCCCTTAAAGATACTGGAGAAAAAAGGCCTGGTAGCGAAACGGGCGAGCAAAGAAGGCAAGAGGCCTCAGCGGTTCATCTATCATTTAACGCCGAAAGGCCAACATCGCTTTAACGAGCTCCTGACCAAAAGCCTCCTTGATTTCAAGAGACCACAGTTCAGCCTTGACCTCAGTCTTTATTTTCTTGATTATATGCAATCGGATATTGCGAAACGCCGTCTGAAAGCGCGCATATCGATTTTGGAAAAGCTTTCCCGCAGCCTCACGGACATGATCAGGTCCCTGGAAAAGAAGCGCTCCGTTCCTCTGGCTCGCATAATGGAGCACGACCTGCGTATGGTAAAGACAGAGTCAGAATTTCTCCAGTCCCTTGTAAAAACGCTTTAGCCTGGCGCACAAGGGAGTTTTTATGCCCTAGTAAACAATAACCATTATTATATAAAAATAATTATTGACTAACTACCGTCGTTTTGGTATACTAGCGTTGCAATGAAAAAGGGTATCGAGCTATTTAAGAAAAACCGGATCAGGATCACACAGCAGAGGCTGTTGGTGTACCGCCTACTGGAAGGCTCCAGAGCACATCCGACCGCCGAGCATATTTACGCCAGGCTCAAGAAGGAGAACCCGAGCATCTCCCTGGCGACGGTGTACACGATATTGGAGCTTTTCCGCACGAAACGCCTGGTTCGAGAAGTGCGCATCAAGCCTGACCGCCGATGTTTTGACCCGGTCATCGAGCCGCACCACCACTTTCTCTGCCGTGCGTGCGGAGCGATTTTCGATATCGACCTGCCTCCGTGCCTGATGGCGGAAAAAGGAGAGGCGCAAGGGCATGCGATAGAAGAATTCCAGGGCTATTTTTACGGTGTATGCAAGATGTGTAAGGCGCGGCAAGGTCGGGCGGTCAGAAGCCAGAGGCGAAGATGAAGGTCGTAAAAGCAAAGTTAGAGGAGCGCGTATGTAGGGCTCCGGGTGTGGAGAGTTTCCGTTTTGCCCCGGCAGAAAAGATCGAATTCGTAGCTGGGCAATTCCTGCAAGTTCTCTTTGACCCGGCTCACACGGATAACAAGGATTTAAATAAGTATCTGTCGTTCTCCTGTTCTCCCGAGCGGCCCTATATAGAGGTAACCAAGCGGTTAAGCGACAGCCTTTTTTCCCAGCGCCTGCGCCAACTGCGCACAGGCGATGAGATCTTCTGCAAGGCGCCTTTAGGCAATTGCATCTTTACCGAGCAGTACAAAAAGGTCGCCTTTCTCATCGGCGGCATCGGTATCACACCCGTCATATCGATCATCGAATACATCATCGACAAGGAATTCGATACAGATGTGACATTATTTTATTCCAACCGGACCGACGAGGACATTGCCTTTCAGAGAGAGCTGGAGCATTGGCGGGCCACAAACGAACACCTGAAGGTTTTTTATACGGTGACCGATTGCCAGCCGAAAGACGCCCGTTGTACATTCGGCTTCATCGATAAAAAGCTGCTTCAGCAGCAGCTGAGAGATTACGCCGAAAGGGTATTCTTCATTTTTGGTCCTCCAAAGATGGTGGAGGCGATGAAGGCATTATGTCTTGAGATGGGCTGCAATAAAGAGAGCATAAAAACGGAGAGTTTCATCGGTTATTGAGTCAGGCACAGTAAAAAGGAGGCAAGGCACATGGCAACCATTAAGGATCTAGTGCAGAGTGCGGATTGGAAGACCGAAAAGCACGTTCCGGTCATCGAGGCCCCGGATAAGGTAAAAAAGGGGGAAGCATTCAAGATCACCGCCAGCGTCGGCAAGGAAATAGCCCACCCCAATACTACCGAGCACCACATACGCTGGATCGAGGTGTATTTCCACCCCAGGGCGGAGAAATTCCCTTATCAGATCGGAAAATTTGAATTCGCCGCGCACGGCGAATCGGCCCAGGGCCCTAACACCAGCACCGTCTATACCCAGCCGGCGGTAACGGTGACCTTTAAGACAGAGAAGGCCGGGATTATCTATGCAACGTCATACTGCAACATCCATGGCATCTGGGAAGGTGCGAAGGATCTAAACGTAGAATAATAACGGAGAGGGACTTCCATGAACAAAAAACTACAGGATGCGCTCAACAAACAAATCAACAATGAACTGTATTCCGCCTATCTGTATCTGGCAATGGCGGCATATTGCGAATCGAAGAGCCTGCCCGGTTTGAGTCATTGGCTGAAAGTCCAGGCCAAGGAAGAGACCGCGCATGCGATGAAATTCTTTGAATTCTTGAATGATCGCGGTGCACGGGTGATTTTGCAGGCGATACCCCAGCCGCCGGCGGAATTCGCCTCTACCCAGGATGTATTCGAAAAGACACTTGAGCACGAAAAGAAAGTAACCGCGATGATCGATAGGCTTTATGCCATGGCGCAGGAGACCAACGACAACGCTTCCGAGGTGCTCTTGCAGTGGTTTATCAGCGAACAGGTCGAAGAAGAGAAAAACGCAACGATGATCGTCGAGACCATGAAAATGATCAAACCGGATTCCGCGGCGTTGATTATGCTGGATAGAGAGCTGGCAAAAAGGGAATAAGCAAAAAGGAGCATGCCCATGCCAACGATGGTCACGTTCAAAGGGAATCCCCTGACATTGGTGGGCAGGAGGATAAAAGAGAATACGCCGGCGCCCGACTTTAAGGTGCTTTCCGGGGAGCTTAAAGAGGTCAGGCTTGCCGACTTCAAGGCAAAACTGAAAGTAATCACGACATTCCCCTCATCCGATACTCCGGTGTGCGATTTGCAATTAAAGGCTTTCAATACGCATGCCGCGGGGTTCTCTTCGGACGTCGTCGTCCTGGGCATCAGCAAGGACTTGCCGTTTGCCCAGAAGAGATTTTGCGAGCTTAACGGTATCGAAAAGGTCACGGTTTTGTCTGATTATAAGTATTCCTCCTTCGGCCTCAACTACGGCCTGCTCATTAAGGAATTAAACCTCTTGGCCAGGACGGTGCTTATCGTGGACAAAAACGATTTCATCCGGTATATCCAGATAGTGCCGGAAATAACCAACCAGCCGGATTACCGCCATGCGCTTTCGGCGCTGGGAGAAATTATCCGCCAGGGGCCCGGGCTTGCGGCCGCCGGGGCTGCTGCCGCCAAATGCAAGCCATGCGAAGGGGGCATTGCTGCTTTGCCGAAAAGCACCATCGATAAACTGCTTGCTCAACATCGCGGCTGGGAATTAGTGGAAGACAAGAAGATCACCAAGACCTTTACCCATAAAGATTTTGCCGACGCGAAATATTTTCTGGACATGGTTTCGGCGATTTCCGAAGAGCAGGGGCATCATCCGACGATGACCCTGGCTTATAATAAGGTAAAAATCACCCTTTCCACTCACGCCGCCGGCGGCCTGACCGACAACGATTTTATCATGGCCCGCCTTATCGATGAACTGGGGGGATCCGAATGAAACAGATAGCGGTACTGGTCGAAGATTATTATCAGGTGCTGGAGGTCTGGTATCCCTATTTGCGCCTGAGAGAGGCCGGCATCAAGGCCGTTTTGGTGGGGACGTCGAAGAAGACGTACAAGAGCAAGGAAGGCTATCCTGCCTCCGCCCAGGTATCGATTAAGAGGGCAGACCCTCGCGATTTCGACGGCGTCATCATCCCCGGCGGATACGCCCCGGATATCCTGAGAAGATATCCGGAGGTTAACGCGTTTGTGCGTAATTTGTCTGCCCGAGGCAAGCTGGTGGCGGCCATCTGTCACGGGGGATGGGTCCTGGTATCGGCGGGGCTGCTGAAGGCAAGAAAGGTAACCGGGTTCTCTGCGATCCGGGATGATCTTGTCAACGCCGGGGCTACGTTCATCGATGCGCCGGTCGTAGTCGACGGTAATATAATTACCTCGCGCAATCCTTATGACCTGCCCGTATTCTGCCAGCGTATCATACAATTCCTCAAGGGGGAGACGCATGAAAATAGAAGAAAAAGGCTCTAAACTGGTTGTCGTCGATTTTGATGAGTTCGAGGCTTACCGGATCGCCTGCAAGATCGAAAAGGACGGTATCAGGTTCTATCGCAAGCTTTCGGAGAGCGTCAATAACGCCGAAGCGAAAAATATCCTCGAGTTCCTGATGGAGGAAGAAAAAAAACACCTCAGGTTCTTCGAGGATTGCGTAGCCAGCCTCAGGGAAAGCGCAGAAGACGAGACCGAGGATGACGATCTGATACCCTCGGCCGATTTCGGCGTTTTTCAACCGTATCAAGGCATTGTTGAGCTTGAAAAGGCGATGAGCGATACTCGCAAGGGCTTGCGTCTGGGCATCATCATCGAAGAGAAATCGATACAATTCTACGGGGCCTGCCAGCAGGAGCTATCGGCTGCCGATGCCAAGATGCAGATCGGCCGGATCATCGAAGAAGAAAACAGGCACAAGGATCTGCTGGAGCGAATGGCGCGAAATTTACCCGAGAAGGTAAAGTAAACCGAGAGGAGGCAATATGAAAAAAGGCGCAAAACTAACGTGCGTTCCGTGCGGAAGACAGATCGTAGTTACGAATGCGGGGGTTTCCGGTTCGACCATCTGGTGCTGCGGCAAGCCTATGAAACCGGGCAAGAAGGCTTCTCCGGCCAGAAAGAAAAAAGCCAAATCCCGCAAGAAAAAATAATGTGCCGTTTAAGGTAGCATGGGGGCGTCTGTCGTAAGGCAGGCGCCCTTTTTGTTTTAAGCCTTTTTTCTGCGTTCTTTTTTGGTAGTATTGAATTCCATATATTTAGCCAGCATAAGGCGGGTCTGGGCATCCAACGCAGGAGGAGAGCCCAGGATGACGATGATAATCGGCACCAGTATCCACTCCGCAACCAGGGTCAGGTATTTTGTCCAGCTGACATCTTTCGGCCGGGGCGGCAGGATGGTAATGCTTAAGAGTATCCAGACGATGCTGGTAAACAGAGTGAAATTAAAAAGCATGCCGGTCATCAGCGGTAGATTATAGCCGATAGGTTTCTGATTGAAGAAAGCGCCCCCAAGCAGAATAGGCAGAGGCGCGATCAGGGTAAGCAGGACCGCCCAGAGAGCCCAGGTTACGTGGGTTTCCAGGAGATTATACGACTTCCTGATCTTGGTATACAACGGTATCTGCCGGTTCTTCAGGAATCCCTTGATGACGAGCGGGAAATTCTCTACTCCCCAGGCCCATCTGCGTTTTTGTTTGTATTGCATCATGATGGTTTTGATAAAGTTGGTCGCATACGCGGCGTCCATCGATACGGTGGTATACAGGGGTATGACCCGGTAGGCGCCGTTATAAAAAAGGAAGGCCTTCCAGTATACCACGGAGTCGTCCGAGATCATATCGACCGGCCAGTAGCCTATATCGATGAGGGTTTTAAAGCTCATGCTGTGGCTAGAAAAGGTGACAAACTTTTCCAGGCGCATGCTGTCGATCATTTCGCAGAAAGAGGCGCTTATCTCGACCAGGCGCGAGAAAGAAGGGGCATACCAGATATTGTTATTGTATACAGGTATAGGTTGGTAGCTGGCCTGGTGCGGTTTGGGGTTGGTCAGAAAATGGTAGGTCAGGCAGCCGAAATACTGTGTATTTACGCAGGTATCGGCGTCGAAACAGGAAATGACCGTGTCTTTTACGGAGATATTATGCGACGACAGGAATTCTTTTGCCTGTTTTGCCGCCCAGGTGGCGTTGGCGCCTTTGGTGCGGGTTTCTCCGGGAAGGCCGTCCGGATGGAACGTTGAAAGGTACCCCAGGAAACCCCTGCCGAATTCTTGTTCAAGCAATTTCGCATGCTCCCGGCAGGCGGCATGCCGCTCTTCGAAGGCCATAACCACGACCATTTTTTCCTTTGGGTAACGGCACTGTCGCAGGGCCTCCAGGGAGGGCCTGAGCACTTCCAGCCCTTCCTTGTAGACGGGGAAGATGATCAGGTGATGTATATGCTCCCAGTTATGGCCGGGCGCAAGGTTGCGGCACTCCTTGAGCCAATCGTGCTCTTTTTCTTTTGCAAGCCTCCGATAGGCCATGATCAACAGGGTGGTCAGGTACGTCGTGCGGATAATCCAGTAAAAATCAAATACGATAATGGCTATCGCGCAGACGGTCGGCCGCAGCACTGCCAGGACTACCAGGGTCACGATGACCCCCCAGGATACGGCTCCGGGGATAATCTCGAGGATCCGTTGCAATTTTCGTTCTCTAGTCATTGCTCTTAAGTTTCATCAGTTCCGGCAAAGCAAAGCCGCGGCTGTTCAATTGGAGCCGGTAAAGGTTATTGTAGGATTTTCCATCGGCTGCTTTTTCGTAATCCGAGAAGTAAAGCGTATCGGTATCTACGTCGTAGAAGGCAACTGAGCCTTTCTTATTCAAGGTGCTTAGGATTACCGGTGTCGCATTCGGTCTGGCCTCCCAGGCTTCAATAGATTTATCCCCCACTACAATGAGGTGGTAGCTATCGGAGTGCCAGAAGGCCTCGGTGATCTTGTTGCCGGCATATTCCTGGATGAAGATCGGCTCATGACTCAACGTCTCCTTGTAGGGTTTCAGATAGCTGATGACGATCTGGTGGTCGTTATGATACAGTAGTTTAGTGGCATCGGGAGACAGCTGCCATTTGATGGGCGGGGGCTGTATATCGATGAAGCTGCCGACCTTCTTGTAGTAGTCCCCTTCGAAGTTTGACTGGTAGATGTTATTATCCGCCGGATCGACGTAATAGATCAGCTTGTTCTTTTCATCAACCCAATAATAATAGAGCCTGTCTTTGTTGAGTTGTTTGATGTGAGGCCGCAGGGGGAAGAGGATTATTTTTTCAAACCGGGTAAGCTTGCTGGCTTCGATCTGGACCTGGGCGGTCCACGGGTAATAACGCTCCAGCTCAAGCGTCAGCTCATACGTGCCCGGGAGAAGTTCGTTAATGGTATAGGGCGTTTTTTCTCCAAGCAGTTTCTTGTCCAGGAAGATATTGGCGCCTGCGGGCTGAGTTCTTATGATCAGCAGGCCGGTTTTGGTGAACTTGAAGGTCCGGCGGTCAAATTTATACCCGAGAGAGAAAGACAGAATAAAGGGCAGGCCGGCCAGAAAGATCGTTACGCTCAGGTAAAACAAGACAAACCGGATTCTTTGTTCGTTACGCATACGTATATGCTATATCGTTTAGGCTTTTTCTGCAAGCACAAAAGAATACCGCTTGGAGAAGAAAAGGAGTACAATATAAGGCAAAAAGGCAGCCGTTATCTTCTATGCGTATTTCAGTTATCGTAGGGCATCCCCGTTCCAGGAGTTTCAACTGCGCTTTAGCGCGACTCTGCGTGCGCCTGCTCAGGCGTAACGGTCATACGGTCTATTTTCATGACCTCTACCGCGAGAAATTCGATCCGCTCCTTCCGGCAGCGGAAATACCCCAGCGGGCGCCGATCCGGCGGACCATAAAGAAATACTGCGCAGAATTGGCAGATTCTGACGGGCTGATCATCGTGCATCCTAACTGGTGGGGGCAGCCTCCGGCGGTCGTGAAAGGTTGGGTAGACAGGGTCATGCGCCCGGGGGTAGCTTATGCTTTTGCCGCAGGGGATAGCGGTGCAGGGGTCCCGCGGGGGCTCTTGAAGATACGCAAGGCGCTTGTGTTGAATACCTCCGATACGCCGGCCAGCCGTGAGAAAAAAGTGTTCGGCGACCCCCTGGAGATTATTTGGAAGAATTGCATCTTTGGCTTCTGCGGGGCAAAGTCTTTCCGGCGTAAGGTCTTCCGGGTTGTGGCGGTCAGCAGCCCTGCTCAGCGCCGCAGATGGTTAGCGCAGGCCGAACAGATCGTCAACGCCTCCTTCCCTAAATAATCCCATATTTTTGTTGACAGGCGCAGTTTTTTTATTATAATTTTATAGGAAAATTTGAATAGTAAAATTTTACTATACCGCGTTTAAACCCGCAGTCGAATCGCCATGGAATGGGATATCCAAACCAAAGAAAAATTCAAGTTAATGATTTCCAAGATGCCCTTTTTTCACCGCGGCATTGCCGAAGAGGCGGTGACGAAGCGCTCCGAAGAAAACGCCCGGCTGCGGCATGCAGTCAAGGTCGAGGAACAGGATGTGATCAGTGCATTTTTTTCGGACGTGCCCACCCCTTTCTACAGCATGATGATTCGGCTTTTGGAGCATTCCGGTTTTGACTATAAGAAGTACGGCTTTCCCGCCAACCACAGCACATAAAAGGGCCCTATGAAGATAGCAGTTGTAGGAGCAGGCGCGATCGGCACCTTGGTTGCCGGATACCTGAAGCTTAAAGGCGAAGAGGTGACGCTGGTCGGCCGGCCGGATTCGGTCAAGGTCATCAAAGAAGAGGGCTTGCGTATTTCCGGCGTCCGGGGAGATTTTCAAGTCAAACTTGAAGCGCATGAGCTTCTTGATCGCGAGTATGAGCTGGTGGTTTTTGCCGTCAAGACCCAGGACATGGCTACGGCCCTTAAAGATAATAGCGCGTTCCTGGGCAATGCCGTGGTCCTTACGACACAGAACGGGGTTCAGGCTGACCGGATCGCCTCCGGGTTCATCGATAAGCAACGCCTTGTTTCCAGCATCGTGATGTTCGGTGCGACCCTTCTTGAGCCGGCAAAAGTGGTGCACAATTTTGAGGGCAGCTTGATCATCGGAAGGCCGTATGGCACCAACGATAAGGCCGTACTGGACATACGTCAGACGCTCAGCCAGGTATTCCCCGTCATTGTCAGCGACGCCATCGAAGGCATGAAATATCTGAAGGTCTTCGTCAACGCCAATAACTGTATCCCGGCGATCCTGGGGGTGAGCATGCAGGAAGCGTTTGGGGACCTGCAGGTCAGCCGGATCAGTATCGCGGTCTGGAGGGAAGGATTAGAGATCGCCCGTCAAGCCGGCGTCAATCTGGTAGCCTTGCCGGATTTCCCTCTGGAACGCCTGACGCAGTTGGCCTCTATGCCCCTGGGGAAAGCAGCCGTGATATTTTCCGGCATTATGACCGGTTTAAGCAAGGAGCCGTTGTACGGTTCCATCTTACAAAGCATCAAACGCAACCGCACCTCCGAAATCGATTACATCAACGGGGAGTTTGTCAGGCTTGCCCAGGCGCATCATCTAACCGCCCCTCTCAACGAGAGGCTGGTTGAGATGGTCCATGAGGTCGAGAAAAAACGCAGGTTTTTTCCAAAGGAAGAATTAGTGCATTCCACCCAGGGACTCCTGGGTTAGGAAGGAGCTCTAAGGATGGTACAGACGCCTTTTCCCGCATTAAAGCTTACCGTCACCAAGGTTGAGGGTCCTTGTTACCACGGCTATAAAATCGGAGACGAAATAGTCCTGGATGACTTTACGCACCCGCCGCAGCATTTTTGTCTGGGCCTGGCGCACGTGCTCTTCCCGGTTATCTATGCGCTCAGTTTCGGCGCCACGTTTGGATTCCGCGATAATCAGCGTTCGCTTTTGGTCACCTGTCCGGATGGCGGAAAGCTTGAATTCAAGGCCGAGGTTTTCGGCAAAGACGGCAAGGTTGAAGAATTCCCCAAGGACCCCGGGCATAAAGGGCCGAACCCCAAGAAGATGGTTATCGAAGTGGTCAAGGCCAAGGGGAAGTGTTTCTACGGGTATAAAGTAGGCGACAAGTGGGAAACCGACGGCCTCAAGTGCATTCCCGGGTTCTGCGGCGCCGCTTTTCATACGGCATTCCCGGCACTCTTTGCGCTTAATTTCGGCGCTCAGTTTTTCTTTATGCCGGACAAGAATTCGATCGATACGGTCACCTGCCCGGACGGGGGCAATATAGTGTTTAAAGTGACCAGGAAAGAGTAGGAGCATTTCGCTATGGCACACAGGAGGGTAGTAGTTACCGGCTTGGGAGTGATCTCGCCTAACGGTATCGGCAAAGACCGTGTCTGGCGCGCAATGTCCACCGGTACATCCGCAGTCAGGCGGGTGGATAGCTTCGACGTTTCCATGTTCAATACCCGCATCGCCGCAGAGGTCAGGGATTTCGATCCCTTCAAGCTTGGGCTTACCCATGAGGAAGCCGTGCGTATGGACCGGTATGTCCAGTTCGGCGTGGTCTGCGCGGATATGGCGATAAAAGACAGCGGCCTTGATATGAGCAAGGAAGACCCCGAACGCATAGGCGTCTGCCTTGCGAATGCCATCTGCGGGACCAAATATATGGAGGAAGAATTCGCCTTGGTTACCGATGACGGTAAGAACCCGATCGACCCGGCGAAAGTCAGGCCCGACCTGTATGACGCAGCCATGTTCAATACGCCTTCCATCGAAATTTCGGCGCGCTACGGTTTAAAAGGTATTTGTAACACTCTTTCCACGGGATGTACCGCCGGCACCGATTCCCTGGGGTTTGCCTTGGAGACGATCCAGGACGGCGAACATGATGTGATGGTCGCAGGCGCAGCGGAGGCGCCGATCACGCCGATTACCTTCGGGGCCTTCGATGTGGTGAACGTCCTTTCGGTACACAACGACGACCCCGAAGGGGCGAGCCGCCCTTTTGAAAAAAAGCGCAATGGTTTTGTCCTTTCCGAGGGTGCCGGCATATTGATCCTGGAAGAGCTGGCTCATGCGCGCGGCCGCGGCGCCAGGATATACGCAGAAGTCGTCGGCTTCGGTACCAGCTGTAACGCCTTTCATATGACCGACCTGCCGGCAGACGGCACGGCCATGGCCGACTGCATCAACCTGGCCTTAAAGGATGCCGGCCTGAAGCCGCAGGACATCGATTACATCAATGCGCATGGCTCTTCCACCCGGATGAATGACATCTTTGAGACCAATGCCTACAAGATGGTCTTCGGTGAATATGCCTATAAGCTTCCTATCAGCTCGCTCAAATCCATGATCGGCCACCCCCTGGCTGCGGCAAACGCCATAGAACTGGTGGTCGCATCGATGATCTTTCAGAAGGATATCCTCCCCCCGACCATTAACCAGCAGGAGAAAGACCCTCTGTGCGACTTGGATTATATCCCTAACGTGGCGCGCGCCGGGCGCGTGCGCACGATATTAAAAACCAGCAGCGGTTTTTCCGGAATACATTCCGCCTTGATCATCAAGAGGTTCGAGGCATGACGGACAAAAAAATAGCTATTACGGGTATCGGCGTAGTTGCGCCTTCCGGCATCGGTAAGCGCCAGTTCTGGGCCAATATAAAATCCGGCAGGTCTTTTGTGAAGGCGATCACCCGTTTTGATGCCAGCCGTTATCCTTCGCATATTGCCGGCCAGATCGATGACCTGGAAAAATACAGCCATGTATCCGAGCGGCTCCTGAAAAAGATCGACGCCTTTTCGCACATGGCCCTGATTGCCTCGGAAATGGCCCTGCAAGACGCCGGTATCGATATCAAGAAGGAGGACCCCAATAGGGTAGGCATATTTTTAGGCAACGCTATCGGCGGATGGCTGTATGCCGAGACAGAATTACGCGACCTATATATAGAAGGCCGGGAGGGCGTATCTCCCTATATGGCCTCGGCATGGTTTCCGGCAGCGCCCCAGGGGCAAGTCTCGATTTATTACGGCATCAAGGGCTTTTCCAAGACCATCGTGGCCGACCGCGCCAGCTCTTTAATGGCTATCGGCTATGCCCGCAAAACCCTAAGCAAAGAAAAGCTCGATCTGATCTTGGCCGGGGGAATGGAGGCTCCGGTGACCCCCTACGCGCTGTTATGCTGTAATACCTACGGTGGACTTTCCTGCGATAATGCGCATCCGGAATCGGCGTACCGGCCTTTCGATAAAGGGCGCAACGGTTTTGTCATCGGCGAAGGCGCCGCCGTCATCACTATGGAAGACGGCGAGCGTGCCCGCAGCCGGCAGGCGCACATCCTGGCGCTGGTTTCCGGCTACGGGACCAGCTGCGATGCCTCTGACCGCATCCGGCCAGATGTTTCCGGCCGGCAATTGACGCGCGCGATTCAGGTGGCGCTGGATGATGCCCGGGTTGCTCCGGCCGACATCGATTTCATCAGCTTAGACGGCCTGGCGGTTTCTTCCTGGGATGAAAGCGAGGCCGCAGCCATCAAAAAGGTATTCGGCAGCCGGGCCAGCCAGATCCCGGCCAGCTGCCCTAAGTCCATGTTCGGCAATTTATTGGGGGCATCCGGCGCCCTTGACCTGGTCATCACGGTCCTGGCCATGGAGCATGGGCTTCTGCCGCCGACGATCAACCTTACGGATCCCGACCCGCAAGGCCTTAACTATGTGTGCGGACAGCCCAAAGAGCACCTCATCAACAAGGCCCTGGTTATTTCCCGGGGCAGGGGCGGCATTAATTCGGCATTAGTCGTTGAGAAAACATAACACACGGAGGAAGAATGAAGATCCTATTTGTCATGCCATATGTCGGTTCGTGGGCGACGCACGGTAAACACGTAGCACCGAACCAGCTCTATGCCCATTGGGCAGCCTATGTACGGGAAAAGGGCTTTGAGAACGTCGAGGTCATAGACGGCAAGGCCCTGGAGATCCCCATGGAGAAGCTCGTAGCCATGGTCAAGGATAAGAATCCAGACGTTGTCGTGCTGGGGGAACAGCTGCATTCTTACGGCGGCTATGGCGTCATCCGGCACTTTAACGAAGCTGCCAGGAGGATAAAGCAGGCACTGAGCGCCACCCGCATCGTTTTCGGAGGCCTGTGGTATTCGGCGCTGCCCGTGCAGACCCTTGAGGATAATCCTGCGGTGGATTTTGTCGTGATGGGGGAGGAGGAGTCCTTTTATGATCTGATCAACGCTATCGATAAAGGAAAGGATCTCAAGGATGTGCCGGGCGTAACCTCGCGCGTAAACGGCAGGATCGTGATGGGCCCGCATAAGGCGCTTTTGGAGAACCTGGACCTCTTGCCGCTTCCGGCGTATGACCTGTTCCCCATGGACAAGTACGTCGGGCATACCCACTGGAAGCCTTTCGTCGACATGGTCACTTCCCGCGGCTGCCCCTCCGCATGCACATTTTGCTACGAATGGGACCAATACGACCCGCGTTCCCCGTCCGACTTCCTGAAGTGGCGGGCCAAGTCACCCGAGCGCGTCATCGAAGAGCTGGAACTTCTGCATAAGAAGTACGGAGTTAAGGTTGTCGTTATCCAGGACGATAACTTCAACGTGGATGCGCAAAGAGTCAAAAAATTCTGCGAGCTTAAAAAGGCCAAAGACATCCCGATCAAATGGGTGTCCCTGGGCCGGGCGGTGGATTGGGTCAATTGCGAAGAGATACTGCCCCTGATGAAGGAGACGGGGCTTTTTACCGGCGTCTTCGGTATCGAGGTCACCACGCCCGAGGAGCTCAAGAGGATCGCTAAGGGCATTACCATCGACCAGATCAAAAAGACGGTGGAGATCCTGCGCAAGAATGATATCGCCGTGGTAGCAGATATCATGATGGGGTTTGACTACGACAACGAGGCGATCATCAAGCAGCGTTACGAGTTCACTGACGTGGTCGACCCGGATATCCTCTGGATCGGCTATGTCACCCCTGCGCCGAATTCTCCGATGTGGAAGATATCCCTGAAGAAGAATTGGATCGATCCCAAGAACATCGATTTCAGCCAGTGGGACTTCCTGCATCCGGTTATCCCCACGGACCATTTGTCTATCGAAGACCTGGGGCGCCTGGGTTCCTGGTGTATGCGCGAATTTTTCTCCAAGCCCGGCAGGATCAACCGGATTATGGAAAGCAACTTCGATATATTAGCCAAGCTGTGCTTCCAGGATGTTATGGCCGGAGTAGGCAAATGGGAGGCGGCAGCTACTAAAGGCGAGGTGCTGATTTAAGGAGGAGCAAGATGGAGATAAAAGAAAGAGTAAAAGATGTCCTGGTAAAACTCTTGAAGGTCAGGCCCGAAGAGTTAAAGGACGACGTCAAGCTCAACGAGGGCATCGGGGTCGACTCTACGGAAATGGTCGAACTGGTCATTGCGCTTGAGAAGGCCTTTACGGCAAAGCTCAGCCCTAAAGAGATCACCAAATTCTCTACCCTCAACGATATTGAAAAGGTCATCCAGGCAAGGTTGAGCGCCCGATGAAGATAATCGACCTGAGCCTGTCTATCGATGAGCGTGCGCCCGAAGTCCATCCCTTCGGCATCGAGCGCCTGGGGCACAAGGAGGGGGTGCGCCACCTGAATTGGGTGATGATGAAAAAGACCTTCCTTGGCAGGATCGCCTTTTTCTGCGGCAGCAGGATTATCAAGCCCCAGGACCTGCCCGATGGGGAATTTTTGTCGCTAGAGGTGGTGCATGCGCCGGTGCACATCGGCACGCACATCGACTATTCTTTTCACTACGGCTCGCAGTCGCAGGGCCGGCCTGCGAAAACCATAAACGAGCTCCCTTTAGAGTGGTGTTTTGCTGACGGGGTGGTCCTTGACGTCAGCTACCGCAAGCCCGGGGAGGCGATATCAAAAGAAGATGTACGGCAGGCCTTTAAAAAGATACAATATACTGCAAAGGAAGACGATATCGTCCTGCTGCGCACCGGCTCAGACAGGTTTTTCGGGAGCCGGCAGTATTTGACGGAATATCCCGGGGTCGCACCCGAGGCGATCGACTGGCTCCTTGACCAGGGGGTCAGGATCATCGGCATCGATACCCTGGGGTTCGACCGGCCCTATAAATTTATGATGGCTGATTTCATGCGCACCCGCGATGCGCAGTACCTCTGGCCCGCGCATTTTCTGGGCCGCAGGCGCGAGTACGCGCATATCGAGCGGCTGGCCAATCTGGATAAACTGCCGCCATTCGGTTTTAAGATCGCCTGTTTCCCGGTCAAGATAAAGGATGCCGGGGCTGCGTGGGCCCGCGTCGTAGCGATAGTGGGGTGATATTATGGTAAAATCGGTTATTGCGGATCTAGAAAAAATGATGGAGTTCCCCAGGGAGGGTGTCTTTAGCAAGGTCTTGGCAAAAACCTCCGTTTCCCATCATACCCTGATGTGCCTGGCCTCCGGCAGCGATATTTCCGAACATACCTCGACCCGCGAGGCGGCCGTGACGGTGCTTAAGGGCACGGGCGTCTTTATGCTGGGCGCAAAAAGGATCAAGATGAAACCGGGCGTGTTTATTTTTATGCCCGCCAACGCCCCGCATGCCTTGAGCGCGCACCAGGATTTGGCTATTTTGTTGAGTATTTTCGGGAAGTAGGGCGTATATACTCCTGACTCGCACCATGTCTTGAAATTTCTAGGTGCGGGGCGCCTAGAAATTTCAAGACGCTCGTCAGGATTTCACTAGACAAAAGCTTTAGGTGTTCAAGGAGGGGCAGATGGGGCATACGTGCAATTCGATCGTGATCAACGCGCCTTATGAAAAGGTCTTTGCGATCTCTAACGATATCCCGCGCTGGACGGAGTTGTTCGGCACCGAATATCAAAAGGCCGAGGTCATTGCGCAGGAAGGCAACAGGATAGTTTTCCGCCTTACCGACGACGAAGGCAGGTCTTGGCAGTCATGGCGCCTGCTTTTCAAAGACAACTATTTTACTTACGCCGAGAGGCAAGACCCGAAATTCCCTTTTAAATATATGAAGATCGTCTGGCTCTATACTCCGGAACCGGCCGGCATCAAACTGAGCTGGATTCAGCATTTCGAGATGGACCAGAAGGCTGCGTTCAATGACCAACAGGTCGAAGGTTTCATTAATACCCACTCCAAAGAGAACCTTGAGATATTCAAAAGGATCATTGAAAAGGAAGCCGGTTCGTAAAGAAAACCCCCGGCTCTCCTTCTCAAGAAAGTGAGCTGACATGAATACGATACTCAAAGGAAAGACCGCCATTATTACCGGCGCAAGCCGCGGCATCGGTAAGGCCATCGCCGGTTGCGCAGCCTCCCTGGGCATTAATATTGTCATCGCTGCCCGCCAGGAAGGCCCCTTGCGGGAAACGGCAAAGGAACTTAAAGACAGATACGGGGCGGAGGTCCTGCCGGTTGCCTGCGACGTTATGAAACTGGAGGATCTGGTAAACCTCGTAGAAAGCGCCAAAAAGAAATTCGGCCGTATCGATATACTCATCAATAACGCCGGGGTTTCCAGCCAGTACCCCTTTCAACAGCAGCCGATCGAGGACTTTGAGAAGCTGGCCCATACGAATTACCTGGGTTATGTGCGCTTGATTCGCCTGGTCATCAATGATATGATAGAGGCAAAATCTGGGGCGATTATCAACCTGGTTTCCGGCTCGACCCTGGTGGACCCGGTGCCGCGGAATTTCATCGTGTACAGTTCTCTAAAGGTCGGCCTGCGCGCCTTTTCGAAGGGGCTGTTCTGGGAACTGCGCGACCACGGCATCAAGGTAACCTCCATACTCCCCGGCGTTACCGATACGGATTTGACCGGGAAATTGCAGGAAGTGACCCAGGATGCCGCACGCCTGATGACCACCGAGGCCATTGAAAATGCGGTGAAGTTCGCTCTCACCGTTCCTGCGAACGTCTGTCCTCTGGAGATCGCGGTGATCAACCAGCAGACCCCCTGGACGAAGCCCGTGATACCCTTTACGCAGGCGCACCCGGATAAATAAAAAAGGAGCGCTCATGGACAAGTGGGATGAGGTAAATTTAAAGACGCGGTATCTGTGCTGGCTGTACAAGACTACCAAAGAGAGCTTCGATGCCTATGAGCGTAAATTTACCCAGTGCGAGATCGACAGGCTGATCCTCCGGGATATCGAGACAGAGCTTAAGGACGCATATCTGCCGAACGAAAAAAAGGCCCTAGAGAAATACGTCGATGAGTTCAAGGAATATATCAGCCAGAAAGAAAACGCCTGCCTGAAGCTTAAGTACCGGGGTAAAAAGATCAATCCCGCATTTCTCTTTTTAGATATCAAACTAGCCGCAGTAGAGAAGGTTATCAACAAGGTATTGGGTAGCGACGCCCTCGATGCCATTCGCAAGGCCTATCAGGAAGAAATGCTTAAGCGGATCATGCAGGAAAGGGAATCCCCTAAGCGATGATCATCGACGGTCATAGCCACTGGCTGCCCGAAGCGATTATTCAGAAGGCGCATTTTTTCTCGCCTGCCTGGGGTGATATCGAAACGCAGGTCAGGGGCATGGATGAGACGGGTATCGGCAAGGCAGTGCTTAGCTATCCTACTTCGGATGCCCACCTGAAACTAGGCGGGCACCAGCAGGTGGCCGGCCTTTATAACGATGCGGTCGGCAAAATCCTCAAGGAGTTCCCGGATAGATTTATCGGCGCGGCTATCCTGCCGGTCACAAACGGCTCGATGATGCTCGACGAATTGAAGCGTGCCGTGGAAGAGCTGGGTTTTCAGGCCCTGTCGCTGGCTACCAGCTATGACGGGATGTACCTGGAT
Source organism: Patescibacteria group bacterium (assembly GCA_035506195.1). Classification (GTDB taxonomy): domain Bacteria; phylum Omnitrophota; class Gorgyraeia; order Gygaellales; family Profunditerraquicolaceae; genus DATJPV01. The sequence continues at coordinate 16,881 of DATJPV010000034.1, read as the reverse complement.
CATGAGGTATTCCTGCCGGTATACAAAGAAGCGGCAAGGCGGAATCTGGCGATATTCGTGCATTCCCAGATCACCAATCCCATCGGTTTCGAACGGGTACAGGACCCCCTGTTGACCCCGGTGATCGAGTATGTCTTTGATACGACGATCTGTATCGGAAAGCTCTTGATGTCGGGGATCCTGGAGGAATACGGCCAGCTGAAATTCGTGTTTGCCTACTATGGCGGGGTAACCCCGTTTCTGGCCAGCCGTTTTGATACGACATACCGGATGCTGCGGGGGATCAACTTCGTCAAAGACCTGAAGGCCGATCCTACGGAATACCTCAAGCGCATATATGTAGATACCAGCGGAGATACGCAAGAAACAAATCTGTCGGCTGCCTTGAAACTTCTGGGGCCCGGGCACATCCTCTGGGGGAGCGATTGGCCGGCAAAGAAAGACCCGCGCCCGGCCATGGCTGCCGTCAACAATCTAAAGATAAGCCAGGCGGATAAGGAAGGCATTCTGGGTAACAACCTGGCCGCTATATTGCACTTACACTAAGGAGACCAATCCATGCAGATGCAAAAAGAGGTTCATTTGACCGGAAAAGACTTAACTGCGATGGTGCAGTTGCGGCCTCAGGACGTGGCCCGCTACGCTATTGTCCCCGGCCCGCGCGACCGGTTAGAGGTGCTGATGAAAAAATTGGAAAACCCGGTGCGCAATTTTTCTTTTATGGAGTACACTATGTACACCGGTTCGTATCAGGGCGTCAAGGTGACCGCGATGAACGGGGGAAGGTTCTCTACGGACACCTCGATTACCGCGGAAGTTATGTGCAATGCCGGCATCGAGCACATCATCCGCATCGGTACTTGTGGTGCGCTTGACGAACACATGAAGGTCGGAGACCTCGTTGTAGTCGACCGCTCCATCCGCGGGGACGGGGTTACGCCCTACTATGTCGGCCACGACTTTAAGACCGCAGCGGATAAGGGCATAGCCGATACGCTCTATACGGTTGCCCAAGAAATGGGTGCCGCCGTCCATCGCGGCTGTGTCTGGACGACGGATGCGCTTCTACGCGAGACCAGGCAGATCGTAGAGGCAAAACGCAAGGAAGGGGCCGTTGCCGTCGATATGGTCTCTTCGGCGCTTTTGACCATCGCCCAGCTACACCAGAAAAAAGCCGCGGCAATCCTGGCGGTCAGCGATAATGTCATTACCGGAGAAATGGGCTTTATGAACCCCTTGTATTATATGGCCGAAACCAGGCTCATCGAGATCGCATTAGCTGTAGTTATGAAGCTGGAGGGGGGGATAACTTGAAAAAGACAACCTTTTCCCCTCTCTTTTGGCCGGTCAGCCTCAATAGGAACACTATCTACGTTCTGGACGAGAGCCTGCTTCCCGAGAGGCTGGCGTATATCAGGGTCAAGAATTACGAACAGGCCTGTACGGTGATCCGGCAGATGAAGACCAGGGCTTTCGGCCAGGTGCTGCTGCTGTTTTATGCGTTCCTGCTGGTGATCCGGCAGAACAAAGGACGGCACAGCCAGGTTACCGTCCTGAAAAAAGTCGCCCAGGCCTTTAACGCCACGCGCCCCACCCTGCCTTTCAAATTCCTTACGGATATGATCCTCGGCTGGGCTGCGCAGGACCTGTTACTTGAAACGATGATCCTGGGTTTTCTTGAAGTGCTGCAAAGCAGCCGCATCCAACAGGCAAGGCAGGTGGCGGATTTCATCAAGGATGAGGAGACGATCCTCACCCATTGCAATGTCAGCGGCCTTATGCCCCTGATCGGCCAGTTCTGCCAGCAGGACGGCCATCGGGTAAGCTTTTTTGTCACCGAGACCAGGCCTTATCTGCAGGGTATGCGCCTGACCGCCTGGGAATTGCAAGGCGCCGGATTCGAGGTGACTGTGGTTTGCGACGGCGCCGCCGGGCACCTGATGGCCGGCGGCCTGGTCGATAAGGTCATCGTAGGCGCCGACCAGCTGGCGCAGAACGGAGACGTCGCCAACAAGATCGGTACGCTTAGCCTGGCGGTCCTGGCCAGGCATTTTAATATCCCCTTTTACGTGCTCTGTCCGCCTGCTTCGCAGGCAGCAACCGGAAAAGATATCAAGATCGAGATCAGGCCGGAAAAAGAGCTTTTGGAATTTCAGGGAAAACGCATTGCGCCCACCGGCGTCAAGGGGCTTTATCCGGGCTTTGATATTACCCCTGCCGAATTGATTACCAAACATATCCATATGGAGCTGTGATGTTTCTTGGGAAAGAGAAGGAGCTCAGGAACCAGATCATTGCCATCGGCAAAAAATTATACGCCCTGCGGCTGGTGGTTGCCCGTTCCGGGAATTTGAGCGCCAGGCTCGACAACGACCTTATGCTGGTTACTGCCAGCGGAACCAGCCTCGGCGATCTGGCCAATGACGATATCCTCAAGGTAAGCCTGGAGGGAAGCGGCCAGACCAAAGATAAAGCGCTTACCTCGGAATTCCCCCTGCACAGCCTGGTGCACACGCAGTTCCCCGGCAAGGTTATCATCCACTGCCACCCCTCCTTGATCAACGCTTATTTTGCGGTCTGCGCAGAACTAAAAGCCCTGACGTTTGAAACTAAAATGTATGTAGGCACTATACCCATAGTCGAACAGGAAACCCCCAGCATTACCAGGCCGGAGTTGGTCGTGCAGGCGCTCAAGAACAACAACCTCGTGGTGATCAAGAACCACGGCGTAGTCGCCATCGCAGACACCTTCCGCGATGCCCTGTATTTGATCGAAGCGCTGGAAGAGGCGGTGAAGGTAGCCGCAGTGGCCCGGTTATTTAAGAAAGACATCCTGGACGGGCTGGATAAAGAGCTCAAGGAGAGTCTCAAGGAAGACAGCGCCTGCCTTATGTTCTCGGCGGAACATATCCAGGCAATCGTGGACCTGGTTAACCGTGACGAATTCATCCTTAAAAAAGGGCAGGAGCTGGATTTGACGCTTCAGCTCGCCATTGCATTAGACGGGCTTGGCCAGGTATATCGATTTAATTTTGAAAAGGGCAGGATCGCGCATGTCGAGCAGGACGAGAATGCGCCGTTTGTCATTTCTGCTCCGGCTGAAGTATGGGAAGCGGTCTTCTTGGGCAAGGCTGATCCCTTTGTGCTTACCACGCAGGGGAAGATGAAGCTTAAAGGGGACCTGGGGAAGCTTTCTCGTTGGTATGTGCCTTTCAGCCGGCTGTTCGAGCTGTTTAAGCAGGTCCCGATAAAGTGATTTGCTTGATACGGGCTGATGCGGTAGAATAGGTGCAAGAGAAGATATTCATCCTGCCTCGCAAAACGCGCAAAATTTTCTGACACTTCACGCCTGAAAATTTTGCAGCGCTCGGCAGGGTTTCGCTAGATAAAAGCTGTAGGTGCTCAAGGAGGTGCTAGATGGAGTGGGGGATGCGGAATCGCTTAAACCAGCTTATCAAACCGGATGGCAGGTGTTTCTTCCTTCCGATAGACCACGGATATTTCCAGGGGCCGACCACGGGCTTGGAAAAGCCGGGGGAGACCATTAAACCGCTTCTGGAGTATTGCGACGGCCTTTTCGTGACGCGCGGGGTATTGCGCGCGGCAGTAGACCCGCTGCATACCAAACCGATTATCCTGAGAGTATCCGGCGGCACCAGTATGGTCGGTAAAGACCTGGCCAACGAAGGCCTGATTACCTGCGTGCAGGAGGTCATCCGCCTGAATGCCTCGGCCGTGGGCATGTCGGTATTTGTCGGCAGCGAATACGAACACCAGACCCTGTTGAACCTGGGTAAGCTGGTGGATGAATGCGAAGATTACGGGATCCCGGTCATGGCGGTTACCGCCGTCGGTAAGGAACTCGAAAAACGGGATGCGCGGTACCTGGCCTTGAGCTGCCGCATCGCCGCGGAGCTTGGCGCGCGGATAGTCAAGACCTACTGGTGCGAAGACGGCTTTGAAAAGGTGGTCAGGTCTTGTCCGGTGCCGGTGGTAATTGCCGGCGGGCCCAAATGCGAATCCGAAGTCCAGGTATTTGAGTTTGTCTACGACGGGATACAGAAAGGCGCTATCGGCGTCAACTTAGGCAGGAACGTCTGGCAGAACCAGCATCCGGTGGCCATGGCCGCAGCGCTGCGGGCGGTCATCCACGAGGGCGCCAACGTCAAAAAAGCGCATCAGGTATACAAGGACACCGCGAATAAGGAATCCGGTACATAAAGGATAAGACCCCATGCGCGTGGCAATGTATTATAACAACCGGGACGTCAGGACAGAACAGATGCCCCGGCCGCAGATCGGTCAAGATGAATTGCTCGTGAAGGTCATGGCCTCGGGTATCTGCGGCAGCGATGTGATGGAGTGGTACCGCATCAAAAAAGCCCCCCTGGTACTGGGGCACGAGATCGCCGGCCAGATCGCCGAAGTCGGCAAGGGCGTATCGGGTTACAAGACCGGAGACAGGGTTTTTGTCTCGCATCATGTCCCCTGCAATACCTGCCGGTACTGCCTTGCCGGCAACCATACGGTATGCCAGACATTGCACACTACTAATTACTATCCCGGAGGCTTTGCGGAATACCTGCGCGTTCCCGGCCTTAACGTAGACAGGGGGGTATTTGTCCTGCCGGACCAGATGTCTTTTGACGAAGGGACTTTTATCGAACCGGTGGCATGTGTTATCCGCGGCCAGCAGATGGCTCGGCTTGCGGCCGGACAGAGCATGCTCATTATGGGCGCCGGCATCTCCGGGCTCCTGCATCTTTTAGTGGGCCGCGCTCTGGGCGCAGGGCGCATCATCGTCACCGACATAAACGAGTACCGCCTGAAAGCCGCGCGCAGTCTGGGCGCCGATGCGGCAGTCGATGCCAGGCAAGATATCGTAGAAAGCCTGCGCAAGGCCAATGATAACCGGCTGGCGGATCTGGTGGTGGTATGCACCTCAGCGCTTTCCGCATTCATGCAAGCAATGCAGGGGGTTGACCGCGCAGGCTCGATACTCTGTTTTGCGGCTACGGAACCCGGCGTTACCCTGCCTGTGCCGGTAAATGATTTCTGGCGGCAGAGCATCAAGATCCTGCATTCTTACGGCGGCAGTCCCGCGGATATCCTGGCCGCAATTGAATTGATCCGTGCCAAGACGGTGCCGGTGGCCAAGATGATCACCCACAGGCTCCCCTTAGAAGAGGCGGCTTTGGGTTTTCAGCTGGTTGCCCAGGCCAAGGATTGTATTAAAGTCATCATTCAGCCGCACCACGCATAACCGGCATACTACGCGCATGACCTACTACCCTTTATATATCAACGGAGAATCCGTTCACCTGGCCGGCCGGCAGGCCGTTATCAACCCTTCAGACGGCAAGGCTTTTGCCGAAGTTGCGGTTGCGGATCCCGAGGCGGCTGCAGCGGCAATCGCCGCGGCACGGGCCGCTTTTGATTCCGGCCCCTGGGCGAAATCTTCCCTGCAGGAGCGCAAAGAGGTCCTCCTGAAGATATCCCAGGGCATACGCGCGCAGGCAGGAGAGCTGGCAAGACTGGAGACGCTCAATACCGGTAAGCCGATCAAAGAGTCCACCTTTATGGATATACCCTCTGCGGCAGGGGCTTTTGAATATTTTGCCGAACACCTCCAGGAATATCTGGGAGGCGAACGCATTGACGTATCCGAAGAGGCTGCGGCTATGCTTGCTTTTGAGCCGCGGGGCGTAGTGGTATTGATCGTGCCGTGGAATTATCCTTTATTGATTGCTTCCTGGAAACTGGCCTGCGCCTTGAGCGCCGGCAATACCGTGGTAGTAAAACCTTCGAGCCTTACGCCGTTGACGGCACTGGCCTTGGCCCGTATCATCGACGAGTCGGGCCTGCCGAAAGGCGTGGTCAATGTGATCAACGGAAGCGGCGAAACGTTAGGCAAGCTTCTTTGCGCGGACAGCCGCGTGGATATGGTTTCCTTCACCGGCAGCAACGAAGTGGGCCGCCAGATCCTCGGTTATACTGCCAGCCACGTTAAGAAACTGATCATGGAGCTGGGAGGCAAATCCGCAAGCCTCGTGCTTAAAGATGCGGACCTGGGGACGGCGGTGAACGGCTCTCTCTGCTCGATTTTCTTGAACCAGGGGCAGATGTGTACGGCGATGTCCCGGATACTGGTCGAGGACGACATCTACGAAAGGTTTATCGGCGATTTTGTCAAAAAGGCGAAACAGATCAAACTTGGGCATGGCACGGATTATCAAACGCAGATGGGGCCTTTGATTTCTGAGCAACAACGCACAAAAGTGGCTGTTTCTGTCGAGCGAGCCGTTAAGGAAGGCGCACGGCTTGCCTGCGGCGGAAAAATACCCGATGACCCTTCTTTGCGGGAGGGGTTCTTTTTTGAGCCTACGGTATTGGTTGACGTGCTGCCGGGCATGAGCATCTTTCAGCAAGAGGTCTTTGGACCGGTAGTGTGCGTGAGCGCGTTTTCTGATATCCCGGAGGCAATCGCGCTGGCCAATAATACCGTCTTTGGCCTTGCCGGCTGCGTCTGGACCAAAAACGCCAAACTTGCGCAAGAGATAGCTGCCCAGACAGACGCAGGCACCGTCTGGGTCAATACCTACGGGATGTTTTATAACCAGCTTCCTTACGGCGGTTTCAAGCAGAGCGGTTTCGGCAAAGAGCTGGGCAGGGAAGGCCTGCGGGAGTATGCCCGCCTTAAGAATGTAGTTTTTGACCGCAGCAAGGACGGCCGGCCGCTGGTGAACTACTGGTATGGTTTTTGAAAAATATATTGCACAACCTTGCGGTTTAAGACATAATAGATAGGTACGCACGAGCAATGCGACAGATAAGAAAGGCAGGAGGATCATATGCAGACAGCAATTATAACCGCAGTTCTTGATAAGCTCAGAGAAATAAAAGCGAAAGACCTGATGACGTCGTTTACCGTTACCGTCAATGAGGAAGAGTCGCTTATTGACGTCGCCAACCGTATGATGCGCTTCCGCATAAGCGGATTACCCGTAGTATCCTCCATGGGCAAGATCGTCGGTATCATCACCGTTACCGATTTGTTCAAATTGATGGACGCGATTACGCCTCAAGGGCCCGGAGCCCAGAGCCCTTTAGGCCCTGCCAGCAAGATCAGGGAGGTAATGACCAGGGATGTGTATAGCATCGAAAAAGAGACATCGCTGCTGGACATCATCACCCTGATGCTCACGAAGAACATCCATACCCTTCCGGTCGTAGAAAAGGATATCATTGTCGGCATAGTCGGCAGGAGAGACGTTATCCAGGCCTACTATAGCCAGCTTGGCTTGGCATAAGGGGCGCTGCCCTGATTAAAATGCTTGACACCCTCCGCAAATCTTATTAAAATTTAAATATATCAATTATACTATTCTTCCCCTGTTTCTATCCGCATGACGCCCTTAGAGCTTTTAGAAAAACAGGCTCAAGACCACCCCGAAAAACCCGCCTTCATTTTTAAGGACACCGCCGTTACCTTCCGCCAGTTATCCGAAACTTCCTTGCGCCTGGCTGCGGCTATGTCTGATCTGGGAGTCAAGAAAGGAGACCGGGTTGCCATTTATCTGCCTAACTGGCCGGAGTACCTGTACAGTTATGTAGCGGTCTGGATCCTCGGCGCCTGCGCCGTCCCCCTTGACTTTATGCTTACCGCAGAGGAAGTGGTTTCCTGCGTAGCGCATTGCCGGGCCACGTTGTTGATCGCCAAGCTGAAAGCCACGGTCCCTGCCGCCTCACTTACCGCCTCTTGTGCCGACCTGCGGCATATCATTACCTGCCATGGGCCCGCCGAAGGGGCGCTTTCCTGGGAGACGCTTCTGGCGCAAGCTCATGCCCGGCCCCCCGCGGTACACGTCGACGGCAAAGACCCCGCGATCATTTTTTATACTTCAGGCACCACCGGCAAACCCAAGGGCGTATTGGTCAATTATGCGCAGCTGGCCGCCCCGCCTCAGGGCATGGCTCATTTTGTGGATTTCGACGCCAACGATATGACGTTGTGCGCCCTTCCCCTCTCCCATCTGGGAGGGCTTATTTATCTGGAGGTGGGCATTACCTTTGGTTTCACTTTTGTGCTTATGGAGCGCTTTATCCCGCTTGAATTCCTGAAAAATATCCAGCACTACAAGGCAAACTGGTTCTGGCTGGTTCCGTCGATGTATTATGCGCTTCTGCAGTTAAAGGAGTTCGAGAACTTCGATCTTTCGACCCTGCGCTGGCTGGTGACGTTCGGGGCCTCTAATTCACCCGATGCCCTCAGGCGCTTTCACCGCTATTGCCCTCAGGCGCACCTGCTTAACGGCTGGGGCATGACCGAAACCAACGCCCCTACCGTCGTGCTTCCCGTAGGCTCCCAGAAGATCGAAAGTGTCGGCCGGCCTGCGCCCTGGGTAGAGATCAAAATATTCGATGAACAGGACCAGGAAGTGGCCTGCGGTCAGGTAGGCGAAGTGGTGGTGCGCAGCTGGGTGGTTACCGACGGTTATTACAATGATCCCGAGGCCACCGCCGCTTCCATGCGTAACGGCTGGTTCCATACCGGAGACCTGGGCAGGCTTGATCCGGAGGGGCTTCTCTACATCGTCGGCAGGAAGAAAGAAATGATCAAGGTTTCCGGCGAGATAGTCTTTGAACCCGAAGTAGAGGCCGCACTCCTTAAACATCCCGATGTCGCGGAAGCCGCGGTCATCGGCGTGCCGGATAAGCTCAGGGGAGAAATACCCCAAGCGTTCGTCGTTCTCAAAGCAGACAAGACCCTCAGCGAGGAGGATTTGCGTTATTTTTGCCGTCAGCACCTCGCTCATTTTAAGATCCCCCACCGCTTTGCATTCCGGTCAGAACTGTTGAAAAACCGGACAGGCAAGGTCGACAAGGAAACCCTAAGAGCAGAAGCCGCCAGATGAACAGGTTCGTCCAATGGTTCAGCCACGGTCTTATCAAGTACCGATACGGCTTCCTGGGGATTTGTCTGGTGGCAAGCGTATTCTTTGCCTACCAGCTCCAATACCTCAGCGTAAAAACCAATCTCGGAGATTTCTATCCCCTCAAGCACCCCTACCTTAAGATCCAAAACCGGCTCAACGAGATTTTTGGTGGCCTGAACCAGGTTTCCATCGCCATTGAGGTCAAAGACGGGACCATTCTTAATCCGGATACGCTCGATCGAGTCTGGCAAATTACCAATCAGTTATACCTGACCGACGGCATCAATCCCGGCCGCGTAGTTTCCTTATCGGCCAGAAAGGTCAAACACATCGAAGCCGATGCGCAAGGATTCGTCACCGATTGGCTTATGCACGACCCACCCAAGACGCAAGAGGGCCTGGATGCGCTAAAGAGCCGCATCGTCAGGAATCCTCTGGTATACGGGGCGATAGTTTCGAAAGATTTCAAGGCCACGCTGATCCAGGCGGATTTTGAATCCGGCGTTTCCGCCCGCCGGATATTCGGCATGTTGAAAACAATAGAGAAGAAATTCCAGGACAGCCGCCATACGATCCATATATCGGGCCAACCGGTGTTGGAAGGATGGTTGGATTTCTATCTGCCGCGGATGGCCTGGCTCTTCGTGGCAGCCCTGGCAGTTATTTCGGTAATCTTATATATCGGTTTCAGGTCCAAACGGGGGGTATTCCTGCCGGTCTTATCCGCGGGGATGGCTACGCTCTGGGGCCTGGGTTTTACGGCGCTGGTGGGTTTCAAGTTTACTCCGGCGACGGTACTGGCGCCGTTTTTGGTTTTTGCCTTGGGTGTCAGCCACAGCGTCCAATTCGTCAAGCGCTACTACGAGCAGATGACTAAGCGTAAGCGCGATTCCAAGGCCGCGGCGATCAAGATTACCAGGGCCTTATTTGTCCCGGCATTTTTGGGCCTCTTGACCGACGGGGTGGCGCCGTTCACGCTGCTGGCTGTCCCCTTAGGCATGGTGCGCAGCCTTGCGGTTGCGATAGGCTTCGGCATATTGAGCATATTTTTCAGCACCGTCGTACTGATTCCCAACCTGCTTTCTTTTATGAAGCCGCCTAAGCGCCTGGAGGTCATCCGGGAAGAGAGGATTACTTTGACCAGTAAGATCCTACAGCACTTCGCCAGGCTTGCGGTCAAGAAAGGCTCGCGGCGGGCGGTTATTGCCGTGTTTTTTGCGGTCACCGCTGTTTCCATATTCGGCATGACAAAATTGGAGGTAGGGGATAAACAGCCCGGCACGTCTCTGTTGTACCGTTCCAGCGAATACAACCGGTCGGAAAAGTTCATCAGCGAGAAATTTTCTACCGCCGATCCCTACTATATATTTGTCGCAGGCAAACAACAGGACGCCTTTTTAAGCAGCGCAGCCCTTAAAGAAATGGACGGTCTTCAGCGCTATCTGGAGCAGGAGGTCTCTGGCGTCGGCCGGAGCCTGTCCCTGGCGGAGTATATTAAGGGGATGAATATGACGATGTTCGGCGGCGACCGCAAGGCATTCCTCATACCCGACAACGATAAGACCATCGCCGAATACCTGTTCCTCTACTCCCTGACCGGCTTCCCGGGAGACTTTGATCCGGTAGTGAACCAAAATTATCAATACGCCAACATCAAGGTCGACCTTAAGGACCATAAGGCCTCGACTATCAATGCGGCGATACGCAAGACCGACGAATGGCTCAGGCTGCACCACAGAGACGACGGCATCGATTTTTATTATGCCGGCGGAAGCGTCGGGATGCTGGCGGCGGTAAACCAGATCGTCACGCCGATGCTGGTGACTAATTTCTTGCAGACTTCGTTCTTTGTATTTGTCTGCCTGATCCTTGCGTACGGTTCCCTCGTATCGGCGTGGCTGTTGATGATTCCACTGGCGTTCCGGACGTTCGTGCTTTTTGGGATATTAGGTTTTCTGCAAATAAGCCTCACCCAGGAGATGATCCCGGTGGTGGCGCTGGGTATCGGTTGCGGCGTGGACTTCAGCCTTTATATAGTTTCCCGTCTCAACGATGAGCTAAAAGAAAGGAGAGCCTCTTTAGACGATTGCCTGTTGAAGGCAGTTCACAGTTCAGGTAAGGCCGTGTTCTTTACCGGGCTTACCTTGACCATCGGCGTGGCGACGTGGATATTCTCTCCCATTCTCATGCAGGCCAGGCTGGGGATGTTCCTGGCCTTTTTCATATTTTTCAACGCCATTGGGACGCTGGTGGTTTTGCCCTCGATGATCATGACCGTGAAACCGAAATTCTTAAAAAGGTAAGAGAGGAGGAGGAAAATGAAAAAGGCGCTGTTTTTGCTGTTGGGCATGCTCCTGATTGCGGGGCCTGCCTGTGCTTTGGAGTTGGAGTATTTCAAGGTCTACAAACCGGCAGACGGCATGTCGGCGGATGAGATCATGCAAATCGAGAACTTCGTCAAATATACCAAATGCGCCCGCGATGCCCAGTTCGAGGGTAAGGCATATTTTATCGATAAGTCGGGTGCTGTCCGGGAACGGGAAACGACAAGGGTCAGGATCACCCTGGGAAGGAAATCCGATGACATCGCGTATAAGGACCTGGTTATGTTTACTGCTCCTACCCAGGTAAAGGGCCTGGCAACCCTGACGTGGACCTATATGGACCCGAAACGCCAGCAAGATTCATGGTTGTGGGTGCCTTCGCTAAGAAAGATCCGGAAGATCTCTGCCGCCAATGGCGACGATTCGTTTATGGGGTCTGATTTTACGGTCGAAGACATCCTGACCCGCAGGTATGAAGATGAGACCTACACGTTGCTGGGCTCGGAAAACTTCAAGGGGTATGCATGCGAGTTCGATAAGAAAACCTATTTTCAGGGCGCGCCCTGCTTTGTGATCGAGGCAAAGCCGAAACGCTCGCCGTGGTACTATTCAAAGCGGGTGCTCTGGGTCGAAAAAAACACCGGCGGCGGCATTTATGAAGAGATGTACGATCCCACCGGCCGCATGTTCAAAACGATTTTCAAGGATTACCAGATATACAAAGTCGACGGAAAAGATTACGCTGCGCAAGTTCTGCTTGAAGGCAAGGACCTGCGTACCGGCCATCGTACCGTGATTATCAACACCAAGATTACGTTTGACAAGGGGTTGTCCGAAGCGGCATTCACGGAACGCGCCCTCTCGGAATCAAGATGGTAAAGACTAATCGTGTTTCCGTCAGCGCAAAGGAGGGATCGATGAGAAGGTGTCTGGTTATTTTGCTTCTATTATTGTGCGCCGGGGGCGCGTACGCCAACGACCAATTTTCGTATAGCGGCTACCTGCAGAGCGAGGTATCTTTAAGGATCAATCACGCTAACGGCGACCTTACGAAGTTCAAGAACATCTTTCAAATCGCCGGCCAGTATAAGATTATAGGCGACGAGCTGGTATTTTTCAGCAAGGCCCGGTATTGGTACGACGCCGCGTATGACCTCAGAGACAAAATGGATATCGCCCAGCATTACCAGGGGCACGTGCAACGCACTGATTGGCTCAGGGACTGCTACCTTGATTACACTAATAATCCCTGGTTCTTAAGATTAGGCAAGCAGCAGGTGGTCTGGGGCCAGTCAGACGGGATCGCCGTCCTGGACAGGGTAAACCCGGTTGATTTGAGCGAATACTGGCTTCCGGATATGGAGTACATACGCATCCCGCTGTGGATGGCGAATATCAATTATTCTCCGAAGTTGGATTCGAACCTGCAAATCCTGATTATTCCGGATTTCGAGCAGTCGACCTCCGCAGCCATCGGCGCTCCGTTTACGACCTATTCCTATATACGGTATGACAACTGGAAAAAGACCGTCGGCGGCGTCGATGAGAACCTGTATTTCCCCGGCAAGAACTTCGAGAATTCCACCTTTGGCGTGCAGTGGTCTGACCGGTTTGCCGATATGAATTATACCTTTAACTATTTGAACGGGTTCTACTATTCGGCGCGCAACGCTACTATTCACCTCAGTGGCCCTTACTTCGGTCCTTTCAGCTACTGGAAGGTGAACCGTTCCTTCAAGCGGTATAGCCTGTACGGCGCCTCGTTTAACAAAAGCGTTACCAATCCGGGGCCCCTGCAGGGGTTTACTTTCCGGGGGGATTTCGCCTACTACAATGACGAGCCGATGTATTACGGTAACCCCGTAACCGCTTCTTCTGCGGGCATCAAGCGCTGGAATAATATCATGTGGGTGCTCGGAGCCGACCGTTATGTATTCACCAAATGGCTGATCAGCGGCCAATACGGGCAGTACATACTTCAGCATTCCAAGCCCAACGACCCCAGGCCCCAGTACAATTACATACTCAACCCCTATACCTACGGCGCAATGGACCCGGTTGAGAATATCTTTTCTCTAAAGATATCCACCTATTTCTTGAATGACCGCTTAAGACCGGAGGTGCTTTGGAGCTTTACCGACGACAACCAGGGCAGGATCTCGCCCAAGGCAACGTATGAGATAAAAGACAACATATGGTTGACCGTGGGGGTACACTATTTCTACGGCCACCTGTTGGATTCTAACGGACAATACCGCGACCAGGACCAGGCCTACATGAACCTGAAGTTTACCTTTTAATCGTAGGGCACTTCGTCGATCGGAAGGAGGGGCGCTCTTTGCGCATCAGGCAAGGAATGCCCCTTTCCGGTTTTATGATATAATATAAGCCCATGAGCGCTGCCAAATCGAATCGTATCAAGACGAGCCTGCGATTTTCGCTGCTGGACGGCATTTTTGCCGCCTCCATGACCGGCCTGACCGCAGACTATATCACGCCTTACGCCCTGGTTCTAAAGGCCAGCCCTGAGCAGGTCGGCCTATTGAGCGCGACGCCGAATCTGGCTTCTTCCCTCATCCAGTTAAAATCCGCCGACCTGACCGAACGCCTGCAGAGCAGAAAGAAGGTCATCAATATTTCCGTGCTTCTGCACACGCTGGTGCTTGTCCCGATCATCTTGATACCGTATGTATTCAAGGCCCAGGCGGTATGGGTGCTTATTGCCTGCATGACGCTGTTTACCAGCCTCAACGCTTTTGCGGTGCCCGCCTGGTCAAGCCTGATGTCAAACCACATCCCGTACCGCATGCGGGGAAAATTTTTCGGATGGCGTAATAGGGTTTTGGGCACCATTACCATCGTATCGGGTTTCATCGCGGGACTTATCCTCCATGCCTTTCATCAAAATGTCCTGCGCGGGTTCTTGATCGTGCTGACGAGTGCTTTTGTCTGCAGGATGGTTTCCTGGTATTTTTTGACGCGCATGTATGAGCCGCCATTGCGCATCCGCTCGGATACCTATTTCAGCTTTTTTGACTTTATCGGCCGGGTCAAAGAGTCAAACTTCGCCCGGTTTGTGGTCTTTGTGGCGGGCCTGAATTTTTGCGTTAACTTAGCCGCGCCGTTCTTTTCGGTCTTTATGCTGCGGGACCTGAAATTCAGTTATCTTACTTACACGGCAGTGGTCGCGACGGTCAGCATCACCACTATTTGTACCATTGACCGCTGGGGCAGGCTTGCAGACAGGATCGGCAATATCAGAGTCATCAAGATGACCTCCTTGATCATTGCCAGCCTTCCTGTGTGGTGGGTCATCAACCGTCATCCGGCATACCTCGTTTTTTTTCAGGTGCTCTCGGGGTTTGCCTGGGCGGGGTTCAATCTGTGCGCGACCAATTTCATCTATGACGCCGTGACTGCCGGCAAGCGCCTGCGCTGCATCGCCTATTTCAACGTGCTCACCGGCCTTGCCCTTTGCCTGGGGGCGCTTGCGGGCGGTTATCTGGTAAGCAGGCTGCCTCCGCTGTTCGGCTACAAGATCCTGTGCCTGTTCCTGGTCTCCAGCACCTTGCGTTTTATCGTCGTGTGTTTTCTTTCGGGCAAGATCAAGGAAGTCAGGAGCACAGACCACATCAGCAGTAAAGACCTTTTTTACAGCGTCATCGGCATGCGGCCGATCCTCGGGATTACCCAGGATTCGCGGCAGGGCATAAGGGAAGAAGACTAGATGCAGGACATAAAACAATTTACCCTTCAGGAATTAAAAGGCATTTTCAAAGAGTGGGGCCAGCCTGCGTTTCGGGCGACCCAGGTCTTCTCCTGGCTGTACCATAAGGGGGTAAGCGATTTTGATCTGATGAGCGACCTTCCCGCCGAAGTAAGAGAAAAGCTTAAAAAAGCGTTCTCTATCCGGAACCTTGGAGTCGTCAAGAAGCTGGTATCTGAAGACGGCACGGAAAAATTCCTTTTTGCATTGCCGGACAAAAATCTCATTGAGGGCGTAGTGATCCCCGCGGAAGACAGGGTCACCGGCTGCATTTCGAGCCAGGCCGGCTGCCGTTTCGCCTGCCGGTTTTGCGCCAGCGGCCTGCTGGGTTTTAAACGCAACCTCACTTGCGCGGAGATGATGGAGGAGGTCTTGTACCTGAAGAACGAATCCGGCCCCAAGAGGCTGACCCACCTTGTCTTTATGGGCACGGGTGAACCTCTGGATAATTACGATAACGTCATGAAAGCCATTCGCCTGATCAATTCTCCGGAAGGTCTCCATATCGGCGCGCGGCGTATCACGATTTCTACCTGCGGCATCATTCCGGGGATCAAGCGGCTGGAGCGCGAGGCCTTGCAGATAGAACTTTCCGTGTCCCTGCACGCTGCCGACGACAAGACCAGGCAGCGGCTTATGCCGGTCGCCAAGATATACCCCCTGGCTGAGTTGATGCGGGCCTGCCGGGAATATGTCCTTAAGACCAATCGCCAGATAACGTTTGAATATATCCTCATTGCCGGTTTTAACGCGGATGTGCAATCCGCGCAAAAACTGAGCAGCATGCTACGCGGCTTAAACAGCAAGATTAATCTTATCCCGGCCAATCCCGTTAAAGAGCTAGGGATAGTCCCGCCCAATAAGCTCGAGTTTTTGTTGTTCAGAGATGCCTTGCAAAAGGCCGGGATTCACGTTACACTAAGGAAACCGCGCGGGCAGGATATCCAGGCTGCCTGCGGCCAATTGAGGCTCTTGCATGCTCGATAACTTCGCCAGAAAAAAAGTCATTTTTACGCTGCTGGGGATATGGTTCTTCGGTACGCTCCTTGTGTCGTGTGCCAAGAAGGAAACGAAGAACATCAATTCCCGGGGGAAAAATATCATTTGTTTCGGAGATAGCATTACCTACGGCGTAGGGGCCAAGGCAGGGGGGAGTTATCCGGCGGTTTTGGCGCGGATGATGAGTGCCCCGGTCATTAATGCCGGGGTTGACGGCGAGACTACCGGCGAGGCCCTGCAGAGGCTCCAGGCGGACGTGCTGGACAGGGATCCGCTCCTGGTGGTTATTGAATTCGGCGGCAATGATATGCTGCGGGTAGTGGACGTGGAAACTACCGTCAGGAACATGAAAGAAATAGTTGAGCGCATCCACGCCAAAGGCGCGATGGCAGCGATCGTGGATGTGAGCGTCGGGCCCATGCTTGAGGGGTACCGGAATGCTTTCTATAACATCGCCCAAGAGAAGAACGTCATATTTATCCCGGATATTTTTAACGGTATTATGCTTAACAACCGTCTCAAAAGTGACTTGCTTCATCCTAACGACATCGGCTACAAGATCATCGCGCAGCGTATCTATCGCGCGATCACTCCGTACCTTAACCAGAACAGTATGATCCGCCGTTTCGGCAAGTAAAGCCAAATAAAAACCCAGACCGTTTCTGGTTTTTGCCTTCACGCCTTAAAAACCAGAAACGGTCTGGGTTTTATTCTGGTGCCGAAGAAGGGAGTTGAACCCTTACGAGGTTACCCTCATCGGTTTTTGAGACCGACGTGTATGCCATTCCACCACTTCGGCAATATATTTTATTGACGCAAGCTATTTTATATTCTAAAATAGCAACGGTCAACAGAT